>NZ_JBALFD010000001.1:0-39710 GCF_036916985.1 Nostoc sp.
AATCTGTTAATCTAACTCGCAATGGAGCAGACATCTTGTAGTACCTGTTTTTTAGACCTTCTCTATCTTATATTTAATTGTAACCACCTACTTATTGCTTGGTTTCTAGATGAATATAGCTACTATTTTGCTAAGTATCCCAATATAAATTTTCATTTCATTGGACACAGTAATGGGACTTATATTCTAGGGGAAAGTTTGAAGAAAGTACCTGGAATGAAGTTCAAACGAGCTTACTTGGCTGGTAGTGTTTTACCAAAAGAATATCCTTGGAAAAAGATATTTGACAAGGGTCAAGTAGAGAAGCTATGCAATGCCCGTAGCTCTTTTGATTGGCCAGTTGGAATTCTGTGTAGTGGTTTACGAGGAGTAGGAATGGCAGATATTGGAACTGGAGGATTTGATGGTTTTTTGATGGGAGATATACGATTGCAAGAATTTTGTTATTTTAATGGAGATCATGGAAAACCTTTAGAGGAGAGTAATCATACCAATATTATTAAGTATATTTTGACAGGCATCATTTCTCAACCCGAAGGACTGAAATCTGAAGCAGAAATATCTAAGTTTCAAATTTTATCAAGAATTTCACCTTTTGCTACTCGTTTGATTTTTCTAGTCATTATAATAGTCAATTTATTCTTTATATTTTATAACTTTTCACTGATAAAGTTAGCCATAGTTTTAATCTCCGATGTAGTAATTTTTTGGTTAATCCGAATTTTATTAAGTGTCATATAGTCCAAATTTACTAAGTCTCAGGTCGGCTATAACTATTTTTTCTACATAAAACCCAAATGGCACTTATGGCTAACTCCTTATTATCAGATACAAGGTCACTGTTCTCCTTTTCTTAGTACCATTCGGGCATGGTGCAAGGGAGAGAATTAAAATTACCTCTTTCCCCTCTGCTCCCAGATTGCGATAGAATACAGCCCACGGGCGCTTGTTAGGGGTTGGGCAATGAGTTCTGTAATTAATGTAAATTTACCAGGGCAGTCTTATGAGATTGCCATCGCACCTTCGAGTTTAGATCAACTCGGTCAACAGATGGCTAGTCTCAAGCTAGGCAAGAAGGTATTGCTGGTTTCTAATCCGACGATTTTTAAACATTTTGGCGAAAGAGCGATCGCATCCCTAAAATCTGCTGGATTTGAAGTTGCTAGCTGCACCCTACCACCTGGGGAACGCTACAAAACCCTCAATTCCATCCAAAAACTCTATGATATTGCCTTAGAAAACCGCCTAGAACGTTCTGCGACTATGGTGGCTTTGGGCGGAGGTGTAATTGGTGATATGACTGGCTTTGCGGCTGCAACTTGGCTACGCGGTATTAATGTTGTCCAAGTTCCTACCTCTTTGTTGGCAATGGTAGATTCGGCAATTGGTGGCAAAACTGGCGTGAATCATCCCCACGGCAAAAACTTGATTGGGGCATTCCATCAACCGCGCTTAGTTCTGATTGACGCAGATGTGTTAAAAACTCTACCTATGCGCGAGTTTCGGGCAGGGATGGCAGAAGTTATTAAATACGGTGTGATTTGGGATGCCGAATTGTTTGCCCAGTTGGAAGCAAGTAAACGCCTCGACCAACTCCGCTATGTCAAACCTGAGCTAATAACCACCATATTAACGCGCTCTTGTCAAGCTAAAGCTGATGTTGTTAGCAAAGATGAGAAAGAAGGGGGATTACGGGCGATTCTCAACTATGGACATACCATCGGTCATGCAGTGGAAAGTTTGACTGGTTATCGCCTAGTAAATCACGGTGAAGCAGTGGCTATTGGGATGGTAGCAGCCGGTCAAATTGCTGTGGAATTGGGAATGTGGCAAAATGTTGACACAGAACGTCAAAATGCTTTAATTCAAAAAGCGGGTTTACCGACTCAATTACCAACTGGGGTAGATATTGAAGCAATTATTGAGGCGTTGCAGTTAGATAAGAAAGTCAAAGCTGGGAAAGTGCGGTTCGTTTTACCAACAGAGATTGGTGTAGTAACAGTTACCGACGAAGTGCCATCGGATATTATTCGGCAAGTTTTGCGAGAAATGTGAACAAAGAAGAATTCAGGAGTCAGAATAAAACATTAGTTGCTATGTTCTTCAATTACGAATTACGAATTACGAATTATTGAGCCATGATACTCCAAGCCAAGAATCAATTGACCTTGCAAGAGTTCTTAAATCTTCCATCAGGTGAGGGAGATATCACCTATGAACTCATTGATGGTCAAGCAATTCCTAAAATGTCACCAAAATTTTTTCACGCAAAACTTACCCGTGTCCTTCTCAATTTGATTGAGCAATCCTGTGAAGGGAAAGGAGAAGTTTGCCCAGAATGGGCTGTTGCATTAACCCGTCGGGGACGAGATTGGATGCCAATTCCAGATATCTTGTACATTTCTTATGAACATTTACCTGCTAACTGGGATGAAAACGAAGCTTGTCCCGTTCCTCCTGATTTGGTAATTGAAATTATTTCACCCGGACAAACCTTTGGGCAAATGGCGGCTAAAGCCAAAGACTATTTAGATGCTAAGGTGCTGCGGGTGTGGATATTAGATAGTAAAGCCAGAAGCATTACTGTTTTTTATCCAGATGCAGCACCACAAACTTATATGGGAGAAGAATTACTCACAGATTCTTTATTTGAGGGACTGGAATTTACGGTCGAACAGGTGTTTCAAAAGGCAAAAATACCATTAGATGCTCAATAGTAGATTTTTTGCATCTAGGACAATTTTTTAGCTCTCAAGATTCATCGAAATTTCAAGTGGTGGAAGTTTGCCTAGTTTTAACAAGTTGCTTGAGTAACTTGGCTACTGAATTGATATGGTAGCTGGATTTTTGCTGTGCTGTACTAATAGTTTGATTGATTAATTCACCCATTTGCGGGAGGTAATTAGCAACCCAATAAGTGTACTTTGCTTATAGTCAGACCAATACAAGATGGTTTGAAGCAGGATTCACGCAACAGGTGTATCAATTATGTTAAACCTAATATCCAACGGATGTATAAAAATAAAACCCTTGGTGGTTTCAACAGCTTTTTTGCTGGCTATACAGACTTCTGCTAATGCTGAACAAGCTGTTCCTAGTTTAACTCCAGCACAAGCCCAACATTTATCCCGTGACTTGGTTCCATATAGTTCTCAAGACTTTTTTAGGCAAGGAAAAGATTCAATTGAGAGAGAAATTCAAATTCTGAGGCAAGAACAACAGCGCTCAATTAAACCTGTTCTTAAGATTGATTCAGTACCGCAGATAAAAAAACCAAATCCCCAGCAAAAACCTCAAAGTCTTATCTAAGGAATAAGAATTAAATAACATACAATTTATGTCCTTGGTTTACCTCACCCTCAATCCCTCTCCGATATATTGGAGAGGGAAGCAGAGATAGGATCAAGTTTTGCATCTTATTTAATCCACGTTCCTAAGTAAGAATCATCATCCTTTTATGACTCTTGAAATCGCTATTTTTTGTAATGTTAATTCTTGAAATGTAGCATATAAACTACACTCCCAAACATCAGAATCAATATGTTCTGCTTCTGAGTTACAGAGGTTTTGTGTTTTCAAGAAAATTTGTAACACAAATTTACAATTTTAATCGTCTAGCAAAGCCATCAACGCTTGAACTTCAACGTCTTGATCTTGCGGTTCTGATAATTGAGACTGTAGCTTTAATAGTTGACCCTGTAATTCTTCTACTACATGGAGCATATCAGATTCTTGTGCAATTTTTAGCTGATTTTCTTTAATTTTGATTTGTTTAAGCAAATTATTTTCAACATGGGTTGAGTTGTAATGTTGAGCAATCATAGCTTTAGTTTTATGATCAATGTATGGGGTGCAGTGAAATTTTTCACCCATGTATTATTCCACACTTTTGTCATTTTTTAAATATAGCTGTTCTTGGTGAGCTAGAAGAACTCCACACCCAATGCCCTCACAGATGTTTTCGCAGAGGGGACTATGATGTACCTTGTATGACTAGGAAACGCTATAAACATTATTTTGTGAACAGTATGGACTTAAAGTTTATCAAGAAAAAGATTTATATCTTTGTAAAAATTATATCTACAGTGCTTATAACAAGCGCAATTGGATTGGAATCGTGGAATATTTATGCAGTAATCACCAATACTAATGTACCAAGCAGTCTGAATCCAATTTTTTGGATTGAGCGTTTTGCCATGATCAGCCATTTTATCGAAGGCATTATAGCAGCTTTTTATGCACCTTCAAGACAAAAAATACCAATAAAATATGCTACTTACACTTTTTTTGTCGGCACAATTGGTTTGTTAGAACTGTTTGATCGACAGGATGACTATTGAGGCTTCTATACCTTCAAGGCATAGGTTTTTAGATTCGGTTGGTAGGGTGCGATCGCATAACGCACTCTACCTACAAAAATTGTAAGTTATTAAGTATACGCTACTTATCTGCGGGGATTTCCCAATGTCGGTAACTGGTGAATCTGATACTCAGAAGGGAGTATAGTTTATATAGCTAGCTTTTTGCTGAGATTTTAGTTTGATACTAAGGAATTGAAAAATGTCTACTGATACCGACATAGTTAGTTACGTTGAAGAAAGCGAATTTGATGTTGTTTTAAATGGAAGTGAAGAGAAAATTGTTGTTGTTGATTTTACTGCTACTTGGTGTGGCCCCTGTCGCCTAGTCAGTCCGTTAATGAATCAACTTGCCGAAGAATACAAAGGTCGCGCTAAAGTCGTTAAGGTGGATGTTGACAGTAACAAGCCAATTTTCAAAAAATTCGGTCTTCGGAGTATTCCAGCAGTTTTAATTTTCAAAGATGGTATCTTAGCAGAAACGATAGTAGGGGTTTCTCCTTACGAAGAATTTAGCGCGGCTGTTCAGAAACTTCTTTAGATAATTCGTAATGACGATCTTCGCTCTTAGCGTCTCCCCTTCTCTACGAGACGCTACGCGAAGGTAATGCGTAATTTGTAGATATTATCATTAATAATTACGAATTATTTTAATTTTTGATTTGTCGCCTGTAATGTGACTGGACTAAACCACTAGGATATTGTTTTGAGTTAATCAGTTCCAATTTTTCTTCAGGGGTAGGCGGTGGGAAAAGTTGTATACCGCCACCTAAGATAGTTGGAATAGTTGAAATAATATATTCGTCAATCAAGCTGTGCTGAAGAAACGAATTGATTAATTTTCCGCCACCAACTAGCCAGATATTTTTAAAACCTTCAGTCTCTATAGTTGCTAGTGCCTGTTTTACTGGTTCAGAAACAAACACAACGTCCTCACGCTCAGATTGGAGATGGCGCTGGGTGAAAACGAAGGATTTTTTTTCTGGATAAGGCCATTGTTCAAAACCAAGCCCTACTTCATACGTCTTGCTACCTAAAGCGATCGCATCAATGGATTCGTAGAAAGCAGTGTAACCGAAGTCTTCACCTTCTGTATCAAGGATTGATAGCCAATCAATTCCGCCATCGCTACGAGCAATGTAGCCATCCAAACTAGCTGCAATGTAGAGTGTAACTTTCGTCACGTCGCTTCGCTCCGAATTCAAAATTCAAAATTAATGATCCCCCTAAATTTATTTATGGGCTTGTATCATAAGTTGTTTTCGGTCATTGTGTTTCTGAATTTGGTAGTTTTCACTCAATTAGTGCAAACGATCGCAGGCTGATTTCTTCTACAGTATTTTAGCCTTGGATGGTTTATATCACAAAATAGCGGTAGCTTACCCAATTACTTACGTTTTTTGATTGTATCTTTTAAACCGACCTGCAATAATTTCTCGCTCTTGATAAATGCTTTGATCTACTAGAACAGACTAAACGGGAAACTTAGATTATTCTCTCACTGAGAGAAACAGGTAGGGTCGTCCATGAAAAAATTGCTCCGGCGTATTAAAATATTGCTCCAACGTATCCTCAAAAGGTTTGCATCCACTTCTCAGCAACCATCGCCCTTAATAAATTCTCGCCCTCGCCCATTAGAGACTTCTATTCCCAGTGTTTCTCCCCGATGGGAGTCTGGTTTGGTGCTTGTGTGTTCACAATGTACAAACGAGCAATCAGGCTCAACAGCTTCCGAAGACTTAGAAAATTGGTTGAAATCGCGTTTAAAATTTGAGGGATTATGGGGTGATTTTCGGGTGGTTAGCACCAGTTGTTTAGGAGTTTGTCCCCGAATAGGCGTTACTGTTGTGCTTGTAAGTAATGGAAGTTACGGTAATAGTCCCTGCTTAATTGTAAATCCTCGGAGCGATCGCGAACTTCTCTATTCATACATCAAACAGAATAAGGGCTGACTGCAAAAGTTTCCTAAAGCTGCAAATTATTGAATATCAAACTGGATTTTATCTTGCAGTATGTTTCCATCAAGTGAAAAAAAAGGAGTGAATATTTAGAATTCACCCCTTTTCCAGGTTATTATGAAGGTAAATAATACTATCCAATCCGTATTAATACCATTCTGATTTGAAGAATTAGTCTTTTAAACGAGGTATATTTGGTCTTACAAAGGTAGCTGAGGAATTAGTGCTTCGGGCATTAGTGCTTGAAGAAGCAGTAGTTGGCGAACTGAGATTCAAGAAATCAATGAGTTTAAGGGTACGATTACGAATTTTCCAGCGTCCATTTCTGTTAACGACTTGATCTTCATAAGTGCCATTAGCGACATCAATGCTAGTTTCCGAACGTTTATGAGTAGCATGGAGATAAGAGGTCATCGTTGCTTTATTATTCTCAACTGAAATGTTTATTGTACCCATCAAGTGTTGAGTAGCTGTATAACCATTTCCTTGGAATACTGAATAGACAAAATCTGCCCAAGAATCTGTCCCATAACTTGTTTGAGTTGCCCCATCAGGGAAAATGGCAGTGAGAACTGCATCTTGAGTAAAACAATCCCGATAAATATTCTTGCCTTCTTGGAGATTTCCTCTACCAATAGCGTCAGTTCCTAGCGAGTAACAGGATGTTAATTTTTGAATTTCTAGTTCCGCGTTAGGTTGAGATGCACTTGCTAGTTCAAACTTACCGCCAACAAACAGCACAAGAGCAACTGCAAGCACAATCAAAGTTATACGATTTAACAGAAACGAAATAGCCTTGGAAACTATTCCGCCATTTTCTCTTCTTTTTTCCACAAGATTACTCCCTTAATTATTTACAATCTTTGCATCTTGTACTGTAGCCAAAACTAAAGTTTTGACTAATAATTTTAGCCAACAAAACCTGGCTAAAATGCTTGGAGATTTTGCTAGGAATGATATTTTATATTCGCTAGAAAACCTATTTTCTAGTGAATGATAAAGCTAGTACGTACAAGATTTGATGTATACAATTAGTTATAACAGTTAATTAATAAGTTATAGGTGTTAATTGCAACTAAGTTTGTGTTGATTTGATTAAGTAATAAAGTTACCACTTACATAGTTTTAGTAACAGCAAAACGAATTTTAGTTTACCAATTTTCAGCAAGTCCTAAATAGAATTACTATAGCAATCCTAAAAGATTCGTGATAAAATTCTCAACGGAAATCGGCGGTAATCCCATCCCAACAAGAGGAGTGTCTGGGATAGCCGCCTGCCGATTTAGTCATTATTCATTGGTGCTAATGACTAATGACTTCGATTTCCCCCCGACTTCAAGCCAGGAAATGAGTTAACTCCTTTGAGAAGTCGAGAATCTGAGGCTAAAACTATCAAAATTTATCGTAAATTAAGGGGTTTAAGACCCCTACATCTAGATGTAGTACCCATTTCAGTCGGGGTTTGTCTTGAGAAATCGCTCCACTTGGGCAAAGCCCAAGACCGCGTTTCTCGCTAAATCCCCGTCTGAAATTTCTTTAATTTTGAATTTTGTTAGCGCAGCGTAAAGCCTGCGGCATGGCTTCTCGTAGAGACGCTGCGCGAACGCTTAGAGCGAGTCTGCGTACCCTTACAGGGAAGCAAGCTACGCTTTTAGCGTCTCGTAGAGAGCGTCATTTTGAATTTTGAATTGTTAATTATTCTCCCAAAATGGGAATAGAAATTATAAATTGTGTTCCTTGTCCCAAGACTGATTCACAAATCAAATCTCCACCATGATTTTCAACTATAATTTGCCGACTAATAGATAATCCTAATCCCGTCCCCTTTCCCACACATTTGGTAGTGAATAAATTCTCAAAAATGCAGGCTTTAACTTCTTCTGCCATTCCTTTGGCATTATCTTGAATCTTAATTACTACATTTTTATTATCCATCGCCACATTAGTTTCAATAGTAATAATGTTAGGATATGTTTCTTGAATCTCTAAAAAGTCACGACCGATATTTGCTTCTTCTAAAGCATCAATTGCATTCGCAAGGATATTCATAAACACCTGGTTTAATTGTCCCAAATAGCATTTTACTAATGGAATATCTGTATAATGTTTAATGATTGTAATAGCAGGACGATTATGATCGGCTTTTAGACGATGCTGTAAAATCAACAAAGTACTATCGATACCTTCGTGGATATTAGCTAATACTTTCGAGGTAGTATCAGCGCGGGAAAAAGTACGGAGAGAGGTACTAATGTTACGAATGCGTTGTGTCCCTACTGTCATACCATCAATCATTTTTGGTAAATCTTTTAGCAAGAAATCTATATCTATTTCTTCGGCTTTTTCTTCAATTTCAATACCAGGATTGGGGAATTTTTCTCGATATAGTTGCAGATAATCTATTAAATCATTAACAATATCTTTGGCTTGAGCGATACTACCTGTAATAAAACCAATGGGATTGTTGATTTCGTGTGCTACACCTGCAACTAAATTTCCTAAAGAAGACATTTTTTCACTTTGGATAAGTTGTAATTGCGCCTCTTGTAAATCTTTTATGGATTGTTCTAATTCCCTAGATTTATCTTGTGCCCTTGTATACAAGCTAGCATTTTCTATAGCAATCGCCATTTGCGAAACTAAGACTTTTAATACCTCTACTCTTTCTAAAACAAAAGCTCCTGATGATAACTGGTTTTCTAAATAAATAATACCAGTAAGCTGTGATTGATACATAATGGGCAAACAAAAGATTGATTTTGTTTGAGATTTCTGAATATAGATATCAAAGTTAAATGGTTCTGTAACTGTTGCATTATTTAATACAAGATACTGCTGAGTTCGGCAAACATAATTAATCACAGAGAGCGGTAAATCCTGATAGGTTTCAACAGGAATAGAGCGTAAGACAGTCACCACCTCGTCAGTAGCATTTCCAGAAGCTTCGATATATAAGTGATTATCTTTAACTAGGAGTAGTACTGCTTTTTGGGCAGCAGCATTTTCTAGTAAAATTTTGATCAACTTGCCCAATAAATTTTCTAAAACAATTTCGTTGGTAATCGCTTGTGAAAACTTAATGAATGCATTAAAATCTAGAAAATCGCTCAGGCTGCTATTGGTAGTAGTGTTAGTGGTAAGATGAACTGTATCCATTTTTGAAGTAGTGTTTTCTACCGTAGTAGTTTGTCCTACTAGAAAAGCATACTTGGATTCTAAGTATTTAACTTTAGCGATCGCACCCCAGCGAATATAGGCATAATAAGCTTTAGTTATGTAAGTTTGATGAATTAATTCTTTACCTAGAGACTGATAAAATTTTCCAGCTAACTCATAACCTAAAGCTTCTTCTTGGAGAAAACCGTTTTCTTGAGATTTGGCAATCGAGTGTTCATAGTAGTCCATTGCCTCAAGTTTTTGACCCAAAACGTGATATCTTTCTGCCTCTACAAGATAAAATCTGTGTAAGTGATTTGTCGGAGCATGAGTAGCCCAGAGTTCCATCTTTTGCTGATTAGCTCGGACTTTTTCTAGAATAGCTTGCTTGTCAGACTCTTGGGCAGTATGATATATTGCCAAGTGGGCTAGAGAATCGTAAAAGTAGAACAGTGGAACAACAAACAAGCCTGTAACACCACCTAAAGATTCTTCTGCGATCGCAGCATTTTCTACAGCTTTAAAATACTCTCCAAATATGTAAGAGAGCATTAGCTTATTCACAAATAAATGGTTAATTGTGTAAAGGTCATTTACTTGCTGATGAATTGGCAACATACTTTGCTCGTTGTATGCTTCTCCAATTAAACAGTCCACATTTTCAAAACTTCCTTTCAAGTTCAGAACTGTTTGTAAATATACTGAGTTCCAAGTGAAAGCTACTTGCTGCTTAATTTTTTTCAGCGAATCACAATAAGCTATCAGTTCTTGTTCGAGAACCCAAAGTTCCTTACCCAGCCAAAATGAATGATAGGGATAAATGTAACCACAATAACCAGCATATTCTAAATCTCCAGTTTCCAGACCGCTAGAATACCCTGACATGGATGATGTTAATGTCTCTCTAACATGCTCTTTCCAATGCATAACATGGGCACTAACAACCGTCAGAATCTTCGCCTTAAGTTCTTCAGCATTAAATTGTGACACCAAACTAGAAGCTAACTTTCCAAATTCATAGCCAGAATTAATTTCTCCTTGAACTCCACAAAGAAGTAATCCATAAAGACTATAACCATAGGCAGATACAGCTGTATTGCCATACTTTAAGGACAAATTGACCATTTTACAAACAATAATTGGCATCATTGCAGGTGCAGTTTGAAAAGCCGCAGGGAGAACTCCCATTAAGATTCTCATGGCTGCAATCTTGTTAGGATCGGTCATTAATGGTAAGTTAATTAAGTCTGCAATGGCTTTCCCTTTCAAAGAAGCAGCAATTTCATCCATCCCCTGCTGAATATCAGTTGATGTTGGCTCATCTGGAAAATTTATTCCTAACAATTGCAGAATTGATACTGCTATTTGAATAGCTTCCAGTTGCTTGCTTTGAATGATAGAAGCGATAATCTGTACTTCATAGACTTTCACTTTATCTAGAAGAATTTTAGCTTCTTGCTGCACCACCTCAGCCCATTTTTGCATCTGCTGAAAATCACCGCCTAGATAGGCTGCCTCTGCGGCTCCTTCATATAAACCGATGGTTAAGGTATATTCATTTTGCCAAGCATCTATACTTAAAAGTTCTATCCCATTTGTGAAGTATTTAAGTGCGGCTTCGTAAGCTGTAGAAGCTTTAGCTTTTTGTCCGGCAATTAAATTTAATCGTGCTAATTCAGTTTTTTCAGATTGCTCTATCAGGTTAACAATACCTACATTCAACTGATTGACAATATCAAAAATATTAGCTTCTATTTCCTCTTTAGGTATATTTTGGAGAAGCAATTGCCCAATTTTCAGGTGAGTAGATTTCTTCAGTTCTTCTGGAATTAACGAATATGCTGCTTGTTGTACTCTGTCATGCAGGAACTTGTAACCTACCCGTGAAGTGTCAAAATTTAAATTAACCGCTTCTTCTTGATTAAAAACTAAAGGAATACGATAAGCTTCACTTAAAGGCAGAATTAATCCAGCTTGTAAAGCTGAGTGTAAATCATTTGCTGTCAAAGAAGGCGATTTTTCATTAACTATCGATAAAACATCTAAACTAAATCTGTCGCCCACACAAGCTGCTAGTTTTAAAACCTCTTGGGTGAACTTTGGTAGCTTTTCAACTCTACTAGCAACTAAGTCAACGACATTTTTATCGGTAATGCCAATTGCTTGAATATCTTCTAAACTCCACTGCCATTTAGCATTACTAAAGTCAAATCTTAACAGCTTTTCTTGATAAAGTACCTGCATTAGTTGTGTTATGAAAAATGGGTTGCCACCTGTTTTATTACAAATTAACTCAGCTAATTTAATAAGTTCCTTGTTAAAAATTCCAATTTCTTCATTCTGGTTTACCTCTGTTTCTTGGAGAGTTTCGGCAACTAGCTGAGTTACATTCTCTAAATTTAAAGGTTGCAATACAAGATTATTAACAACTGTACCACTATTCTTAATTTCTTCTATTTTTTGGATTAAAGGATGTGCTGAACTAACTTCATTATCCCTATATGCCCCAATAAATAAAAAATATTTGCTGTCGGTGTCAGTTATGAGCAGTTGGATTAAATTTAAAGTAGCTGAATCTGCCCATTGTAAATCATCTAAAAAGATAACTAATGGGTGTTCTTTTTGAGTAAAAACTTGGATAAATTCTTTAAAAACATGATTGAAACGATTTTGTGATTCTGTTGCCCCAATTTGGGCAACTTCCGGCTGTGTACCAATGATTAATTCTACTTCTGGAATTACATCAGTAATGACTTTTCCATTTGTTCCTAAAGCTGATAATATTTTTTGACGCCATATTTCTATTTGTTCATTATTTTCTGTCAACAGATATCGCATTAAATAAGCAAAAGCTTGAATTAAAGAAGCATAAGGTATATTCCGCTTTAATTGGTCAAATTTCCCAGAAATAAAGTAACCTTGTCTGCGGGTAATGGGTTTATTAACTTCGTTGACTAAAACTGATTTGCCAATACCAGAATAGCCAGAGACGAGCATCATTTCACTAGTTCCAGATGTAATACGCTCAAATGCAGCTAACAGTTCATTAACTTGTTCTTCACGACCATATAATTTTTGAGGAATTAATAACTGACTCAAGACATCTAAACGACCTGGAACAAAATCAGTAATGATTCCCTTCGTTTCTAATTGGTTGAGACATAATTCTAAATCTGCTAATAATCCTGTGGCACTTTGATATCTGTCTTCCGCATTTTTTGCCATCAGCTTCATCACAATTTCCGAGACGGCGGTAGGAATTTGTGAATTTAATGATTGCGGGTTTATCGGTTGAATAGCAATGTGACTATAAACTATTTCTAGGGGGTCTTGGCTAAAAAATGGTGTTTTATCAGTGAGCATTTCATATAAAGTCACACCAAGAGAATAAAAGTCAGTGCGATAATCAAGAATGCGATTCATTCTCCCAGTTTGTTCAGGAGACATATAGGCAAGTGTGCCTTCAACGCAATTAGGGTTATTAAATTGGGGATTTTCTTTATTGAGGCGAGAGGCGATACCAAAGTCAGCAAGTTTAACAATACCTGTCTGGGAGTTAATGATGATGTTACTAGGTTTAATATCTTTATGAATAATCTGGTATTTATGTAAATAGTCCAAGGCTTTAGTCAGTTGAATGGCAATTTTTAAATGGTTAATTAAATCGAGTTTTTCTATTTGTAGCAGTTGAGTTAAAGACTGACCACCAAAGTCTTCTAATAACAGTCCTACACGATTTTGAAAGGTTTCTAGACTGATAGCTTTAACTATATTGGGATGGTCTAAACCTTGCTGAATTTGGTACTCGTTTTTAATCCGAGTAAAGGCTTCGAGAGTCGGATATTCATTTTTAAGCAGCTTGAGGATAACTCGCTGTTGCGTCTTTGGCCTTTGTGTCTGATAAATAATTGTTTGAATTCCTTCGTGGAGAGTCGAGTTGATTTGATATCCAGTACGATTTGGCATTGATTTTTGACTATAAAGTTATCAAATTAGCATCACCCCCTGTCTTGTCATGCAAGGGGTTCTAGTTTAATTATTCCCAGCAGGAGAAAATTATTAACATTGGAATTCCATACTCAAGGGTTGTACATTAAAAAATGATTATTCCCTGGTAAAGGAAAGTAGTAGCTAAAATCTGACTGTAATTTTTACGCCAACCGCAGATAAGGACACTTTTGTAAAAAACCAGAGGCCTTATTGTGTGCGTCTATATTATGAGTATGCGTTGGTGTCGGTCGAATAATGCCACCAAATAGGTCATCCAAGCCGTAGGGTGTAAAAAATTGCCATTGCCCTTGTGCATCTAGTCGAACTCCCACAGCAGTAGCAGTATGCAGCCAATCTGCGATCGCATCCTCTGTATTAGTATAAGGTCTGCTGCCAAGTCGCCAACGAGCAAAACTGGCTTGATTTTTGACATCAAACTCGTCATGAGGAAATTTTTCTGTGAGGGTTGTCTTTGCTACTTGTTCCTGGGAACGATTTCCTTCTATATCAAAGAATGCAATATCAAAATCTTTAATACCTAACCCACAGTCATTGCCAAAAATTGCAGACCAAATGGTGTTTCGGACTGCACCACCGGCTAACCACCAGTTAGGTAGATTTAGTTGAGCGATCGCAGGTAATACTGTATTAATACGTGTATCAGCTAAAATCATCTGTAGGCGAGTGTTACTATTCATATTAAATGCTTGTGGTTGTCAAGTAAAAGGTGAAAATATTATCATTCACATTTCATGAAACTTACGGTGTTGATAGTCCTGCTGTGACACTTGGCAAGTCAATCTTTTTGAGGATAACTGCTGAAGTCATAGTATAAAGAAAACAAGGTTACACGAAGGTTAAATTGTGAATTGATAATTAATAATTTTTATTTATGGAAGATTTATTTGCGCGACTAGAACGCACACTCAATCCTGAACTACCAACCCTTGCAGAGTCACAACAACAACTTCTACAAGAACTCAGTATTGATGAAAATCAACCCGGTACGATTCTACATGACTTTCAAACCCTGATAGATTTCTTGCAACCAAACGGAGTGGAAGTTAGTAGTGTTAATAACCTTCTACCGCTAAAAGTACTATCAGAAGTTAATTCTCGGTTAAGTCACCCAATTGAAACTAAACTCAAACGCCCCGTACAGAAATCATATCCCTACATTAATGGACTATATCTGTTATTACGGAGTTCTGGAATAGCCCAAATTAGATCCCAAGGGAAAAAGCAGGTTTTAGTTTTAGACGCAGCAACTTTACAATCATGGTCAAGCCTGAACTTAACAGAACGTTATTTCAACTTATTAGAAGCTTGGTTGATTTGGGGAAATAACGAAATTTTGGGTGAACATCAAGATTCATTAGGGAATTTATTTAGATGTATACAGCTATGGCCCCGCGTCCCAGATAAAGGTTTAAAGTTTCCTAAGTATGAAAACCAACACGATATTAGTTATTACCCCGGTCTGCATAATGTTGCCCTGTTAGAGTTATTTGGATTGTTATCTATCAAACATGGAAAACCACAAGAAGGCAAGGGGTGGCGGATTACTAGTTTACAACGCTTACCCTTTGGTGATGCTTTGTTACGATTACTATTTCCATTGGGAATACGAGGAGAATTACAGGATGATGTAAATGTGACTTTTGGAAAGTTACAGTCACATTTACAACCATTTTTTCCAGAATGGGAGCATAATTTACTTGTTCCTAAGCAAGGCTTCACGGATGGTATTTATGTTTTTAAAGTGTCCCTTTCTAAAGCTTGGCGACGCATTGCCATACCAGCAAATAAACCATTAAGCTGGCTAGCAGAGACAATTCTCGATGCCTTTGATTTTGATTACGATCACCTGTACGAATTTAGTTATAAAGACCATTTTGGTCGCATCATAAAAATCGGTCATGCCTACATGGAAACACCGCCATTTGCAGACCAAGTGCAAATTGGTGATTTATCTTTAGAAGCAGGTGGTAAAATGACCTATCTTTATGATTTTGGTGACAACTGGAAATTTGATGTGCAGTTAGAAACAATTAATCCACCTGATAAGAAAATTAAAAAAGCCAAGATTTTAGATGTTCATGGAAATGCACCTCAACAGTATTGGAGTGAGGATGATGAATTGGATGAAGATGAAGAATAAGGGGGATTTAGGGACGCGCAGAGAATCGTGTCCACGTGTCTTCTGTTTGTGTTTAACAAAACCCGCTTTAAGAGGTTAATTTGAAAAGTCTAATTTATTACTCGTCCAGGCGATTAGAAATTGCAGCTACACGAGAGTTTACCCATGTCTGTGGGTTAAAAACCTTGACTTTGTGTTAGTTCGTAGAGGCGTACAATACTAGTATAGTAGCGAATTATATTCGTCCAAAACTTTTCAAATATCCTCTAAGATTGAGATAGTTATAGTTACAATAAAGCAAAAAAAATATCAGGAGATAAAACTTGTGAGTCTTCCATATACTGGAGGTTGTCAATGTGGACAGATTCGTTATGAAATTCATGCCCAACCATTAACCCTTTACCTATGTCACTGCAAGGAGTGTCAAAAACAATCTTCTAGTGCTTTTGGAATGTCTCTTACAGTACTACGAGATGCTGTTGTAATTGTTCAAGGAAAACCTAAATCTTGGACTCGGAAAAATGATAGCGGACGTGAAGTAAATAATCTGTTTTGTGGCGACTGCGGAACGCGGTTGTTCCATGAACGGACTTACCATCCAAATACTATCAATGTCAAAGCTGGAACCTTAGATGATACAAGTTGGTTACGCCCAGTTGGTAACATTTGGACACGCAGCGCCCAGTCATGGGTAATAATTTCAGACCAATTACTCAACTATGACGGTCAACCAGAGGATACGCAGCCTTTATGGGAAAAATGGAAACAACAACATCCTTAACAATTAAAAATTCAAAATGACGCTCTCTACGAGACGCTAAAAGCGTAGCTTGCTTCCCTGTAAGGGTACGCAGACTCGCTCTAAGCGTTCGCGCAGCGTCTCTACGAGAAGCCATGCCGTTGGCGGAGCCTCTCGTAGAGAAGGCTTTACGCTGCGCTAACAAAATTCAAAACATTATGGAGATAATAATAAATTTTTACTGGTAAACTACTTTAATGAACATATTAAATTATTTAAAACAGTAATAGTAAACTCAAATTATAAGTTCAGTTTGTGTATCATATATATTTCTACTTGTCTGCAAATCATTAATAAAGCTAACACACTATGAATATTTCACATGAAGACTTAACTGGACATTTCCAATCAAGTAATTTAGGTGAAATTGGATAAGTAAGACGATTTTGGTTCATTTTCAACACTTTTAACAGTTATTTCTAGACAAGCTTGATGAAAAACGATACACCGCAAGAATTGAACTCAGACCAAGAAATTGGGCGCTTGATTGATGAGGTAATGTCTTCGTCTCTGACTGATGAACAGTACCGCAAAAAGATGCAGCGACGCAAAGAAGTTCAAGACAAGCGTATAGCAGAAGCCGTACCAGAAAAAGGGTTAATTATTGTAAATACTGGTAACGGCAAGGGTAAAACCACTGCGGCTTTGGGGATGGTGTTACGATCGCTAGGTCATGGGTATAAAGTAGCGATCATTCAATTCATCAAAGGTAGCTGGGAACCTTCTGAGAAAAGGGTTTTCAGCTATTGGGAAGACCAGATAGAATTTCACGCAATGGGCGAAGGCTTTACCTGGGAAACTCAAGACCGCGATCGCGATCTTGACAAAGCTAGCGCCGCCTGGGAAAAATCATTAGAATACATCCGCAACCCAGACTTTCATCTGGTGTTGTTAGATGAAATCAATATCGCCCTCAAAATGGCCTACTTACCAGTAGAAGATGTTTTAGCGGGTTTGGCGCAAAAACCCGCTAACAAACACGTTATTCTCACAGGTAGAGGCGCACCATCGGCTTTAATTGAGCGTGCTGACCTAGTAACCGAAATGACTCTAGTTAAGCACCCTTTCCGCGATCAAGGTGTGAAAGCACAACCGGGAATTGAGTATTAAATCAGAATTCAGAATTGTTAAAAAACCAGGTTTCTAATCTCTACAGAGATTCAGAAACCTGGTTTTTAATTTTCGTATGTCAATAACTAATTGACAGATAAATTCCTTGTAGAGACGGCGATTTATCGCGTCTCTCTAACCTCGAAAGAAATACTAGGGTAGGATTTCGACCTGGAATTGAGAATATGGATCAATGGCATCCTTTGCAGCTTCAATGGGATTTTGACCACCTGCACCGCCGTAATTAATACGACTCAGGAACTTACCAGTATCCGACTGTAAAGCGATTTTACCGCCGTCTAAAACTTTCACATTAAATTGAGAAAATGGATCAACAGTATCCTTTGCAGCTTCAATGGTATTTCTGCCATTTGATGTGTAATTAATGCGACTCAGATACTTACCTGTGTCTGCCTGTAAAGCAACTTTATTGCCATCTAAAACTGTCACCTTAAATTTAGAGTAAGGATCAATGGCATCCTTTGCAGCTTCAGCAGGATTTACGCTACCACGATTAATTCGACTTAGATACTTACCTGTATCCGATCGCAGGGCAATGGTGTCTCCTGTTTTGAGGCTAACTAAAGGAATGGATTGAGCAAAAGCATTGCTAGCAAAACCAAATACCAGAGAAACCACTAGTAAAACAGAAACAACAGGTTGTATAAAACCAGCAATAATTTTCTTGATGACAGACATATTCACATACCTCAGGAAAAAACTACAGAACCAAGTAGATTGTGACTGATGAAACTTCAGAAATCCGCAATTTCACTGCTCAAACATTGTTAAAAACAATGCTCCAATCGGTATTTTTTGGAACTGAATACAGTTTGACTATCTAAACCCAATATTGACAACCGAAGTTTAGGAACTTAAGAAAGAAGTTAAGAATTTATTACCCTCAATCAGCAAAAAGCTCTCCCAGAAAGACTTTGTAGTTTTGGCAATTTGATAAGTAATATGGTTGAATTCGCTTAACATCGGATAAAATTTTATATTCTGTACAAAATAACCAAAATCTTTCCTGGCAATAAAATTTTCTGTATATTTATTTACTTTATTTGTCAGTTTGGTAAGATACCAAAAATAGTTAGTTTCGCTAGTCCACAAATGTATTGATAAATACAATAGGCTTGTGATGTGATGAATCGACAAAAACCCAGACGTAAACGTGGTGTAATTCTCACCACTGAAGGATTTCAGAAACTACACACGGCTAAATGTCAAGCAGAAAGTTGGGAAAACTCCGATCAACGTTACACTTTGGAACAACTCAGGTCACGTACTGGCTTAGATCCAGATACCCTGATGAAAGTATTTCGGTGTCAAATCGGGGTAGATAAGCAAAGCCTCAATTGCTGTTTTAAGGCTTTTAACCTACGACTGGAAGCAAGTGATTATCAATTACCTCCCATTGAAAATCCTACCCAAAATCTAGAATCCCCAACCTTAAACTGTATTGATTGGGACGATGCACCAGATGTATCTATCTTTTACGGACGCACAGCAGAATTGGCGACACTGGAACAATGGATAATAGGCGATCGCTGTCGGTTAGTGACACTATTAGGTATGGGGGGAATTGGTAAAACTTGGCTATCGATGAAGTTGGCTACTGAAATTCAAGAACAGTTTCAGTTTGTGATTTGGCGAACTCTCCGCAATGCGCCACCAGTCAAAGATATGCTAGCCCATCTACTCCAAGTTTTATCAACCGATCAGTCAACTCATTTACCAGAAACGGTAGAAGGTAGAATTTCTCAGTTGATTAATTATTTCAAGAAACATCGTTGTTTGTTGATCTTAGATAATGCAGAGGCAATTTTAAAAGATGCTGCCGATAATGGGGATTATAGTTATCCTTGTCCAGAAAATGAAAGTTATGGTCAATTTTTTAGACAATTAGGAGAAACATCTCATCAAAGTTGCTTGATGTTAATAAGTCGGGAAAAGCCAAATCAAATTAGGCGAATGGAGGGTAAAAAATTACCTGTTCGCGTCTTGCAACTACAAGGGTTACAGATACAAGACATCCAGGAAATATTTAATGCCAAGGGTTACTTTTGCGGTTCAAATATCGAGTGGAACAAGCTCATTGAACGCTATGAAGGCAATCCATTGGCATTAAATATCGTCTCTACTACCATTCAAGAGTTATTTGATGGCAGAATTGGTGAATTTATCAAGCAAGATGTAGTAGTTTTTGGTGAGATTTACTATCTAGTCAAACAACATCTTAATCGGTTATCAAACGTGGAAAAGCAGATTACACAGTGGCTAGCAATTAATTCTCAGCCAGTTTCATTTTCAGAATTGCGATCGCAAATATCCACCTTAGTATCACCACAACAATTACTAGAGGCTTTGTCAGTTCTGCAAGAGCGATCGCTAGTTCATAAAAATGCTGCTCTTTTCTCTCTATCACCCATAGTCAGAGAATATATTAATAACCAATTAATCGAAAATAAAGTTAGCTACAAGATGAAATCTAAAAAGTATCAACAAAACGTTCCTCAGATCATCCAGATCCAAAATTGACATCTTTCCACAGCTGCAAGCCATAAAAGGGAAAAGGGATGAACAGGTCGCGCCACTTGCGGGCAAGGTTTTTACCTTTTCCCCTTCCCCCTTCCCCTTCTTCATAAAGCGTGTTTTACTCCTGAATTCTAAATTCTGAATTCTACTGTATTTGTTTACTTCTTATTCCAGAGATTTAAAAATGCTTGAGAGATGGCTGGGGTAATCTGACTTTGTAAGTGATTTAGTGCATCACGATGGTTTGCATTGTTGTCATCATAATAAGTAAAAAGATTTGTCAGCTTGACAATCTCAGGGTTTTGATCGTTTGTTCCTCTCCATTTGTTAGTAACTTTGTTTAAAACATCCTTGGGTAGATTTAGTTGTAAGTTATTTAACGCTGCAATGTAAGAAGGATTTTGAGGATTTTTTTTGAATTGAAAGCACAAATCTATCAGCTTGAGTTGTGACTGAGGTGGAGTTGGGGGCTTATCTGTGAGACTCGGTTGCTGTAGAATTTGACGCTGTTCAATAGTAGCAATACCATTTTCAGTTAAACCCTGAGATTTCTGAAATCTCTTGACTGCTGTATAAGTAGCTGGGCCATAAAAAGGCTTGTCGGGAGGAATTTCGGCATTGCTTGCAAAACCATGAAACTTCAATCTATTCTGAAGCCCTTTGACTGTATCTTCCATTACAGTTCGAGTCTCGGCATCAGCATTACCATTAACCGTAAGTTTTTGTGGGTACTGTTTCTGAAACTTTTTAATGGCTTCTTCAGTAGGATCATCTGTCAAGGAGTTGTTATTCCGCTTCCAGGGAGCAAATTTAGTGAGATCCGGGTTAGGATCAATCTCAGGAGCTAAATATCCCAGCCCAATCAATATATGACGGATGACTTCAGGGCTACTAACGGACATACGTTTTGGTTCCTTTGCGATTAAACTACCATTTAATGTATCTTGGTTTACAAAAATTAGGTAAGTAGAAATAAATAAATCTAACATTTATTGTTTTCAAGACGTTCCAAAAGTTAGATGATGTGTGACGTTTGGCGTAGGCGACTACACATCGAGAAAAAGAAAGGGTGATCGCGATCGCTTCTTCTCAACTATTGATGATACTACGCAGTAGGGTAGTACAGCTCGTTTTGCCTAATCATGCTTGTGATGGATGCAATTTGTAGGCGCAACAGCTTACATCAACCCACCCTCGCAAATTGGCGAAGGTATTGATAAATTAAATTTGATCGCAAGGCTTAGATCCCCGACTTGTCTAAGAAGTCGGGGATCTAATTGTTTACAAATTATTTAGGATTGATATCTATATCTTAATTAAGAATTTGATGAATTTTCTCAAAATTATCTACGTATTAATTCTTACTTATTTATCTATCTTAATAACTATATTACTAAAAAAACATAATAGATTCAATTATTTCCCAAAAAATCTTGGACTGATTTTTTTTGGAGAATGAATTACATTTTGATGTTAAAAAAACTATTAATTGGGAATAATTAATTAGTATAGAAATTGAAAGAAAGTTCTTAGAATGAGGTCAGGGTATATGACAATAGAACTAGATTGGACAGTTGTAATGGAAGGATATCAAGTTGTTGAGCAACTTTACTTCAGTTCTAGGACTATTGTCTATCGGGGTATTCGAGATATAGACCTGCGACCTGTGATCATCAAATACCTAAAACGTGATTACCCATCATTTAGCGAACTTTTGCAGTTCCGCAATCAGTACACAATCACCAAAAATCTTGATTTACCGGGTGTTGTTCAACCCTACAGTCTAGAAACCTATCGTAATAGCTATGCACTTGTGATGCAAGATTTTGGAGGCGTTTCACTTTGGGAATATACTAAAATACGACCACTAAAATTAAGTGAATTTCTCGCGATCGCGATTCATCTAGCTGATATTCTCAACGGACTCTATCAGCACCGAATCATCCACAAAGATATCAAGCCAGCCAATATTGTCATTCATCCAGAAACCAAACAAGTTAAACTGATTGACTTCAGCATCGCTTCTCTGCTGCCTAGAGAAACCCAAGAAATTAAAAATCTCCAGGTCTTGGAAGGTACTCTCGCTTATCTTTCTCCAGAGCAAACTGGACGAATGAACCGGGGTATCGACTATCGTAGTGATTTTTACTCATTAGGAGTGACTTTTTTTGAATTACTCACGGGTCAACTGCCCTTCAAGTCCAACGATCCGATGGAACTGATTCACTGTCACATTGCCAAACAACCAAAACAATTAACAAGCAGAAGGCAGGATAGCGCAGCAGGAGGCAGGAGAGAAAAAGAAATTCCGCAGATGATTTCAGATATCGTGATGAAATTGATGGCGAAAAATGCTGAAGACCGCTATCAGAGTGCATTAGGACTGAAATATGATTTAGAAATTTGTTTGGCTCAACTCAAGGAAACAGGTAGAATTGAAAGTTTCCCAATTGCTCAACGGGATGTGTGCGATCGCTTCCTCATCCCAGAAAAACTTTATGGTCGTGAAACCGAAGTAGCTAACTTACTGCAAGCCTTTGACCGGATCAGTGGCGGTAGTAGAGAAATCATGTTAGTTGCAGGCTTCTCTGGTATCGGCAAAACAGCGATCGTTAACGAAGTCCATAAGCCGATTGTCCGACAGAGGGGTTATTTCATTAAAGGTAAATTCGACCAATTTGGGCGCAATATTCCCTTTTCGGCCTTTGTGCTGGCATTACGAGACTTGATGGCGCAACTTCTAACCGAAACAGATGCCCAACTGGAGCAATGGCAGACGAAAATTCTCTCGGCTTTGGGTGAAAACGGGCAGGTAATTATTGAGGTCATTCCTGAACTCGAACAAATTATTGGCAAGCAACCTCCTACGCCTGAACTCTCAGGAAGTGCAGCTCAAAATCGCTTCCATCTGCTATTCCAAAAGTTTATTCAGGTACTCACAACCCCAGAACATCCCCTAGTGATTTTTTTGGATGATTTGCAATGGGCTGATTCGGCTTCACTCGATCTCATGCAACTACTGATGAGTGACACAGAAACGGGCTATCTGTTGCTCATTGGTGCTTATCGAGATAATGAAGTCTCTCCTGGTCATCTCCTGATGCTAGCCCTGAGCGACATTGGCAAAACTGGAGCGGTAATTAACACGATCGCTCTAACTTCCCTGAAGCCATCCGACCTCAATCATTTGATTGCCGATACCTTTAGTTGTCCACCAGCGCTAGCAGCACCCTTGACAGAATTGGTATATCGGAAAACTAAAGGCAATCCCTTTTTTGTCACCCAGTTACTCAAGGCATTGCATGAAGAAGGATGGATTACCTTTGATGTTGAAAAGGGATATTGGCAAGGGGATATTGCTCAAATTCAAGAACTGACGCTTACCGATGATGTTGTCGAGTTTATGGCGCATCAAATCCAGAAGTTGCCTACTTCCACCCAATGCGTCTTAAAATTAGCCGCCTGTATTGGTAACTCTTTTGACCTGCCAACCTTGGCCATTGTCTATGAAAAACCCCCAGATGAAACTGCTGTAGACTTGTGGAAAGCGCTGCAAGAGGGTTTGATTTTACCAACTAGTGAAATTTATAAGTTTTTCCAGAACTCTGGGAATGGGGATTGGGAGAATTTGGTGGCGGATCTAAATCCCCCACCAAATTTTGAAGAATTTATACCCAGTACCCAGTATCCAGTCCCCAGTCCCCAGTCCCCAGTCCCCAGTACCCAGTCCCCAGTCCCCAGTCCCGAAACGTCTTGTCACCAGATATCGCCTAGATTGGGTGAATCATCCCAATTACCCAATTACAAATTTCTACACGATCGCGTCCAACAAGCTGCCTATTCTTTGATTCCAGAGGAGCAAAAACAAGCAACTCACCTCAAAATTGGGCAACTACTGTTAAAGAATACAACCCTGGCGCAGCAAGACGAAAAGCTGTTTGAAATTGTCAACCAATTTAATATTGGCAAAAATCTAATTAGTGAGCGATCGCAGCAAACCGAACTTGCTCAACTCAATCTACAAGCTGGCAGGAAAGCCAGAGCCGCAACTGCTTATACAGCAGCCTTTGAGTATCTTTGCACAGGCATTGCCTTACTGGCAGAGGAACGCTGGCAAACACAATATCAGTTAACTTTGGCACTTTATGAAGGTGCTGCTGAAGCTGCTTATTTGAGTGGCAATCTAGAGCAGATGCCACAATTTGCGGCAGTCATTTTAAAACACGCCAGCACCCTGTTGGATACCGTCAAGGTCTATGAAATCAAGATTCAAGCGGCTCAAGCCCAACATCAATTTCTAGAGGCAGTACAAATTGCCCTGGAGATTTTGCAGTGTCTCGGAATCAGTTTTCCCCAGGAACCGAACGAATCAGATATTGCTCAGGCATGTGCAGCAACTAACTTCATTTTAGCAGGTAGACAGCCGTTAGATTTAATTACTCTACCCCAGATGACAGAGCCGGAAAAGATCGCCGCCATCAGAATTTTGACAAATGTCTCTTCTTCTGCTTATGTGGTCGCGCCATCTCTTTTACCATTTATTATTCTTGAGCAGGTGAATTTATCGATTCAATATGGCAATATCTCATACTCCGCAAATGGTTATGCCTACTATGGACTGATGTTATGTGGGGTAATCGGAGACATTGAGTCTGGCTATCAGTTTGCACAACTGGCGTACTTGTTGCTCGAACGGTTGAATGCCAAAGAAATGAAAGCTAGAACCTATGTTGGAGTTCAGTGTAGCGTATGGCACTGGAAGCAGCCGCTTCAGAATACCTTAGCGTTTCTCAGAGAAGGCTATCAAAGTGGATTGGAAACAGGAGATTTAGAATCGGCTACCATTTGTGCATTTGTTTACGTGATGCACTCTTGGTTTGTTGGCAAAGAACTAGGCGATCTCAGCCGAGAAAGTGTTGCTTTCCGTAGTCAATTGACTCACCTTAAACAGGAAGGACTTCTCAGCCATCTAACTATTTTTCAGCAAGCGATTTTGAATTTAATCGGCGATGCTTCAGAAGCATGGCAACTGATTGGTAGCGCCTTCGATCAAGAGGAAATGTTGCCAATCCTCCAGCGATCGGGCGATCAGACGGCGCTATGCTATTTCTATGTCAGCAAATTAGTTCTTGGCTATACATTTGGCAAATTTGAGCTAGCAGTTGAAGCTGCGATCGCCATCAAAAACTACTTGGGTGGTGCTACAGGTTTATTCCTAGTTCCAGTTTTCCACACTTATGACTCTCTAGCACATTTAGCTATCTATTCTGAAGTTTCTGAAGCCGAACAACAATCTATTCACCAACAAGTAATTGCTAACCAGGAAAAAATCAAAAAGTGGGCTGGCCATATTCCAGCCAATCATTTGCACAAGTATTATTTAGTGGAAGCAGAACAGCATCGCGTTTTGGGCAATAAAGTTGAGGCAGTTGAATATTATGATTTTGCCATTGCTTTAGCTCAGGAAAATCAATACCTGAATGAAGAAGCTTTAGCCAACGAACTCGCGGCACGATTTTACTTGGTATGGGGTAAAGAGCGACTTGCTCAAGATTATTTACTCAATGCCTACTATGCATACTCTCGTTGGGGAGCGAAAGCCAAGGTTGAAGATTTAGAACGAACTTATCCGCAGCTTTTAGCCCCCATTTTGCAACAAGAGAAAATACAGATGATGGCTGATGTCACAATTAGCCCCACTGATAACGGCACTTTAAACTTAAATTATGTCACCTCCACGACATCTGCCAGTAGTGGTGTGTCAGTTGCATTGGATTTAGCAACACTCCTAAAAGCTTCCCAAACACTCTCTAGTGAAATTCAACTGGAAAAACTGCTTTCGACATTGCTGAATGTCGTAATTGAAAATGCTGGAGCAGATAAATGTGTCTTACTACTACTCGAAAAACAAAGATTGCTGATTGAGGGAATTACTACAGTTGGAAAGTCATCAATAGTAATGCAATCGCTACCTCTAGAAGACTCACAGGATTTACCTATTTCACTAATCAATAACGTTAAGCGCACCTTGCAACCCACGAATATTATCAATGCAACTACTCATCCTTTATTAATCGGTGATGCCTACATTATTCGTGAACAACCCAAAAGTTTGTTGTGTACACCGATTATTCATCAAGGCAAACTGTTGGGAATTTTGTATTTAGAGAATAGACTAACCACTGGAGTATTTACAAGCGAACGCGTCGAAATTCTGAATTTGCTCTGCACTCAAGCCGCGATCGCCCTGGAAAATGCCCGCCTCTATCAGCAAGCGCAGACTTATGCTCAACAATTAGAGCGATCGCTCGCCCAACAGAAGACCTTATTTAATGTTGTCACCCAGATGCGAGAATCTTTAAGCTTGGATGCTATTTTCTGTGCAGTCACCCAGAATATTCGTCCCATTCTCAACGCCGATCGGGTGGGAATCTATCAGTTTCATCTCGAATCAGGGTATGAATACGGCGAATTTATTGCCGAAGATGTACTACCTGAATTTCCTTCGGCCTTGGCGATCAAAATTCAAGATCATTGCTTTGGCGAAAACTACGCAACCTTATATAAACAGGGACGTTTCTGTGCAATAGCAGACATCCAAACAGGTGAAGTCCTAGATTGCCATCGGGCGATTTTGGAGCAATTCAATATCAGAGCCTCGCTGGTTGTGGCAATTATGCAAGATAACGAACTTTGGGGACTACTCTGTATTCACCAATGCAATCAACCTCGTCACTGGCAAGCCTCCGAGATCCAATTTGCCCAACAAATTGCCGCCCAAATGGGGGTTGCACTCCAGCAAACAGATTTACTGATCAAAACTCGTCAACAGGCAACCCAACTAGAACAAACACTACAGCATCTCCAACAAACCCAACTTCAGTTAGTCCAAAACGAGAAAATGTCAGCACTGGGGAGCCTCGTTGCTGGAGTTGCCCATGAAATTAACAATCCCGTTGGCTTTATTGCAGGCAACCTCAAACCCGCTCAAGATTATGTGCAAGACTTGTTTGGGCTAATTAACTTATATCAAGAAAAGTTACCTAATCCCGGACAGGATTTGGAAGATGAAATCAATGCAATTGATTTGGAGTATATACGAGAAGATTTACCCAAATTAATCGACTCAATGAAGCTAGGAGTCAATCGCATCCATGAAATTAGTACCAGCCTCCGCACTTTCTCTAGGTCTGATAAGGATTACAAAGTACCTTTCAACCTACACGATGGCATAGATAGTACCATTTTAATTCTCAAACATCGCTTAAAATCTCATGAACATCATCCGGCAATTGAGGTGGTGAGAGACTATGGCAATTTACCTCTCGTGGAATGTTTTGCAGGCCAGCTAAACCAGGTATTTATGAATCTACTAGCAAATGCGATCGATGCACTAGAAGAGTCACATCGGCAACGCAATTTAGCAAATATTCAAGCAATCCCCCATCAGATTACAATTCAAACTCGTCTCGCTGAAAATGGAGAGCAAGTTTTGATTCGGATTGCAGACAATGGGATCGGAATGACCGAAGAAGTGAAGCAACGGGTATTTGATTACCTGTTCACCACCAAATCCGTAGGTAAAGGAACAGGGTTAGGATTAGCGATCGCTCAACAAATTGTCGTTGAACGACATGGGGGAACACTCAAGGTAGATTCTGTTCTCGGACAAGGAACAGAGTTTATAATCATGCTTCCAGTTGCGGTTAAAACTAACTGAGAATTAAACCATCATCAGCAAAAGCAAACTCCGATTTAACATTCCAGCGCCTACCGTCGTGAAGCAGTAGCGTTAATTTGTCGGCGGTAAACTCAAAATCCAACTGACGCTTTTCAAATTCTGGCCAAGCAGCTTTAAAATTCTGCTTTGTTAAATCCCGAAATGCAACTGTTATATGAGGTGCAAAAGGGCGAGTTTTAGAAACCTTGTCAACAATTCCCAAGTTGCTTTCTGTATAAGCCATTAAATCAGCTTGTAAAGTTAAAATTTCTTGACTTATAACTACATTTATGTATATGACGCGAGGTACAAAGGCACTAAACCCCCTGAGTGTAATTCCTACTGGCTGTTGTCCACTAGCAAACTCTTTTAAAGATGCTTCTAGCAGTGACAGGTTAGCATCTGCCCATTCAAAGGGCGGTTGCAGGGTAATATGAGGCGGAGACTTTAGCGCCCCGCTACTAGCATAGCGATCGGCAAAGTACTGTTTAACCTGGTTGGCGTAATCTTGAATATCTTGTGGTGGTAAAAAGGCGACAAAAAAACGGCTCATTAAAATAATTCGTAATTCGTAATTCGTAATGACGCTCTCTACGAGACGCTGCGCGTAGCTTGCTTCCCCGCAGGGGTAACGGGATCGCTACCGCTACGCTAACGTAATTCAGTTTTGCAATGCTGATTTTAACCTCTGCCCCTTGTAGGTGATTAACATTTTTGGGGAAAGTTTCAAGCCCCCTTCTGCCCCCTGCCCCCTTAACTCGCCTTAGCCGCTAATTCTGCGGGGTTCATCTGCTCGTAGTGTTCAAAGGGTTGGTGAATCCAAGGATTGTTAGCCAAGTAATCGACATAGTAATCGGGTTTTAGAACTGAACAGGCTTTATACCAAAGTACGGCGGTGCGAATTTCCTCAATGGGGAAATCACTATATTGCTGGAGCCAAGGTATAGTCTGTTCCAGTGTTACCCCAGAGTCTACTAAGTCATCCACTAGAAGAATGCGCGAACCTAACTTTTCAGCAGTCATTGTTAAGTGGCGGGAGAAAATTAAATTACTTCTATCTTGTTTACCAGGGCCACTGTAAGATGAGGTTGCTAAAATTGCCAGTGGTTGCTGGTATATACGGGAGAGAATATCTCCAACTCTTAGTCCTCCTCTAGCAAGACAGATAATCTGGCTAAATTTCCAACCGGATTCATAAATCTGAATAGCCAGTTGTTCAATTTTTTGGTGATAATCTGACCAAGAAACATAAAGGTCTGGCATAAGGCTAACGGAAGTGGTAGATAGCTAGTATTGATGGCGATTGCAAATTTATCTTAGTATGAGTGCAAGTTATTATGAAAGATTCTGCTGCTGATGGCGATGCCCAACGAGATATTCTCAGTAAAAAACTCGACTTAAAAACAAAGCTGGCTTACGGTGCAGGAGATTTAGGCCCAGCAATTACTGCAAATATCTCCGTCTTTTATCTGCTGTTTTTCTTTACCAATATCGCTGGTATCCCTGCGGGTTTAGCTGGCAGCATTTTGATGATTAGCAAAATCTGGGATGGCGTAAACGATCCGCTTGTTGGTTTCCTGAGTGATAAGACGAAATCTCGTCGTTGGGGTCGTCGTCTTCCTTGGATGTTTTATGGAGCAATCCCTTTTGGAATTTTCTTTTTCTTGCAGTGGATTGTACCGCAATTTAGTGCAAATCATAGTGATAATATTTGGCCCTTATTCTGGTATTACGTAATTATTGGGGTGATATCTCAGTCTTTTTACACGGTTGTAAATTTGCCTTATACGGCGATGACCCCAGAACTAACTCAAGATTACGATGAACGCACCAGCCTTAACAGCTTTCGCTTTACATTTTCCATTGGTGGTAGCATTCTGTCATTGATTTTAATGGGAATTGTTTTTTCCAAAATTACAGATCCCCAACAACAAGTTATCGTTTTAGCAGCAATTTGTACGGTAATTTCGATTTTAGGATTATATTGGTGCGTTTTTGGAGTCCGCGATCGCATCATGGCTTTTGAGTCCAAACGCATTCAAGCTGAGGAACCTGCATCTCTCCCCTTCTTAGAACAGCTAAAAATTGTCTTCAGCAACCGACCTTTTCTATTTGTTATTGGTATATATCTTTTTTCTTGGCTAGGAGTGCAAATTACAGCCAGCATTATTCCCTATTTTGTAGTAAATTGCATGGATCTCAAACAATCAGATGTGCCTACAATACTGATTGCAGTGCAAGGAACTGCCCTACTAATGCTATTTGTCTGGGGGGCGCTGAGTAAAAAATTTGGGAAAAAAGTTGTTTATTTTCTGGGAATGAGTTTATGGATAATAGCCGCCGCCGGACTATTTTTCTTACAACCAGGTCAAATAGTTTTGATGTATGTGATGGCTGTCATGGCAGGTTTTGGCGTATCTACAGCTTATCTAATTCCCTGGTCGATGATTCCAGATGTGATTGAATTAGATGAACTCCAAACCGGACAACGCAGAGAAGGCATTTTTTATGGCTTCATGGTTTTGCTGCAAAAATTTGGTTTAGCTTTCGGGCTGTTTTTGGTGGGAAATGCTTTGCAAGTAGCCGGTTTCCAAGCATCTGTAGCCGGAAGTCCATCGCCCATCCAACCAGCATCAGCACTGTTTGCTATTCGCGTTGCCGTCGGCCCCATACCTACAGTTTGTTTGATTCTAGGCTTAGTTTTAACGTATTTTTACCCGATTACCCGCGAGATGCACGCAGAAATCATGCTGAAACTCAAAGAACGGCAAGAGAAGAGAGAGAGTTGTTGACATACTCACCGACGTTCTACGTCGGTGATTCTTGACAGCCCAAAATTTGCTCGACTGGTGGCAGTGAATAATCAGTCAAGTCAATCGTCACAGTTTGCCCTCCTCGCTTTCTTAATTATTCTTAGTCTCAAGAATGAATATCTAACAGCTAATTATCTCTCCCCTCCTCTTTGCCAAAACTGCTGTAAAATCTCCCCTGGTTTGCGATCCCAGATGTCAATATGTTCGTATATCAAATTATCTGGGTTGAGTTTATATGTTGAATAGCCATTAAAAAGCAACCCTGCTTTCCAAGGAACACGCAAAACTCCCCGTACTGTCCACTTTGCTAAAATCGTGTCTTCGGCTGACTGATAAACCTCATGCACATCAAAGTAAATTTGGTTAAAAAATAGCCGAGCGTGAAATCGCAAAGTCCAAAATATAATACGATAGTTAAATTTGTATTTGAATGTATTCACCGGGTCTTTAAAATAGATATCCTGTGTATAAATATCATAAGAAATATCTTTTTCAAAAAGTGTTGGTAAATCCTCTTTTAAAGTCTTAATTACCTGTTCCAGCGAAAATTGAGATTCCACGCGCCTTTTCCCTTAAAAAATCTTTTTTAACAACCTTTGCCAAATTGAAGATGTACTCTTATTACTCACGCTACCCGCACTTAAATCTGACAGAGTGGGAAATGATGCAGACTTAGCATAAGGTCCATTTCGTAAAACTTTAGCTAAGGCATTATCATTCTCGCGCAAACCTTCGTAAAAAAAGAATACCTCACCTTGAATGCCAAGTTGGCGATTGTATTCAATTACCTGCACCAGATATTCTGGACTAATGCAGTAAGAGCCTAGCTTCATCAGTATTGCCGACGCTAACTTGGGCAGTGTCGCATCTGTGAACTGCTGGTTTACCAGTTTATCAGCGATCGCAGAATAAGTCCCAAAATCACGGCGATAAATCTGTGGCTGAATCATGTCAACTATTCCCTGCTTCAGCCATGCGGGCGAGTCTTGCAGATATTCCTGGAATGCCCAATCATAAATATTAGGTGCGATCGCTACTAATAAATTAGGATTCACCGCTTTCACTTCCCGGTAGAGACGCGCCAAAAACTCAGTGAGAATATCTGCACGCCACTGTAACCATTGCCTATCCTTGGGATTCTGTGGTGGATTGCGATCGAATTCCTGGCGATAACGGGTGACAATCTGTTGATTTATTATCAATATCTATCTAAAGGTGAATTGCAATTTTTAACCTATGTTTTAACAGATGTTTTGAATAACAAAATTAAACATAATAACCATCACAAATAAAAATACAACACATGTCTGTAATAGAAATAACTTGGAAACACGATTATATAACTACTAATAGGGTGAAGCTACACTACGTTACCCAAGGTGAAGGCCCCTTAATGTTGATGTTGCATGGGTTTCCTGAATTTTGGTACTCTTGGCGGCATCAAATACCCGAATTTGCTCAAGATTTTAAAGTCGTCGCCATTGATTTGCGTGGCTACAACGATAGTGATAAACCAAATGAGCAATCAGCTTATGTAATGGATGAATTTATCAAAGATGTTGCAGGAGTAATTAAAGCGTTAGGATACCAAAAATGTGTTTTAGTTGGACATGATTGGGGCGGTGCGATCGCTTGGGCTTTTGCATACACTCATCCCGAAATGGTAGAGCGATTAATTATTCTTAACCTGCCTCATCCTGCCAAATTTGCCCAAGGCTTACGCACTCTTCCACAGTTGCAACGTAGTTACTACATCTTCCTCTTTCAACTACCCTGGATGCCAGAAATATTCTTACAATCTTCAGATTATCAAGCAATTGAAACAATTTTTAAAGGTACAGCAGTTAACAAGAGTGCTTTCACTAAAGCGGATATTGACACGTACAAAGATGCTGCTGCAAAACGCGGTGCCCTGACAGCAATGTTGAACTATTACCGCAATATTTTTCAACAGAGAATGCTAAATCCAAATTGGGGCGTTCTGGAAGTGCCCACACTGATGATTTGGGGAGAAAATGACACTGCACTCGGCAAGGAACTCACCTACAACACCGCAGCTTATGTCAGGGATTTTCAAATCAAGTACATTCCTAATTGTGGCCATTGGGTGCAGCAAGAACAGCCGGAATTGGTTAATCAGTATATGCGAGAATTTCTGAAGAATTAAGCTCAACCATCAATTGATAAAGTATAAATACTTATCAACCCAACTATGTGAGTAAATCCAGCTTTTCAAAAGATTTAATAGTGATTTAATACTGGCTTTTTTTGAGGAATTATCAGGTAAAATCGTCATAAATCAGAATTAATGGTGTTTGTGACATTACTTTATATTCCTCTTTCAGATCGCAACAAACCTGTCAGGAGATAGATTGTCACAAGATAGATTGACCTCACGAAGTTTAGTGAGATAATAGAGTTGTGAGGGACAGAACGGACGCAACTTGATTATTAAGGGGGAAAAATTATGAAACTCCAGCTATTAGCGGCCATGGCCTTAGCAACTCCCCTATTTTTTGCTAGCTCGGTTAGAGCTGAGAATCCACAGGATTTACAAAAGCTGCTTTCAACTGGGGAATGTGTTAAGTGCGATCTATCGGGAGCTAACCTAAGTGGCGCTCATTTAATTGGTGCTGACTTGAGAGGCTCGAAGCTGCAAGGAGCTAACCTTGTAGGAGCTAACCTTGAAGGTGCTGACTTAACTGGTGCAAACTTGGCAGGTGCTAACCTAACATCTGCTTATGTAACCAATGTGAATTTGAAGCAAGTCAATCTCAACGGAGTAAATTTTACTCGCGCTACGATTCACGATTCTAATGTGTATCAAGCATCAATGAACGATCTCAACCTTACCGATGCAGAAATATTTAACACTGGAATTGGTATTGGTGGAGAAGATTCCAACGGCCCCATCATTCCCGATTGGAAATAGCCTCAACTAAGTTGGCAGGTTAAAATCAACAGAACATTCAGTCTTGGCGGGTTTTAAATTAAATAAACTAGTTTTTTGTTGCCAGAATTATCCTTAAAACCTGCCTCTACAGAAATATATAAGATAAATGAAACCCCTCTGTCTTGTAATCACTTTACTATGACAAAAGCAGAAGGGGTTTCTTTTTGCGATCGCACTGATAAGCTGTTGTGATTAGGGAACTCCAAGAAATAAATTATCCAATATTGTGGGGTGGGCGAGACGCCATTAGTGTCAACTTAAGGTTAAAACCCATTTGTCAACGATGGGTTTTGTGAGGAACGAAGTATAAAGGTGAACTTTGTTCTAACTTTTATAGGCAAGCTGGGAGTGATGCTAATAAACAAAGCATTAATAGTCCCTGAAAAAGTTCGTTTTTTGTCCCTTTCAAACCGAATTTATCAGCATAAATGCTTATTGACATAGGAAGTTTGAGCTTAACTTGACACCTATGGCGAGACGCCCACCCCACAAGAGTTAATTGAATATTTTTTTATTTGGAAGTCCCTTAACCCAAGCCTATTGATTTATAAAAAAAGGAGCCTAACTTAGGCTCCTTAATAAAAAACTGGTAATAGAATTGTGACTACTTGATAGTTACCTTACCGCCAGCTTCTTCGATGCGCTTCTTAGCATCTTCAGCAGCATCCTTAGCAATACCTTCTTTAACTGCCTTGGGCGCAGCTTCCACCAAGTCTTTAGCTTCTTTCAGACCCAAACCGGTCAATTCTCGGACAATCTTCAGCACGGCAATCTTCTTATCAGCTGGGACTGATTCGAGAATCACTTCAAACTCGGTTTGCTCAACAACTTCCTCAGTAGGAGCAACAACACCAGGGCCGGCAATTGCTACGCCAACAGGTGCAGCAGCACTTACACCAAAAGCTTCTTCAATTTGCTTGACTAGCTCAGAAGCTTCCAGCAAAGAAAGGGTTTTTAGTTGTTCTAAAATGTTATCGGTTGCAGCAGACATTGATATAACTCCTGTAAGTTTGATTATTTATTTGTCATTAGTCATTAGCTTTTGACTTTTGACTGATGAACCACGAAGTCTATTCAGCAGCAGCTTCAGTGCTGCTATCAGCTTCAGCAGTGCTTTCGGTGGTGCTATCTTCGACAACGGCGGTTTCGGTGCTACCACCACTTTGCTCTTGGTCGGACACAGCCTTCAAAGCACGAGCCAGTGAACCAGGAACTTCGTTGATACCCACAGCAATCTTGGTAGCCAAGGCGTTGATAGCCCCAGCAATTTGGGCGATGAGTTGTTCCTTAGATGGCAAGTCTCCGAGTATCTTGACATCAGGTTCTTTGAGTAGGCGACCTTCCAATACACCACCGCGAAGTTCTGTCTTCTTGGTGACTTTTTGGAATTCTTGGTATGCCTTAATTGCCGATGAAAAATCGTCTTTTACCAGCAAAAAGGCGGAAGAACCGTTGAGTAATTCTGACAAAGGTTGCCATTTGTCATCACCTTCAATGGCAATGCCCATCAGAGTGTTTTTAGTCACCTTACAAACAGTGCCACTAGGACGCAGCCGCCGCCGCAAGTCTGTGATTTCCGAAACTGTTAGCCCCTGATAGTCAATTACCAGTGCCAGAGTTGACTCACTCAAAGTTTCTTTGAGGTCAGCTACTATTTCTTTTTTATTTTCTAGTGTTCTACCCATTCCAATCTCACCTCCTTAAAACAATCGGTGATTGCCCTACTTTTACGTTTTTTCTTAACCTGAACCCAAACAACAAACCCCAGCTAATATAGCCGGGGTTAAGTATTAAAACTCTTGACGCCATAGTTATCACACCTTTGTGGGTGGTAATTTTGACAATTAGAGTTTTAACCTCGGCAGGATATTTAAGCTATTAGCACCTGCTGTCTCCGGCTTTGCCTATTTAATTTCAAGTTAGGAGTGAGGAGTTAGGAGTTAATAATAAAATTCATAACTCTTAATTCCTAACTCATAACTCCTAACTCTTAGTTAAGCTGCTTCGCTCAGTTTCAAATCTCGTAGGGCAGTGACATCAATTTTAATTGATGGCCCCATTGTGGCTGCCACATAAAATGTGCGCCAATAACGACCTTTAGCTCCTGAAGGACGGTTACGATCAATCGTCTCCTGCAATGCCTTCAGGTTGACTAACAAATCTTCAGGCGAGAAAGTTGTCTTACCAAACATAACATGAACAATGCCAGTTCGGTCAGCCCGGAATTCTAATTTACCAGCTTTGAATTCTGCGATCGCACCTGCTAAATCAAATGTTACCGTTCCACCTTTGGGTGATGGCATCAAACCGCGTGGACCAAGCAATTTACCTAGTTTTGCCACTTGTGGCATTACATCCGGTGTGGCAATCAGCTTGTCAAAATCCAGTCTACCTTTCTGGATTTCGTCAATCAGCTCTTCTGACCCGACTATATCAGCACCAGCGTTGCTAGCTTCGTTTACCTTTTCGCCTCTGGCTATCACCGCCACTCGGACGATTTGTCCTGTACCTTTGGGCAGTGCTACTGTTGTCCGCAACTGTTGATCTGTATACTTAGGGTCAATTCCTAACCTGATGTGCGCTTCAGCAGCCTCGGTAAATTTAGCTGTTGCTGTCTCTTTGAGAAGGGCTAAAGCTTCTAGGGGATGATAGTCTTTCTCTTCTACTTTTGCTTGCAGTCCTTGCAAACGACGCGATACTTTTGGCATTTTTTCTCCTGGGGTAATTCCGAAGCCTCGCCTCTCCCCCGATAATTTTTAATTATTTGTCCTTTGTCCTCTGTCCTTTGTCATTTGTTGATTTTTTACTAATGACTAATGACTAATCTGTGACTGTTATGCCCATATTTTTAGCCGTTCCTGCCACAATCTTCATTGCCGCGTCGATATCGTTGGCATTGAGGTCGGGGAGTTTCGTTTGGGCTATTTCTTGCAATTGTGCTTTGCTAATTGACCCAACCTTCTTTTTGTTAGGTTCATTTGAGCCTTTTTCAACTTTCGCCGCCTTCCGAATCAGCACTGATGCAGGTGGCGTTTTGAGTACAAACGTAAAACTCCGGTCTTCAAAAACCGAAATTTCTACAGGTATCACCATTCCAGCTTGGTCTGCTGTTTTGGCGTTGTACTCTTTACAAAACATCATGATGTTGACACCATGTTGACCCAAGGCGGGCCCGACTGGCGGTGCTGGGTTGGCTTTTCCAGCATTCAAGGCCAGTTTAATGACCGCCACTACTTTCTTCGCCATTTGTATTTAGCTCTGTTTCTCTACCTGATTAAATTCCAATTCTACTGGTGTATCCCTGCCGAAAATTGAGAGCAAGGCTTTAAGTTTACTCCGTTCTGGAGAAACTTCAATCACCTCACCTTCAAAATCTTTAAATGGGCCAGAAAGCACCATTATCTTATCACCAGTAGCCATGTCAATTTTGACAACAGCTTCTTGTTCGCTGGTTTGTTTGAATATACGTTCGACTTCTGAAGCACTCAGTGGTATGGGGTTGACATGACCGCGACCCTTGCTGCTACCACGTTTTTGTTCTGAACCGACAAAGTTGATTACATGGGAGGTGTTTCGTACCACCTGCCAGGTATCATCATCCATCATCATCCGCACCAGCACATAGCCAGGAAAAACTTTTTCTTCTGTATGCTGGCGACTGCCGTCTTTGCGGATTTTCACTGCTGGCGTTTGCGGAATTTCTACCTGAACAATTTTGTCAGCGACATCAAAAGTTTGAATGCGTTGCTCTAAGTTAGTCTTTACACGCTTTTCACAGCCTGAGGCTACTTGCACTGCATACCAGCGTGCTTCTTTGGACGCTGCTTCTGCTGTTTCTGCTGTTTCCTCTGACTGCAACGTTGAGTTGCGTGGTTCATCTGTTGCAAAAGTCATCAGAACACCTGTTTTGCTGCCCAATGAAACAATCCATCGACCAAGTATATCAAAGATGCGGAGAGTGCCACCATTAATAACACAGCAGCGGATTCACTTACTATCTGTTGCCGACTGGGCCAAACTACTTTTTCAAGTTCTTCTTTGGTTCCCTGTATGAAGTTGCCAAAGCTAAACCCATTGGGAGTTTCTGGCAATTCGGCTTCACTTTTTTTGGCCACGACCGTTTATCCCCTTGTTTCTTACTCTTTGTTCGTTTCAGATTTGCAGTTTCGACTTTATTCCACTTAATTGAAAGCAAAACAACTGCAAATACAATAAGTTTACCCGAAATTATTATCGCTAACTGCTAATAATATAGCAGCTGCGTAATTATTTCGGGCTTGGTTTTTTGCTCTTGAGCGCGCCCTGGAGGACTTGAACCCCCGACATCAGGTTTTGGAGACCTGCGTTCTACCAACTGAACTAAGAGCGCACAAGCTGTTTTTGAATCAGTGATTGCGCTGAACTAAATTTCAGTTTAACGCAATATGCGATTTATATCATACCTCAATTTCGCTGGGAAAACAAGTCAGCGGCAGATGCCGCTTGAGATTTCTCCCATAATGATTGAAGGACGAATCACAAAGGGCGGTCAAACCGTTGCTTGATCCGGGTTGCCTTACCTACGCGATCGCGGAGATAATACAGTTTAGCACGGCGGACTTTACCACGACGTAATACTTTGATGCTGTCAATGCGGGGAGAATGCAGCAAAAATACTCGCTCAACGCCCACGCCTTGAAAAACCTTACGAACTGTAATAGTTTCGTTGATGCCACCATTGCGCTTGGCAATTACTACTCCCTCGTAGGGTTGGACGCGGTATTTTTCGCCTTCCTTGATTTTTACTCCCACTTTTACAGTGTCGCCCACGTAAATGTCGGGAAGATTCGATTTTATCTGTTCCGCTTCAATGGAGCGGATAATCTCTTGAGCGTTCATAGTCTTTCTGTCTGCTTAAAAAAAAACTCACGATCATCAATGATAAATCGATAATCCTATTTCAGTCTACTTGTTGGGATTGATAATTTTACTGATACAACGGTCTAAAGATCAAAGCTATATTGCAGAATGCTGTACCACAGGGGTAAAATTTATGAAATTTAGCGTTGTCATCAGTACTTATAATCGCTTGAATTTGCTGCAAAGAGCAATTGATTCGGCTCGTAACCAAACAATTGAGTGTGAGGTGGTTGTTGCCGATGACTGTTCATCTGATGACACCCAAACCTACCTCCAAAGTTTAGGGGATAAGGTTGTTTACCATCGTAACGAAGTGAACCTTGGTCATGCAGCAACGGTAAATGCAGGAGTAGCCAAAGCTAGCGGCGACTGGATTAAGTTTTTAGATGATGATGATTATTTAGCGCCCAACTGCATAGAAGAGATGGCAAAGGCGATCGCACTTCGTCCCGATGCTGTAATCTGCTCTTGTGTGGCGGCTCAGGTGGATGGCAATGAAGTTGAACTCTCTCGCACCCCCCAAGTTGGCCCCGGTTTAGCTTTTTATATCCCCCAAGCCGATATTCACTACGGTATGCTCTTAGAGCTTGTACCTTTTGGCACACCTGTACAAGTAGCTTGTCGGCGTGATGCTTTTCTGCAAACTGGTGGTTGGGATTCCACACTCGATGCTAACTGTGATGACATCGATTCCTGGATTCGGATTGCCCAGTTTGGGGATGCGATTTTCTTCAACCAGTGTCTTGCTTACCGCACTATCTGGCCAGGTGCGTATAATCAAAAGTTTTCTTTGTCTCGGCGATTGGCGACAAATATTTTAATGAAGGAGAAAATTTACGCCTTGGTAAACGAGGAACATCGCTCAAAGATTCCTCTTTTTCAAGATATAAAAAATTACCTGAAACTCCATTGGATTTTAGTAGCACTGAAGCAAAAAAATCTCAAGAGTTTTCTTTCAATGATAGATCTGTCTATACTTTCTCCTCAGTCTTGGAAGTTTTTGCTAACTGCTGCCTCATCACGCCGTTCACAGGGAAACAATTCTCAGGTTCGTAAACTTGTGTTGATTGAGTCGTGATCAGCTAATCGGCATTTAAGTTGCATAATCAGGGCGGGCAAGATGCCCACCCCCCAAGATTTTAATGAAATCAAAATATGCATATTTAGATGTGTTTTAGCTGATAAGCTGTTCCACATTTCAATTGCATAAATGGTAAACTAGATATATCCGTGCATTCAGCATTATTATGCCTGCCAAAGGGTTTCTAGCTCAATC
>NZ_JBALFD010000002.1:0-9713 GCF_036916985.1 Nostoc sp.
TTGGTTTGTTGATTACTGGTTTGAGTATGACAGGCTTATTTCGTCAACACTCAAATTCACAAACCAAAGCATAGTTTTGAGTTTCAAAACGTGATACCAAACTGGTGGTAGACTTTCAGTAAAAAGAATCTCTTCCCCTCAATTTATTTATATTTATGGAGATTATCTTTTTACTTCTTAATCATTTCGTCTCTGTCCTTCAAACCAATGGCTCGACGAATACTTTTGCCTACTTGCATAAATTTGAAATTAATGCTGATAACTACATACAATACAAACTTGATTGAGACAAGTGAACTAATGGACGAGCCTAATCAGTCAGACAAAAACAAATTTCTTTACCCTCACAGTCGCTACTACGGTCAAGTTAAGCCGGATAACCTAGTATTTAATGCCAATCTCCAAGAATTCACACAAAAAGTTGGCTATATTACCTGTTTACAAAGCAATGGTAAGCTTGCCCCAGAAGATGCTTACAACCAGATTAAAGCACTTTGGAAACAGTTGAAGCGCAGTAAAAAAGAACTCTTGATTGGTAACGTGCAACCAGAGCAGCCCTAAAATTACTCCTTGGAAATGCGTTCAGAAGTACGATTGATTATGGGCTGTGGTTGCAAAAGAATGAATTGACAAAAACTGATATGCTGTATAAAGGCTGGAGAAAACTAAGATACTTTGTTTTGGGTCAAAACTAAAATAGCTCACAAGTCTCTGTTTAATAGAGTTTAATAGAGGTAAAAAACAGTTTTGAAATCCCGTTAGGACTCAATTTTGTGGCTGTTTTGATCCAGTGGTTGGTTTTTGGCATTTTGTAACCTTAAGCACCTAGATTTTTACTCAAAATATTTGAGATTTTCCTGACATCAGTGAAAGATATCAGGTTGACTGCAAATCATGAACTTGTAAAAACAATGCACAAAACAAAATCGCCAAAGAGTCATTCACCTACTTATTCCACTTCCCTTTTCCCAAACTCGTATCTTCAATTAGCCTATAGACCGTTTGGTAGCCAACTCCAAAAATCATCCGTTGCACCCAAGACACAAACAGAGGTAGAGAATGTTGCTTTTGCACAGCAGCATCAGGAGGCAACTGGACTTTCCATACAAGCGAAATCTAGCACGATTACGCCCGAAGGACAGGAGCGCCTAACTATATTAAAAGCCCAGATGGACGGATTATTGAATTCTCGACTGTCACACGCAACCCGATTTGGTCATAATATTGCCAATATTCCACTGAGGCGACCAGATACACCAACACCTATTCAGACAAAGCTGACAATTGGCGAGCCTGGGGATAAGTATCAGCAAGAGGCTGATGAAACAGCACGTCAAGTAGTGCAACGGATTCATCAATTACAGGGCGAAAAAGTTCAGCGTGAGTCCTTCATCGAAGATGAAGAATTACAAATGAAGCCGATGGTGCAGCATGTGGCAGACAGTGGTACGGCTGCTATATCGAATTTAGAAACGTCAATACAACAGGAACGGGGGAGCGGACAACCACTGGCTGATAGGATCAAGTCACCGATGGAGCAGGCATTTGGGGCTGATTTCAGTGGGGTGAAGGTTCATACAGATACTCAGGCAGACCAATTGAATCAGTCGATTCAGGCAAAAGCGTTTACCACGGGGCAGGATGTGTTCTTTCGGCAGGGGGCATATCAGCCGGGGAGTCGAGATGGACAGGAGTTGTTGGCGCATGAGTTGACTCATGTAGTGCAGCAGAATGGGGGAGCGGTGCAGCGATCGCCTCAACCGCAGGGACAGTTACCGCAGCACCCAGTCACGGAAACCCCATCGGTGTTGGTGGGCGATGGTGAGATCGAAGAAAGAGGGGAAATGACAGGGAATAGCCAAGTATTATTGAGTATGAAATCAGTTAGTTTGGCTATTGATGCGGCTGCTATATGTCAAAACTCAACCCAAAATGTAGTTCAACGCCAAGTATTCAAGAGTCGGAAAACGAGTAAATACTATTCGGATCGCGACGAGAGCAGGCAGTTCGACTCCAAAGCAGAGGCAGAGGAATACGACAGGTTACTGAGCAATGACGAGAAGCAAAAAAGAACCGATCAGGAGGAACAAAAGAAAGCAGAACGTATCAAGAAGCGAAGGCTGGAATTAGAGGAACAATATAAGGATTATACACCTCCTCTACAAAGCAAAAAAGCGAGGTTGTATAAAGAAAATGATAAAAAATATGATGATATAGGTGTCACGTTGTTAACTCGAGACAATGTGAAACAATTTATGGAAAAGCAATTTGCAGATCGACGAGCAGGTCAATTCCAGACTCAGGTTATCGAGCTTGGTGGTCACTATCATGTCATAGCACCTGGAACGGATATAGGGTTAACCCCTGCGCTGCTACGACCGGACATTAACGAAACACCTAAAGAACTTACCCCTTTATCACGGCAAGGGAATGCGAAGACTTATAATGCTTTATCGCAAGGTCTTGATGAAATAGTTAAGAATAACACCACAGATGAGCGAAATCTCAAAGAGACACGTCAACGCATAGGAAAAGACATCATGAGAATAACTAGAAGCAACCCAGTGGAGGGATCAATAAAATATACAAAGGAAGAATTAGAAATATTGAACGAAGTTGCAGCAGTTCTAAGATTAGACAAGGGTAGGGTACCCAAGGCGACCAAATATATAACGAATACAATCACAGGAGGAGAATATAGCTTTACTGATCTATTAGGTTCACCGAAGAAGTATGTGGGAGCGGGGAAAGGAGGTGTAGAGAATCTGCGTGGAAAGACAGTAGAAAATGGATATGAATCAGAGGGTTCAGATATCGAGATGGGAGGGTCGAAAGAGGAGATAGAAACCGGAAACAAAAAAGCGGATGGAGAAGATTATCATCCTACAGCAGAACTGAACCAGCAATTACAGGAATTGAACTTGGGACTAAATTGGGTAACACCTGATGGGTTCTGCATTTTTAATTCATTGGGAGCAGCCACAAATCAAACTGGCGTGGAGATTCAGCAGAGAATACTTGCAGCAATAGACAACAACACGAATGACATACAAAATTGGATCACTACCACCTACGGAGGCGGAGGATTTGAGACAGTAGCGAATGCTCGTCAAACTGTAATGAACATCACAAACTTTTGGAGGTCTCCGAGGGCTGATATAGTTTTGCCTCTAGTAGCGGAGGTGTTACAGCAGGGTTTTACAGTTGTACAAGATAATCAACCTGCACAAGACATCAGAGGTGGCGGGCAGGTATTAGTCCGAGTCAGGAATCCCAATGAACACTATCATGCAACCCGCCCCAGATAGTGCGATCACCATTGAACTCTGGGAAGTGCGATTACGGATCTTGTCGGGTGTGTTAATGAAATGTAATGCACCATTCATAGACTGATTTCCGGTGCGTTAGCGTTAGCGTAAAATTATTACGAACACATCATTCGCAATGAGGCAGCATTATACAAAATTCGCGAATACGTGGCGACAAATCCAATATTTTGGAATATAGATCAATTACATCCCATAATCCTTCAAAATGATACCGTCATCTGATGTAGGGGCGCAAGGCTTTGCGCCCCTACATCAGATGCGCCGCCACACCATTATCATTTGCCCGAACAATTTCCGCGAGATGCGATCGCTACTTGTCCCCACATCAAACTTCCCACGCTAAATGCTAAATTTTATTTAGCCACCTAGCAGGAGTTTTCATTTTCTTATGTGGTTCTGGTCTGCCGATTCAGTAGAACAAGAATTATTTGATTTGTACGCTCCAGCCCTACAGTCGCTCGGCATAAATTTTAATGATGAGCAACTCCAAGACACTCTATTTCTTTTCCCTTTTCCCCCGCCCCTTATCGCTAGAGGGGACCCCACCTTCTCTTTTTCCCCTTAACCGAAAGGTATTGGATGTACATGGAGTCCTTCAATAAGAAGTACCCAAATAGCAAAATCAATCAAACTTGATGAAGCAATGTGGATATGTCCTGTTGTTGTAACATTATTTAAAATTGCCATTGTTGTTTAGCAGGTGTGGAAAAAATTAAGGGATAGCTTTAGCTATCCCTGTAATTTATATTAGTCGCATTGTACAGTTAGAGGTTTTCTTAAGGAATATCGGTGAATACCTGAGAGAGCAATACTGTAAGCTTCTCCTGAAACTGTAACTCGTTCTTGAAATCCATTAGAAAGTAGTGAGTGCAAGACCTTATTCCCAATATGACTGCCAATCATCTGGAAAAAATTGCTGTAATTTTTTCTGATAAGAATAAGTCTTAATTTTTACCATCCAGAGGCTATTAAGATTTTTCCCTCCTTTACAGATTACTCCTTCGTTTACATCATATTTACCTTCACGAACATCATGAATAAATTTGCCAGTTAGCTTACCGCTATAAACAACACGCGCAATATTAAAGCTACTGAAATCTTGAAGAAATTGTTCGGGATGAATAATATATCTATCGTTTTGCACATCAAAAAGAATTAGTTGCTTTGGCTCGTCCTGCTTATGCATTCCTGCAAATGAGTTCGTACCAAAAAACTCAGTAAATACAGTAATTTCTGGATATTGATAGTTTTGATTTTCTCGAAATACTCCTTCTAAAGCATTAGCAAACTCTCTATTAAAAATATCAGGAGCTTCTTCTAAGCCTGGATGTGCAGCATTGAATTGTTTAATCCCCTGCTCATCCAAATCAAAGCGATCTCGACGAGTACCAAACGCATACCAGCCAAGTTCAAAATTCCAAACCCAATGTAAGTTGCTTCCATCATATTTTTCAAAAGCTATGCAGCGTTCCCAAGGGCAGTTTTTGCTATCTGGGATTTTCGGATAAACTAACTGTACTCGTACCATTTTTAGATGAATTTTCTATTTAATATCTTCTTTGGAGCAGGCATCACTAAACAAGGGTATAACCTTAGATGCGCTAGGACAGTTACGCTGTAATCCTACCACCAGTAATGTTGGCACACCCGTATCGTGGTATCTGTCAGTCATGGCATTGTGTCCACTCCGCAGCAGTATGATTTGGTAGTGGAAAAGATGAACATTCTACTGTAGCGTAGGCGTAGCCCGTCGTAGACATAGCTATTCATCCCAATCCACCAACACCCCATCCAAAACTGCAATCCCCCACTGCGGAAACTTCACCAGCAATTTCTTGATCACAATCTGCAAAGCAGGGTCATCATTCCAGCACTCTTGCAAAAAGTCAAACCCCGGATTCTGAAGAGAATTCGCTGCGACTTTCAATTTCTGCATACACTCAGGTCGTACATTTGACCTAGCTACAATTGCCTCATGTGACCATTTTTCAGCACTGGGGACAGGCGCGGTATCATGTCATAATGGCGATCGCCTTAGAATGGCACCCACTTATTTGAGAGGCGATCACTGATTATATTTCGTCATTGAGAAAGCTTTATTATATGTCAACACCCTCACCTGGACTATTCTTCAATACAGTTAACGCTTACCAACGCAGCGCGGCAATTAAAGCCGCAGTTGAATTGAATCTTTTTACTGCCATCAGTCAAGGAATTGAGTCAAGTCAATCATTGGCACAAAAGTGTCAAACCTCTGAACGAGGTATGCGAATATTGTGCGATTATTTGGTGATTATCGGCTTTATGACAAAGGAAGCTGAAGGCTATAGGCTCACTTCAGATTCAGCGATGTTTTTGGATCGACAAAGCAAATTTTATATGGGAGATGCAATTGAATTTTTACTATCTCCAATGATAACTAACGGTTTCAATGACCTGACTGCTGCTGTCCTCAAGGGAGGAACTGCCGTATCGTCCCAAGGAACTTTATCGCCAGAACATCCAGTATGGGTGCAATTTGCAAAAGCTATGTCACCAATGATGGCAAATCCCGCACAATTAATCGCTCAGTTGGTGAATGAGAATAAAATAGAGCCTCTGAAAGTGTTAGATATTTCAGCAAGTCATGGCTTGTTTGGTATTGCAATTGCCCAACATAACCCGAATGCCGAAATTTTTGGTGTTGATTGGGCATCTGTTTTAGAGGTTGCTAAAGAAAATGCCAGGATAAAAGGAGTAGGTTCGCGCTACCATACAATTGTCGGTAGCGCTTTTGAAGTAGATTACAGCAATGACTACGATCTAGTTTTACTGCCTAACTTCTTACATCATTTTGATGTAGCAACATGTGAACAGCTACTGAGAAAGATCAAGGCTTCGCTGGTTGTTGATGGAAGAGTTCTCGTTTTTGAGTTTATTCCTAACTCTGATCGCATTACGCCACCTGATGCTGCTGCTTTCAGCTTAGTCATGCTAGCAACAACCCCTAGTGGCGATGCCTATACATTTGCAGAGTACGAAAGTATGTTTAGCAATGCTGGTTTTTCCCATTGCCAACTTCATTCACTCTCGCCTACTGAACAGCAAGTAATAGTTGCATATAGATGAATTTATAGCGAAATCAGGTTAAAAAGTTTGGCGTTGCTGATTCCATGTATAAAAATGAGCCGAAACTGCTATATTTTACGAGCAACAACGTAGTAAATTAACTCCTCATGCCATACACCTTGCTCGGTTTCTAGTGCAGCAATCTCTTCATCATAGCTGGCTTTGATCTGGCAAATTTTTTGGGGTGTTAATTCCCGTAACGGATTATCGATATGTAGCCAAAATTGCCCATTCCATCTACTTTGTACTTTTTCTAAGCTCAGGTAAGTCCCCATCTGTCGAGGATGAATTTCAATTTGGTCAAACTTGGCTTGAGTTAATAGGTGTTGAATTCGCTCTGGTGTTCCCAATGGTTCGTGCAGATTTGGCAGTGTAATTCCATTTTTTGCACAAGCTTCTACAATCGACAATGCTAAATATGAATCTTCAGACGAACAGGTAAATGCAATGAATCCGCCAAACTTGAGACAACGATACCAATTCTCTAGGATTTTGGGAATGTTAGGAAAAAGCACGATGGCATAAGAACAATAGATCGCATCAAACTTGTCTGCTTCAGGTTGATATGCTTCTGCATCAACTTCAATTAGCGTAACATTGGATAAGTTTTCGGCTTGAATTTTCTGTTGAGCAATCTTGAGTAGTTCTGTTGCGATATCAATTCCAATTACACAACCACTTGGGCCTACTTTTTGAGCAGATGTGATTGCAATATTTCCTGTTCCTGTCGCCACATCTAAGACGGATTGCCCAGGGCTTGGAGTTACATAGTCAAAAAGTGCAATTGCACGATTGAGGGTGACATCGTTATCATAATTGGTTCTGCCATTGTAAAAATTGATGATTTCCTGCTTATATGTCATAAATAGCAACAATTTAGGATTACAAATGGCCAAATAAGCTGAAAGTGCTAAATTTTCATCCTCTGCTTACTTTAACCTTAAACTGTCCGCGCATCTGAATTGACTTGTTTAGCTTGTAATTGACATAACACACTTTACTCATCACACTTTACCAGAACCTCATCCGCCGTCACCAATCCCCACTGCGGATACTTCGCCAGTAACTTCTTGATCACAATCTGCTTTCGCAGGGTCATCATTCCAGCACGAGAGCAAGAAGTCAAAACCCGGATTCTCCCCTGAATTCGCCGCAACTTTAAGCGTAAAACCCCCGAATTATATTATTCGGGCGATATAAGCGAATAAGCTAAATTTATTTGACATTATTTATGCTAGACCTGATATTGTTATTACTGGACTCGATTCGGCACAGATGCTAAACTTGAGCGCACTGGTAGGACTTGTGGGATTATTCGGCATCGCTATTCACGCTTGGTCAACATTACCGGATACTATACCTGTCCACTTTAGATTTGATGGACAAGCCGATGCTTGGGGGAGCAAAAAAGTTCTGTGGTTGTTACCAATTGTCGCTTTAGCAATTTATGGACTTTTAACATTTATTAGTCATTATCCCCATACATTTAATTATCCAGTTGTAATTACTGAAGAAAACGCTTTAAGGCAGTATCAAATTGCTTGCTCAATGTTGGATTGGTTAAAAAGCGAGATGGTTTGGATATTTGTTTACATCGAATGGCAAATATTCCATTTAGCGACTACAGAAAATCCCAATTTAGGGGTATGGTTTATGCCTGTAACATCAATAATTATATTTGCGACAATTGGATATTGGTTGAGTCAATCTTTTTTGGCACGTTAACGCCATACAAAATAGCCATTTTCTTAACAACTTCAAAAAACACATAACTCAGATAGAAGAAAAAGCAGCCTAGCGTTGGTAGGGGGGGACGAGTGCTGTGTAATATGGTAGTATTTGAAGTGCGATCGCCGCTATTGTAAATCACCTACGTTGCAGAAAATTTGCGCTCTGGTCGAGGCGAGATATCATGGTAGAAATAGCCGAGAAGAAAGATTTTTGTTAGATATTATTAGTCTCGGCATTTTTTTGTGAATTTTTTGCTGATTCTCAATCAATCGTTGCGTAGGCGTAGCCCGCCGCAGGCATCGCCTTCTTGTATGCCCAGTTGAGCAAATTCATATATAGCAAACTTTTTGCACTTTCTTATCCGTCTAACTCACGTTATTTTAGTAACAAAAATTACTAATTTTTTCTCTTTACTCCCCCTGTTCATTGGACGATGATCTCACTTTTTCGCATTGCTCCCGCCACTGCGTTGGGAGTGGGAACGAGTGCTGGAATATGCCAGTAGTTAAGAGCGTAGGCGTAGCCCGTCGCAGACATCGCTAATCATTCCACTTAATCCTAGAGTGGTAAAACTTGCTAGAGTAGATTTTTCATGATTGAAATAGGCGTAAATAGGTAAACCAAAATTTTCAATAATAACGAATTTACTACGTTTAAGTTTTTGCTCTAGCTAGTTTTGCCACGCTAGACTTAATCAACACCCCATCAACACAAGCAATTCCCCACTGCGGATACTTCACCAGCAGCTTCTTGATCACAATCTGCTTTCGCAGGGTCATCATTCCAGCATTCCTGCAAAAAGTCAAAGCCTGGATTCTGCCCCGAATTCGCCGCAACGCGTGAGTTTCTGCATCCGCTCCGGTCGCACATTTGACAAAAGCAACAATCGCCTCATGCGACCATTTTTCAGCACTGGGGGCATCTGCGGCGAAACAATCACCTTCATGAACTGCTTTGACTTCATCACAAGAAATTGAGTTTTCAACCTTCAACTCAGCAGAGGGGCGACTCGGTTCTATTTTCTGATCTGCGATCGCTGAAGTTAAAGATTTTTCAACTTGGGCAGGCGGCGCGGCGGAACAAGTGCCAACTCTTAGAGACGCTGCGCGAACAGAACAGTCTCTCACTTCCTCACCAAAGTCCTGCTTTTCAGCCAACAACGGAGCGGATTGACTTGGTGCAGCATCCACAAGCGCTAGAGTCGTGCAGTCATTCGCCGTAGGCGAGTCTTCCTCCAACTCTTCTACGCCTTGAACAGACAAGTCTTGCTTGAAAATGAACAACCCGCTTTCGGAGATAATTTCCTTTGCTCCCGATCAAACTGCTGTAGCCCAAAGACCATGAAAAAATGCGGGTTTACGAAATTATCGACAAGCAACTCTTAGAGAGTTGTCTATCTGTTATTATCAGTTCTGTTCGAGTCAGACAGAAATTATTCTTGGAGATCAACAATGGGCAAGAAATATGATGTTTATGGTGTCGGTAATGCTTTAGTAGATATAGAATACGAAGTATCAAGAGAGTTACTACAAGAGTTAAAGATTG
>NZ_JBALFD010000003.1:0-61158 GCF_036916985.1 Nostoc sp.
GGGATGAGCGGATTTGTAAGGCGATCGCTAGCACCAATCTCTCCCGTTCAGCTTTAGCTATTAGGAGCATCATTCGGGCTTCAACTTGTTGTTCTAGTTCAACGTTGCGGGTTTCTAAGATTTCGATTTTCTCTGCTTCTAACCGCACTGACTTTTTTTGCAACACTTCCGCCAAATTGTATAGCTCCAACGGGTTGAGGGCTTGTAGCAAACTAGTCTGAGTGACAATTCCCAATAGTTCGCCCTGTTCCCCCGTCACCGCCAACCTGCGAATCAAGCGGTGTTCCATAATCTGCTGTACCACCCACAGCGAATCGTCAGGTTTCACGGCAAAAATTGGGGTACTCATTACCGCCTCTGCTAGACAAGTTTTTAAGTTCAAGCCCAATGCTTGAAATTGCACAATATCGCGCTCGGTGATAATTCCCACAGGAATTTGCAGAGGTTCAGTTTGGCTACCACCTGGTTGTACAATCATGATCGAACTAAGGCGGTGTTTTGCCATCAGTTGAGCGATCGCCAGCATCGAACTATCTAGCGCAGCACAAATTACCTCACTAGTCATCACCTCAAACACCAGTCGCAATCGCAACAGATCCACAGGGCGAGAAGACTGCCGTAGACTTTCATTAGTTACCAGCCCCACTACTCGCTCCCGATCGTCCAGGATCGGTAAGTGGCGAATGCGCTGCTGTTGGAGCAAATTAAAAGTAAAAAATAAATCGGTAAAATCAGACTCGTGCATGGTGACGACTGGATGGGTCATCACCTCCCGAATTGCCAAATTCTCGAAATAACACTCTTGGGCAGACAGGCGCACCATATCCCGTTCCGTGAGGATACCTAGTAACTTCCCTTCTTCCACTACTAATATACAGCTTGAGCGTGCCTCCAGATAAAGCTCATCCAGTTGCCCATCCACAGTTTTAGTTGTCTCACAAAGAGTCCGCACGCCACTCATTTGAGCGATCGCGTCCATCACCGTTGTATCCGGTTTAACTATCAGGGGATGACGGACGATCGCAGATTGCAGTTCTGATGGGTTGAGACGGTTAAACATTTATGTATTGGCAAAGGGATTTATTCTTGATTGTTCCCATTAGCAACACCCAAGCTATACAAATTCTCTAAAATCAGGCAATAGTTCAAGGAAGTAGCAGGCTCAATATAGCGTTTCTTGATCTAGTGAGTTACATCGGTAGGGTCACGGACACCAACGTGCCCCTACACCTCGCGATCTAATGTTGTACCGCATCTGAATAGGAACCGCTATATAATGGATAGCTTGAAAGTCGAGGTTTGTCATATTCAAGATATGATGTTATTCTGCCCTAATCCCTTTTCAAAAAAGCAAACTAGCAGAATTAACATCTAAAAATAACGTTGCTTGGGATTGTTGACGGAGTATAGAAGCCGGACAATCTGTACTTATAGCTCCTTGCAACATCTCTTTTACCACATTTGCTTTACGTTTTTCTGGAGCAAGACAGATAATTTTTTTAGCTGAACAAATCGTCGGGATGGTGACAGTAAAAGCATATTGTGGAACAGTTTCTAGATTCGGAAAGTGACCTGTACTTACTTGTTGCTGACGGTTGACTTTATCCAGTTTCACCAGTTTCACACTGTAGGGATCTTGAAAATTTGCTACTGTTGGATCGTTAAAAGCCAAATGTCCATTTTCGCCAATACCAAGACAGCATAAGTCAATTGGTTGTGCTTGCAGTAGTTTGGTGTAGCGATCGCACTCTGCCACTGGTTGCAAGGTATCACCTTCTAAATAGTGAAATTCCTTAGGAGCAACCCGCTTCTCTACACGTTCTCGCATATAGCGCCGAAAGCTGGCAGAATGGTCAGCAGTAATTCCCAAATATTCATCTAGATGGAACATGATAATCCGTGACCAATCCACACCACCCAACGCAATCAACGCATCGAGAAATTTGAGTTGGGAATTACCTGTTGCTAACAATACAGCAGCCGTATCTTGTTGCTTAAGAACTTGCTGTAAATGCTTTTGGGCAATTTCGGCAACATCTTTGGCCATTTCGACTTCAGTGTTGTAAATCTGCACCAGTAAATCATCAACACGAAAAAAGTTTGTCGCGGCTAGCATTTGCTTACACATAAGGTGATCAATTATACGGCAGTTTTTTGAGATGCTCTACCTGTCTGTCCTTACATGCCCTATTCAGTATAAATTTTCGGATTTAGCAGATTAATTCGCGACTTTTTTCTTGTAAGGAACAAAGACAAAAAACAATGTAAACTATTTAAATTAAGTTAACAATTATTTACATTTTAGCAAAAAATCATGCTGGCTGCAATTCTCTTTGACCTAGACGGCACTATTGTCAACACTGACCCCATACACTACCGAGCTTGGCAGGAAATGCTGTTAAATTACAGCATAGAAATTGACGAAACATTTTATAAATCTAGAATTAGTGGTGGGCTAAATCCAGAAATTGTTAAGGACATTCTGCCACAATTATCAGCAGCAGAAGGGCAAAAATTTGCAGATGAAAAAGAGGCGCTTTTCCGCAAACTCGCCTCACATCTGAAACCGCTGAGTGGATTTTCGGAATTACTAGAATGGACAGATACACATCAGTTAAAACGAGCATTAGTTACTAACGCCCCTAGATTAAATGCAGAATTTATGCTAGAGGTTTTGGGAATCAAAGAAGCCTTTCATACAATTGTTTTGGCGGATGATTGTATTGCAGGTAAACCCGACCCTGCACCCTACCAAGTTGCCTTAAACAAGTTGGGTATTCAAGCAGGAGAAGCGATCGCTTTAGAAGACTCTCCCTCTGGTATTCGTTCAGCAGTGAGCGCAGATATCCGTACCATTGGCATCGCTTCCACTCACGATCCGCAAGTTTTGCAGTCATTCGGCGCATTTATGGCAATTCCAGATTTTACTGATTTACAGTTGTGGACATTCCTGAACTCACTCATTGAGACAGATTCAAGTGCGATCGCTTCTAATTTTTAAGGGCATTGGGAAAGAGGAGGTAGGATAGCGTAGCGGTAGCGCGTTCGCTTTTAGCGTCTGTTTGCTACAGGCTGCGCGAACGTAAAGAGCCTCATTTTTGAATTTTGAATTTATTTCTGCTCATGCCCTTAAACTCCACTTTTTAGGTTCAAATATGACTACACAAAATCAAATTCAACCTCGCCAACTTGGTTCTACAGGACTAACTGTTTTCCCCATAGCTCTTGGATGTATGGGTATGTCCGGTATATATGGTGCAGCAGACGAGAACGAAAGCATTGCAACTATCCAAGCAGCTCTCGACGACGGGATTACATTGTTGGATACTGGCGATTTCTATGCCAGTGGGCAGAATGAAATGTTAATTGGTCGAGCAATCAAGGATCGTCGAGATCAAGCACTGGTTTCTGTAAAATTCGGCGCTTTACGCACTCCTGATGGCGGATGGATTGGTATAGATACCCGTCCCGCTTCAGTGAAAAACTTTGTAGCTTATAGTCTTAACCGATTGGGAGTAGACCACATTGACATCTACCGCCCGGCTCGATTAGACCCACAAGTTCCCATTGAAGACACCATCGGTGCGATCGCCGAGCTAGTTAAAGCTGGTTATATCCGATACATTGGGTTATCGGAGGTGGGAGTAGACACTATTCGCCGTGCCCACGCCATCCACCCCATCACTGACTTGCAAATCGAATACTCCCTGATTGACCGTAATCCTGAGAGGGAGATTTTTCCTGTACTGGAAGAACTTGGCATTGGCGTAACTGCATACGGCGTGCTTTCGCGAGGACTGCTGAGTGGTTCCACTCCAGCCACCCAAGGAGACTTCCGTGCCTACTTGCCACGCTTCAGCAAAGAAAACCTTGCCCAAAACCAACGCCTAATCGAAGAACTAAAGAAAATTGCCGCCCAGAAAGGAATTCTCCCTTCACAGTTGGCTATTGCCTGGGTACTTGCAAAAGGCAAAAATATTGTGCCAGTTATCGGCGCACGCAAGCGCACCCAACTTGCCGAATCGTTGGCGGCTCTAGATGTGAACCTATCCCCAGAAGACTTAACCCACATCGAAGCAGCAATTCCCGCATCAGCGATCGCAGGCACTCGTTATGATGAACATCAAATGAAGATGCTAGACAGCGAACGCTAATGCTAAGTGGTTACGCAAAATTATTTATGTCATTGCGTTCGCCCTTGGCGTTCCCGTTGGCGTAGCCTCTCGTAGAGAAGGGTACGAAATGAAATGTAGCAAAGCAATCCCAAACCCTTGCGATTGCTTCATTTTGCTTTGCTTCATTCGCAATAATAAATGTATATTTAATTTTGCACTACTACTTATTAACAGCGCAAACAAAGACTTGAGAGTTTGTAGTAAGCAGTTTAGGACTGAGAAAATAGGACTAAAATCCTGACTACAAGCCTGTCAATAAATAATGAGAAATTCCTTGTAGAGACGGCGATTTATCGCGTCTTTGATTTATCCCGTCTCTGCTTTATCGCGTCTCTCTAACTTATTTCTCAGCCAGAATCGCGTAAATTTCCCGTTTAACTTGCTCTAAAAGCTCACGCACCCGATTTATCCGCTCGATATTGCCACTACGAGCAACCTGCACCACCGCAGCAGCTAATTCTGTGGCAGCATTCCGCAACTCAATAAACTCTTGGGGCTTACCTGTAACAAAACCTTTGAAGGTATCCCAAGGAGAGTCTGAAGGTTCTTGCTGGGTACGTTCTGCTAATAATTGTCTACCCTCATCCGTAATCGTGTAAATCCGCTTACCGCCTTCCTGTGCGCTCTTAAGATAACCACCTTCCTCCAGTAATTGGAGTGTTGGATACACCGAGCCAGGACTGAGGCGACGGAAACCACCATAGCGAGTTTCCATTTCTTTAATCAGATCATAACCATGACTAGGATGCTCTGATAACAATTCCAGCAGAATGAACTTGATGTCACCCCGACGAGTCCGGTGTTCATCTCCCCAACCACGACCAAATATTTCATGGCCAAAGTGTTTCTCATGATGTCTGCCATGATGTTTGTCATGGCCAAACCAAGACCTGACAAGCCATGAATCCTCTTCGCTAACTCCTGCCCATGCAGGTGCGCCAAAACGTGACCGAAAATGTCTAAACATAAGTAAATCTCTAATCAACTTTCTCTAATATACGATATATCAGAATATATCGCGATATATCGGAATAGAATTTTGATGAAGATTTGTGAAGTAATACCATCTTTTTACTTCTTAAGCCAAGGCAATTCCCAATCCAAAATCTAAAATGGTACAAGTAACCCTGCGAACACCATAAGGAATAGCCAAGCTAGTCGAAGCTGTTCAAATAGCGAGGAGTCTGCACTTGTTGGACAAAAGACTCTACCAACTGCAAATATTGTGAACCAGCAACTACTGCGGTATTGTTGTGATCTGCTCCTAGAACCAACAATAGTTGCTTTGGTTCGGGTGAAGCAGCATAAAGTTTTTCGCTCATAAAAGAGGGTACAGTCGAATCAGCAGCGCCATGAATGAATAAAACTGGCATTTTTAAATTTGGCAATTTTTTAATGGATTCAAACCGCTGTGTCAAGATTAAATCCACCGGAAACATCCAAAACATATTTCGGTAAGTAATTAAATCGCGGATGGATGTAAAAGAGCTTTCCACGATTAAACCAGCGGCTTGTGGGTATTTCACTGCCAAATCGAGGGCTATTGCACCCCCTAGAGAATGTCCATAAATAAAAATTTGGCTGGGTAGAATCTCTTGTTGCTGTACCAAGTAATTCCAAGCTGTAGCTGCATCTTCATAAACCCGCTTTTCATTAGGAAAGCTGCCTTCACTGCGACCATAACCACGATAATCAATCAGTAATACCGAAAACCCTAACTGATGAAACCTGCTGGCATGAGCTATATTTGCGCCAATATTGATACCATTCCCGTGTAAATATAGCAATACCTTGTTATTGGGTTGCTTGGCTTTTATCCACCAACCGTGGATGCGTTCTACCTTGCCTGTTTTACCAGGTACAGGCAACCAAACCTCTTCGTAAGGAAGATTAAAAAACTCTGGTGTCTTTTCAATAACAGCAGAGGGAAAGAAAATGAACCGAGGTTGCCCAATAAAGAGAACTAGACAGATGGCACAGTAGGCGAACGCTGCAATTATCCCAACCCAGAGTAGCCTCTGGGAAAATACTTGTATTATAAATTGCAGATTGTTAATTTTCATACCCTGACTTTTAACTTTTAAGGTATGTATTATAACAATAAAAATACTTACTCTAAGGCGCAGTAGCATTTTAAATACGGGATTAAGCCATTCTCAAAAAAATTTATCCTAAAATCAAATATCCAGTAAATTTACGTATGCAAATTGGAGTGTTCTCAATGAATAGTAGAATTAGGCCATAGAGGAAAAGATTGTGACGCTCTTAAACGAAGCTCAATTAGAGCAACTAAAGGAAATAACCACACATCTGCGACAAGCAAGACAAGAAAAATCCATCCGCATAGAAGAAATAGCCTCTCAAACAATGATTCGAGCAGGTATTTTGCAAGCTTTAGAAGAAGAACGATTTGAAGAATTACCTGAGCCGATTTTTCTTCAAGGATTCATCCGTCGTTATGGAGATGCTTTAGGCTTGGATGGAAATGCTTTATCATACAGCCTGATAACCAATGTTGTCCGTGAAGATTCCAAAAATGCTTATAAGAATTCAGACAACAAAGGAAATACATACATACCTCTTGTTCTGACCTATATTTTACTATTGGTCGGTGCATCAGCTGGTCTTCTTCATATACTTAATCCACAGCTTACAGCTGAATCCCCAACTCCAGAAAACAACGATCAACAGTCAATAGTCAGTAATCAGGCTAACAAATGAACAAAAAATAGAGGGATTGGGGATTGGGGACTGGGGACTGGGGATTGGGGACTGGGGACTGGGGACTGGGGAGAGGAATTAATAACCAATGACCAATGACTAATGACCAATGACTAATTGTGGTTTACGCAGATGCCAATTAGTGGATTGCTCATAAGCATAAGCTACCTGAAAAAGCTGGTCTTCTCGTAGCACATTGCCAATTAGCTGTAATCCTATCGGTAGCCCTTGATCGTCAAAACCACATGGCAAACTTAAACTAGGTAAACCAGCAAGATTTACAGGAATAGTCATTAAGTCAGTTAAGTACATACTCAGGGGATCAGTAGTTTTTTCCCCTGCTTTGAATGCTGTCGTGGGAGATGTGGGACAAACTAACACATCAACCGTTTGAAAAGCCTTTTCAAAGTCTTGCTTAATCAAGGTGCGGACTTTTTGTGCTTTAAGGTAGTAAGCGTCATAATAGCCAGCGGAGAGGGCATAAGTGCCAATCATGATCCGGCGTTTGACTTCTGTACCAAAACCAGCGGCACGGGTACGAGTGTACATCGATAGTAGATTATCTGCATCAGGAGCGCGATACCCATATTTAACGCCATCGTAACGAGCCAGGTTTGCTGATGCTTCTGATGGGGCGATGATGTAGTAAGTGGGTAAGCCGTAGCGAAAGCGGGGACAGGAAATTATATGAATTTCCGCTCCTAAACTTTGTAGTTGATCTACTGCTTTGGTAACAGCTTGTTCTACTACAGGGTCTAAACCTTCACCAAAAGTTTCTTTAATAACACCAATTCTTAGCTGACCTCTGGGTTTGAAGTCTGGTTTTAAGTTAGCAGCGTAGTTGGGAATGGCAACTTTCAGGCTGGTAGAGTCTTTGGGATCGTAACCTGCGATCGCACTCAATAATATTGCCGCATCTTCTACGGTGTTGGCAAATGGCCCAATTTGATCTAAAGACGAAGCGTAAGCCACCAAGCCATAACGAGAAACCAGACCATAAGTTGGTTTCATTCCTACCACACCGCAGAAAGATGCAGGTTGGCGAATCGAACCGCCAGTATCAGAACCGAGAGCAACTACGCATTCTTGAGACGACACCGCCGCCGCAGAACCTCCTGAAGAACCGCCTGGAATTCGTGACAAATCCCAAGGATTAGCCGTGACTTGGTAGGCAGAGTTTTCTGTGGAACTACCCATTGCAAACTCATCTAAGTTGGTTTTGCCAACCATTACCGCCCCAATATCTGCCAGTTTTTGGGTCGCAGTTGATTCATAAGGCGGCACGAAATTTTCCAAAATCCGGGAGGCGCAGGTAGTGGGAACTCCCTTGGTACACATATTGTCTTTGATACCTATAGGAATCCCTGCTAGCAGGCCAATTTCTTCTCCCGCAGCAATTTTGGCATCCACAGCACTTGCCTGCTCTAATGCTCGTTCTGCGGTAACACATAAAAAACTATGTAATTTTGGCTCTAACGCTTGAATGCGATCTAAAGCTTCTTGGGTAATTTCGACGGCAGAACGTTCTTTTTCAATCAGTTGTTGGTGCAACTCGCGGATGGATGCCATGATTGCTCTCTTTATGACTCAAGTCATTGATTCTAGTACATATTGGTCGAAATTGGGTATGGGGCAAAATAGTTCCGAGTTCCGAGTTCCGAGTGCTGAGTGGGGAATCTCACTTCTTTACTCAGCACGGGCTAAACCTTAGCTATCCGCTAACAGCACTCAGCACTCCTGAAGGGCATTGGGCATTGAAAAGAGGCAGAGAGGCAGGGTGCAGAGGGGAAATTCTTCTCCCTGCTCCCCCAGTCCCCACAATGCATCTTAACTAAGCGGATTAATATGTATTGAAATGTGTTTAATGGGTTTTGAAAACAGCAAATACATAGCTATCAACCATCTATTGAAGATCTGATCAAATTTTTGATATATTTTTGATATATTTGATATATATTAACTACTTTCGTGTAAGAGTATAGCAGTGTTTTCTAGTGATATAATTTTGTATTATAAACACTGTCAATACTACAAGATTCATAATCTTATCAATAATTTCGCAAATTTTTTTCAGGGTAGGGTAGGATGATAAAAATAGCCACACGCAAATATTTAGGTAAACAAAATGTCTATGACATTGGAGTTGAGTGCTACCATAATTTTGCGATTAAAAATGGCTTAATAGCTTCTAATTGTTTCAATAAATCTCATTCGACAGCTTATGGTTATGTAACTTATCAAACAGCATATTTAAAAGCTAATTACCCATTGGAATATATGGCGGCACTGTTAACGGCTAACAGTGGTGATACCGATAAGGTGCAGCGATATATTACGAACTGTACAAATATGGGGATTTCCATAGACCCGCCAGATATTAATCGTTCTGGTGTTGATTTTACACCAACGGCAGGCAAGATTTTGTTTGGATTTTCGGCAGTGCGTAACGTGGGACAAAATGCGATCGCTTGTATTTTGGAAGCGAGAAATGAGACAGGAGAGTTTAAAACACTCGCTGATTTTTGCGATCGCGTGGATTTGCGCGCTGTTAACCGCCGCACCCTAGAGTCGCTAATTTACTGTGGAGCCTTTGACAAAATCGAATCCAACCGCCAACAGTTAATTAACGACTCAGAATTAGTGTATGATTGGGCACAATCTCGCGCTAAAGACAGAGCTAGTGGTCAAGGGAATCTGTTTGATTTATTAGGTGATGGATTTTCTTCGGCTCAGAACAAGAGAGCGAATAATGCCTTTGAAACTGCTCCCAAATCTAAACCTGTGACAGATTTGCCCCCACAGAAAAAGTTGCAGATGGAGAAAGAATTACTAGGCTTTTATGTATCAGATCATCCACTGAAATCCTTACGGCAAATAGCACCACTTTTGACTCCAATTAACCTTTCACAACTGGGAGAACAAAGAGAAGATACAAGGCTTTGTGCAGTTGTGATGTTGAATAACGTCAAAAAAGTGGTGACGAAAAAAGGCGATCAGATGGCAATATTGCAAATAGAAGACCTAACGACACAATCAGAAGCCGTAGTTTTTCCGAAAACTTATGAACGCATTAGTTCTCTACTCCAAGTCGATACTAGATTGATTATTTGGGGAAAAGTAGATCGGCGTGATGAGCAAACTCAATTTATTCTTGAAGATGCAGAGCCAGTGGAAACTGTACAAATGGTAATGGTGGAATTAAATCCCCAACAAGCAGGTAATATGGAAGATTTACATCGCTTGAAAACAATTTTACAAGAGCATTCAGTAGATAAAGAAAAGGCAAAAATGCCGGTGATTGGAATTATTCAAACTGAAACTTCTCGTAAACTTGTTCGCTTGGGTTGGCAATTTTGTGTACAAGATTCTAGAATTACCGTTCAAGCTTTACAAAATGCCAGTTTTCCTGCTCATATAAAATCCCTGATTGGTAGCTGAAACTAGCAGTGAAAAATCAACCAATACTGAAAAGTAGCTTAAGAATTAGTTTTATTGAACTGTCAACAGTAAATTGCCTTAAGTAGCTAGGATTTGGATCGTTTTTTTAGTTACTTATGCGGATGATAAATTCCTTGAGGGAGTGGTATCTTTTTATGCTAATACCCTTAAGGCTGCGACCGGGGGAAGGAGTTAGAACTTGATGACTGTAAATGAGCTACATAAATTTGTTTCATACTGTAAAAGAATTCAACCCCAAACTCACGAGGACATTCAAAAATTTTTTGAAGGAGTGATATTATTTCCTTACGATAAGGAACTTCTATTGCAAGCTTATTTATTTCTGAATATTAAAGAATTGTTTCCCTCGTGCGCTGAATTGCTGTTATTTGAAAAGTCTCCAATTTCAGATTATACAGATTTAGGGAAGTGTGATTTTGTCTTCCTGACTTTTAAAGGTAGTCTGTTTTTAATAGAAACTAAGTTTATTGATACAGAAGCAACTGGAGCAACAGAACGCAAAAGAAGAAATAAACACAGAAACAAGGTATTTGAGCAAGTTATTACTTTAAAAGGTCGATTTAGCGAATATTGGAATATGAGGCTAGAGCAATTAGAGTGTGGGGTTTTTACAACAGATGCAGAAGTTGCTTGGCGAGGAAATGGTGTGAATGTCATATCTAAATCAATATCTATAGACAAGCTAGAACAATGGCGAAGAAATTATCACAATAGTGATAAATTTTTATCTCATCAAGATGGGTCAAAGTTTGAGGAAAAAGTGAATTCAAAAGGTTGAGCCAAGATCCAAATATAGTTCTTACAGGGAAGCATCCCAAATGTGTAAAAACATAATTTGTCATTGCGTACTCCTTCGGAGAACCCGTAGGGTACGGAACGCTGTGAAGCAAAGCAATCGCAAACTACAGATGTTGCGATTGCTTTATTTTGCAACTCTTGGAGACGGTACCGCGTAGCAATATCTCCGTAGCAGGGTGGTTTCATACAAACAGAGAAAAATACCAAGGAGTAGTTTTACTAAAACTTTTATCCATCAAAAATATGAGCGATGCCTTTAGCCGACTTGCACCCTTCATCCAAGAATATATTTATCATCACCAGTGGACTGAATTACGTCCAGTGCAAATTGCCGCTTGTCAAGTTATATTTGACACTGATGCTCACTTGCTAGTTACTGCTGCAACTGCTGCTGGTAAAACAGAAGCAGCTTTTCTACCAGTTTTGACTCTATTACATGCCAACCCTTCTGCCACAATTGGCGCATTATATATTAGTCCAATCAAAGCTTTAATTAACGATCAATTTGAGCGTCTCAACGACTTACTCAAAGAAGCAGATATTCCAGTTTGGCACTGGCACGGCGATGTTTCGCAAACTCGAAAAAATAAACTTTTAAAGAATCCTCAAGGCATTCTCCAAATTACCCCAGAATCTCTAGAAAGTTTGTTAATTAATAAAAATAATGACCTACTTCGCTTATTTGGTGATTTAAGGTTTGTCATCATTGATGAAATTCATGCCTTTATGGGTTCAGAACGCGGTTGTCAAATCATTTGCCAATTACAACGTTTAGCAAAATTGACGCAAAAACAACCGCGCCGTATTGGTTTATCGGCAACTCTTGGAGATTATTCAATAGCTGAAGAGTGGTTGCGTTCAGGAACAGATAAGCCAGTGATTACACCAAAAATTGATGGTATAAAACGCCAAATAAAACTAGCTGTAGAACATTTTTATATTACTGATGAAGTAGATGAATCTGAGGTAGCAGCTGATGAACAATATATTTTCAACCTCAGCAAGTCTCGTAAATGCCTAATATTTGCTAATAATCGTACACGAACCGAATCTGTAATTGCATCTTTGCGAAAAATTGCCACAGAACAAGGACTACCAGATATATATCATGTGCATCATGGGAGTATCTCTGCTAGTTTGCGGCAAGCTGCTGAAAATGCCATGCGTGAACCTAACAATCCAGCTGTTACTGCCGCCACTCTGACTCTAGAATTAGGTATAGATATCGGTCATTTAGAGCGAGTAATTCAGTTAGAATCACCCTTGTCAGTAGCTAGCTTTTTACAGCGCTTGGGACGCAGTGGTAGAAGAGGTGAAGCTGCTGATATGCGTTTTGTCTGTGCTGAAGATAAGCCATTAGCAGAAGCTTCTCTACCAGAACAAATTCCCTGGCAACTTTTACAGTGTATTGCAATAATTCAACTTTATTTAGAGGAACAATGGATTGAACCAATTAGACCAATAAAATATCCTTTGAGTCTGCTTTATCACCAAATAATGAGTATTTTAACAGCAGCAGGTGAAATTTCAGCTAATGCCCTAGCTAAACAAATTTTTAGTCTGCCGCCCTTTGCTGCAATTTCTAAAGAAGATTTACAACTATTACTACGCTATTTAATTGATATTGGTCATATTCAGCATACTGAACAAGGTAAATTAATCCTGGGTTTGGCAGGAGAAAAGGTAGTAAGAAAATTTCAGTTTTATGCTGTCTTTGCTGAACAGCAAGAATATATTGTTAAGCAAGATGCAACAGAAATTGGTAGTATAGTCACGCCGCTTCCTGTTGGCAATCAATTTGCTTTAGCTGGCAGAACTTGGGAAGTTGTAGAAGTTGACTTTAAAAAGAAGGCTATTTTTGTTAAACAAGCTGAGGGTAAAGCTAGCATTTATTGGCGTGGTGGTGGTGGTACTATTCATACCAAAGTTTTACAGCGAATGCAGCAAGTATTGTTTGAGAATGTCGAGTATAGTTACTTGCAAAAAAATGCTTTACAACGTTTACATCAAGTTCGCCAATTGGTGCAGCAGGTTGGATTAGATAAGCACAATATTTTACAACTAGAAAAAGGTAAATGCTGTATTTTTCCTTGGATGAGTACAATTGCTTATCGCACTTTAGAAAGATTACTTAATTCATACTGTCGGGAATTATTGGAAATTACAAGTATAGGCGGAGTAAATCCCTATTATTTGACACTTAAATTAGGCAAGGATAAATTTAAATATCTTTATCGTGAAATTGCTTCCTTGTGTGAACAAAGAATTACTTCAGAAGATTTAGTTAGTCCTTCAGAAGCACCAGAACTTCAAAAGTATGATGTTTTTATTCCTCATCCACTTTTATGGAAAGCTTTTGCTAACGATTATTTGGATATGAGAGAACTTAAACAGCAAGTGGCACTGTGGAGAGAATAAGCTCCAATACAGTTCGCTTAAGATTCCCGCCCCTTTTTTTTAGTGGGTAAAAGGTGGTTATATCACAATACAGTTCAGATAAGTCCAAAACACTTGTAGAGACGGCGATTTATCGCATCTCGAAAACCCAAAATTGTTGCCAGTAGCCCTTAACCCAAGCATATTGGGTTATACCAGGTTTGCTTAAACGCTATAAGCAAACCTTTTTAAGGGGGAGGTTGGGGAAATCTTCAAAATATTAAAAGTTAACTGTTCTGTACCCCTTCGCAGGGCTGATTCATACGGCACGAGAATTTGCATGTGGTATTCGCGGGCATTAGGGTATCGAAAATCGCCTCCATTGGATTAAAGACGTAGTTATGAAGGAGGATCACTCAAAAATACGTATGGGTAATGCTCCAGCAAACCTCTCAATCCTCAGAGCATAGGCGTAGCCCGCCGTAGGCATCGCCATTAATATACTCCGTCGAAATGGTCATCCTTCCATCACAACTGCTCAAAGATTTCTCTCTAATGAGATTGACAAACTTCTTGCCCTTTTGGAATGAAACAGCCCTGCTTTATAAGGGGAGGGTTAGGATGGGGTAAAAATATTTGAACATCAATCATGACTTTTCAAACATCCTCTAATAAGCCGGGTATCTGCTTATTCACCAATGATTTAAAATTGCTATAGTTCATAACCGTTTATCTTATATCCCATACCATAGAAATACACTAGTCTAATTATTATTTTGTCAATAGTAATTATTAGAACTATCAATAGCACTAGTTGTTAATTATTTGCAGAAATAGTATTTACTATAATTTAATACTTGCGATATAAACTGATGCTTTGATAAGTCCAATCAGGAAGAAACTTTCTGATTTGCAAATTTTAAAGTTAACAAGACTATCTTGCTAAGAATACTTTAAATTTACTTATCAATATCATTTAAATATCGCAATCAAACTTGTCACCATTTCATATATAGATTGGGAGTTATCATGGCAAAATATCTACTAGCTTCTGCTGGGGGAGTGGGCTTTTTATGGTTAATTGCTGGCTTATCACCAGTACAAGCCTTGCCTAATTTAGAGATTGAAAATAAAAATGTAGCAATTTATCAAGATGTTGAAAGCCATGAAAAAGTTGATTTTAATAAAAGCAATTTAGCTAATGCTATTTCTGATAAATTACCGATATCTAATGAAAGCCAAAAAAATTTAGAGATACATTCTGCTCATAACTTTTTACAGGCAATCACACCGCGATCGGCAAATTCATCTCAAGCATCAGACAAACTTGCACAAGTAACATCCGTATCCCAATTGTCTGATGTACAGCCGATAGATTGGGCTTTTCAAGCACTACAATCTTTAGTTGAGCGCTATGGTTGTATCGCAGGTTATCCCAATGAAACCTATCGCGGTAATCGAGCGATGACTCGCTATGAATTTGCGGCTGGCTTAAATGCTTGTTTATCTCGAATCAATGAACTAATTACGACATCAACTGCTGATTTAGTCAAAAAAGAGGATTTAGCCAAGTTACAGAAACTACAAGAACAATTTGCTGCGGAATTGGTAACATTGCGGGGTCGAGTAGATGCAGTAGAAGAACGTGCAGTAAAACTAGAAGCAAATCAGTTTTCTACTACTACCAAACTTAATGGTGAGGCAATTATTGCTGGTATTGGTGCTACTGGTGGCGCTCCCAACAAGAGCGATCCGAATTTCATACTAGTCAATAGAGTGCGGTTAAATCTCACCACTAGCTTTACTGGTAAAGATTTATTAATTACTGGATTGCAAGCTTATAACTTTTTGGGTGGAGCCAATGGACAGGGTAGCCTGCAAGAAAGTTTAGGGTTAGCTGCGCCGCTTTTAAGTGCGAGTAGCGCACGTACCAGTTTTGAGCCACAATTTCCGGGGTTAAATGTCAATACTTTGTCGAGTGTTGGTGCAAACAGTGTTCAGATTTACAAATTACTGTATATCTTTCCCGTCGCTAATAAATTAACCTTATTTGCGGGAACTGCGGCGGAAACATCAGATGCTTTCCCAGCAATTACACCTTTTTATGGTGAAGGACAAGAGTCAATTTCTCGTTTTGCCGGCTTGAACCCTGTGGTACGGATTTCTGGTGGGACTTCGGGTACTGGTTTAGCATCGGCGGCGGGATTTATTTTTAACATTTCGCCAAATTTGGATTTTAGAGCTTTATACGGCAGTGTAAATGCCAATTTACCCCAAAAATCTGCAAGTGAGGCACTACCAGGAGTTTCTACTACACCTTTGGGTGGAGGTTTGTTTAGTGGTAGTAGTGTTGTAGCCGCACAGTTAACCTTGAAGCCAAGTCGCGATCTTGATATTGGTCTCAACTATGCCCACAGCTATCACGAAATCAATATTTTGGGTACAGGATTAGTTAGTGATGATATCGGTGCTTTACCAGGGGTTGCGGCTGGGACACCAGTGACGCTCAACTCTGTTGGGAGTACGGTAACATGGCGATTGTCTCCCAAAATAGCCTTGTCTGGTTATGGTGCCGCTCTGTTTGTTGATGCTTCTTCTAGTAGCGTCAATGCTTCCACCACCTTTACAAGTTGGATGGTAGGAGTTCACTTTCAAGATTTATTCAAGTCAGGGAACAATGCGGGGATTATTTTTGGTCAACCCCTTTACCGTACTGATGCTAGTGGTTCTGCTCAACTTGGTGAAAATCGAGCTACTCCTTACCATTTAGAAGGGTATTATCGCGTGAAAGTCAGCGATAATATCAGCATCACCCCTGGTGCCTTTATTCTATTTAACCCAGAAGGTGACAGCAGAAACGAAACCACAACTGTAGGTGTACTTCGTACTACTTTTACGTTTTAACATGAGCAGCAAAGTAGTACAAACTTACCTTGTTTGGCTGTATTCTAATACTTTTTAAATTTGCAAAAAGTTAGCGATCGCTTGCGGTAATGGCAGAATGATTACAATCAACAAAGCCATTGCCAGTAATCCCCAAACATCACGTTGGTTATCCAATTCAGTGACATCATTCAGCGCCGGTTCATCAATCAACGGCATAAATAATAAGATAATCGCCCACACCAAAAATTCTTCTCGTACTAAAGCCAGTAATAGCAACAACATCCGAGCAATTTGACCAATTACCAGAGCAGTTCTTTGTCCAAACATCGCATGAACAATATGACCGCCATCTAGTTGTCCTACAGGCATTAAATTTAACGCTGTGACAATTAGTCCCAGAAAACCTGCTACTGCAACTGGATGCAAGTCAAGGGCTGATTTTGCTGTTAACTGACTTCCTAAAGCTAACTTCGAGAGTAGCGCCAATAAAATTGAATACTTGGGATTGAGGGCATCAGGATTCAAAAGTGGGGTTTTTTCAGTCAGGGAAACTATATCAGAATGAGCCAAGCCCCATATTAGTAATGGCAAGGTAACTGCAAAACCTGCAAATGGCCCAGCGATACTAATATCAAATAAAGCTTTGCGGTTGGGAATGGGACTACGCATCTGAATAAATGCACCAAAAGTTCCCAAAAAGAAAGGCACGGGAATAAAGTAAGGCAAGGTCGAGCGAATCTTGTAAAATCTCGCTGTCAAATAATGACCAAGTTCATGAATGCCCAAAATAGTCATCAATCCTAAAGCATAAGGTAATCCCTTGAATAGGACATTTGGGTTAGATAGAACTGTGAACAGAGAGCCAATATTCCATATAGGCGGCAGAGTAACACCAGCAATTTCCACACCGACCAAGGTAGTAGTTAGTAAAGTAGCTACTAGTAGTAGAAGTGCTAATCCTGGTCGAGTTAAGCGTTCTTGGTCGCGTTGTGATGTATTTCTTTCTTTAGCAGCTTGAACATTGGGAACCAGCACAAAGAAAGGTTTATCATTTAGACCTTCTTGAAAGATTAGCAAAAAGCGATCGCCAAATTGTGCTTCAATATTAGTCTTAATCTGCTGGTAAGCATTGCTGGCTTTAGTTCGCAACTGACCACGGCAAATTACAGATTGGGGTCGATACTCAATATTTTGAACGTAGTATACAGACCAAGGAAAACAATTTCTTAGTAGGGTTTCTTCTATTGGTTCAATGGGACGCACTATTGGTTCTGGGGTAGGCTGGATAGTTGGCTGCGATTCAGAGGCTTGGGGTTGGGCTTCGGTCTGTGTATCTCTTGGTACTTGACGCCCCCATTGAAACAACATCCAGTACAACACTGTGCAGACAAATATTGACCAGATGATCAGCCCTGGCGGTGGCGGTTGTTTCGCACCGTAGAACAGTGTCCATCCACTCAACAGAAATGCTGGTGTCATTAAAACCAGCCACAACAACCATACTGGTGTTCGGGTGATGTGAGCGACGCTGCGCTGCACCATTAGATAGGTAGCTAACCCCAGCAGGAGGATAAACAGAAACCAAAATGCCATATTATCTTCAGTAATTTTGACAAAACGCCCCACCAGTAGCTTCAGCACCATAGCATTAACTACAAGGTAGACCTCAAATCCCAATTTTTTTCATAAAGGTTAACAGGGGACTGGGTATTGGGGACTGGGTATTGGGGACTGGGTATTGGGTATTGGGAAAGAAATTCTTTTAAGATTTGGTTGGCGTACCAATATCCATTCAAATCTTCCCCGATTCCTAGTCCCTAGTCCCCAGTCCCTAATCCCCAATCCCTAGTCCCCAATCCCCAGTTCAATCTTGAGAATTGCCACACTGTAAGCAGATTGTCTACTTTGATTATGTGCCCTTTACCTCAACAACCAAGTCATACAACTAAGCCACCACGGGCTGTCTTCCTTGAGGAAGTTCCTAGCGGAAGTTCTCTGCAATCGGACTTCGCACAAGAGAGCATTTTTGCTTTTCCACCCAATCGGGACACATTAGGGGGAACCTCTTATCTTATTGTAAGAAATGAAGGCAATATCCTCATAGATTGCCCTGCCCTAGAGCAAACAAATCAAGATTTTTTGCAAACTCATGGAGGCGTGCGTTGGTTATTTCTCACCCATCGAGGCGCGATTGGCAAGACTGCTGAATTTCAGCAAACCTTTGGCTGCGAGGTGCTGATTCAAGAACAAGAAGCTTATTTATTACCAGGCTTAACCGTAACTACCTTTAGGCAAGAATTTACTCTTGATGCAGCAACACAAGTGATTTGGACACCAGGTCACTCTCCCGGCTCATCTTGTCTCTACTATCGTAAACTCGGAGGTATATTGTTTTCTGGTCGCCACTTAGTTCCTAACCAGCAGGGTGAACCAGTACCATTACGGACAGCTAAGACCTTTCACTGGCCAAGACAAATTCAAAGTCTTCAATTATTGTTAAAAAGTTTTACACCAGAAACTCTCCGGTACATTTGTCCTGGAGCCAATACAGGCTTTCTCAGAGGCAAGCGAGTCATCGATCAAGCTTATCAACGCCTCGCCTCTTTGGATTTATCAATTTTGCTGCGACAGACTGCTATATAAAAAAAGGGAAAAGGTTAAAGGGGAAAGGGGAAAGGGATGAGCAGGTCGCGCCACTTGCGGGCGAGGTTTTTACCTTCCTCATAAAATTTGGATTATTTCACGCCACTTGCGGGCGAGGTTTTTACCTTTCCCCCTTCCCCTTCTTCATAAATCTAGACAAGTCTAGAGATTTACTTCTTACTTCAACGGGAGTGTTTGGGAGGTTATTGTCCTGGGAATTATAACGTTAGCATATAGAAATTTTCATAAAAGTTTATGAGCGCAAAAGTTGATGGAACTTTAAAGATCGCTGGGTATCAAACTATAGAAGAACTTTATTCAGGTTCTCGTACCCAAGTGTATCGGGCAATTCGAGAATGCGATCGCCTACCAGTTGTCATCAAGCTCTTAAAACGAGAATACCCAACTTTTAGCGAATTAGTACAGTTTCGCAACCAATATGCGATCGCGAAAAATCTAGATATTGCCAATATTATCAAACCCTACAGCCTGGAAGCCTATCACAATGGCTATGCTCTAGTGATGGAGGACTTTGGTGGCGTTTCCTTGCGGCAATTTACTCAAGGAAAACCACTGACATTAGAGCAATTTTTACCCATTGCTCTGCAACTGCTAGACACCTTACACCAGTTACATCAACAGCGCGTCATTCACAAAGATATTAAACCAGCCAACATCTTGATTCACCCTCATACGAAACAAATCAAGCTGATTGACTTCAGTATTGCCTCACTCTTACCACGAGAAACCCAGGAGATCCAAAGTCATAACGGGTTGGAGGGAACGCTAGCGTATCTGTCGCCAGAACAAACTGGACGGATGAACAGGGGCATTGACTACCGCAGCGACTTTTATTCATTAGGCGTGACTTTCTTTGAACTACTGAGCGGAAAATTGCCCTTTGAATCCCATGAACCGATGGAGTTAGTGCATTGTCACATTGCGAAACTTCCACCCATTGTCTGCGATTTCAACCCCGATTTGCCCTTGATGCTGGGCGAGATTGTCCGCAAACTGATGGCGAAGAACGCCGAAGACCGCTATCAGAGTACTATGGGACTTAGACATGACCTTGTTACCTGCTTAGAACAGTGGCGAGAAACAGGTAAGCACACTTGGTTTGAGTTGGGACAGCGAGATATTAGCGATCGCTTTCTCATTCCCGAAAAACTTTACGGACGCGAATCGGAAGTACAGACGTTACTGGAGTCCTTTGGTCATGTTGCCAATGGTGGCTCCCAACTGATGCTGGTGGCAGGTTTCTCTGGCATTGGCAAAACCGCAGTCGTCAATGAAGTGCATAAGCCAATTGTCCGGTGGAACGGCTACTTCATCAAGGGCAAATATGACCAATTCAACCGCAACATTCCTCTGTCTGCTTTTGTGCAAGCCTTTCGTGATTTGATGGGACAGTTGCTTAGTGAAAGCGATCGCCAACTAGAGCAATGGCAGACTAAGATTTTAGCCGCAGTTGGAGATAATGGGCAACTCCTGATCGAGGTGATTCCAGAACTGGAGCAGCTGATCGGCAAACAGCCTGCGTTTGCTGAACTATCGGGCAGTGCAGCACAGAACCGTTTCAATCTGCTGTTTCAAAAATTTATTCAGGTGTTCACTACGCCTGAGCATCCCTTGGTAATGTTTCTCGATGATTTGCAGTGGGCAGATTTGGCATCACTCAATTTACTGAAACTATTGATGGCCGAGAGCAATCGGGGCTATCTATTGATTATTGGCGCATACCGCGATAATGAGGTGTTTGCAGCTCATCCCCTGATGTTAACGCTAGATGAAATTGAAAAGGCATCTTCCTGCGTCAAGACTCTGACTCTAGCTCCCTTGAGTCAAGCGGATGTGAACCATTTAATTGCCGATTCCCTCAGTTCTACAACAGAACAGGCATTACCGTTAACAAAGTTAGTTGATCAAAAAGCCAAGGGCAATCCCTTTTTCACAAATCAGTTTTTGAAAGCGCTACATGAAGATGGGCTAATTACCTTTGATTGGGAGGCAGGTTTTTGGCAGTGTGATGTAGCGCAAGTGCGCTCGCTTGCCCTAACAGATGATGTGGTGGAATTTATGGGACAACAGCTTCAGAAATTGCCACCCGACACTCAAGATATTTTGAAACTGGCAGCCTGTATTGGCAATCAGTTTGATTTGGCAACATTGGCGATCGCGAGTGAGAAGCCGACAGAAGTTGTGGCCACAGCGTTATGGAAATCTTTGCAGGAAGGCTTGATTATTCCGACAACGGAAGTCTATAAGTTTTTTACACAATTAGATACGGCATCGGTTTCCCATACAGCAGCTAACCCGACTTATCGGTTTTTGCACGATCGTGTCCAACAAGCCGCCTATTTCCTCATTCCCGATCACCAAAAACAAGCAACTCACCTCAAAATTGGACAATTACTATTACACAGTTCCTCAGAAGTAGAACAAGAAGAAAAACTGTTTTATATTGTCAGGCATTTAAACCAAGGAATTGAGTTAATCACCCAACCACAAGAACGGGAAGTCTTAGCCCAACTTAACTTCAAAGCTGGACAGAAAGCCAGAAATTCTGTAGCATATATTGCGGCAAGAGTCTATTTGCAAACTGGGATTAACATACTGACACCCAACAGTTGGCAACATCAGTATGAATTGACCCGGAATCTCTATATTGCTGCTACCGAAGTTGCCTATTTGAATGCTGATCTTGACAGTATGAAAGTTCTGGCAGCACTTGTGTTACAACAAGCTGAGACGATTTTAGACAAAATCAAAATTTACCAAATTCAAATCGTCGCCCAGACAGCCCAGAGCCAGATGGCAGAAGCCATTACAGTGGCAAGAGACGCACTAGGGCAACTGGGGGTTGAACTCCCCACTACACCTGACGAAGCCAAAATTAGCAAAGCACTACAGAACGTAGCCAGCCTTCAAAGTGATAGAAGGATTGAGGAACTAGTCGATCTACCTGTAATGAGCGATCCTCAGACTCAGGCAGCTATGCAACTGTTAGGAACATTATATGTAACTATTTTCCAGGGAATGCCGGGATTACTGCCCATACTGAGTGCGACGATGGTGAGTTTATCCCTCGATTTTGGGAATGCACCCGCATCAACGGTGGGGTATGTGGTTCATGGTATAGTGCTTTGTAACTTTTTGGAAGATGTGGAAACAGGCTATAGTTTTGGGCGATTAGCACTAGATTTGCTTGACCGATTTCCTGTCCGAGAATTCAAATGCACAGTTCTATTTCTGTTTGGCTGCTTTATTCAACATCGTCAGGAATCTCTGAGAGCAACAATACCAACGCTGAAAGATGGCTATGGGATTGGTATGGAAGCTGGCGATTTTTTCAACGCTGGCTACAGCATTTGTTCTTACTTTGATGCTAACTTTTTTGCTGGGGTAGAACTGGCTACTTGGGAAGCCGAAATCACAGCTTATAGGGATGTTATGGCAGAGGTAAAGCAATATTCTGCCCAGATTCATTTAGATATGAAGCAGCAGGTAGTGGAGAACTTGAGGGAAGTCGGTTTTCTTTCGGATTGCTTAATTGGTAGTGCTTACGATGAAACGATGATGATTCCTAAACATCATCAGGATAATGACCTGACTCCCATTGCTTTTGCTTACATCTACAAACTTTTCCTGGCCTACTTTTTTGGCAATTACCCGGCTGCTATAGACCATAGTAGCCAAGCCAAACAGTATTTAATGGCAGTATCAGGCTTGATTGCTACTCCCATTTTTCATTTCTATGCAGCCCTAACGCACTTAGCACTTTTCCCCACACAGCCAGAACCGGAGCAAGCCGAAATTCTCGCCTTGGTGTCAACTCATCAAACCACTTTGCAACAGTGGGCGCAAAATGCTCCGATGAATCATCTTCATAAATGGTATTTAGTTGAGGCAGAACGGCAACGGGTTTTAGGCAATAAAGCAGAAGCAATTGAACATTATGATCGCGCCATCGCTCTTGCCAAAGAACACGGCTATATCCAGGAAGAAGCATTGGCCAAGGAACTAGCGGCCAAATTTTACCTCGACTGGGGCAAACAACACATAGCTGGGGAATATATAATTGAAGCTTACTACGGCTACGCTCGTTGGGGCGCTAAAGCCAAAGTCGCCGACTTGGAACGACGCTATCCCCAACTCCTCGCCCCCATCTTAGAGCAAACCCGTTCTCCCCTCTCAACTAACGAAACTATCTTTACTTTGGGGAATGTCACCTCCACCAGTTCCGCCACTTCCAATAGTACCAGCATCTCTGTTGCTTTAGATTTAGCCACCATTCTTAAAGCTTCCCAAACCCTGTCTGGGGAAATTGAACTCGAAAAACTGCTTTCAACTTTGCTGCATATCGTCATTGAAAATGCGGGAGCTGATAAATGTGTATTCATGCTTTTAGAGTCAGATCGGTTGTTAATTCAAGCGTTAGCACAGCTTTCCCTGAGCGGTGTACAGAACCAGACTGCCAAAGTTAATTTTTATCCAATGTTGTTCAACCCACAGTCTGTTGAAGACTCACCTGATGTGCCAGTTGGCTTAATTAATACCGTCAAACGCAGCTTACAACCTGCGGTAATTGTTGATGCCACGGTGCATCCGCAATTAATCAATGACTCGTATATTCAGCAACAACAGCCCAAAAGTATCTTATGCAGCCCGATTTTGCATCAGGGTAAGTTGTTGGGCATATTGTATTTAGAAAACAATTTGGCAACCGGAGCCTTTACCAGCGATCGCGTCGAACTGCTCAACTTTCTTTGCGCTCAAGCGGCGATTTCTCTAGAAAATGCCCGACTTTATCGAAATTCCCAAAACCATGCTCAACAGTTAACCCAATCTCTAGACAAATTGCAGGTTAGTCAAACCAGTTTCCAAAATTTGGCGAATAATATTCCTGGTATGGTGTACCAATTCCGTCTGGCGGCCGACGGTTCAACTTCAACACCCTACGTTAGCTCTGGCTGTTGGGACTTGTATGGATTAGCAGCAGAGCAGGTGATGGTAGGGACGCATAGCCTTTATGCGATGAATCATCCTGACGATCGCGCAGCTATTGCCCAAGCGATCGCCTACTCTGCCCAAAATCTCGCACCGTTTGAGCTAGAATGTCGCATTATCGTGCCTTCAGGAACCGTGAAATGGGTTAGATCTACTGCTCGGCCAGAGCGACAAGCCGATGGTGCAATCATCTGGGATGGGGTGATGATTGATATTAGCGATCGCAAACAAGCCGAAGCATCTCTAGCCAAAGAACGAGAGTTTTTAAATGCCATCATTCACAATATTACCGATGGGATTGTTGTTTGTGATGCTAATGGCAAGTTGACTTTATTTAACAAAGCAACTCGTGAATTTCATGGCTTACCAGTAGAATCATTACCACCAGAACAATGGACAGAATATTTCGATCTCTATCAACTTGATGGAAAAACACCTCTATCAACTACAGAAATCCCTCTGTTTCGCGCCTTGCAAGGGGAAATAGTCGAAAATGCCGAAATGGTAATTGCGCCAAAGCATGGTTCTAAGAGAATTTTGTTAGCCAGCGGACAGGCGATCGTCGATTCTTCGGGTAACAAACTCGGTGCGGTAGTTGTGATGCGAGATATTAGCGATGTCTATGAAGAACTGCGCTTACGCAAAAAAGCAGAACTTGCCTTGCAGCAAAAATCACAAGATTTACAACAAGCATTGAATGATTTGCAAAACGCCCAATTACAAATGGTGCAGAGTGAAAAAATGTCTGCACTGGGCAATTTAGTTGCAGGTGTCGCTCATGAAATGAATAATCCTCTTGGTTTTATTGCTGCTAGTCTCAAACAGGTAAAACCTAGCATCGCTGATATTGTTGAACATCTGGCACTATATCAAGAAAGTTTACCTAACAAAAATGACAAAATTCTTAACCACGCCGAAGAAATTGACTTGGATTATAGTTTAGAAGACTTGCCCAAGATAATTGATTCCATGACTATGGCGTGCGATCGCCTGAAAAATATTAGCACTAGTCTCCGCACTTTTTCCCGTGCTGATAGAGATTATAAAGTGCCATTTAATATTCACCAAGGCATCGACAGCACGATTTTAATTTTGAAACATCGTCTCAAAGCTAATGAGCAACGTCCAGCAATTGAAGTAATCACTGAGTATGGCAATTTACCTCAAGTTGAGTGTTTCCCTGGACAATTGAATCAGGTATTTATGAATATTATTGCCAATGCAATTGATGCTTTAGATGAGTCGAATCTTGGGCGGAGTTTGGCAGATAATCAAGCAAAACACAACCGAATTAAAATTACTACTTCAGTATTAAAAAATCTCGTTAAAGTTGCAATTGTTGATAATGGTAATGGGATGAGTGAACAAACAAAATCAAAAATATTTGGACATTTATTTACTACAAAACCTGTTGGTAAAGGTACAGGATTAGGATTAGCGATCGCTCGTAAAATTGTTGAAGAAACCCACGGTGGAAAATTGAGTTTTAACTCTGTTCTGGGTGAGGGTACAGAATTTATCATTGAAATTCCAGTATGATTTTTAGCGGTTTTTGGTAAACAATTTCAAATATCTGGGAATACTAAATCTGGAAATATTCAGAATTTAGCAGCATGGTTAGTACTTTAGTCAATATTCCGGGATATCGCATCTATGATTTACTCTACTCTGGTTCCAGAACCCTAGTTTATCGAGGGTATCGAGAGACTGACTCGTTACCTGTAGTGATTAAACTGCTGAAAAACCCTTATCCCAGCTTCAATGAACTCTTGTCGTTTCGCAATCAGTACACCATCGCTAAAAATCTTAACTCACCACTCATCATTCAAACTTATAGCCTGGAACCATACCAAAATGGTTATGCGTTGGTGATGGAAGACTTTGGGGGGATTTCTCTCAAAGATTGGAGAGTAGGGGGAAGCATAGAATCTCTGATGGAGTTTTTAGAAATAGCGATCGCACTGTGCAATACCTTAGATATACTCTACCAGGAGCGGATTATTCACAAAGATATCAAACCCGCCAATATTTTAATTAATCCCGAAACTAAACAAGTTAAATTAATCGATTTTAGTATTGCATCTTTACTACCACGGGAAACACAGACACTAATTAATCCCAATATATTAGAAGGCACACTAGCTTACATTTCCCCAGAACAAACAGGCAGGATGAATCGGGGGATTGACTACCGGACTGATTTTTATTCTTTAGGTATAACATTTTACGAGTTACTTGCAGACAAGTTACCTTTTGCGTCAAACGATCCAATGGAGTTGGTACATTCTCATATTGCTAAAATGCCTATGGCATTAGGTGAGACCAGCCCCCGTCTTCTCCCAAGGGGAGACGCCAAGGGCGAACGAGCGTCTGGGGGACTGGCGAACCCGAAGGGGAACAGGGAAGAGATTCCCCAAGTACTCTGTGATATTGTCATGAAATTGATGGCAAAAAATGCTGAAGACAGATATCAAAGTGCATTGGGTTTGAAGTTTGATTTAGAAAACTGTTTACATCAGCTACAAGTTGATGGTAAATTAGTGGGTTTTGAGATTGCACAGAGGGATGTGTGCGATCGCTTCATCATCCCTGATAAACTCTATGGACGAGAAACCGAAGTATCAACCCTAATCCAAGCATTTGATAGAGTCAGCCTTGGTGCAACAGAAATGATGCTGGTAGCTGGGTTTTCAGGGATTGGGAAAACTGCGGTTGTCAACGAAGTTCATAAACCAATTGTGCGGGAACGCGGTTATTTTATCAAAGGTAAATATGACCAATTTCAACGAAATATTCCCTTCAGTGCCTTTGTGCAAGCATTCCGGGATTTAATTGGACAATTATTAACTGAAAGTGATGCACAAATCCAGCAATGGAGAAACCAAATATTAGAGACAGTTGGAGAAAATGGACAAGTAATTATTGAAGTTATCCCCGAATTATCAAGAATTATTGGCGAACAACCAGCCGCCATAGAATTATCAGGAACGGCGGCGGAAAATAGATTTAATTTATTGTTTCAAAATTTTATCCAAGTTTTTACCAGTGCTGAACATCCCTTAGTGATCTTTTTAGATGACTTGCAATGGGCAGATTCAGCATCACTGAAGTTAATGCAGCTATTGATGGCTGATACAAAGCATCTTTTGTTAATTGGTGCGTATCGTGATAACGAAGTCAACCCAGCACATCCATTGATGTTGACTTTGAGTGAAATTCAAGAAAATCAAGCAACGATTAATACGATTAATTTAGCACCACTGAATCAAGTCATAGTGAATCAAATAGTTGCTGATACACTGAAATGTCAGGAAAGTTTGGCATGGAATCTTTCTCAATTAGTCTATCAAAAAACTCAAGGTAATCCATTTTTTGCAACCCAGTTTCTCAAAGCATTGCATCAAGATAGGCTAATTGAATTTAGCCCCCCAATCCCCCCCCACCAAGCAGGAGGGTGGCAATGTGACATTGTACAAGTAAATCAGCAAGCGGTTACAGATGATGTTGTGGCTTTTATGAGTTTTCAATTGCGAAAACTACCACAATCAACTCAACAGGTATTACAGTTAGCTGCTAGTATTGGCAACCAGTTTGATTTAGAAACTTTGGCAATTGTTTCTGAACAATCCCAAATCGAAACGGCTTCAGATTTGTGGAAAGCATTGCAAGAAGGGTTGATTTTACCGATTAGTGATGTTTATAAGTTTTATCAAGGAGAAGAACGCGAACAATTGGCGCTGTCAGATCGGAATGCCAGTAAACAATTAGCCAAATATAGATTTTTACATGACCGAGTACAGCAAGCGGCCTATTCTCTGATTCCCGACGAGCAAAAACAAGCAACTCACCTCAAAATTGGAAAATTATTACTGCACAGTTCCTCGGAAGTAGAACTGGAAGAAAAACTGTTTGATATTGCCCTGCATTTAAATCAAGGAATTGAGCTAATCACCCAACCACAAGAACGGGAAGATTTAGCCCAACTTAACTTCAAAGCTGGAGTGAAGGCGAGAAATTCTACAGCTTATACTGCCGCAAGAGTTTATTTGCAAACAGGGATTGACATACTGACAGCCAACTGCTGGCAAGATCAATATGAATTGACTCTGAATCTCCATGTTGCTGCTACCGAAGCTGCTTATTTGAATGCTGATTTTGATGGCATGGAAAAAATAGCAGCACTGGTGTTACAAAAAGCTGAGACGATTTTAGACAAAATCAAAATATACCAAATTCAAATCGTCGCCCAGACAGCCCAGGGCAAGATATTAGAAGCGATCGCAGTCGGAAGAGATGCACTCTTGCAATTAGGGGTTGAACTCCCCACTGCACCTGACGAAGCCAAAATTGCTAAAGCGCTACAGACTGTAGCTAGTCTTCAAGGTGATAGAGGGATTGAGGAATTAGTCAATCTACCTGTAATGAGCGATGGCTTCTCTTCGAGACGCGGTGCGAACGCCCGCCGCAGGCAACGCCAGACTCAGGCAGCTATGCAATTATTAGGAATATTATTTTCACCGATTCTACAGGCAATGCCCGGATTACTGCCCATACTGAGCGCAACGATGGTGAGTTTATCAATTCAGTTTGGGAATGCACCAGGATCAACGGTGGGGTATGCGATTCACAGTATGGTGTTGTGTGCCTTTTTGGGAGAAGTGAAAACAGGCTATAGCTTTGGGCGATTAGCAATTAACTTGCTTGATAAATTTAATGTCGGGGAATTTAAGTGTAAAGTTCTACTTCTGTTTGCGGCCTGGGTTCAACATCATCAGGAACCTCTCAGGGCAACGATGCTGACGATGAAAGATGGCTATGCAACTGGTATAGAAACTGGTGATTTTCTCAACGCTGGCTATAACTCCCTCAATTACCTCATTACCAAACTTTTTGCTGGGGTAGAACTGGACATTTGGGAACCCGAAATAGCAGGTTACAGGGCTGTCTTAGTGCAGGTAAAACAACATTCTGCCCAGACTTATTTGGATATGATGCAGCAGATTGTGCAGAACTTGAGGGAAGCCCGTATTCTGTCGGATTGCTTAATTGGCACTGCCTACGATGAAACGGTGATGATTCCTAAGCACCATCAGGACAAGGATCTCTCGGCGATCGCTATTGCTTACACTTACAAACTGATGCTTGCCTACTTTTTTGGTAACTACACGGCTGCCCTAGACCATAACACCCAAGTCAAACAGTATTTAATGGCAGTATCAGGGATGATTTTCATTCCCATTTTTCATTTCTATACAGCCCTGACGTATTTGGCAATCTTACCCACACAGCCAGAGTCGGAGCAAGGCCAACTTCTCGTCTTGGTGGAAACCCATCAAACCACTTTGCAACAGTGGGCGCAAAATGCTCCGATGAATCACCTCCATAAGTGGTATTTAGTTGAAGCAGAAAAACATCGGGTTTTGGGCAATAAAGCCGAAGCAATTGAACATTACGATCGCGCCATCATTGGAGCCAAAGAAAATGATTATATTCAGGAAGAAGCGCTGGCTAATGAACTAGCTGCAAAATTTTACCTTGACTGGGGTAAACAGGAGATTGCCCAGTCATACATGACGAAGGCTTACTATGGCTATGCTCGTTGGGGTGCAAAAGCCAAAGTCGCTGACTTGGAAAGACGCTATCCCCAACTCTTGGCTCCGATTCTCCAAAAAACTCGCACGGCTCTCTCGGTTAACGAAACCGTTTTCGCATTAGGAACAGTGGCCTCCACTAGTTCTTCTAGTTCTTCCTCCAGCGTCTCCGATTCTCTCGATTTAGCTGCTATTCTCAAGGCTTCCCAAAGTATCTCAGGTGAAATCGAACTAGAAAAACTGCTCTCATCGTTGCTTGCGATCGTCATCGAAAATGCGGGGGCTGATAAATGCGTGTTAATGCTGTTACGAGATGAACACCTGGTAATTAAAGGGTCAATTATTGAGGGTTCAGAGCCAGTAGTGTTGCAGCGTCTTCTGGTTGAGGAGAGTCCAGACATTCCCCGAAAGCTGATTTACAAAGTGAAGAACAACAGACAAACTGCTGTGCTGCTGGATGCGACGGCCGATCCGACTTTAGCCAATGACCCGTATATCATTCGTCAGCAGCCAAAAAGTATCTTGTGCAGCCCGATTTCACATCAAGGGAAATTGCTGGGTATTTTGTACTTAGAAAACAAGTTAACAATGGGGGCGTTCACGAGCGATCGCGTCGAACTGCTGAATTTACTCTGCACTCAAGCCGCGATCTCCCTAGAAAATGCCCGACTTTACTCGCTTTCGCTAGAAAATGCCCAACAGCTAGAGCGATCGCTTGATGAGTTGAGCGCCGCACAGTCTCGCTTCCACAATCTAGTAAATAATGTGCCTGGGGTAGTTTATCAATACCGCATGAGTGCCGATAGGGTTATATCGTTGAGCTACATTAGTGCCGACTGTTACAGCTTGCTAGAAATTACTCCACAGCAAGCCTTAGCCAATTGGCAGTTTTTCGACAATATGGTGCATCCAGATGATGCTGTCAGTTATCAACAGTCCCAAACTCAAGCCATTCAAGCCCTATCTCCCTGGCAATGGTCAGGACGAATTATTACACCCTCTGGAATTATCAAGTGGATTCATGGGGAATCTCGAATCCAAATATTTGCCGATGGGTCTATGGTGTGGGATGGATTATTTTTGGATATTAGCGAACAGCAAGCTGCGCTACGCGAACGCAAAAAAGCTGAACTTGCCTTGCAGCAAAAATCATTTGATTTAGAACAAGCGCTAACTGATTTGCAAAATACTCAATTACAAATGGTGCAAAGTGAGAAAATGTCTGCACTGGGTAACTTAGTTGCTGGTGTCGCCCACGAAATGAATAATCCTTTGGGATTTATTGCGGCTAGTCTCAAACAAACTAAACCCACTATCGCTGATATTACCGAACACCTCAAACTATATCAAGAAACTTTCCAGAATCCGAGTGAGGAAATTCAAGGTCATGCAGAGGAAATAGATTTAGATTATACCTTAGAAGACTTGCCCAAGATGATTGATTCTATGTCTATGGCGTGCGAAAGATTAAAAAACATCAGCACCAGTTTAAGAACTTTCTCCCGTGCTGATAAAGATTATAAAGTGCCATTTAATATTCACCAAGGCATTGATAGCACCATTCTCATTCTCAAACATCGTCTGAAGGGAAACGAACAACGTCCCACCATTGAAGTTGTCACACATTATGGTAACTTACCTCAAGTTGAATGCTTCCCTGGTCAATTAAATCAGGTGTTTATGAATGTTCTAGCAAATGCTATTGATGCTTTAGATGAATCTAATCAGGGACGTAGTTTTGAAGAAATTCAACTCAATCCTAACTGTATTACAATTACAACCTCAGTCGAAAATAGTCTAGTTAGAATTGCGATCGCGGATAATGGTAAGGGAATGAGTGAAGAGGTGAAATTAAAAATATTTGACCATTTGTTTACGACGAAAGCTGTCGGTAAAGGTACAGGATTAGGGTTAGCGATCGCTCGGCAAATTGTGGAAGAAACTCACGGCGGAAAATTGAGTTTTAACTCTGTTCTGGGTGAAGGAACAGAATTTATCATTGAAATTTCGGTATGATTTTTGGCGATTTTTGGTAAACAACTTCAGATATCTGGGAATACTAAATCTGGAAGTATTCAGAATTTAGTTATATGGTTAGTACTCTTGTCAATATTCCCGGATATCGCATCAGCGAGGAACTCTACAATGGTTCCAGAACTCTAGTTTATCGAGGGTATCGAGAGACTGACTCAATACCGGTAGTGATTAAACTACTGAAAAATCCTTATCCCAGCTTCTCTGAACTCTTATCGTTTCGCAACCAGTACACCATTGCTAAAAATCTCAACTCACCTCTGATTGTCCAAACCTATAGCCTAGAACCCTACCAAAATGGCTATGCGCTGGTGATGGAAGACTTTGGCGGGATTTCTCTCAAAAATTATTTTACCTCTAACCAGACGCGATATATCGCATCTCTAGAAGAGTTTTTACGGATTGCGATCGCACTCTGCAATACCTTAGATATCCTGTATAGAGAGCGGATTATTCATAAAGACATCAAACCCGCCAATATTCTGATTAATCCCGAAACCAAACAAGTCAAATTAATTGACTTTAGTATTGCATCTTTACTACCACGGGAAACGCAGACACTCATCAACCCCAATGTCTTAGAAGGGACACTTGCTTATATTTCCCCAGAACAAACAGGCAGAATGAATCGGGGGATTGATTACCGGACTGATTTTTATTCTCTAGGTGTCACTTTCTACGAATTACTTACAGGAGAGTTACCATTTGCGTCAAACGATCCAATGGAGTTGGTACATTCTCATATTGCTAAACTTCCACCAGTTTTACCGAACAGGGAAGAAATTCCGCAGGTGATTTCAGATATTGTGATGAAATTGATGGCAAAAAATGCTGAAAACAGATATCAGAGTGCTTTGGGACTGAAGTTTGATTTAGAAAATTGTTTACATCAGCTACAAGTTGATGGTATAATTAAAGGCTTTGAGATTGGGAAACGGGATTTGTGCGATCGCTTCATCATCCCCGACAAACTTTATGGACGAGAAACCGAAGTATCAACTCTACTCCAAGCATTTGAAAGAGTCAGCCTTAGTGCAACAGAAATGATGCTGGTAGCTGGGTTTTCAGGAATTGGTAAAACAGCTGTTGTCAACGAAGTTCATAAACCGATTGTGCGGCAACGGGGCTATTTTATCAAAGGTAAATATGACCAATTTCAACGGAATATTCCATTTTCTGCCTTTGTGCAAGCCTTCCGGGATTTAATGGGGCAATTGCTAACAGAAAGTGACGTTCAAATTCAGCAATGGAAAAATAAAATATTATCAGCAGTTGGCGAAAATGGACAGGTAATTATTGAAGTCATTCCCGAATTATCAAAAATTATTGGTGAACAAGCACCCGCCATAGAATTATCAGGAACGGCGGCACAAAATAGATTTAATTTATTGTTTCAAAAATTCACTCAAGTTTTTACAAGTTTTGAACATCCCTTAGTAATGTTCCTTGATGATTTGCAATGGGCAGATTCAGCATCGCTGAAATTAATCCAGCTATTGATGGCTGATACAAATCATCTTTTATTAATTGGTGCATACCGTGATAATGAAGTAGAACCGGGACATCCATTAATGTTGACTTTGAGTGAAATTCAAAAAAACCAAGCAACAATTAATACAATTACTTTAGCACCACTAAATCAAGTTACAGTAAATCAAATAGTTGCTGACACACTGAAATGTACAGAAAGTTTAGCATGGACTATTTCTCAATTTATTTATCAAAAAACCCAAGGTAATCCGTTTTTTGTAACGCAGTTTCTCAAAGCATTACACCAAGAAAATCTCATTAAATTTGATTTGGAATTAGGCTGTTGGCAATGTGACATTGCCCAAGTGACAACTCAAGCTGTTACAGACGATGTTGTGGCTTTTATGGGTTTTCAATTACGAAAACTACCGCTATCAACTCAACAGGTGTTGCAGTTAGCAGCTTGTATTGGCAACTCTTTTGATTTAGCGACTTTGGCAATTGTTTCGCAACAATCCCAAATTGATACGGCTTCTGCTTTGTGGAAAGCATTACAAGAAGGGTTAATTTTACCGATTAGTGATGTGTATAAATTTTACCTCGGTCAAGAAAATCTTGCGCGTACATTAGAAAATCAAGAAACTGTTACCTACAAATTTTTACACGATCGCGTCCAACAAGCCGCCTATTCCCTGATTGCAGATGAGCAAAAGCAGGCTGTCCACCTCCAAATCGGCCAATTGCTACTAGCACATCAATCATTCGTCGCCTCAGAAAACAAAATTTTTGATATTGTGAACCATCTGGCGCTGGGTATTGATGCCAATCCATCTGCTGTCCCAGCGATTCAGCTAGCAGAATTAGCACTCTTAGCTGGCATGAAAGCCAAACTCTCAGTTGCTTACCAAGCTGCCATTAACTACTTCACTATCGGACTCAAACGACTATCTGAAACTACTTGGGAAACTCACTATCGCCTCATGGTTGATTTACACCGAGAAAAAGCAGAATGTAGCTATCTTGTTGGTCAGTTTGCAGCATCTGAATCCCTACTTGATTACACCTTGAAGCACGTCAAAGATCCTCTGGATGCAGCCCAGATTTACGGCATTCTCATGACGCAACGGATGACTCAGGGAACAAATATGCTGTCTAGCGTTGAAGTTGGCATTAAAGGTTTAGCTGTTTTGGGAATGATGCTGCCAATAGATGGAGATGAGCTACAAGCTTTGGTAGAAGCGGAACGGCGACAAGTACAGGAAACTGTTGCTCAAATGTCGGCTCAGGCTCTACTAAACTTGCCTGCAATGACCGAACCAGTGCAGCAAAGTTGCATGAAGCTCTTGGCAATCTTGTATTCAGCTTCCTATATAGCAGGAAACCAACTACTCAATCTGCTGACAACTCTGCGGATGGTGAATATATCTCTAAAGTCTGGACGTGCAGAAAGTTCTAGCTTTGCCTATTGCTGCTATGGCATGATGTTGGCACTTGAGGGCGAATATCGAGATGCTTATCAGTTTGGCAGGATTGCTTTGGATCTCGATCGCACTTTCAACAACACTCAGTTCATCGCCAAAAATAATAACCACTTCGCTCACATCATCAATCCCTTCTCGCGTCCCCTAGCAGAGAATGTGGCTTTATACCAGCAATCGATTGAACTGTGCATGGAATTGGGCGATTTAGTCTTTGGGGTATGGGCAATTGTATTTTTAATCTGGTCTCATCTGCTTAAAGGTAGTCCTCTACCTTTAGTGCAAGAGGAAATTCAAAAATATCTTGGCTGTGTACAGCAGGTAAATGACCAGAATATGTTGTGTGTTTTCCAACTTCAGCAACAGTTTGTCGAAGAACTGATGGATAACACCATTGAGAGCGGGGTGTTAACAGCAACTGGCTATCTCGAACACCCATTTTTCCGACTTTGGCAGCAAAGCCATTTCGATGTTGCCATTAGTTGGTATGGCTTTTTAGTTTTACAACGTGCTTATTTTAGAGGTGATTACGCCCAGGTTTTGGCGATATCTCCGACGCTACAAGACACGCTGCCTGCAAACATGGGTTTTTTCCCCATCATTGCCTATCACATTTATTATCCCCTGAGTTTGGCTGCTGCTTATGGCAAAGCAGACGCGGCAACCCAAGCTGTTTACTATCAACAAATTCAAGAACACCAGCAATTGCTGGAAAAATGGGCTAAAACCTGTCCTGATAATTTTCTGCACAAATATCAGTTGATTTCGGCAGAACTTGCTTGTCTGAGTGGCGATCGCATTTTAGCAGCAGATTTGTACGACAAGGCGATCGCTCTTGCCAAAGCCAACAGCTACATCCAAGAAGAAGCCCTCGCCAATGAACTCGCTGCTAAATTTTACCTCGACTGGGGTAGAGAGCGGATAGCTGGGGACTATATAATTGAAGCCTACTATGGCTATGCCCGTTGGGGCGCTAAAGCCAAACTTACCGATCTAGAAAAGCGTTATCCCCAACTCCTGGCTCACATCCTCCAGCAAACCCGTTCTCCTCTTTGCACTAGCGAAACTATTTTCGCCTTGGAGAGTGTCACATTCAACAATTCCCTCACTGCCAACAGTAGCAGCATCTCACATTCTCTCGACTTAGCTGCCGTTCTCAAAGCCTCTCAAAGCCTTTCTGCCGAAATCGAACTCGAAAAACTACTTTCGTCGTTGCTTGAAATCGTCATCAAAAATGCCGGGGCTAATAAATGCGTATTCATGCTGTTGCGAGACGAACGCCTGTTAATTAAAGGGTCAATTATTGAAGGTTCAGAGCCGGTGGTATTGCAGCGCATTCCGGTTGAGGAGAGCCAAGATATTCCCCTGAAACTGATTTATAAAGTCTTGCACGAAAGACAGACTGCTGTGTTGATTGATGCAACAACCGATCCGACCTTAGCCTGTGACCCCTATATCATCCGTCAGCAGCCCAAGAGTATTTTGTGTAGCCCGATTTTACATCAGGGTAAGTTGATGGGGATTTTATATCTAGAAAACAATTTAGCAACGGGGGCATTTACAAGCGATCGCGTCGAACTGCTAAATTTACTCTGCGCTCAAGCGGCGATTTCTTTGGAAAATGCTCAATTGTATGAGCGATCGCAGAACTATGCCCAACAGCTAGAGGAATCACTGAACTCATTGAGTGCGAGTAACTCTCGCTTCCATAGCTTGGTAAACAATGTGCCTGGGGTAGTTTTTCAATATCCCATGAGTGCCGATGGGGTTATATCGTTGAGCTACATTAGTGCCGATTGTTACAACTTGCTGGAAATTACCCCAGAACAAGCTATGTCCAATTGGCAGTTTTTCATCAATATGGTGCATCCAGATGATGTCGTGAGTTATCGGCAGTCCCAAACTCACACCATTCAAACCGAATCTTCCTGGCACTGGGAAGGGCGAATTATCACCCCATCAGGAATTATCAAGTGGATTAATGGGGAATCTCAAATCCAAAGATTTGCTGATGGGTCTATGGTTTGGGATGGATTGTTTTTGGATATTAGCGATCGTAAAAAAGCTGAACTTGCCTTACAGCAAAAATCAGTTGATTTAGAACAAGCGCTAACTAATCTGCAAAACACCCAATTACAAATGGTGCAAAGTGAGAAAATGTCTGCGTTGGGTAACTTAGTTGCTGGTGTCGCTCATGAAATGAATAATCCTTTGGGCTTTATTGCTGCCAGTCTAAAACTTGCTAAACCCACCTTAACCGATATTGTTGAACATCTCGGACTATATCAAGAAGCTTTACCCAACAAAACTGAGGAAATTATAGACCACGCCGAAGAAATCGACTTGGATTATAGTTTATCAGACTTGCCCAAGATGATTGATTCTATGTCTATGGCGTGTGACAGGTTAAAAAATATCAGCACTAGTTTAAGAACTTTTTCCCGTGCTGATAAAGACTACAAAGTGCCATTTAACATTCATGATGGCATTGATAGCACAATTTTAATTTTGAAACATCGTCTCAAAGCCAATGAACAACGTCCATTAATTGAAGTTGTCACCAACTACGGGAATTTACCTCAAGTGGAATGCTTCCCCGGTCAATTAAATCAGGTATTCATGAATCTGATTGCAAATGCAATTGATGCCTTAGATGAATCTAATCATGGGCGCAGTTTTGAAGAAGTTCAAGCCAATTCTAATCGTATTACCATTACAACCTCAGTTGAAAACCATTTAGTTAAAATTGCGATCGCGGATAATGGTAAAGGGATGAATGAATCAGTAAAACAAAAGATTTTTGACCACTTATTTACTACAAAAGCTGTGGGGAAAGGTACAGGGTTGGGGTTGGCGATCGCTCGTCAAATTGTGGAAGAAACCCACGGCGGTAAATTGAGTTTTAACTCTGTTCTGGGTGAAGGTACAGAATTTATCATTGAAATTCCGGTATAATTTTTTGCGGTTTTTGGTAAACAACTTCAAATATCTGGGAATACTAAATCTGGAAGTATTCAGAATTTAGCAGCATGGTTAGCACTTTAGTCAGTATTCCCGGATATCGCATCACTGAAGAACTCTACAATGGTTCGAGAACCCTGGTTTATCGAGGGTATCGAGAAACTGACTCGTTACCTGTAGTGATTAAACTGTTGAAAAATCCTTATCCGAGTTTCAGCGAATTGTTACAGTTTCGCAATCAATACAACATCGCCAAAAATCTTAACCATCCGGGAATTATTCAAACTTATAGCCTAGAACCATACCAAAATAGCTATGCGTTGGTGATGGAAGATTTTGGGGGCATATCCCTTAAAGATTTTGCCAAGGTAGTCCCGATGAAACAAGTTTCAAAGCCTTGCATCAAAGAGGGACAAGGTAGACAAATAGTAAATGACTCTTTCAAGTCAGAGAGGTTAGATATAACGTCTCTAAAAGAATTTTTGTTCTCTGCTATATCTCTGTGTAACACATTAGATATTCTCATTTGTCATCGCATTATTCATAAAGATATTAAACCCAGTAATATTTTAATTAATCCCGAAACCAAACAAGTTAAATTAATTGACTTCAGTATTGCATCTTTGCTACCAAGAGAAACCCAAGAAATTCAAAATGCCAACGCTCTAGAAGGCACACTTGCTTATCTTTCGCCAGAGCAAACTGGAAGGATGAACCGGGGAATTGATTACCGCAGTGACTTCTACTCATTAGGTATTACATTTTATGAATTACTCACAGGACAATTACCATTTGTCTCAGACGATCCGATGGAGTTGGTGCATTGTCATCTTGCCAAAAATCCTATTGCCGTACATCATCACAATCCCAATATTCCCTTATTTTTATCTGAAATCATCAGCAAGTTAATGGCGAAGAATGCCGAAGACCGCTATCAGAGTGCCTTGGGAATCAAGCATGATTTAGAAATTTGTCTAAGTCAATTACAAGCCACCGGAAACATTGAATATTTTACATTAGGAGAGCGAGATATTAGCGATCGCTTCCTCATCAGAGAAAAACTCTACGGCAGAGAAACCGAAGTATTAACCCTCCTCCAAGCATTTGAAAAAGTCAGCCTTGGGACAACAGAAATGATGTTGGTAGCTGGGTTTTCTGGGATTGGGAAAACGGCCGTTGTCAATGAAGTTCATAAACCTATTGTCCGACAACGCGGTTATTTTATTAAAGGGAAATATGACCAATTCCAGCGCAATATTCCCTTTTCGGCATTTGTGCAAGCATTCCGAGACTTAATGGGGCAATTGCTTTCAGAATCAGATGCACAACTACAAGCCTGGAAAACCAAAATTATCGAAGCCGTTGGCGACAATGGACAAGTCTTGATTGACGTAATTCCAGAACTAGAACGCATTGTTGGTACTCAACCTCCAGCTATAGAACTATCAGGTAGTGCTGCCGAAACTCGCTTTAATCTGCTGATGCAGAAATTTGTGCAAATCTTTACAAGTGTTGAACATCCTTTAGTGATGTTTTTAGATGATTTGCAATGGGCAGATTCCGCATCGCTGAAATTGCTGCAATTATTGATGTCAGAAACAGGACATTTATTAATCTTGGGTGCATATCGGGATAATGAAGTTTCACCGGTTCATCCATTCATCCTTACTGTAGATGAAATCGTCAAAACTGGGGCAGTTATCAATACGATTGTCCTGCAACCGTTAAGCGAACCAGATATGAATCAGTTGGTAGCAGATACCCTGAATTGCGAATTATTGCTAGCCCAACCTTTGACAAAATTAGTCTATCAAAAAACTCGTGGTAATCCTTTCTTTGCTACCCAGTTTCTCAAGGCATTAAATGACGATCATCTAATTACCTTTGACCCCCCTCAATCCCCCCTTAGCAAGGGGGGAAGACAAGGGGGGTGGCAGTGTAATATTGCCCAAGTAAGAGCCTTAGCAATTACTAATGATGTGGTGGAGTTTATGGCACTGCAATTGCAGAAATTACCGAATCAAACTCAGAATGTTCTCAAACTAGCAGCTTGTATTGGAGCGCAGTTTGATTTGAATACGCTGGCGATTGTGTCAGAACAATCCCTAGAAACAACGGCGGCTGATTTATGGAAAGCGTTGCAAGAAGGGCTGATTATTCCGAATACGGAAATCTATAAGTTCTTTATTCAATCTGACAGTACCTCGGTTTCTAATGCCGCAGCTAATCCGACTTATCGGTTTTTGCATGACCGAGTTCAACAAGCAGCTTATTCCCTAATTCCTGATGACCAAAAAAAAGCAACTCATGTCAAAATTGGACAGTTACTTCAGCAAAACTTTTCCGAAATAGAACGAGAAGAAAAACTGTTTGATATTGCCTTTCATTTGAATTTAGGAATTGAATTAATTAATCAACAACAAGAACGAGAAGCCTTAGCACAACTTAACTTCAAAGCTGGCAGTAAAGCCAGAAGTTCAACTGCATACACTGCCGCCAAAGTGTATCTACAAACTGGAATTGATTTACTAGAGGTCGATTGTTGGCAACATCAGTATGAACTAACTCTGAATCTGTATGTGACGGCTGCGGAAGTTGCGTATTTGAATGGTGACTTTGAGGGTATGGAACAGCTAGCCGCAGTGGTATTGCGACAAGCACAGACCATTTTCGACAAAGTGAAAATCTACGAAATTCAAATCGTGGCACAGACGGCTCAGATCCAAATATTAACGGCGCTGGCAGTGGGAACAGAGGCTTTAGCACAATTTGGGGTGAATTTCCCGACGGAAGTAGACGAAGCTTTGATTGACAAAGCCTTACAAGAACTTAACCAGCAACTAAGCGGCAGAGAGATTGCTGGGTTGATTGATCTGCCCGTGATGAGCGATCGCACCGCGATCGCCGCGATGCAATTGTTAAGAATGTTGGTTGCACCTGTGTTCCAGGGAATGCCAGGTTTACTGCCCTTGTTGAGCGCGACGATGGTGCGGTTGTCGCTCCAATTTGGTAATGACAAAGCCTCGACGGTCGGCTATGTGATTCATGGTATGGTGCTATGTTCAATTCTTGGCGAAGTCGAAACAGGCTACGAGTTTGGTAAATTATCACTCTCCTTGCTGGAGAGGTTGAATGCTCAGTCCATGAAATGCAGCACTCTCAACCTGTTTGGGAATTTCATTCAGCATCACCAGCAATCATTCTTGGCAACCCTACCAACCATAAAAGATAGTTACATCATTGGTATGGAAACAGGTGATTTTCTCTTTGCTGGCTACGGCATAGCAAATTACGCCTATGTTGCGCTTTTTGCAGGTGTAGACCTGGACACGTTGGCACCAGAATTGACTGGTTATAGTGCTGCCCTAGCTCAATTGAAACAAGATTCAGCGCGGATTATTTTGGGCATGGTGCGGCAAACAGTGCAGCAGTTTAGAGAAACGGTGAGCCAGCCCTATTGCTTAATAGGCACTGCCTACGATGAAACAGTGATGATTCCTAAGCACCACGAGGATAAGAATCTCACAATGATCGCCTTTGTTTCTACTTACAAACTGCTGCTTGCCTACTACTTTGGCAATTATCAGGTTGCCCTCGACTATATCACTCAAGGCAAGTCCTATTTGATGGCAGCATCGGGAATGGTGCATATTCCCACTTTCCATTTCTATGCAGCCCTGACGTACTTGGCACTTGTTCCCAGAAAGTCAGAAATTGAGCTTTCTGTAATTCTCGCCGAGTTTAAAACCTATCAAACTATTCTGCACCAGTGGGCGCACAATGCCCCGATGAATCATCAGCATAAATGGCATCTCGTGGAGGCCGAAAAGTGTCGAGTTTTCGGTAACAAATTGGAAGCAATGGAGCAGTACGATCGCGCCATTACCCTTGCAAAAGAAAATCAATACCCCAACGAAGAAGCATTAGCCAACGAACTAGCCGCTAAATTCTATCTGGATTGGGGCAAAGAAAAAATCGCTCAAACCTACATGACTGAAGCTTATTATTGTTACACCCGTTGGGGAGCAAAAGCTAAAGTTGTTGATTTAGAAACCCGCTATCCTCAACTACTCGCCACAATTTGGCAAAAACAGCAACCATCTTTTACATCTACGGAAACGATGATTGCGATCTCTTCTCACACAATTCAGACTTCCAGCTTCAATAATGCTAGCCTCTCTGAAGCCCTGGATCTGGCGACCATTCTCAAAGCTTCTCAATCTCTGTCGAGTGAAATTGAGTTGGATAAATTACTCTCAACCCTACTTGAGGTGATACTGGAAAGTGCGGGAGCGGATAAATGCGCGTTGCTGATGCCTTCAGGCGAACGCTGGATAATTGAGGCATTATCCCAATTGGAACAGCCTAGCATTATCTTGCGAAGGCTGCCCTTTGATGATGGTCAAATAGTACCCGTTACCCTAATCAATCGGGTCAAAAATACCCTCACCTTGACTGTAATTGAGAATGCAGTAGTTGAGCCAACCCTAGCGGCTGACCCTTATATTATTCGCCATTCACCTAAGAGTATTCTCTGTGCGCCAATTCTCAACCAAGGCAAATTGATTGGCATTTTGTACCTAGAAAATAACCTGACGGTGGGAGCGTTTACGAGCGATCGCCTACAAGTTCTCAAACTCCTCACGACTCAAGCAGCGATATCTCTAGAAAATGCCCAACTTTATCGCCAATTAGAGGAATATTCCCATACTCTGGAGCAAAAAGTCGAAGAACGCACCCAGGAAATCACACGTTCTTACACTCAGCTAGAATCAACATTAGAAAAACTATACTCGACTCAAGCCAAACTAATTCAAGCTGAAAAAATGTCCGGTTTGGGACAGCTAGTTGCCGGAATTGCTCATGAAATTAATAATCCGATTAATTTCATCTATGGCAATTTAGAACCAGCCAGTGAATATGTTGTTTCCTTAATTGAATTAAATAATTTATATCAGAAATACTATCCCCAACCATTGCCAGAGATTGCCGCAAAAATCACCGAGATAGAATTAGAATTTCTGGTGAATGATTTACAAAAGCTACTCTCGTCGATGAGGGTAGGAGCAGATCGTATCCGTCAAATTGTGCTGTCACTGCGAAATTTTTCCCGTTTGGATGAATCAGAAATCAAACAAGTAGATATTCACTCTGGTATTGATAGCACGCTGTTAATTTTGCAACATCGACTCAAAAACAATAGCAAACATTCCGAGATTACAGTTATTCGAGAATATGCAAATCTGCCTTTAGTCAATTGTTATGCTTCGGCTTTAAATCAGGTATTTATACATCTGATAAATAATGCCATTGATGCTTTACAAGAATTAAAGGTAAATCGCACACCTACTATTATAATTCGGACGGAATTTTCAGAATCCAAAAAAGTACTAATCCGCATTGCAGATAACGGTGTAGGGATGAGCGAGTCCGTGCAAAATAAGATGTTTAATCCATTTTTTACTACAAAGCCGATTGGTAGTGCTACAGGTTTGGGATTATCGACTAGCTATTCAATTGTAGTAGAAAAACATGGAGGTCAGTTAAACTGCATTTCCAAACTAGGAGAGGGAACAGAATTTTTCATTGAAATTCCGGTCTAGTTTAGGGTTTATATCCCCGACTTCTTAAAGAAGTCGGGATCTTTTTTGTGAATACTAAATCTGGAAGTTTCACAGATTTAGCTGTATGGTTAGCACCCTTGTCAATATTCCCGGATATCGCTCGCTATCTATGATTTACTCTACAATGGTTCGATAACCCTGTTTTATCGAGGGTATCGAGAGTATTGATTCCTTGCTTTGGCATTTGATAATTGCTTCATTGAAGAACGGTAATTAAGGAAAAGAAACTGCTTTGCAAGAAGCGCTTTTAAATTTCAGCAGAGGTGAAATTGCTAGGCTTTGCACTTGCTGATCAATACCATCTCCCTGAATAATCACCTGAGAACGTGACTGAATTAATTCCCCTATCTGCGGACAACCTAAAACAGGAGTCAGTTCTGTTAAAGCCAAGAAAAACTCTGTGTTTAATTTGTCTAACGATGGTCGTAATATTTGGTTTAAGTCTGGGACGTTAGGAAAAGATTTGATATCTTGCTTTTGCCAGTTTTTAAAATCAGATGTTTGGATGAGTTTTCCTGCATCTATTTGTGCTTGAAAAAATTCTGCAACTCTATCGGGTTCTAGGTTATGAGTTTTTGCTTGTTGTTTAACCTTTAATAATAACTCTTGTTCGCGCTTGAGATCCTCAATAGGACGTTTGTGATTCCATTTCCACCGAGCTACATCATGTGCAATTAGTAATCGTTGCTGGATCAATTTTAGTAATTTATCTACAGGTAGCTGCTGATCTGCGATCGCAATATTTTGATAGTTTGCTGATTTTACTAACCGAGAGTTATGAGTAGCAAAATATAATTTTAAGTTGGCTGCAACTACTGTACTACTGAAAAAAAGCCCAAAGAAAATTATGATGACAAATAACAGTGGATGCTTTCTGAAAAAACTTAAATTCATATCAAAAAGTTTATAAACTCTGTTACCTATCAATAATTTACAGTATTATGATAGGAATACAGTATTTTGAATCTTAGACAGAATATCTCATAGTTACTGACAAAAAGCAAGTTCAGCACAAAAAGCTGTTGCATTTGCTGGAAGATTCTGGTTCTGAGGGTGATTTATCAGACTGAGTAGCAGCTTACCTGCCCTGGCAATGAAATTTGCGCGCCAGTTACTCATGAAGGAAACCCCCTTCTCACATAGGTATCGCACTAAAATACAGCTGGGAGCATCTCAACTTTGCAAATATACCTGGCGATTAGAAATCGCGGCTACACAAACCAAGTCCCCCTGCGCGGACTTAAGAAATTGGAAACCCACGGAGGTGGGTTTTGTCTGTATAGCCGCGAATTCTATTCGCCAGGGCTAGATATATCTAGATATATTTTTACGAAAGTGAGATGTTCCCATACAGCTTGCCTAAAAGCACCTACTAAATTTGCTGGCGCTTATAGGCATCTGCACGTTCAAATACTATCGGATAACAATATTTATTTGGTCATTCCTAGTCAGAGATTCGGAACAAAACAAACTCCTAACTCTTGTACAGACACGATTAATCGCGTCTCTCCTTTAAGCCTTTCTGGCCACCACCGAGTTTTTAACCAAAAGTTCCACAGCTGCTTGATATTGCAGATCCGCTTCGCTACCAATCTGTTCGCGGTTAATGGCTGGTTGGGAAATAACCTTATCTGGCTTAATACCTAGTTTGTTAATATCTCGATGTTGGGGAGTTTCATACTTGGCAATTGTGACTGCCAAGCCCGAACCATCTGATAATTCAAATAAGGATTGAATTAAGCCCTTACCAAAAGTGGTTTCGCCTACCAACTGGGCGCGATCGTTATCTTGGAGTGCGCCGGCGAGAATCTCACTAGCACTAGCAGTTCCTTGATTCACCAAAATCACCAGAGGATCTTTCGTCAGGGCTGGGCCAAGGGCTTCAAAACTTCCCTGAATGCCTTGTCGGTTAACAGTGTAAACGATAGTGCCAGAGTCTAACCATAGACGGGCAATTTCAATTCCTGATTGCAATAACCCCCCAGGATTATTTCGTAAATCTAGAATGTAGGCGGCAGCGCCTTTTTTTTCTAGACTAGAAATAGCGTGTGCCAATTCCGTTGAAGCGTTGGCATTAAATTGTGTAAGACGTAGGTAGCCAATGGGTGTACCCTCAGCAGAAACACGCAATTCTGAAACCACAGGGTTTAGAGCAATGCGATCGCGCGTTAGTCTAATTTCTGTTTCTGCCTCTCCGTCCCGTTCGATCAGGAGAGTGACAAGGCTACCACTCGGCCCGCGCATTCTGGTAGCAGCTTCATCAAGAGTGAGATTTTTTGTAGAAACGCCCTCAATTTTGAGAATGCGATCGCGTGGTCGAATCCCCGCTTTATCTGCCGGTGAACCGGCAATGGGAGCCACTACTTCTAACTTCCCAGTCTCAGGATTCAAGGCAATTTGCAATCCCACCCCAGTCAGTTCCCCAGAAGTATTGACCTGCAAGCTGCGGTATTGTTCTGGATCTAAAAAGCGGGTAAAAGGATCGTCAAGGCTCTTGAGCATCTTCCCAATCGCCTCATAACTGGCATTTGAGTCTGCCAGTGGCTTCTCCAGAACCTTTTGCCGCACAGCCGCCCAGTTTTGATGATTAAATGTCTCATCTAGATAAGTGCGATTAACAATTCGCCAAACTTCCGAAACCAGCTTTTGTTCCGTCGTCAAAGCCATTGCCGGCTGAGTAAGCGTACCCAACGCCAAGCAAAACGCCATTAACAATGAAAATCCAACCCGAAAGACTTGTTTATTCATGAACCCCATTATCAATTCCACCTCAACCCAAATTGCCTAGAAATGCCCACTTCCCCTGTTGTTGATGAAATCTATCTCTCGATTATGTTACTTTTTTTATAGAAGTGGTGCATTTTTCTCATCAAGTTGTTCAGTCAACTGATGCATCGTATCCACTCACCAAAGGATAAAATCTACTTTGTGTCCACCATTTTGTGTGTAGGGGCGTAAAGAGATCGCAATATATTCCATCTTTACAGAATGTAAAGTTTCTGAAGTCTCTTAGCACGCCAAAAGCTGAAAAGCAAACAAAAAACTCCCCTTTACGAAAATCCCAAAATTGCTAATTGGGAGAGAAGTCTGAACAAAGGCTTCTGCCGATTCAGAACTTCGGGATTTATCAACCGCAACCGACTTTTAGGAACTTGAGATTGTATGGCCAACGTTTACGACTGGTTTGAGGAACGCCTGGAGATTCAGGCACTCGCCGAAGATGTCACTAGCAAGTATGTCCCTCCCCACGTCAATATCTTTTACTGTCTGGGTGGAATTACCCTGGTTTGCTTTCTCATCCAGTTTGCCACTGGATTTGCCATGACATTCTACTACAGACCAACAGTCACCGAAGCTTTCTCCTCAGTACAGTACATCATGACTGAAGTAAACTTTGGTTGGCTAATTCGCTCCATCCATCGCTGGTCTGCCAGCATGATGGTGTTGATGATGATTTTGCACGTCTTCCGGGTTTATCTCACAGGTGGTTTTAAAAAGCCCCGTGAATTGACCTGGGTAAGTGGTGTGATCCTCGCTGTGATTACCGTTTCCTTTGGAGTCACTGGCTATTCCCTACCTTGGGATCAAGTTGGCTATTGGGCTGTGAAAATCGTTAGCGGTGTACCAGAAGCAATTCCCGTGGTTGGTGTTCTGATCTCCGACTTGCTGCGCGGCGGTTCTAGTGTTGGTCAAGCAACACTAACCCGTTACTACAGCGCACACACCTTTGTACTGCCTTGGTTGATTGCAGTCTTCATGCTGTTTCACTTCTTGATGATTCGCAAGCAAGGCATTTCCGGGCCTTTGTAATCTCAGTTATTAGCGAAAGGCAACATTTGTCAGTCGGTTTTCAGATGAAGTTGTTTGTTTTAAACTTATGAAACACAAGAAATTAATGGCACATAAGTTCTAAAAAACAAATACTTGTATCTGGGGCCGAAAGCTGTAAAAACCTCCAGGTGGCTGACTGTAGATAGACAAACACTGTTTGCCACCTGCTGGTTGCCTAGTAGCTGATAGCTTTCACAAATGCTTTAATTTAACTTAAGCAGGAGAGCAAATTTCAAAATGGCAACACAAAAAAAACCTGACCTGAGCGATCCTCAGTTAAGAGCCAAACTCGCTAAAGGCATGGGTCACAACTACTATGGTGAACCCGCTTGGCCTAATGACCTACTTTACGTCTTTCCAATTGTGATCATGGGTTCCTTTGCTGCAATTGTGGCTCTAGCTGTGCTAGATCCTGCAATGACAGGCGAACCAGCAAATCCTTTCGCTACACCATTGGAAATTTTACCAGAGTGGTACTTGTATCCAGTCTTCCAGATTTTGCGATCGCTTCCTAACAAGCTTTTAGGAGTGTTAGCAATGGGTTCCGTACCAGTAGGGCTAATCCTCGTTCCCTTTATTGAGAACGTGAATAAGTTCCAAAATCCCTTCCGCCGTCCAGTTGCAACCACAGTATTCCTCGTTGGTACCTTTGTCACCCTCTGGCTGGGTATTGGTGCTGCTTTGCCATTGGATAAATCTTTGACTTTGGGACTATTCTAAATTAGTCACCTCAAAGTGCTTTGACGCCTGTGAGTTTCAATAGCAGATGCAGATGTGCTTTTGAAAACAATCAACAGGCGTCAATTTTAACAAGTCGCGCCAGAATTCCTCGACTTCGGCGCAGCAAGTCTCTTAGGAATGGCGCTTCGGGACTGGGGACTGGGGACTGGGAAGAGTTTTCTTCTGGTGCGAACGCTCCGCGAACAAAACTTGGGTAGTGGTCTGAATCCGCGAACAATTTTCTCAGTCCCCAGTCCCTAATCCCCAATCCCTTTTTCAAAAAGAATTAACTTAAAATAAGTTTCTAGTTACAACCCTCAGAATGCCAAAATCTTTCATGTTTTGTATTTTGGTAAATATCATATATAAATTTAGATTTTTTTATGTCAGAGAAATTTTGCGGATAGCGCAAAATTTAATAACTAGCAGCTTGGGTTTACTTACATTCAAGTCACAGTTAATGTTTAGCATAGTGCAGCAAGAGCATCTGATGGTTAAGAGCGAACTCAGGCTCTTAAACCAGGTGCAAGAATGGTTTGAGAAATTTTGTCTGCAACACTTATCTCAACTTGGCTGGTCAAAAACCCAACTTGATCGCCTCAATTTAGCATTAGCAGAAGGCTTTACCAACGCTGTTCGTCACGCTCATCATGCTTTACCCCCAGAAACAACTATTGAGATTAAAGTTTATCTGTGGATTGACCGATTAGAGATTAGAATTTGGGATTATGGAAAACCTTTCGATCCTGATGCGATCGCAGAACCAGCCCCAGGTACTCTACAAGTAGGTGGGTATGGATGGTTTCTCCTGAGGCGTTTGGCTGACCGTGTTGTATATGAACGTGGTCTAGATGGTAGAAATTGCCTGCTCATCGTCAAATACTCTGTAGAAGCACAAAAGTAAACTACTTACGCTGCACCATTCCGCAGAAAACATCAGTGTAGGCTTCTAGTCTCTAGATCAAATACATGGTTATTTGATTGACAAAATCATACTCCTTTTTTAATTTGAATAAATAATATATTTTTTACGTAAAATCACTTAGTTGCTATATTCTTTTTAAAATTCCAAGTGATATATTTGTATAAAAAGAATTAGTGAAGACAGTAAAGACAGCATTCGAGTTACACTAGCTTCTTTGTTAGGATTTGTCAGCAGTGTTGAGAGTCTTAATTTTGTTCTCCAACAAATGCCATTTAGTGCTTAAAGAGATAGATGAGAATAGGGGACAAAATATGACTAAGACAGCCCTAATTACAGGAATTACTGGTCAAGATGGCTACTATCTCAGCCATTTGCTCCTTAATCGTGGTTATCGAGTTGTCGGATTAGTACCCCCGCATCGACAACCTAATTTGACAAAACTGGGAACACTGGCAAATCAGGTAGAAATTTTTACAGTTGATTTGCGGGATGGTGCGGCACTGTTGACCGCAGTTGAACAACTACGTCCCCAAGAAATTTACAATTTGGCGGCTCCCAGTTTTGTACCCGACTCCTGGAACGATCCATTGGGAACCTTGGATTTGATCACTGGTACAGCTACCAGACTCTTGGAAGCAGTACGAAAGGTTGGTTTGTCTACTAGATTTTATCAAGCTAGTAGTTCAGAAATGTTTGGCGATGTATTTATTTCGCCTCAAGACGAAGAAACTCCTTTTCGTCCCAAAAATCCCTATGCTGCGGCTAAGATGCACGCCCACTGGACGATGGTGCATCACAGACAGCGCTATGGACTATTTGCCTGTAGTGGAATTTTATATAATCACGAGTCTCCTCTACGCGCACCTCAGTTTGTTACACGCAAAGTTTCTCTAGCGGCTGCATCAATTAAATTGGGTTTAACTGACACCTTAGAAATGGGTAATCTGGATGCCAAACGCGATTGGGGATTTGCGGGAGATTACGCAGAAGCAATGTGGCTAATGTTGCAAGTTGACGAGCCAGAAGAATATGTGATTGGCACTGGTAAACTACACAGTGTTAGAGATTTAGTTGCTACAGCCTTTGAGTCTGTCGGATTGGATTGGACACAGCATATAGTATTAAATACTAGTTTGTTGCGACAAGATGAGCATTTTCAACTAGTAGCTAACCCCAGTAAAGCTAAAAGAAACCTCGGCTGGGAACCCCAAGTCAGTTTTGAGGAACTTTTAGAAAAAATGGTTAAAACAGATTTAGAAAGGTTACAAAGTGGTGCAATCGCGCCCTTACCGCGAGTGTAAATAACCTAACATGCAGATCACTACAGTGACAGAAAACCTCAAGTTAGGCGATAAAATTAACAAAAAAACTAACCATGTCTTCGTGTTCTTAGAAATTTTTGCCCACGAAGGTGGTATTCAATCATATATAAAAGATATTTTTCGTGCCTATTTGGGATTGAGCCAAACCTACAAGGCAGAAGTATTTTTGCTGCGAGATAGTCCTGATAGCTTAAATCCGTTTGAAGACGAGAACTTAAAATTTCATTACTTTAAAAACCAGTCCCCCTATTTGGGGAGATTGCAAATGGCAGCAGCTTTACTGAAGTGTCTACTACAAAGCCGTCCACAGCAAGTTTTTTGCGGTCATATCAACTTAGCAGTATTAGTACAAACTCTTTGCCAGCCGTTGGGGATTCCTTATACCGTACTTACTTACGGTAAAGAAGTCTGGGAACCACTGAAAAATCAAGAACGTCGCGCCCTGACATCAGCAGTTGGAATTTGGACAATTAGTCGCTACAGCCGCGATCGCGCTTGTGCTGCTAATAGTCTAAACCCGAAAATGGTACAGATGATGCCTTGTGCAATTGATGGGGACAAATTTACTCCTGGTTCCAAGCAGCCAGAATTAATCCAAAAGTATAGTTTAACTGGTGCTAAAGTCTTAATGACAGTAGCGCGGTTATGGTCAGGAGATATTTACAAGGGTGTAGATGTCACGATTCGGGCATTACCACAAATCACTCAAGTTTTCCCAGAAGTGAAATATTTAGTAATTGGTCGCGGTGATGACCAACCACGACTAGCACAGCTAGCAAAAGACTTAGGTGTAAGCGATCGCGTTATATTTGCTGGTTTCGTTGCCACAGAAGAATTAATGGAACATTACCGCCTTGCTGATGCCTATATTATGCCTTCACAAGAAGGCTTTGGCATTGTTTATCTGGAAGCAATGGCTTGTGGAGTACCTGTATTATCCGGTGACGACGATGGGTCTGCTGATCCTTTACAGGATGGTAAACTAGGATGGCGAGTACCACACCGCAGTCCTAATGCCGTAGCAACAGCTTGTATAGAAATGCTGCAAGGGAATGACCAGCGATGTGATGGAGATTGGCTAAGAGAACAGGCGATCGCTCTGTTTGGCATAGATGCTTTCCAACAACACTTGCAAAAAATACTTCTATTATCAGTAATTACTAATGACAAACGACTAAAATCGCTATCCTAGAAGGAGAGCAGGACGAAATTTAAAAAATGAGCTTTAAGTCATTTCAATTGAATCTTTTAAATCTCCGCCCTTGGCTCACCCTGCTGGCAATTGTTTGGTTGCTAGCATCAGTGGGCTTGGGTTGGTTGGTCAATTCATTGCTAATTATTTTCGGGTTGCTATTGTTGGCACCTATTGTGGCTTTTTTTGGCTTTCGTTGGTGGCTGCAACGCAACTTGGTTGCCGATCAGTGTCCCATCTGTGAATATGAATTTACAGGTTTAAATAACAGTCAGTTGCAATGTCCTAACTGTGGGGAGTTACTGTTAGTACGAGATAGTCACTTTCAACGCTTCACACCAGAAGGCACGATTGATGTCACTGCTGTTGAAGTTCCAGCCAAATCACTGGAAGATTAGTTATTAGTCATTAGTCATTGGTCATTAGTTATTAGTCATTAGTCAAGTTACTAGTGACTAATTGCTTATTTATAAAGATAAAGTGACTTTTGTCAATTAGTATTTATGCTGATAACAAACTCGAAATAAAGTATTAAAATAACTTTTTTAGTAACTTTTTTTGGGAATCGGGGAATAGTCAGGGATGCATTTCAAGACAAAGCGTAGGCGTAGTCCACCGTAAGCATCGCCTCACCAAAAATTGTGTTTTCTACCCCCGTTTTCGACCAAAAAAATTGTATATGAGTTTAACCTGCCAATAATGCTATTGACCAATGACTAATGACTATTTCTTTTTTTGCGAGATTGAGAGAGTGTAGTTATACTCTCGTTGGGATAGTTCACCTACATATAGCAAGTATTTTCCTGTCTGCCAGTAACCAGAAAGTTCTGACTTACCTCCAGAGTAACTATCTGGCAGCACACAAAAGCGTCCCCCTGGCCCGTCGATCAGCAGCGTTGCCTTTCCTTGACTTTCCGCTGTTAATCGCAAATAAGGTAGTGACTCTGTAACTTGGATAACTTGATTAGGTTCAGTGGTAATATTGCCACAATTACTTTTGACAGTTCCCCCAGACTTTCCATTCAAAACCAGTGGATCTGGTTGGAGATTCCGATTAATTTGGATTGTTGGTGTCTGTGCCAAATTAGCCTCAGTGAAAACCAAACTCATCGCCAAAGCTGTAGGAATAATTGCAAGTAGCCTAAGGGTTTTCATTTTAATTAATGCTCTAGATTTTTTTAGAGCAATCAATATTGTTATATTAATCTAGTAGACGATAGCAATATGTCTTAGTTCCAAAAGCTGCCGTATAAAGTAATACCATTCAGTTAAGATTTATTTATGAAGATTTGATGTATGTCTTTATAGAGACGTTGCATTGCAAAGTTTCTACAATTAATTAATGTCTGGAAAATAACAAGATGAGTTTGCGATCAACAGACTAGATGTGGGATGTATTTGATTGATGGTCTAAGTTGTACAATCTCGCTTGTAATGTGATTAAATGTGCAATGAAAAATATCTGGTTCAACATAAAGTAATTCCTTTGGCATTATGCAAAGTGTCGAATGCAATCTCTTGTGTTTATGGTCATTGGATGTGTTGCTGTATTGAGTGTGACTACCTTTGGGGCAATGTATGTTCTGGCTCAACCGGCTCCAACCTCATCTGAACGTCCTGCTGTTAAAGCGCCAAATTTCGGGCGACACTTTCAAGAAATCGGGCGTGAAGGCTCAATCTTGATTTACGACTCAAAAAACAACCGCATCTATGAACACAATCCTCAACGTAATGCAACTGCGCTCACTCCAGCTTCGACATTCAAAATTTTTAACGCGTTGGTAGCGCTAGAAACAGGTGTAGTCCTTGATGATGTAGCGGTTCTCACTTGGGATGGAATTCACCGAGAAATTGATGCCTGGAATCATGATACAAATTTACGTCAAGCCTTTAAAGATTCAACTGTTTGGTTCTACCAAGTACTGGCACGTAGAGCTGGATATGAAAGGATGCAGCAATTTATTAATAAAGTAGGTTACGGGAACCGTCAAATTGGCAGCGCCGCAGACATTGATCGTTTTTGGCTACAACAGCAGCTATTGCAAATTACACCCAAAGAGCAAATTAAGTTTTTGCAACGGTTGTATCAAGGCGATTTGCCTTTCTCTCAACGGACAATAAATCTTGTCAAAGACATTATGATACGCGAACAAACTCCAGACTACATACTGCGAGGAAAGACAGGATGGTTAACAAGTACTAAACCAAATGTTGGTTGGTTCGTGGGTTATTTAGAGCAAAACAAAAACGTCTACTTTTTCGCCACAACCCTTGATATGCAAAAATCAGAAGATGCACCTGCCCGCATCGAGATTACACGACGTAGCCTTAAGGATTTGGGTTTGCTGGCTCAAATCAACTAACCACCCCCAACAATAGTTACCACTTCTAAGCGATCGCCTGGTTGCACTTTTGTTTGTGTCCAAAACTGGCGGTGTAAAATTTCGCCGTTATACTCCACAGCCACCAAACGGGGATTAAAACCCAACTGTTGGAGTAAGTCGGGTAAAGAAGTTTGAAACGAACAGGTATGGGTTTCCCCATTTATCTGAATCGTAATCTCATTAGACATAATGTATGTGTGGGGCATTGGGCATTGGGCATTGAAAATTGGGTATTGGTTACTCACTTTGGGCAAATGACAAATGACAAATGACCAATGACTCTTTTAAAGTTCTGGTTTAATGCGATTGAGTTGGGAGAGTAAATATTGTGTCACGAGGGTAGGCTGTTCAGCCTGCATGAGCGATCGCACTACCGCTACACGTTCAGCTCCAGCATCGATCACATCATTGATATTATTGGCATCTATTCCCCCAATCGCAAACCAGGGAATTGAGCAATTTTTGGCGGCATAACTGACATATTCTAGCCCTGTTGCTGCCTTACCTACTTTTGTGGGAGTTTCATAAACTGGCCCCACGCCAATATAATCTACGCCTTCAGCAATTGCTGCTTGCATTTCTTCTTTGTTTGTGGTAGAGCGACCTATCAAACGTTGCGAACCCAGTAATTGCCGAGCAATGGTAATAGGCATATCTTGTTGTCCCAGATGCACTCCATCGGCATCGACAGCTAAAGCTAGATCAACGCGATCGTTAACAATGAACAAAGCGCCGTAGATGTGGCATAACTGCCGTAATTTTCTCGCCTGTTCCAGACGCAAAGAATCATCGGCGGTTTTGTCGCGGTACTGTAGAAGCGTTAATCCGCCTTTGAGTGCAGCCTCGACATTGTTCAACAAACTTTCACTAGGGGAAGTAACAAGATACAAATGCGATCGCCATAGCAATTGATGGCGCTGATGACCCATTAAACTACTTTCTAGGGTATAAACTTGATAGCGCATCTGCTTACAAGCTTTAGCCATATTTGGCTGATAAAGCTTGCTGTATTCTTCCAACACCCTCAATGCTTCTTCTATCCGACAAAAGTTAGCTTGCAATACCGATTTGATACTAGCTCGTTGTTCTTCCTGAGGATGGGTTAACTCAGTCCCCAGATCGCCTGGTGTATCTCGCGCTGCCCGTAGTTCGGAGGTATGCCACTTGGCTACCTCTTGTCGCAAGCGCTTGCATTCAAGAGCTAACTGGGCATTATTCAACCCAAACCGACACCATTCCTCAATAATTCGCAAGCCCTCACGAGCGCGGTCTAAATTGGCATCTAAAATGCGGTAAACAACTTGCTGTATTTGCTCTTTTTGGCTGTATGGCTCGACCATTACAACAACCCCATTAGTGCTTTCATCAAAGTGTGAATTATCATAAGCCCTAGTAACCATAGTTAATTAATTTGCTTTTTTTTACTAGATTTTTGCTGAATCTACGCAAAACAACGTAGTAGTGAGGGTTATGGTAAATTATCCCATGTTCCTATAGACAGTGATAACGGTAGTTTGAGGCTACAGTTTTGCACTAAGTTTAGTCAAGTATTTTACCGACAAGCTTACAAAGAACCGGGAAGAGGTATACACCAGAAAATCCACAATAGATATATTGAGTGAAAAAGAATGTAGGCACAATTCATGAATTGTGCCTACAAAAAATTTTGGGTAATACTTAATTAATTTTTGGAGATATCTGATGAGCATTTATTACTATGTATGAAATATCGCCAATTGGTCAATATATGAGTAATATTATCGACATAATACTCTATAAGAGTATAAGAATTTATGATTACTTCTAAGGAGTCGTGTTAAATATGATTCTCCCTTATGTGTTTGATAAGTACCGTAGAGTAGATGTTCTAATTGCAAAGCTGAGGTTTCTGAAATCAGCAAGGCTTTTATTCTTTAGTTTTTTAGTATTATTATTTACCGTCAGTCTGGGAGCAGCAAGTTTGGCGTTCCTGAGTTGCGCGCTCGCAATTCCATTGACACCAGATTCAGCACCTCTAGGTGACAAAACACTTTCCCATAACGTGCTGTTTGTCAACCCTAGCATCGGAGATGACAAGGCAGGCAATGGCAGCGAATCCGCTCCTGTAAAAACTATTACCCAAGCCTTGCGATTAGCTAATGCCAATACTGTAATTATGCTTTCCACGGGTACTTATAGCGCCGAGACAGGAGAGGAATTTCCCTTAATTCTGAAACCGGGTGTTTCAATTCAAGGCAACCCTAGCAATCAAGGTAAGGACATTATTATTCAAGGAGGCGGTGATTATCTGAGTCGGAGCTTTGCCGGTCAAAATGTCACAATTGTCGGGGCAAACCAAGTCTTGCTCACTGGGGTGACAGTGACGAACCCCAATCGCCGGGGTTACGGTTTATGGATTGAATCTAGCAATCCGGTAGTTGCAGAAAATACATTTACTGGCAGTACTCAAGATGGGATTTCTGTCAGTGGTAATGCTACACCCACCATTAGTAAGAATTACTTCGATCGCAATGGAGCCAATGGCATCACAATTGCTGGTAACTCCAGTCCCCAAGTGAAAGAAAATGTCTTTCACCAAACAGGTTTTGGGATTAATATTGCCCAAAATTCTGCTCCTGTAGTTATTGGCAATCAAATTCAGAATAATAGATCGGGGATTGTAGTACAGGCAAATGCCCGCCCGATTTTGCGGAATAATTCTATTCAAGATAATAAAGAAGATGGTTTAGTTGCGATCGCTCAAGCAATGCCAGATTTGGGTAGTGCATCGGAACCAGGGGGTAATACATTTCAAAATAACGGCCGCTACGACATTAACGCCAGCGCTGCTAAACAGGTAATTTCTGCTGCTGGTAACAACCTTGTGAGCGATCGCATCAGTGGCAAGGTGGATATTAACGGTACAACAGCACTAGCAACCCAAAATTCTCAACCTGCTGCCAATAATGTCTTACGAGAAATACCAGCAACCAATGAAATCAGCTTTTCGGCTCCCGAAATCTCTGAAACTACTAATAGGCAAAACAGCAACAACATTTCGGCAAATAATCCTGTTTCTACACAATTAAATAGTCAACTACTGCCATTAGTGCCAGCTAATCTATCACTTTCCACCCCTAGATCCAATCAACAACCACCCACCTCAAAAGTCGCCGGATTTCCTACTCCTAGCAGCTTGTCAGGTAGACTGCCAACTAACACTCAAGTTGCACAGCCACCTAATACACCACAGTTAAATTATGTGCGGATTGATCCTAATATGATTGAGTTTACTGCCCCTGAGTATCCATCTAATTCAGTTGCACAGTCACCAGTACCAAGTATGAGGAATCAAATACAGCAGCCATCACCAATACTGGAAACTGCTGTCCCAGATGCTTCTGCACTTTTACCACTTCCTAACAACAATATCCCCATTGCTAATACTCGCAATCTGCAAACAAGTTCTGCAAGTATTCCATATCGTGGTAACTCTGCAACACAAGTTGGTGTACGTTATCGCGTAGTAGTGCCACTAGCAACTGATAGGGATAAAGATTTAGTGCGATCGCTTGTTCCTGGTGCATTTCCCACAGTTTGGGAAGGTCAAAAAGTTATGCAGGCAGGAGTATTTAGCAGTGAATATAACGCCAAAGAAATGCTCAAAACACTCTCTAGCAATGGTTTAAGAGCCATTATGGAGCCATTGAATTAATTAGACAACGATATCAAACCCCCAGGATGAGGAGGCATTTCAGCATTACCTCAGCATCTACGTTAAATAAAAACGACTTTGACAAAGAGTGCTAGCCTTAACTGAACCGTATTGCCTTATAGCCCAATCGTGTAACTTGATACGGTCGGTGTGCAACGCGATTGTTGGGTTGCTCAAGTGCATCTGAGACTTTTGGTATCCATCCAACCATAAGCCACTTCAATTAAAGGTTTTCCACCAATTTCAAGCTCTTTTTCATAAACTGGACTGCCTCCAAGTGCAGCATAAAATTGACACGCGGGATTATCGCCCAAAACCCATACCAGCATGGAATTGATGCCCAATAGATGGAGCCTTAGAGCAACTGCCTGTGCTAAACAACGTCCAATTCCTTTGCCTTGATGATTTTGTAGGATGTAGATTGCCATCAACTCGCCTTTATACACAGGATCACCTGTGCGCTCCACTCCTCCGTTCACAAAACCGACAATCTCACCAGGTTCTTCCTCAGCAACGTAAGTAAAGTTGCTATCCTCTGGAGCATGGTTAAAAATTTTATACCAACCATTTGCTCTCCGCTCATAAGATAGATTCGCCAAATGTTCATCTGGCACGATGCCTCGATAGGTCGTTCGCCAAGTATCTACATGAATCCTTGAAATAGCCGGTACATCGCTGTGAGTTGCTTCCCTTACAATCATCAGTAACTCTGACTAAAGCGCCAACTTGTGAACAGTAGACTGACAACTCGATTAAACTGTTAAATTGTGCGATCGCTCAAACTCCATTCAAATTCTAAACCCTCAACTGACAAATTTAAAGTACTGCCCAACCGATAACTTGAGCAGGCTAACATTCCGGTTGAGCGGCGACCAACCAACTTGAAAAAGAGGCAGGGGAGCAAGGAGCGGGGAGCAAGGGGGATAGAAAATAATTGGGATTCAACCTATGTTCCGCAATGCTTGTCGCAGAGTGTTGGGCTTGCTCCCTGCCTCCCCTGCTTATACTAAAGACGGGTTGCAGCTTTAGTTTTAAAATCGCCAGAAGTATTGATATACAAAGATTTTTGCCTGGGCAAAAGTCTAGCAATCATCCGTTTTTAGTATACCTACCTCACAAAATCGCATTTCTCCTGTCTGAAGCCTACACTGCAAGAGCAAACCTTCTGACTTGAAAGTGCTGAGTGCTGAGTAAAAATACTAGTTCCCAGTTCCCAGTCCCCAGTCCCCAGTCCCCAGTCATTCTTTCATTCAAGGCTGTGAAACTTGTTTGATCAGGACTGCCCTTTTCACCTTATTTCGTCGCCCCATTAGCAAATATACGTAGTTCTTAAAGTCATACAAGTATTATGAAAAAGACATCAGATTGACATACATTTAATTAAATATTGAAATACGATCAAAGTCAGAAATCAAAGAGCAATTAATTTTTCTCATTCAATCCAGATGCTAGATAGCAGTTGGGCGATACTTCTGCAAGAAAATATTTATACCATCCTGCTATTAACAATTCAAAATTCAAAATTAAAGAAATTTCAGATGGGGATTTAGCGAGAAACGCGGTCTTGGGCTTTGCCCAAGTGGAGCGATTTCTCAAGACAAACCCCGACTGAAATGGGTGCTACATGTAGATTGCAGGTTCTTAAACCCTTTAATTTACGATAAATTTCCGAAGTTTCAAATCATATATGATGCTATGAAAATAAAATTTCTTCTTCACCGCTTAAAGTTAGGTCTGCATAATAAGTGGTGGTTGTTGAATTACAAATTTCGAGAACTATTGATTAAACTACAGTTCTACTGGCTCCTGTATCAAGGTAGTCAACTACTAAATATTAACCAGAAATCAGTAATTGTATTTTCTCCTCACCAAGATGATGAAGCACTAGGTTGTGGGGGTATAATTGCACTCAAGCGTGAACAAGGGATACCAATTAAAGTTGTTTTTGTTACAGATGGTGGAGGTTCTCATCGAGGTCATACCAAGATTACCCGTTCAGAAATTGTTCAAATCCGTAGAGAAGAAGCGCTAGCAGCTTTGAAAATTTTAGGGGTGGAATCAACAGATATTCACTTTCTTGATAAATGTGATGGCGCATTATCCAAAATGACAGAAACGGAACAAAAGCAAACCATTGAAGAAATGGCCCAATTATTAGGTAGTTTTCAACCACAAGAGGTGTACGTTACTCACAAACAGGATCGCAGTCCAGATCATGAAATTACTTATCAATTGGTTAAGGCTGCTATTGCTAAAGCAGAAGTGAAAGTAGAACTGTGGCAATATGCTATCTGGTTGCTTTGGAAGTCTTTATTGTTTAGCAATCTGAAATTTGATGAATTGGTAGGCGCTCATCGAGTTGCAATTCATCAAGTGCAATCTAAGAAAAAGCAGGCTATTGAAACTTACCGTTCTCAATATTTACCTATAGATGCTGAATCGAGTGCCGTACTTCCCCCTGGTTTCCTCTGGCGGTTTTTCTTGCCTTATGAGGTTTTTTTCAAATCAGACTCCGGTCAGGAGTAAAAAAAGCTTTTTATCTAGCTTGTAGACTCAAATTCTGTACCTCACTCAATACTTCTCAATTAAGACGGAAATAAAAAGGATTTGAATTCACCTTTACCCCTTATTTATCCTTTTTTTATCAGACTTTTGTCAGTTAACCAGGATTGTTAGGTTGAACCAAAAAGTATTAGTACCTTACTAATAAGCAATCCGTTGTATTAACTAATTGAGTCCTTCTATCTTCTCAATATTTTACTCTCCAATCCTCCAAATATGAGTCAAACACAATTCTGCTTTTGTACTTTAGCATTAGGTAAAGTGTATCGGACACTAGCTGGTTTATTAGCAAAAGACCTCGAACTATATTCACCTAATACTGCTTTTATAATTCTCACCGATCACCCTCAAGAGTTTAGCAAATATCCTCAAGTTTTAGCATTTCAGCATCAGCAGCAGGGTGTAAAGTGTTATCACGATAAAAGATTTGCTATTATTAAGGCATTATCTCTATTTAATTCATGTATATTCATTGATTCAGATATGCGAATCTTGGCACCAGTGCCAGAAGATATAGAATGGCTTTTAGAGCCAGGGATAAGTGCTAGGGCTTGTATGGATATGTCGAAAAAATTTGCCAAAGCTTTGGGAACAACTAACAAAAATTTTTCTAAAGAGATTGAAGTAATTAAAAAAGCAGCACAATTTTTCAATTCAGAGCCAGAATGGGAAAATGTTACCTTTGTCCATGAATATTTGTTTTCTGTTACTAAGTCAGCAGGAAAAGAAATTGAGTTTTTAGAAACATGGTCAATCCTTGCCAAATATTTTGAGCTAAATGGAGTTTATGAAGGCGAAGGTAATGCCATAGGTCTAGCTGCCTATAAAGCAGGGCTGCCAGTGAGATGGAGCCAAATGTCAGGCATTTCCTTTTTTAATAACAAAACCGAACTGATTAAAATTCAAAAGGGACAGTCAAACATAGATGAAACGTTGACTCTTTTTGAAGAATACGAAAGAATTGCACATCCTAAACGCTCTATCCTGAGTAAAATTGTCTTTAAACTTAGCAAAGCTATAATGCATCTTTATAGAGCAATAAAGTACAGAGTCGAATGGCACGAAGAAAAGCTCTAAACCCGGATTTCTCACAAGACTTGAGAAAAGAGGGGTCAAACAAGAGAGAGAATTGACCAACAGTCTCATTATATTCGCCCAAAACTTTTCAAACATCCTCTAAGAGGTTGTTTGAAAAGTCTACTTCCCGGTAGCAAAACGTTCAGATCCCCCTAAATCCCCCTTAAAAAGGGGGACTTTGACTCCGGTTCCCCCCTTCTTAAGGGGGGTTAGGGGGGATCAACA
>NZ_JBALFD010000004.1:0-99392 GCF_036916985.1 Nostoc sp.
TTGTGTGAATTATTTGCAGACAAGACTGGCAATTGGGTAGGTCAAAGTGCAATGTGTCGTGCGTTACAGAAATTAGGATTAAATCGTAAAAAAAACAAAGCGGAGTACCCAAGGGGAGCAACGCGATTTTGTAAGGTTGGGTGAAAAAGGTGCGATCGCTAAAACTTGCATTTCTGTATAAAGTAATTTTATTTGCAATTAGAATAAGTAATTACACGAAAAATTATCTTGATGAGATATCTCAAAAAGATTGCTAGTAAATTATTTGACGATTATTTCCAAATATATCTGCAATAATTATTTAGAAATTGGTATCAATTATGGCAGTAAATAAATGAAATACTGAATTGAAGTATAAAATTTATCAGGCACTTTGGGGTTTGATAAACGAATTAAAGATAGAATCAGAAAAATTATCCCAACTTTGAAGTTCAAAATGGATATATTCAACTGGCCTGTCTAAAAATTTGAAAAGATAGTTTTTGTCGGGGAGAACCATTATTTCGATGACTTCGTTTTTTACTCTTAAACTTAGAGCGGGCTTTCTTGACTACTCTTGGATTACTTCTATGTTGTCGTAAAGGGATTTCTAAATCGGATATTTCGGCAATTAACCAACTATAATATGTATTGATATCCAGTTGATTATTTATCTGACGTTGAAACTCAGGAATTGCACGCCGAATAACTCGTAAACTCCCAACAAAACTTAACTTTAATGGAGAAATATGTTTCAAAGTGCCACTTTGAAACATTAAACACCGTAGGCAATAATGTCCTAACAACCACCCATAAATTTCTTGGACTACTTCACGAGGATTCTTAGAACGGATGGGGATTTTTCGCCCTAAAAGATGTACCTTTAATTCATCTAAAGTATTCTCCGCTTCCCATCTTTGATGATATTCTGATGCTAATAGCAAAGCAGGAAAGTTAGAAATATCCATTAAATCAGTAATCAAACGGTAAGACCCTAAACAAAAATTTTTAGGAGATAAAGCTTATAAGGGGGATGATGCAATAGCCACGCCTCATAAAAAGACTAAAAAAACCGAAATTACTGAACTACAAAAACAAGAAAATAAAGAATTATCTTCCAGAAGAATAGGTGTTGAGTATCTCATAGGTTGAATCAAAATATTTAAAGTCGCTAGTGATAGATTTCGCCTTGCACATAATAAATATAATCGGGTAATTATGAGTGTTTGCGGATTAGTTAGATTAGGGATGAATCAGGTGTTTTCATTATGCCTTAATAGTTAAAAGGAGCTATTCAAAATTAAATATATTTAATTCTATTTTTGATAGAAATTTTGAGAAAAATGAGACTGCTAGTACAGGTCGGCGGAAATAAACAGACCATATTGGTGGGAGAATAAATAATCAAGATAAAAGCCGTTTGGTAGGGACAGATGGAGGAATCAAGGTGTGGCTAGATTAGCTCCTAAAATATTAAATTTAAGTGATGAAGAGCGTGAGCAACTGCAAAAGTTGATAAATAGGCACAACACGCCGCAACAGATAGCGATACGAGCCAAAATAATTCTTATGGCACTGCTTCACAGTCGATTTCACTTTATGTGCGAATTGCAGCGGCTGAAACCCGTGTAGTTTCGTTGTCAATTACTGTATAGTTTGAGGTATTGCCAGATTATCCTCTCAAGAGTTGCTTCTATGATTACTCTACCTGGTATTGTCATTCAAGACAAAATATACGAAAGTTCTAATTCTCTAGTTTATCGCGGCATCAGAGACGATGGAGTAGGGATAATTGTAAAAATGCTAAAACTTGATTATCCCTCACCTCAAGAACTGACCCGCTACAGACAAGAATATAAAATTATCCGTTCCCTCACAGTGGAAGGAGTAGTGAAGGCATACAGCCAGCAAGACTATCAACGCACTCTGGTGATTCTCTTAGAAGATTTTGGGGGAGAGTCCCTAGAGCAATGGATGCACAAGCACCCAGAGATGTTTTGCCCCATGCCCTTATGCCAATTTTTAAGTCTTGCGATCGCCCTCACCGATATTCTAGGCAGAATCCATACAGCTAATGTCATTCATAAAGATATCAACCCTGGAAATATAGTCCTCAATCTCGATACTGGTGTTGTCAAAATTATTGACTTTGGAATTGCCACCCAATTTAACCGCACGAATCCGACCTTCAAGAATCCTCATGTTTTAGAAGGGACACTCGCATACTTATCTCCAGAGCAAACCGGGCGGATGAACCGTTTACTCGATTACCGCACCGATTTTTACTCCCTCGGTGTGACATTCTACGAACTGCTAAGCGGACATCTACCGTTTCCCACAACGGACATACTTGAGCTAGTCCACTGTCATATAGCTAAACAGCCTGTTCCGCCTCATGAAATAAATACAACTATTCCTAAGCCAGTTTCAGATATCATTCTCAAACTGATGGCAAAAAATGCCGAAGATCGCTATCAAAGTGCCTGGGGAATCAAAGCGGATTTAGAAATCTGTGCCGATCAATTAGCAGAAATCGGTCAAATCTCTAGCATTAAACTGGCGCTTCAAGACGTTTCTGAGCAATTTCAAATTCCCCAAAAACTGTATGGACGGGACAAGGAAGTTGCAATGTTACTGGCAGCATTTAATCGCGTAGCGTGTCCAGAGTCAAATCGCGTCGCTGCTTTACCAAATAATTCGGAAACAACTTCGCAAAGGGAACAAGAGGGCAAACCAAAATTCCAAGTCGAAATGATGTTGGTATCTGGCTATGCTGGAATTGGGAAATCTGCGTTAGTGCAGGAAATCTATAAACCAATTACCCAAAGGCGCGGCTATTTTATCTGGGGTAAATTTGATCAATTTCAGCGCAATATTCCCTACAGCGCGATCGCTTCTTCTCTGCAAAAATTGGTGCAGCAATTGCTCAGTGAACCAGACGAACAAGTGCAACAGTGGCGATCGCGCCTGCTAACGGCGTTGGGCAGTAACGGACAACTCATTGTTGATGTGATCCCTGAAGTGGAACTAATGCTTGGCAAGCAGCCGACTGTACCGGACGTTGGAGCCACAGAAGCGCAAAATCGCTTCAATCGAGTGTTTCAGCAATTCATACGGGTATTTTGCTCTCAGGAACATCCCCTGGTGATCTTCTTAGATGATTTGCAGTGGATTGACTCTGCCACGCTGAAGTTAATCGAACTGATGCTGCTGGATGAGCAAACGCAATCACTATTTTTGATTGGAGCTTATCGAGATAACGAAGTAAATCCAACGCATCCATTAGCATTAATGCTAGAGAGACTGCAAAAACAAGGGGCAGTGCTTCAGGAAATTATCCTAACACCATTAACGCTTAAGCCGTTGAGTCAGTTAATTGCCGAGACGCTACATCGGAATGCAGACACCGTTCGTCCATTAGCTGAGTTGGTGTTGCGGAAAACTGAGGGCAATCCTTTTTTTGTCAATGAATTTTTGAAAATGCTGTATAGCGAAAATTTATTGACCTTTGATGCTGAAGACTTAAGTTGGCAGTGGAACATAGCTCAGATCCAAGCCCAAGATATCACTGATAATGTTGTGGAGTTGATGCTTCACAAGTTGAAGAAACTACCAGAAAATACACAGCAAATTCTCCGGTTAGCTGCTTGTGTCGGTGCTGAATTTAATTTAGATACTCTATCGATTGTTTGTGAGAAACTACATGAAACGGTTTTTCAAGATTTACTAACAGCCATACAGGTTGGATTAATTCAACCACTATCTGAATTAGATGAAAACTTGTTAATTCAAGAGTATAAGTTCTTGCACGATCGCGTGCAGCAAGCCTCATACACCTTAATCGATGAGTCGCAAAAACAAATTGTTCATTTACAAATTGGTCGCAATCTCCTCGGAAAAAGCTTGCCAGAGAGACTATCAGACCGACTGTTTGAAATTGTTGATCATCTTAATTATGGAATTGAGCTTGTCGCAGATCAACTAGAACGCAATGAAATTGCTAGATTAAATTTAATCGCCGGACAGAAAGCAAAAGCTGCGATCGCCTATAATGTGGCAAAAACCTATTTAGCCAGAGGTAGAGCATGGCTAGCAGCTTCTAGCTGGCAAACAAACTATGACCTGACTTTAGAGCTATACACAGAAACAACAGAAGTCGCGTATTTGTGTGGCGAGTTTGAGCAGGTAGAATCCTGGGCAGTGGTTGTTCTGCAAGCAGCCAAAACGGTTCTCGACATCGTGAAAGTTTACGAAGTCAAAATTCAAACTGACATCGCGCAGAACCAGCCATTAGAAGCAATCAACACTGGATTGCAAGTTTTGCAGCAACTGGGAATCAGTTTTCCTGAAACGCCAACTCAGTCAGACATTCAGCTTGAGCTAGACACAATTACATCACTCATTGGCGACAAGCCAATCGAGGACTTGCTACATTTGCCGGAAATGACCGAACCGGACAAGTTGGCGGCGATGCGAATCTTATCAAGCATCACGATCGCTGCCTATGTTGCGGCTCCTGATTTGATGCCTCTGCTTGTGTCTAAACAAGTAAACTTATCAATTCAATCTGGTAATGCTGTTGTATCTCCCTTTGCCTATGCCTTTTACGGATTAATTCTTTGTGGAACGATTGGGAACATTGAGATTGGGTACGAGTTTGGACAACTTGCGCTAAATCTATTGTCACACCTTAATGTTCATTCTCTCAGAGCTAGAACATTAGTCATTGTGAATAACTTTATTATTCATTGGAAAGAGCATATTAGAAACACAACCCAGCCCTTGCTAGAAGCCTACCAAAGAGGTTTAGAAGTTGGAGATTTAGAGTTTGCTGCTTATTCCGCTCATTGTTATTGCTTCCAATTCTACGCAGTTGGAAAGGAACTCGTAGAAGTTGAGCGCGAGATGACGAAATACAATGAAGCAATTCGTCAAATCAAACAGAAAACGGCGCTAACCTGGAACCAAATATATCAGCAGGCGACCGCAAATTTGATGGGCTTTTCAGTCAGCCTAACTCGCCTAGTTGGCGAATTCTACAATGAAGAAAATGGATTGCCACAACATGAGGTAACAAATGATGGAACGGCAATGTTTGTTGTCTTTTTCCATAAACTTTTCCTGTGCTACCTATTTTCTGAGTATGCTCAGGCAGTTAAAAACTCAACCATAGCAGAACGTTATTTAATGGGAATAACAGGCACACCTCTTGGTCCTTTTTACTATTTATATGATGCGCTGGCAAGACTCGCCATATACTCTGAAAGTGGCACTCAAGTGCAGGAGGAACTCCTTAAAAAAGTTACGGTTAGTCAGGAGAAAATGAAGCAATGGGCACAGTATGCGCCAATGAATTGTTTGCATAAATATTATCTGGTGCAAGCAGAGATTGCACGAGTTCTAAGTCAGTGGTTTGAAGCAGAGGAATTCTATGAACAAGCAATTCAAGGAGCGAGGGAAAATGAATATATCCAGGAAGAGGCGTTAGCCTATGAATTAGCCGCCAAACATTACTTATCTCGTGGTAGAGAAAAGTTTGCCCAACTCTACATGAAGGAAGCCCACTACTGCTATGAGCGATGGGGTGCAACAGCAAAGGTCAAAGATTTAGAAACTCGCTATCCACAGTTTTTCCCTCAGTCGTCCAGTGTGACTTCCACGCCAATCCGCACTACTGCTGGAACTACCTCGAATACCCCAAATATCGCTTTCGATTTAGCGACGGTGATGAAAGCATCTCAAGCAATTTCGAGTGAAATTGAACTGGAGCAGTTGCTCAGTTCTCTAATGCAGATTTTAATTGAAAATGCTGGGGCACAAACTGGATGCCTGCTTTTGGATAACTCAGGAGAATGGACGATCAAAGCTACTTGTGAATTTAATGATGGTGAACAGGTTTGTGCGACACGAGTGCTAGAATCAGTTCCAATTGCAAATCGTCTACCCGAATCAATCCTTCAGTATGTGATACGGACTCATGAAGCTGTCATCTTTAATGATGCAACTCGTGAAGGAAATTTTATCAACGATCCATACATTCAACGCAACCAAACTCAATCGCTTCTCTGTTTGCCGCTGGTGAATCAAAGCAAGCTTGTTGGCGTGTTGTATCTAGAAAATCAATTAGCGGCTGGAGCCTTTACACCCGATCGATCGCAAGTTCTGAATTTACTATCCACTCAGGCAGCGATCGCGATCGAAAATGCCAAGCTCTATTCCAAGCTCCGCGCTAGCGAAAGTCAGATGGCTCAATTTTTAGAAGCGATTCCCGTAGGAATTGGCATCATTGATGCGACGGGTCGCCCTTACTATGTCAATCAGCGGGGAATTGAGCTTATGGGTAAAGGCGTTGATCCTGCCGCCACACCGGAGCAACTTTCAGAGACTTATCAATTTTATGTGACGGGGACGAATCAAATTTATCCGAGTGAGAGACTGCCAATCATCCGAGCGTTGAGCGGCGAATGCACCAGGATTGACGATGTAGATATTCACCAAAACAACGCAATTATTCCATCTGAGGCATGGGGAACGCCAGTCTTTGATGAGCAGGGCAATGTGGTTTATGCGATCGCAGCCTTTCAAGATATCACAGAGCGGAAACAAGCCGAACACCTCTTAGCGAATTACAACCGCACTCTAGAGCAACAGGTCGCTCAAAGGACAGCGGCGTTACAGCAAAGCGAAGCCGCACTGCGTCATCAAGAACAGGAATTACGACTGATCGCCGACGCACTACCAGTATTAATTAGCTATGTAGATGCCAATCGTTGCTATCAATTTATCAACCTTACCTATGAGATTTGGTTTAACCGTAGTCGTGATGAAATTTTGAGCAAGCCTGTTCATGCGCTTTTAGGTGAGATGGTTTATCAACGAGTTGAACCGTACATTAATCAAGTGTTTGAAGGGCAAACTGTATCCCTGGAGGCAGAAATCCCTTTTCCGCCTGGTAAACGGTGCATCAGTGCGACCTTGATTCCTGATTTCGATGACAATGCTCAAGTGAGAGGCTTCTACAGTCTCATCACAGATATTAGCGAACAGCGAAACGCTGCACTGCGTGAACGCAAACGAGCCGAACACGCCTCAATTCTGGAAGAACGCAACCGTATGGCGCGAGAAATTCATGATACACTAGCTCAATCTTTCACGGGTATTCTGCTTCAGGTTGGAGCAGTAGCGCAAGTGCTGGCGGATGACCCGGAAGCAACCCAAGTACATCTGGAAATGATTGATGAACTAGCACGCGCTGGACTAGCAGGCGCACGGCGATCCGTATCAGCACTCCGTCCCCAGCTACTAGAAGAAGGTAATTTAGAGAGTGCCCTGCATCGTATAGTGGCTCAAATGCGAGCGACGACCGAGACGGCTTTGATTTGCGAAACTCAGGGTACAGCCTATTCCTTACCAACCGAAGTGGAGAATAACTTACTCAGAATTGGGCAAGAAGCATTAACCAATGCGATTAAATACGCAAGTGCTGGCGAAATTCTGGTTGAGTTGGTGTACAATGAGACACAGTGTATCTTAAGGGTTAAAGACGATGGCAGGGGCTTTGGAGTAGGTAGCATTCCTTTGAGCGGTGGGTTTGGCTTATTAGGAATGAGCGAACGGGCAGAGCGCATTGGCGCACAACTAACAATTCAAAGCCAACCGGGTCAAGGAACAGAAATTATTGCCACTATCAATCGACAGTGAGAATTACAACATTCGTGATAGGTTAAGGTCAGATACCATTTGCCAATAAGCAAGAATACTCAAAATATGACTGAAAAGCGTGGTTGGAAACGCAATTTTTGAGCAGACGACGCCTGCGGCGGGCTGCGCCTACGCGTAATCTAGATACGCATAATTCATTCTTTACCTATAAGTTCAGTACAAGAGTTAACTTAATACCTGTGCTTTTCCAAATTTTCAGCATAATTTCTAATTGACAAAAATAAGATTATCTTGCCTTCTCACTGATGGAATTACAATGAGCCAATCCACTAAGATTACAGTGCTGATTGTTGACGACCATGCCATAGTCAGAAAGGGTCTAGCAACCATCATTAATCGCGATCCAGAAATGAAAGTGATCGCTCAAGCTGAAGATGGGCAGGAGGCGATCGATGCGTTTCGAGAATACCAACCTGATGTTACACTAATGGATTTACGAATGCCCAAAATGGGAGGTGTTGAAGCCATTATGGCGATTTGTGCTGAATTTAAGCAAGCTCGGATCGCGGTACTCACAACCTACGATGGCGATGAAGATATCTATCGCGGTTTACAGGCAGGCGCTCAAGGCTATCTTCTTAAGGATTCTAAACTTGGCGAGCTTTTGAATGCGATTCGCGCCATTCATAATGGTCAGAAATACATTCCGCCAGAAGTGGGTGCAAAATTATTGCAGCGAATGAGCAATCCAGAACTGAGTGAACGAGAGTTGGAAGTGCTGCGTTTGATGGCACAAGGAATGGGTAATCAAGAAATTGGCAGTGCTTTGATTATTGGTGAAAGTACCGTCAAATCGCATGTAAATCGGATTTTAAGCAAACTGGGCGTGAGCGATCGCACACAAGCCGTGATCACTGCTGTTAAGCGTGGGATTGTCAGTGTGTAAGTAGGGAAAAAGGAGGGAAGGAAAGTCACAAGAGGCAGGGGAGCAGGGAGCAAGGGGGAAGACTGGGAGAGAGCTTGTACTCCGCCCCAGTAAGAGCGCCCTGGAAGGGCGGGGCTTCTTAAGCTATGCTCCGCAACGCTTGGCGCAGAGAGGAAGGGCTTGCTCACCCAGCTAAGAGCCCCCTTCCCCTCTACCTCTTCGGTGAACTTTTACCTTTTCTCCTTTAGATTGGCTTTAGACTCCAACTAAAGTTGGTGACAACCTTCCACTGCGAGATCGACAGGTTCATCCATCACTCGATTGTACAAAAATGTCAACTCAGAGTGGACGACAAGAAAAGGTCAATTCTCTATATTGAATACATAGCGATGTTAATGCAGTTGGTTTGTGAGGCAAAGGTATTGCTTAATACAAACTAAAAGATGACTTACGACCGTGATAATCGTTCTCTATTCGTTCCGCCTTCAACCCAGGATCATATCCAAGGTGTACTGAATGCTGCTGTAGTCTTCGTCATGTATGGAGATTATGAATGTTTTCAAAGTGCTAATGTCTATCGATTGACTAAAGTTGCCGGGCAGCAATTGCAGGTTTCGTTTGGAGAAAACAATTTAGGTTTTATCTTCCGTCATTTTCCTCAAGTACAGATTCATCCACATGCTCAACGGGCAGCGGAAGCCGCAGAAGCAGCAGCGGCTCAAGGGCAGTTTTGGCAAATGCATGAGATGCTGTTTATCCATCAACAGGAGTTGGGAAATGGCTATCTAGTAGAGTACGCCAATCGTTTAGGACTTGATATTTCTCAATTTTTGCAGGATTTATCCAGAGGCGTGCATGTCAATCGTATCAATGCGGATATTGAAGGTGGACTGCGAAGTGGAGTGGAGGCTGCACCCGCTTTGTTTATTAATGGAATTCGCTATCTTGATCGCTGGACTGTTGAGCAGATAATGGCAGCCATTGTTGCTGCAAATGATTAAGGTTTTTGATGCTTATCCCAACAAGTATTTCAGCGGGGAGTATTTCACAATTTATATACGGACGACAAAAATCAGAGATTTCAGCAATTTAGCAAGAATATAGAGGCGATCGCCATGATGCTTTTTACATGGAAAAAAGTTCAAAAATTGTTGCTGTGGTTATTTGCATTAAGTGTTGTCGTTGGAATATCAATGCATCCAACACCAGCCACCTCCAAAGAATTACCTCAAGCGTCCAACTCTAAACCTGCGATCGTTCTCGTTCATGGGGCTTATGCTGACGGTACATCATGGCAACACGTCATTCCATTGTTAGAGCAGGATGGCTATAGAGTGACTGCTGTGCAGATTCCGCTCACCTCGCTTGCTGATGATGTGGCAACGACGAAGCGTGTGATTAATAATCAAAAAGGTTCCGTTGTTGTGGTTGGACATTCCTATGGTGGAAATGTGATAACAGGTGCAGCGGCTGGAAATCTACAGGTGAAAGCTCTGGTTTATGTTAATGCTTTCGCACCAGATGTCGGTGAAAAGACGAGTGATTTGAATAAAAGGTACGCAGCCCCTCCGATTAGTACGGCGATCGTATCTGATGCTGAAAACTTTCTCTATATCGATCGCGGGAAGTTTCACGAATTTTTTGCCCAAGACGTATCGAAGGCTGAGGCGCGAGTGATGGCAGCAACCCAAAAACCGATCGCCAGCGCAGCCTTTGAGCAATCAGTGAATGAAATCGCCTGGAAAACGATTCCTTCCTGGTTTATCGTGACTCAAAGCGATCGCGCCATCAACCCTGAACTTCAACGATTTATGGCTAAACGGATTGGTGCTAAGACAACCGAAGTTAACTCCAGTCATGTTCCTTTTATCTCTCATCCAAAAGAAGTTGCCAAAGTGATTGAAGCAGCAAGCACTGCTGTGAAGTCATCCCAATCCTAAGAGAAACAATTTCTCGGTACATACAAATAAAACAGACCTAATTATTGATTCTAGGAGATCCGATCGTGCCGACTCAAAATACAGGCATCACTAAAGTCGATGGCAGTCAACCCTTATTGCATCAACATGGATATGAAATTCAGCAGTATGGTACTCTTCGTGATTTGCCAATTGTTCTCAACACTAGTACCCGCAGCGAAAGCTGTGTTTTAGTCAATCAAATTTTGGCAGATACGATTATTCTCTATCACCTTTACAAGAAACATCACTGGTTGATGCGCGGACATACGTTTTATCAACTGCATCTATTGCTCGACAAACACGCCAGTGAACAAATTGAATTAATTGATGCACTGGGTGAACGGGTACAAACACTCGGAGGTGTGGCGTAGACGCTTTGCGGCTTGTCGTCAGACATCGCTGATCCACGTCATGTGGCAGAAGTCACTAAGATTAAGCGTCCGCCCAATGGTGTTGAGGAAGTACCTGTGATGTTGTCGCGGTTACTAGAAGCCCACGAATTGATCGTTGGGGAATTGAGAGTGGCGATCGATAAAACAGCAGCAAATCAAGATAGTGGCACTAATGATGTGTTAGTGAGCCAAGTCCTGCGAACCAATGAGACGCAAGTTTGGTTTCTGGCAGAACATTTGGTGGATACACCATTGGTACGCAGTTAAATTCAGCAGATCAGGTGTTGTAAATGAATAACTAACAGTATTTCAGCGATCGCTCTTTAATCAGTTCATTCTTGACTCCATTTATCCATTGTAGATAACAGAGGAAGAGAATTTTATGGCTAATTATGACTACATTGTAATTGGTGCAGGTTCGGCAGGATGCGTTGTCGCCAATCGTCTCACAGAAGACCCAGAAATCACTGTACTGTTGCTCGAAGCGGGCAATCCAGCGACGAAACCGGAAATCCAAATCCCAGCAGAATGCGTCAATCTAATTGGCACTGAAGTGGACTGGGGCTATTTCTCCGAACCAGAACCGTATCTGAACAACCGCAAGATCCTTTGTTCCCGTGGCAAAGTCGTAGGGGGCAGTAGTTCGATTAATTTCATGCTCTATGTTCGAGGCAGCCATCACGATTACGACCATTGGCAGGAATTAGGAAATCCCGGTTGGAGCTATCAGGATGTCTTACCCTATTTCAAAAAATCCGAACACCAGCAGCGCGGTGTTGATGCCTATCACAGTGTGGATGGAGAGTTGAGCGTAAGCGATCTGATTGCGCCTGCTCCGATTTCTCAGCGATTTGTAGAGACGTGTGTTGCAGCAGGCTATGACTACAATCCTGATTTCAATGCCAAGCAGCAGGAAGGAGCAGGACTTTTACAACACACCATCAAGGATGGTAAACGGCACAGTGCTGCGGCTGCTTTCCTTCTGCCCATTGTCGGGCGTTCTAATTTGACCCTTACAACTGGGGCGTTGGTGACTCGATTATTGTTGGAGGGCACTCGCGCGGTTGGCGTAGAATATCTGCATGAGGGAATGCTGCACCAAATTGGAGTCAATAAAGAAGTGATTTTAAGTGCGGGTGCATTCGATTCGCCTAAGCTTCTAATGCTATCCGGGATTGGCAATGCCTCACAGTTACAGGCATTGGGGATTTCTGTTGTATTAGATTTGCAGGGAGTGGGTCAAAACCTGCAAGATCACATTCTGGTTCCTGTGGTCTATCAGTCAATTCAGGATCTACACTTTGCTAGCACAAGTAGTATCGGAGAAGCTGTACTGTACTTACATAGCGAAGGCAACTCAGAGATTGCACCTGATTTACAGTTTTTCTTCGCTCCTGTCCAGTTCTTGCCGCTTGGCTATCCTGCTGCTGCTTTTGGGTTCACGGATGTTGTCTCTTTGACCCGTCTGCAAAATCGTGGCAGTGTGAGTTTGCGCTCATCTGATCCGCAAGATACCCCCATGATTCGGATGAACTATCTGCAAAGTGAAGCCGATGTGCAAAAGTTAGTCGCTGCAATTAAACTAGCACGCCAATTGTTTGACATGAGTCATTTTGATGAGTTTCGAGGTGAGGAAATTGCTCCGGGTGCTGACGTTCAGAGCGATGAAGCACTCGTTGCTTATATCCGCAACAATTGCAGTACTGTGTGGCATCCGGTTGGCACTTGCAAAATGGGCATTGACTCAATGGCAGTGGTAGATCCTGAACTACGAGTACATGGAATTGAAGGGTTACGGGTTGTAGATGCCTCCATCATGCCCACCATCACGACCGGAAATACAAACGCACCAACCATCATGATTGGTGAGAAGGGAGCAGATTTAATTAAAGCAGGTCGCACAGCACGAACGGTTCTCAGCAAATCTAACGTCCAAAATCCGGCGTATTCATCTATTTAGAAACGGGCGATCGTCTTTGATCAATCTCAGATTATCATACCTGTTGAGCGTTTATCGGTTGATGTTAGGCAAACAGAACACTCGACCTCTGTAAAGGAATACACAATGGCACTGATTACAACACCATTCGGACGACATTCCACCGCCGCCGAGGTTGTAGAAGGAATTGATCTTTCCGGCAAGCGGGCGATCGTTACGGGAGCCGCATCGGGCATCGGCGCAGAAACGGCGCGGGTGCTGGCTCAAACTGGAGCGATCGTCACACTAGCTGTGCGTAATACCGATGCTGGAGCGCAAGTCGCGGCTGACATTATGGCTACTACTGGGAACCGGAATATTCATGTTGCTTTGCTTGATTTAAGCGATCGCAACTCAATTGCCAAGTTCATTGCTGCCTGGCGTGAGCCGCTGCACATCCTCGTTAATAATGCAGGGGTAATGGCACTGCCCGAACAGCGCACACCCGAAGGCTGGGAGATGCAATTTGCCACTAACTATCTCGGACACTTTGCCCTAGCGCTCGGACTACACGACGCTCTCGCCGCAGAGGGTACCGCCCGTATCGTGTCGGTTAGTTCTAGCGGACATCTGATGTCGCCCATTGTGTTCGATGATATTCACTTCATGTTCCGTCCTTATGATCCGTGGTTGGCCTATGGACAGTCCAAGACTGCAAGCATCCTCTTTGCTGTGGGTGCTACTGCGCGCTGGTTCAAGGATGGCATTACCGCTAATGCCCTGATGCCTGGGGCGATCGCAACCAACCTCCAGCGTCATACGGGCGGTCTTAGAACCCCACCTGAGCGGCAGAAGACAATAGCGCAGGGTGCGGCAACTTCCGTTCTATTGGCAACCTCTTTGCTACTAAAGGGCGTTGGCGGACGCTATTTCGAGGACTGCAATGAAGCCACTCTCGTCACCAACGGGAACAGCTATATGAGCGGAGTTGCCCCCTACGCCCTGAACCCAGACAATGCCGATCGGCTCTGGGATGAATCGTTGCGCCTGCTCGCTTGACCTGGCAGTAACAGTGAGCTTCACGCTGTTGATGAACGAATTGCCGGTCGTAAGTCTGCCAGCCTTTCGTCCATCATGCCAACAATCACCACGGGAAATACTAACGTACCCACTATCATGATTGCTGAGAAGGCAGCCGATTTAATTAAAGCGGAGTGTACCTCACAAAGTCTTCCCAACAAGCTTAATGTTAAAAATTTGTCACACTTGTCTATCTAAAAACGGCATGAACGCCTGCCTTATCTGAACCGCAAACTTGAGCATTCGTAACACAATTCATTCATTAGAAGGAGTACTTCCATGACAAAATCATTCTGGTTTCTTGGTTCTCGCCTCACTATCCTCGCCGATCACACCACGACTGACGGTAAATACGACCTGATTGAGGGCTATTTCACTCCTGGTACGCAGACTCCACCCCATCGCCATACACGCTATTCCGAACAACTTTATGTGCTGGAAGGAGAGTTTACTGTCTGGGCGGGTGAAAACAAGGTTGTGCTAAGCGTTGGTGAAAGCTTCTTCATCCCGCCTAATACCATCCATGTAGTCGCCGCACTTAGCGATAAACCAGCTCGCGGGTTGGTTGTTGCTGCGCCTAGTGCCTTTGCTCAACTAATAGAAGCAACAGGGACGCTAAACCAGAATGAGGCACCTGACATGGAATTGTTCAGTCGCATCTCTAGCGAAATTGGCGACGAAATCCTGGGTGTACCTGGAGATATCCCTTAGAGATTACTCACTTCCCGCTCTAAGATTACCTCTTTTTTCTTTCTCTGCGCCTCTGCGTCTCTGCGTGAGATAAAAAATATTTTGGTATTCTTCCACCGGGAAAGGAGTAAGCTGACTATTTTTCCTCCTGACTCCACTCTCCATTAGCAACTGACCGCTTTAAACCCAACAATCAAAGGATTAGCATAATGAGTAAACTAGAAGGAAAAATTGCCCTTGTCACGGGTGGCAACAGTGGTATCGGTCTTGCCACAGCTAAACAGTTTGTTGCTGAAGGTGCTTATGTCTACATCACGGGTCGTCGCCAAGTCGAACTGGATGCTGCTGTGGAAGCCATTGGTAAAAATGTTACGGCTGTGCAGAGTGATGTTTCTAATCTGGCAGACCTCGATCGTCTGTTTGCCACCATTAAGCAAGAACAAGGACACCTCGATATCATCTTCGCTAATGCTGGCGGTGGACAAATTGCCCCACTTGGAGAAATCACTGAGGAACACTTTGACAAAACATTCAACGTAAACGTTAAAGGTTTGCTGTTTACTGTACAAAAGGCACTGCCACTGTTGCCAGAGGGCGCTTCTATTATCCTGAATGCTTCGATTACTTCTATAAAAGGTACGCCAGCTTTCAGTGTTTACAGCGCCACCAAAGCCGCCGTGAGATCATTTGCTCGGAATTGGATACTCGACCTCAAAGAACGCAAGATCCGAGTGAATGCCATTAGCCCTGGTGTGGTTCCGACTCCTGGTTACGATCATTTGGGATTGAATGACCAGCAGTTACAAGAATTCGTGGACAGCCAAGCCAGCACCATCCCACTGGGACGAGTCGGCAAACCCGATGAGATTGCCAAAGCTGTTGTCTTTCTCGCTTCAGATGATAGCAGCTTTGTGAACGGCATTGAGTTGTTTGTCGATGGCGGTATGGCACAGATTTGAAGTCCAAAAGGAGTTGAAGATGAAGCTGATCTCTGTTAATGTTGGCCTACCGCGTGAAGTGACCTGGAAAGGAAAAGCCGTCCGCACTGGAATTTTCAAAGAGCCAGTTAATGCGAGAGTGATGGTGCGTGAACTCAATTTAGATGGCGATCGCCAAGCGGATCTCACCGTTCATGGCGGAGTTGACAAAGCAGTTTATGTCTATCCCTTTGAGCATTACGACTACTGGCGAGATAAATTGCCTGACACAGAGTTAACGCCAGGAATCTTTGGTGAAAATTTCACAGTTACAGGATTGAGAGAAGAAGAATTAAACATTGGCGATCGCTTTAAAATCGGCAGTGTGGAACTAATGGTGACTCAACCGCGCTTACCCTGCTACAAACTAGGGATTCGCTTTGGGCGATCGGATATGGTGAAACGATTTCTCGCCAGTCGTCGCACCGGATTTTACTTTCGGGTTTTGCAAGAGGGCGAAGTTGGAGTCGGAGACGCTTTAGAGCTGATGAGTCGAGATACCAACAATATTACTGTTGCTAATATCATTCAGCTTTATGTTCGTGAGCGAAGCAATCCAGAGTTACTGCATCGTGCTGCTCAACTTGAAGCCTTACCCGAAAGCTGGCGGGACTACTTTCAGGAGCAAATCCATCGTCAGGATGTGAGATAGATCAACCTGTCGTAAAACGCCATCATGTCACTTTTATCACTTACAAGGAGTAATCCCATGACTACATATCGCACAGTTTCCATCGATGGTTTAAATATCTTCTACCGTGAAGCGGGTTCCCGTGATAATCCAACGATTCTGTTATTGCACGGCTTCCCAACGTCGTCTCACATGTTCCGTAATCTCATACCAGCACTTGCTGATAAATTCCATCTTGTTGCGCCTGACTATCCGGGTTACGGCAATAGTTCGATGTCAACTGTAAATGAATTTGATTACACGTTTGATCGCTTGGCCGAGATTGTGGAAAAATTCATTGCTGCGATCGCTCTCAAAAAGTATAGCCTTTATGTGATGGATTATGGTGCGCCGATTGGCTATCGGATTGCCGCTAAATATCCAGAGCGCGTGCAATCTCTAATTGTTCAAAATGGTAATGCTTACGAGGAAGGTCTGCGCGAATTCTGGGAACCAATTAAGGCATACTGGCAAGAGCGATCGCCTGAGAATGCTGAAAAGCTCAAATATCTTGTCACCCTGGAAGCGACGAAGTGGCAATATACCAACGGTGTTCGCAATCTAGAAGCGATCAGCCCTGATACCTGGACTATCGATCAACATTTCCTCGATCGCCCCGGCAACGATGAGATTCAACTGGCACTGCTGTATAGCTATGGTACTAATCCACCATTATATCCGCAATGGCAAGAGTATTTTCGCAAATATCAGCCACCTACTCTGATTGTTTGGGGTAAGAACGACTACATCTTTCCTGCTGACGGTGCTTATCCCTACCAGCGTGACTTGAAAGACGTTGAGTTCCATCTACTCGATACCGGACATTTTGCCCTGGAAGAAGAAGGCGATGCGATCGCAAATTATATCGATCAATTTCTCACATCACGACTGCAATCCGTTCTCGCCTGATCGGTGGAAATGATGGATTATACCAATTCTTTAAAATTCGGCAACAGATGGAAATCAGGAAAGCCTTACTGGAGCTAGATTTATTAACTGCGTTAGCGACGTTCGCGCAGCGTCTCGCAGAGAAGGAGCGTCATTGCGAATTGCGAATTGGTATTGTCCCAGCATAGCTCATGCTCAAGTATAAACCTTTGAATAACAATATCTTCGCCAAAAAAAGAGCATGAACAGAGAGGACTGATGTAGTAAAGATCGGCTGGAATCGTCAAAAAATGACCCAATAAAAAATACCTACCTTTGTAAGGGCTTTTATTGAAAAATTAAGGAGGATTGGTCATGGCAGCAATCGATACAGCACCGTTAGAAAACAGCCTGGGATTTCTAGTTTTACTCTATTAGCAATTACTTCTAATGACTGGAGTGTCAAAAGACTGAAAAAAAATTGGAAGCGATTACATAACCTGACTTACTTAACTATGTTTCTGCTCACTTGGCACGTTTGGGACAAAATGTTAGAGCATTGGAGCTATTTAACCGCGATTGGGCTAGTAGGGATTGTCACGACAACCCTTTTATTTCTGATGCGACGCTGGATTGAACATCGGAATAAACAACAAAAAGCGAAAGAAAAAGCGTTCTCATCTCAAATTCCAGAAAAAATTACTCTATAGTACCACTACTCTCCGACACCGTTACGTAGTGGGTGCAAGTCAGATTATTCTCCCACTCGCACAAGGAATGTCCTGTTATGAGATCGAAACAAATTACCTGGAAATCTTCAGCAGCATTGGCAATCAGCACCCTAACGACCTTAGTTGGTAGTAGCAGTTGTGCTAGCCTATTGTCTTCCTTCCGAAACGCTAGTGTTGTTACTACTTCTGTTGCAACCATTCAACCCTTACGTTCTGTCCAAGGAAATTCAACTTGGGTTTACGCGATCGCAATCAGCCCTGATGGACGCTTCCTCGCCAGTGGCAGTTACGATAAAAAAATTAAAATTTGGGATCTGCCTAGTAACACCCTACTCTATACTTTAGAAGGACACGGCGATGCAGTGGTAAGCCTTGCCATCAGTCCAGATAGCAAGCTGCTCGCTAGTGGCAGCTGGGATAACCGGATTAAACTCTGGAATTTAGAGACGGGACAACTGCTTCGTACCCTAGATGGCCATACAGATGATGTAGAAGCCGTTGCCGTCAGCCCCAACGGAAAGTGGTTAGCCAGTGGTAGTGCTGACACAACCATTCGCTGAAGGAGTTGTGTGGTCAGTGGCTTTCAGTCCCGATGGCAAGAGATTAGCTAGTGGTAGTAACGATAGCACTATCAAGTTATGGGGGTTGCCTGAAGGCAAACTCTTGGAGAATTTGATCGGGCATGAGCGAGGCGTGCGGTCAGTAGTTTTTAGACCGGATGGAAACATGATAAGCAGCAGTGCCGACAAAACCATCAAACTCTGGTCTCTTCCTAAAGAGTGACAAGAAGCTTTCAGAAAAAAGATCAACTATTTCTGTTGAACAATTTGAATTCACAAGAGTAAACGCATGATCACTTATCGCACAGTATCGATCGATGGTTTAGATATCTTTTATCGTGAAGCTGGTTCTCGTGATCATCCGACGATTCTGCTATTGCATGGCTTTCCAACCTCGTCCCAGATGTTCCGCAATCTAATCCCGGCGTTGGCGGATCAATTCCATCTGATTGCACCTGATTATCCTGGTTTTGGCTATAGTTCCATGCCAACGGTGGATGAGTTTGATTACACCTTTGATCGCCTTGCCGAAGTCATGGCAGGCTTTGTCGATGTGATCGGATTGAAATGCTATAGCCTTTATTTAATGGATTATGGCGCTCCGATTGGCTATAGATTGGCAATACAGTATCCAGAGCAGATTGAGACGCTGATTGTGCAAAATGGCAATGCCTACGAAGAGGGACTCGGTGATTTCTGGAAGCCTATGCATGCTTTTTGGCAGAATAAGACACCCGAAAATGCCGATCGCGTGCGACAAGCTCTGGCAAGCAAGGGCACCAAATGGCATTACATTACTGGAGCTAGGAATATAGAAAACCTCAGTCCTGATACCTGGACTCTGGATCAGGCACTCCTCGATCGCCCTGGCAATATGGATATTCAATTGGCATTGAAATACGACTACCAGTCCAATGTGCGGTTATATCCACAATGGCAAGCTTACTTGCGCCAATATCAACCACCGACGCTAATTGTATGGGGCAAAAATGACCAAGGCTTTTTAGTGGAGGGAGCTTATGCCTACAAACGCGACTTAAAAAACCTGGAGTTTCATTTGTTTGATACGGGGCATTTTGCTTTGGAAGAAGATGGGGACGCGATCTCTGACTATATTCACCGCTTTCTGACCACTCACGTTGTAGAGAACACCAAGCTAACCACCAGTAACAAATAGTTTGGGCTGGGAAACTATGTCGGTAAAAAGTGATTGTCATTACTACAATTACTACTGATCAAGCAGCAGTGTTAAATCAATTAACTTAACATCTTGTTTACAATTTATTAAAGGAGAATGTCATGGTTGCTCAAGCAAACTCGCAAGCAGCAAAAATTCTGGAAGTTGCGGATGATCCACGTCTTTCCAAAGGAGTAAAGGAATTTTTGAAAGTGCTGAATTCAGGGGGTGTGGCGTTGGAGAAACTCACAGCGCTCGTTGCACGTCAAGTCCTTGTAGATGCACAGGCTTCCGTTTCAGTAGACCTTTCAGGCATTGAAGAGTCCCAAAAGACGATTACTGCTGATGGTTATTCAATTACCCTCAATATTGTACGACCTGAAGGGGTCAAAGGCACATTACCTGTTTTCATCTTTATTCATGGTGGTGGTTGGGTGCTGGGTGATTACCCAACACACAAGCGCATGGTTCGCGATCTAGTTGTGCTTTCAGGGTTTGCAGGTGTCTTTGTCAACTACACTCGCACGCCAGATGCTCAGTACCCACAGGCGATCAATGAGATTTATGCTGCGACCAAATGGGTTGCCGAGCATGGTGAGGAGATTGGGGTGGATGGCAAGAATTTGGCAGTCGTTGGCAACAGTGTCGGCGGTAACATGACAACTGTGACTGCTTTGAAGGCGAAAGAAAAAGGAGGACCACACATCAAACTGCAAATCCTGATGTGGCCCATTGTAGATGCGGATTTTGAAACAAATTCTTATCAGCAATTTGGCGATCAGCGTTTTCTGACTGTACCAACGATGAAGTGGATGTATGATATGTACATCGCTGACCCAGAAAAGCGCAAAGACATTTATGCTTCTCCCCTACAGGCGACGGTTGAGCAACTCAAAGGCTTGCCTCCAGTATTAATTGTGGTTGCAGAGAGCGATATCTTGCATGACGAGGGTACAGCCTATGGACGCAAGCTCGATGAAGCTGGTGTTGAGGTGACGACTGTGCAGTACAACGGCATGATTCATGACTTTGGACTGCTCAATGGTTTAGCAGAGTTGCCAGAAGTCCGCTCTCTGTTTGTTCAAGCTGCTGCCCAATTGAAGAAACATCTGCAATAGGATGCGTAGTTTATCGCCGCAGGCATCGTTTCCCGTTATGCCAAAACCTCGGAGGTTTAAGTCTGCAAACAAGACCTTTACCTTCTTGCAAATGAACAAGAATTTAACGAGGATTCAAGGTATGAGACGTAAAACTAAGTTTCTGTACTTTTGGGCTACAGTCGTCGTTACAGTTTTAGCTTTAAAACCAACTCCAGGTGACGCTCAAACCCAATCAGACACACAAACGGTTGACATTCAGGAGTTAGTCCGGACTCGCTGTGCCACCGATCCACGGAACACCTATCTCGAATGGAGCGGTTCTGTTTATGCGTTTGTTCCTCAAGAACAGCAGCGAAAGTTATTTAGTATCATCGGCATGAATGTTGCACGCTGCTTTCAGAATAAGCAAGGACAATGGTTATTAACATCTCGTGAACTTCAGTACTATTTAGATCCACAGACGAATCAGGTGCTTAATCGCTGGCAGAATCCCTGGACAAAGGAAGTACTGCCCGTAGTGCATGTTGCTAATAATCCCGTTCAGAACAACTTAGGACAAGGGAGATTCCCCGCTTTTGCGGCTGGCAGAAATCTCATTCTCACACTGGATGTTCCGCTCACCTATCCTAACGTTCTAGCCAGCGATCCGAAGTTTCAAGACTATAGTCCTGAACCGCTCTATCAAGCTGGGGAATTTTTTAAATTTGTAGTTCCTAAAGCAAGAGTCGAACAGCCTAATGTTCCTACAGTACTGAATGTTTCAGGCACTTGGAATCGCATTAGTCCCTGGCTACCTTGGATGAAGATGAAAGGGAAACCAGGACAGTTAGTTTACAGCGCTAGTATTCGGAAACTGCAAAGATTCGAGGAGCTTTCCCCATTGCTTCAGCAAGAAATTAAATCACGAGTCCCAGTTTATCGCACGGCTCCTACTTGCTATTTAGCTGCAAGTAGCAAAACTTCCTGGACTTACTTTCGCGAATACTTTGACAATTATCTTGCTGGCGATCAATTCCCCATTTCTGAGACACAGAGCAACCAACCTTGTCAGCAATAAGCCTGTGCTGCTTCTAGATATCTCAACTCACTCACGATCTCCACAGAGTTTAGAAGTAGAACCTCTAATTTGAGGTGTCTGAAATTACTTTGTTCTACCGTGCTTTATACCTGCAATCGCCTTGTCCGAAAGCATTTGCAACTGTGGTCTGGGAACTCGCATCAAAGAAACGTTAATGGCTTCTCTGGAGCGATGACTCTGCGCCACTTCACCTTCAAATGGATCGTTATATAAACTACTTTCAGGTACTTACGCTATGAACACCCACACACCGAGCGCTAGGGATATTATCGGATCATCACCGTTGATTGCGATCGAAAACGAAGCACCACCCAAGCTGATTGTCGATCCACCGCTTCCCGAACCACTGGCACAGGGACGCGTCTTCATCCAGTACCGGACGGAGAATTTGCGTGTGTTGCCAGTGTTTGGCAAAAGTGCCCTCGAAGTATCGCCGCGCATCGGTCATATCCACATCACCGTTGACGACGCGCCGTGGCACTTTGTCGATGCCAGTGGGGAAACGATCATCCTGGTCGGACTGGAACCTGGCGTACACAAGGTGCTGATCGAACTAGCTGACCCCACGCACAAAGTAATCACTAGCGAAACTGTTGAGTTCACGTTGCCCGATCCTAAGAAATCATCATGAAAAAACTAGAGGGAAAAATCTCAGTTGTGACGGGGCCATCTGGGGAAACGCTGCACATCGCGGGTGGTATTCATTGATCTGTATTAAACTGCTTTTGAGGTAATTCGGTCGGCACGGATTTAATGCCAATTAAATCATACTGAAACGATCGCGATTCTACCGCTTACATACTATGAACAACCCCGAAAATCCTCGACTACCCCTGCCGCCTTTCAATAATGAATCCGCCATCCAAAAAGTCAGGATCGGAGAGGATGCTTGGAACACACGTAACCCTGAACTAGTAGTACTTGCTTACACATCGGATAGTGTTTGGCGCAACCGCTCAGAATTTCTATCTGGTCGTAAGGCGATCGTCCAGTTCTTGACACGTAAGTGGCTTAAAGAATTAGACTACCGTCTGATCAAAGAGCTTTGGGCTTTTCAAGACAACCGAATTGCTGTCCGATTTGCTTACGAATGGCATGATGATTCCGGCAACTGGTTTCGTTCTTACGGCAATGAGAATTGGGAATTCGATGAACATGGATTCATGCGATGGCGTATTGCCAGCATCAACGACCTGCCAATTCTGAAGAGCGAACGCAAATACCACTGGATACTAGGTCGTCGTCCTGACGATCATCCCGGATTGTCTGACCTCAATCTTTGAGAAGCCGAAGCAATCACCATATTACCCAGTTTTTATCCTGTAAGAAATCCACTGCTATGAATGCAAACAACGGCATCATCAACCAGATCAGCCCGTATGCAGTGTCCTGCAACCATTGATCGATTAGAAGCCATCCTTCAAGCAAAAGGCATCACCGTTTTTGCCCGTATCGATCAACAGACTGAAGCCGAAAAAGTCGGACTTAGCCTACCTCCGACGCAGTTGTTGCTGTTTGGCAACCCGAAGCTGGCGCGACTACTTCCAGGAACAAAGTCGTCGTCAGGATGTGAAATAGATGCTGTCTTGCATTCCGCAACGCTGTTTAATTTGGTCAAAGTCTAAATAGCGAATTATTAAAAAGGACACCATGACAACTCAAAATGTCACCATTTCAGCCTTGTCCGGGGGCAGTTTTAGTGCCTATCTAGCAGCACCCAGTACTAAGCCTGATGCAGGAATTTTGTTGATTCAAGAAATTCTTGGGGTAAATACTAATATGCGTCAAATTGCCAATGATTATGCTAAGGCAGGCTATTTGGTGCTTGTGCCAGATTTGTATTGGCGACTTGAACCCGGTGTGCAACTTGATGCTGACGATCAGGATCAGTGGTCTAAAGCCTTTGAGTTGCTCCAAGCATTTGATGTGGATAGCGGCGTAGAAGACCTAAAGGCAAGTCTGTCTGTTCTACGGCAGTATTCCAGCAACACAGGCAAGGTCGGCAGTGTGGGCTTTTGTTTAGGCGGCAAACTGGCATATTTCATGGCAACACGTACTGATGCGGATGCCAACGTTAGTTATTACGGTGTTGACATTGAAAAGAATTTAGCAGAAGCGACAAAAATTCAGAAACCGCTGATATTGCACATGGATGAAAATGACGAGTTTGTGTCACCAACTGCTCAAGCGTCCATTCAGCAAGGACTGAAAGACAACCCCCTGGTAACAATCTATCGCTATGAAGGAGTGAGTCATGGGTTTAGTCGCGTGGGTAGTTCCGCTTATCGCCAAGAAGCCGCAGAATTAGCACGCGATCGCACATTGGCGTTTTTGAAACAGCATTTAGGCAGTGGTGTCAAAGCACGTTAGATAACCGGCAGTCTGGAACTTTAGAGGTGTATAAAAACAATCGTATCTTAATGAAGCAAGCTTGGAGAAAAAGTTGAATCTTCAAGGAGCATTTTCTCTGGTTTGAACAACCCGATTAGTTTTTCAGCAAAGTGAAATCCGGGTTAGCTATCGTCCAGTGATACATGACGCAGCAAACTAGATCACAGAAACATAATTCATCCAAACAAAAGGAGAATCTCAATGTCTTACATTACAGTTGGTAAAGAAAACTCTGGCAATATTGATATCTACTACGAAGACCTTGGCTCAGGTCAACCAGTCGTGTTGATCCACGGATTTCCTCTGAGTGGTCATTCTTGGGAGAAACAGGTGGCAATTTTGCTGTCAGCAGGTTATCGAGTCATCACTTACGATCGCCGAGGATTTGGCGACTCCAGTCAGCCATCATCTGGCTATGACTACGACACCTTCGCGGCAGATTTAAATAAGCTAATAACAGAACTCGACCTGCGGGATATCGTGTTGGTCGGCTTCTCGATGGGGACAGGCGAAGTGACTCGCTATCTTGGCAAGTATGGCTCGGAGCGTGTCAGTAAAGCAGTTCTAATGGCTCCAGTACCGCCCTTCTTGCTGAAGACGGACGATAACTCTGAAGGTGTCGATCGCAGCGTTTTTGACGGGATTGAGAAGGCAATTGTCGCAGACCGTCCAGCATATCTATCTACATTTCTCAAAGACTTTTATAACGTTGATGTGTTTCATGGCGATCGCATCAGCGATGATGCCATCCGACTTAGCTGGAATGTTGCAGTCGAAGCTTCCGCCAAGGGAACTCTAGACTGTGTACAGTCTTGGCTGACTGACTTCCGTGATGACCTACCCCACATTGATGTGCCGACCTTAATTATTCAGGGTGATGCCGATCGCATTCTCCCGTATCATTCCACCGGAGCTAGGCTACCAAAGCTGATTAAAGATAGTCGGCTAGTGGTGATACCTAGTGGACCGCACGCAATCAACTGGACTCATGCAGATCAGGTCAACCCTGTACTACTGGACTTTCTCAAACAGGGAAATTAACTAGCATTCCCAAGCCCGCTTTGATCGTGGCTTGAGGTTTTATAAAGCCCCTTCGGGGCGGGTGTGGGGTTAGCGAAAAAAATTAGCCCCGAAGCGAGGTTGATATTGCATCTGGATGGAATGGCACTAAGAAAAGCCTAAAGGCTTGTGTAGTCTTGTTTCCAGCCTCCAGGCTGGGAATGTATTTAAAAGAGGCTCTGCCTCTTGTCAAGCTACTGGAGGCGGAGCCTCCCAGAATGGTTTCCTAGCCTAGAGGCTGGGAACCAGTCAGAGCAAGGGCTGTATCTTTTCTTAGCGCTATTCGCATCTGGATGAAAATGACGAGTTTGTGTCACCAACTGCTCAAGCGTCCATTCAGCAAGGACTGAAAGACAACCCCTTGGTAACAATCTATCGCTATGAAGGAGTGAGTCATGGGTTTAGTCGCGTGGGTAGTTCCGCTTATCGCCAAGAAGCCGCAGAATTAGCACGCAATCGCACCTTGGCGTTTTTAAAACAGCATTTAGGCAGTGGTGTCAAAGTCTGAAATAGTGCGACTACTGCCAGATAATTCGCTGTGGGCGAATTATCTGGCAACCAAGATATTCTGAATCACTGGGAAAACGCTGCATATCGCGGGTGGTTTTTAAGAAAGAGAACGGTGAAAATCAACAAGCAACGAGAAAAACCATGAACATCAACAAGAATGACACCGCAATAGTCGTCATCGATCCGCAAAACGATGTCTTGAGCGAAAAAGGGGTTTCCTGGGATTTGGTGGGTGAGAGTGTTAAAGATAACAACACCGTCGAGAACATCGAGCGAATCTTTAAAGCCGCAAAGCAGCATGAATTCGAGGTTTTTATCTCCCCTCACTATTACTACCCCACCGATCATAATTGGAAATTTGCCGGCAACCTAGAGCAAATGATGCTTGAGGTTAAGGAGTTTGATCGCCGTGGTGCGTTGAGCCTAGATGGATTTCTGGGATCGGGTGCTGACTGGCTCGCTCGCTATAAGCCCTTCATTGAGGATGGTAAGACGATTGTGGCTAGTCCTCACAAAGTCTATGGGCCGCAAACCAACGACCTGGTTTTGCAACTACGTAAACGCAACATCAGCAAAGTCATTCTACTCGGAATGTTGGCGAATCTTTGTGTTGAAGCTCACCTACGCGAATTGCTCGAACAGGGATTTGAGGTTCTTGTTGTCAAGGATGCAACAGCAGCCCCTCGGCATCCGGAACTGGGCGACGGCTATAAGGCAGCACTGATCAACTTTGGGTATATCGCCAATGCAGTTCTGTCTACAGACGAGGTTGTAGCAGCAATGGAGTAATCATCAAACTCATTAATTTTACAACACTCATGAAAACATCTGCGTTGTGAAAGAAGTGTTAGTTGTCGTCCTAGTGATACATGATGCAACAAACCAGATCGCACAAACATAATTCATACAAACAAAAGGAGAATCTCATCGCATCTATCCATCTCCCAAAAATTAACAGAACACTAAATTTATCTACTACAAACAACTGAAAAGGAGAATGTTATGACTCAATATGACTACATTGTAATTGGTGCAGGTTCGGCAGGTTGTGTAGTCGCCAACCGTCTGACAGAAGACAGTGAAACAACCGTGTTATTACTCGAAGCTGGCAACCCAGATACTAAACCGGAGATTCAAATCCCAGCAGAATGCGTCAGCTTACTCGGCTCCGAAGTTGACTGGGCATACTTCTCTGAGCCAGAACCATACCTCAACGATCGCCAAATTTTTTGTCCCCGTGGCAAAGTCTTGGGTGGCAGCAGTTCGATTAATTTCATGATTTATATGCGGGGCAATCATCACGATTATGACCACTGGCAGTCATTAGGGAATCCCGGCTGGAGTTACCAAAATGTACTGCCTTATTTCAAGAAATCCGAGCATCAGCAACGCGGTGCTTCCGAATACCACGGCGTTGACGGGGAATTGAGCGTGACCGATCTCATTGCCCCTGCTGTGGTATCCCAACGCTTTGTCGATGCAGCAGTTGCAATGGGATATCCAAATAATCCTGATGCCAATGCGATGCAGCAGTCAGGTGCAGGACTCTATCAGTTGACAATCAAGGATGGTAAGCGTCACAGCACCGCAGCTGCTTTTCTCTTACCCATTCTCCAGCGTCCCAATTTGACTGTAATCACAAAAGCTTTGGTGACTCGATTGTTGTTTGAGGACACGCGTACCGTTGGCGTGGAATACCTGCACGAAGGAACACTGCATCAAGTCAAGGTTAACCAGGAAGTAATTTTAAGTGCTGGTGCGTTCGATTCGCCTAAGCTGCTGATGCTTTCTGGCATTGGGAATGCAGAACACCTGCAAGCATTGGGAATTCCGGTAGTAGTTGAGTTGCCGGGTGTCGGTCAAAATCTTCAGGATCACCCTGTCGTACCTGTGGTATACGAAGCAACCAAAGATTTACACACAGCCAGCAGCAGTAGTATTGCGGAAGCTAGTTTGTTTTTGCATACTCAGGGTAATGTGGATGCTGCACCAGATTTACAGTTTCTCTTCGGCCCGATTGTGTTTGCACCCCCTGGCTATGCTCACTCTGGTTTAGGATTCACAAGTCTAGTCTGTTTGACCCATCCCCAAAATATTGGGAGTGTCAGTTTGCGTTCATCCGACCCCCAAGACGCACCGATGATTCGGCTAAACTTTCTGCAAAGTGAAGCCGATGTGCAAAAGCTCGTTGCTGGGATTAAATTAATGCGTGATTTGTTCCATACAAGTGCCTTTGATGAATTTCGCGGTGAGGAAGTCGCTCCTGGTAAAGATAAGCAGAGCGATGAAGCACTCGTTGCTTACGTGCGAGAAGTTTGCAATACGGTGTATCATCCAGTCGGCACCTGCAAAATGGGTATCGATCCAATGGCAGTTGTAGACCCACAACTTCGTGTATATGGGGTTAAGGGGTTGCGTATCGTGGATGCATCCATCATGCCAACAATCACTACCGGAAATACGAATGCGCCCACTATTATGATTGGCGAAAAAGCCGCAGATTTAATTAAAGCCGCAGGTGGTATTTCACAGCAAACATCTTTAGCGATCGCCCGAAGCGCAGCGCCAAAGGCGATCGCAAGTTAACACAGAACTGTACAACTTATCTAGCAGAAATGTAACAATTTGAATTTTTTGAACATGAAAATTACAATGACTAGTAAAAAATCTCTTCCCCACGCAGTCATTCCTACGTTGAAGAAACAGCTTTGGGTGCGGAACTAGTATGCAAATTATACCGTTTTACAGAAGTCAAGTATTCTATCTTACAACGGGGAGGCGATCGCAAACTGGATACTGGGTTATCGTCTTGACGATCATCCCGGATTTGTCCGACCTCAATCTTTGAGAATTGGATGGCACTTGCACTTAACGCAGCACTGATAAACTTTGGATATATAGCCAATACCGTCTAATTAGTTTTTCAATACTCTTGAACACAATGAAAAGACTACTAAAAATATCCGCATTATTCCTTGCTCTGCCAATTAGTGTATTAACTAATTGTTCCTTAAGAGCTTCTGCTGACTCTACTGCTGGCATCGTCTTGAGTACGAAATGCCAGGGTGGCTACAACATAAATATTTGGCGGAATTATACTTCAGGTGAACTGCTCTATCGCGCGACCAATCCCAACGGTAATTTAAGTTTGGGTAAAGGAACTAGCAAAGCGACAGAAGGTGTTCGAGTGTATAAATTTCGGAATGGAATTTATGAATATTGGGTATGGGATGGCACGTTGGATAACCCACAGTCTGGAACTTTAGAGGTATATAAAAATAACCGTATCTTGATGCGGCAAAATTGTAGAAAAAGTTGACTTACAAAATTCAGGAGTCAAGAATCAGAATTCTTTTGAATTCTGACCGAAAAAGCGGTGCTTTCTCTGTGAGACGCTTTGCGAACGCAGGGTTAGCAAGCTACGCGTCTTGATTCTGACTCCTGAATTCTGATTCCTGTTAGCAGTAGTGGGGCGTTTAGCCCATTCTGACTTCAACAAACTCAAAGGATATGGAAGTGGACACTCAACACTATGACGATATTATTATCGGCGGCGGCAAGGCGGGTAAAACACTTGCACCAGCGCTGGTCGCTGACGGACGTAAAACCGCTCTGGTTGAACGCAGTTTAAACATGATTGGTGGCGGTTGCATCAATATCGCCTGCATTCCTACTAAAACTATGGTGGCGAGTGCCAATGTAGCAAACACAGTGCGAAACAGTGCCGCTTATGGTGTTAAAACCAATACACCCAGCGTTAATTTAGCAGAGGTGATCCAACGAAAACGAGCGGTTGTGCAAGGGATGCGTGAAATGAACTTGCACAATCTAGAAACGGCTCTTGATAAAAACTTGATCATTGGCGAAGCAAGGTTTGTTGCTCCCAAAACGATCGCAGTAACGACGACTGAGGGGAACAATCGCTTACTTACCGCCGAACGGTTATTTATTAATACAGGCACACGACCGTTAATTCCATCCATTCCCGGACTCACAGAAGTTGAGTTTTTAACGAGTGAGTCGATCATGGAGCTAGAATACTTGCCTGAACACCTGATTGTTATCGGTAGTGGCTATATTGGTTTAGAGTTTGCCCAGATGTTTCGGCGCTTTGGCTGTGGCGTTACTGTCATTGGGCAAAGTGAGCAAATTCTGTCACAGCAAGATCCAGATATAGCGATCGCAGTTCAAACACTGCTAGAACAAGATGGTATTGAATTCTTGCTGAAAGCGAAGGTGTTGAGGGTTGATCGCACTGGTAATGAAACCATCCTGCAAATCCAAGTTGGCGATCGTGAAATCACCCTCCAAGGTTCGCATTTGCTCGTCGCCGTTGGTCGTGCGCCCAATACCGAGAGCTTAAATTTAGCTGCTGCTGATGTGGCAACCGATACACGCGGATTTATTCAAGTTAGCGATCGCTTGGAGACGAACATACCCGGAATTTGGGCGTTAGGCGATATCAATGGCGGCCCGCAATACACCCATATATCGCTCGACGATTATCGCATTATCAAAGCTAATTTAATTGATGGGGGCAACCGGAGTACACGGGATCGATTGGTTCCATCGTGTCTATTCATCGATCCAGAACTGGCTCATGTGGGTTTGACTGAAACTGAAGCACAGCAACAAGGATATGCTATCCGCGTGGCGAAGGTAGATGCGTCAGCCGTTCCTAGAGCGAAAACACTCGGTCAAACTGATGGACTTCTGAAGGCGATCGTAGATACAGATACAGGTCGTATTCTAGGGTGTTCCCTGTTGTGTTATGAAGCAGGTGAAGTGATTTCAACAGTGCAGATGGTGATGCAAGCTCAGATGCCCTACACCGTTCTGCGCGATGGTATTTTGACACATCCCACGATGACCGAAGGGTTAAATATATTGTTTTCCAAGTTGTAAAAAGACAGCAATTGTAGTCCAAGGACTTAGCAAACAAACGACATCTCACTCTTGAAGGTCAAGTAGATATAGCATGATTAGTAAAACATCTAAAGTCGGTATTATTGGTGCAGGTAATGTAGGTGCCGACGTTGCAAATGCTTTAGTTTTACTCGGTAGATGTGTAAGGGTCGTCCTTTTTGACCGAACCTTATCAAAAGCTGAGGGGCAAGCATGGGATATTGAAGACAGCATTCCCTTACTTAAATAGATGGAGATTATACCATCAAATCAGTATGAATATCTAGCTGATTCAGATATCATTATTGTGACTGTTGGGGTGCAGCAAAAACAAGGACAGACGCGATTAGATATATTGAGCGACAATGCAGAGATTATACGTTCGACAATGAAAGAATTGGATCGAGTTGCACCGAATTCAATCGTACTTATAGTTAGTAATCCAGTGGATGTACTCACGCGGATTGCGTAGGCGTAGACCGTCGTAGACATCGCTACTTCCACCAGAGCCGAAAACCTAATTTTCGGTTCGGGAACCATTCTTGATACTGCCAGACTGAGATATCAACTTGGAAAGCGACTAAATATTGCCAAACAAGACGTTCATGTTTATGTGATTGGAGAGCATGGAGACAGTGAATTTGTCGTTTGGTCTAGTGCATTTATTGGGGGAATTCCGTTAACTGAATTTCCCATACCACAAGGAACAACGCTAGAACAAATTCAGCAAGAGTACGCACAGTTAACTCGTAAACGAGGCTATAATAATATTTTTGAACGCAAAGGAAATACAAGCTATGGTATATCAACAGTAGTTTGTCAGTTAGTTGATACAATCCTGCGAGATGAAAAGCAGATATTTCCAGTATCGGCTAGAGCAGATTCTAACTATGGAGTTGGCAGTGAAGTTGTTCTTGGACTTCCATGCATCATTGGCTCAACAGGTATTGAGCGCCAACTGCTGTTATCAAGAAATGCTCTTGAACAACGCTTATTAGAAGAATCAGCCAAGAAACTCAATGAAGCCCATAATTTTTTGCATAATTAGGGGTTGCTGAAAAAGGAAGAAATCGTTCTTTACTTTAGGAGTTGACGCTTAACAAGCGTGTAAGTAAGTTGGCGATAATAAACCAAACCATGTAACGAAAAGTAAAATCTCTGTATTCGGCTCGTAGTTGCGCTTTATAATTAAACCGCAACTACGAGCCAGTAATGATTATTTCCGCTCACCTACTTATTCGATTTCAATCCAAGTTGATTTAGTAAACAAGACCAGAGCGGAGAGCGCGAATCGCTGCCTGGGTACGATCGCCAGCACAGAGCTTCTTCAAAATATTTCGGACATGGGTCTTTACTGTACCTGTGCTGATATATAGTTTTTCACCAATTAGGGAATTACTATATCCATCAACAATCAATTGCAACACCTCTAACTCACGCTCGGTCAATGGTTCAATCTCAATGATTTGCCTGTATTCTGGCTCAATCGCTCGAATGGTAACGGTTTCTGAGCGATCGCAGTCCATCGTCTTAGTAGAACTGATAACTTCTGCTTGATTAGGGTAGACATGTTGAAGTAATTCAACAACTTCTAGTGCAACAGCCGTGAAAGCATGATTGATAGAAGAATTACCAGAATCATCAACTTGACTTGACACGTTTAGATGCTTGAAATCATGCTTAAGTAGAAATAGGGCCGATGTCATAATTCTGTCCTCATCGAAATATGAATTGGTTACTAATTAAATAATTTGTAATTCGTAATTACACTTATTAAAGTAATAAAAATTACCACCAATTATACTGATTTAATAAACGGTATTAAATTTTATCGAAAAGGTCGCTGTGTTTGCATGAGTTCAATATAGGCAATTGACTCTCACTTGTCGTCCACTCAGAGTTTACACTTCTTCCCAACAAAGCGATTGATGAAGCAATCCATCTCAAAATGGCAGCTTGGCTCTAACTAAAGTTGGTATCCAAGTTTGAACTAAAGTACAACTTACAAACTTACGCAGTCATGCTAATCCTTGGTGGATCTGGAGGTAGGGGTTTTGATCAACCTTAAGTTTGAGGCTTTGAGCAATCCTAAGTTGGCGGTAGTAAGCTTATACGGTGGTAAGCCCTCGTTTTAGGGCAATAATGGTTGCTTGGGTGCGGTCTTTAGCCCCCAACTTACTTAAAATTCGGTTGACAAACGATTTGACAGTGCTTTCAGTAATCGTTAAGGCAACACTAATTTCTAAATTGCTCATGCCTTGAGCGACTAATAGCAGGACTTCTAATTCGCGATCGGTCAATTCTGGATTGTTCATGCGCTGCACTAATTTAGCACCAACATGGGGTGGAATATATTGCTGACCGGCGTGAACAGTGCGAATCGCGCTTCGTAGTTCACTGGGTTTAGAATCTTTGAGCAAGTAACCTTTTGCTCCCGCTCGTAACCCTCGATAAATATCCTCATCGCCATCGTAGGTGGTTAATACAATGATGCGCACTGTGTTAAATTCAGTGCAAAGCGCCATAATTGCTTCAACACCTCCCATTTCAGGCATTCGCAAATCCATCAAGGTGACATCTGGTTGCTCTTTGCGAAACAACTCGATCGCCTCAATTCCATTTTGTGCTTGACCAACCACCGTCATATCCGATTCTTCATCAATGATGGCAATTAATCCTTGTTGGACGATGGCATGGTCATCTACGATCAGAATGCGAATGATGTTTGTTTGATTCACGGCTGCTTACTCCCGATTGACAACGACAACAATTTCTGTACCTTGACCTGGATGGCTTTGGATGACTAATTCACCGCCAATTTGCTCTACCCGTTCACTCATACCCAATAACCCAAATCCTTTATTGACAGAGACTTGATCAATGGTAAATCCCTGTCCATTATCTTTAATTCGTAACAAACACTGAGACTCCTCACAAATTAATTCAACGTTAATTTGAGTGGCGTGAGCATATTTAATGGCATTAGTTAATGCTTCTTGTCCAATCCGTAGTAAATGATTTTCCACATTGGGTGGCAAAGGATAGGTAGCACCAATGATTTCACAGGTGATTTGGGTATTTGTAGATAATTTCATTTGATTAGTTAAGCGTTTAAGAGCATCAAATAAATTGCCCTCTTCCAATAGTTTGGGTCGCAGTGCCGTCACTGATCGCCGTGCTTCAGCCAGTCCTGTACGCGCCAATTCATCTACAGTTTCCAGGTGTACTTCTGCTTTATCTGGTTTTTTGATGATGAGTTCCATCGCGGCTCCCACATGCAGCAGAATGCCCGTAAAAGCCTGTGCCAGAATATCGTGTATTTCCCGCGCCATTCGGTTGCGCTCATCCAGAATGGAAGCTTCTTCAGCACGTTTGCGATCGCTGATGTCCTGTCCAATGCCCACAAATAGACGATTGGCAAGTTGAACATTTGCCCAAGCAGTGTTGACAAAGCGATCGTCTTTTGTTCTAATTTTTAAATCTAACCAGGTGCCGGTAGCGGCTAACATGTGGTCTAAAATTTGCTGTCGCTGTTCTGAATCAGAACTACATTCAGCAACTAGATCAATATTGTGCAAATCGGTAGCTGACCAACCCAAAATTTGCTCAAACTGATGATTGATAAACTCAACGCGCCCCGTGACATCGTAAAGCGTAATCATCACCGGAATATGATCCACGATGGTCTGGAGAAGCTGTTTTTGCTGGCTTAAAGTCTCTTGTGCCTGTTTTCGTTCAACAATCTCTTCCTCTAGTTTCAGGGTTCGCTCTTCCACCTTTTGTTCCAACGTGCGGGCGTACTCCTTGAGATTTTCCCACAGCAGATAGGTATTGCTGGTAATGGCAGATCCTACAAAAGCCAGCAGGGGTGGCACGATGATCACCCACCAACCCACTAGAAAGAAACCGTAGGCTCCACCCCAAAGAGCGATGCCCAACAGTACAATTTTCAATCCGGTTTCTCGCGGTGATGAAGCTGTCCAGCCGATGACGGCTCCAATGATTGACCAAACAACGATCCACAGGCATTCCATCGGTTCTGACCAGGTTTGCAGTAGAGATCGTCCATCTAACGCCGCGCTCAACAGTTGGCTGGTTAACAGCGCGTGAACTTCAACACCAGAGGGTACGGCAGTAGAGCCGGTGGTGTAGGACGTAAAAAACTTGTCTTTCAGGCTTTCTGCGGTTACCCCAATCAAGACGATACGGTCACGTACCAAATCGCGTGGCAATCGTCCCTGCAAAACATCCGTGAGCGCGATCGTGTGAAACCCATGCCGGAATTTGGGAAAATTTGACAAAATCTGATATCCGCCTGCATCCATCCCTAAATAACCACCATCATTGGGCTGCAATGGCGTAAAAATGGCTCGACCCAATCGAAACTTCGTCTGTTTAGGGTTAAGAGGTTGACGGTAAATACCTTGTTTGTCAAGGTAAAAGAATGCCAGACGTGCGCCCAGCGTAAAGATTGAGCGATTGTCCTGAGTTCTTAAATATAGCAGGCTGCGGCGCACCCGACCATCTCTGTCCAACAGCAGATCACTGGCGCTGACTTGATCACGCTGTTTTAAGAGTGGTGCGGCTGAAACAACTTCACCGTTTGCCGCTTTAATCACGTTCTCAATCCCAATTAAGTTGGATGTAGTGGTAAAGACCTTCGCTAAGGCTTGATGACCGGGTTCTACAGGTAAATCTCGAAAGATGTCTAATCCAATGACTCTCGGTTGCTGTTGTTTGATGGATGAAATAAGTTGAGCCAGCACCGCATCAGACATGGGCCATTTTCCAAGCTGCTTAATATCTGACTCATCAATTGTCACAAGGACAATCCGCGAATCAACTGGTTCAGAGGGACGCAAACGAAACATCTGATCCAGCGCGATTAGCTCCATGAATTGCAGTGCGCCAGTTAACCGTAAAACCAACAAACTCCCAGCAATGCTGGGGACTGTGATTAAGACCCCATTCCATCGCCAAATTTGCTGTTTCAGAGTTGTCCACATAAGTTAAGGCGATCGCTCAACGCGGGTTTTCTTTCTCTAAGTTGCTATTAATCATGGTATCGACTCCCCCTGATTGCAACAGTTCACGCCAAGCGGTGTTGATACTTGGGTCATTCATTTGGCTGCGCCTCAACTGATACAGAACGGCAAGAGCATCGTACCAGACATCTGCTTTCTGATAGAGTGCCACCTGTTCTTTGAGTGATGCTTGCTGAATTTGACGTAAGCGAGCGGAGTCGAATTCAATGCGCTGAACCATACCTGTGACAAAGCGATCCTCCAGGCGATCATTTGGATTGCAAATGATGGCAAACGACCAGGTATAGGGCTGACCTACAGTTAAAGGCGGTGTTTGGGTTGGCAGGGTGAGGTTGATCAGGTTGGGAGTGTTGGTCAAAGCAACCGTGGTGCGATAAATCCCGCGACTCTCTCGACTGCGGAGGCTAAATTCTGCATTCTTCGCGCTGGTTTTTGGCACGTAGACGAGAAACGTAGGGCGCTCTGATAAGGTGAAGCCTGGTTTAGTTGTGGGGCTGAGGGCAGTCAGCAACGGGCTGCTTGTTGCCGCTTCCACATCTTGAGGGCAGTTGGATGGATCACGCCGTCCCCCTGCCGATGAGCTATCTGGATTTGTGGGTGGCGGTGGTGGATTACTCTGGGCGAGTTGGATGGTAGATTGATTCGCAAAGAGAGATTGGGACGGGGTTGGCGAAGCAATACCGGGCGCGATCGCCAGTTCTAACGTCAGAACAATGCCAATGGGCAGACGATACAGCAGGGTTTTGAGGTGAGACATCACGTTTTTACAACCAATTTCCTAAAAGAACAAACGGTGCCCAGTAGTAAGGCGAGGTGTAATCGTCTTGATGCAACAAGCTGATCTGAGCGCGACGCAACGCCTCGGCTTTCGTCACTTCGGGCTTTCCTAACTCACGATAAAACTCAATCATCAAAGAAGCTGTGGAGCGATCGCCCACAGACCACAAGGAAGCGATGGTACTGCGCGCTCCCGATCTCACTGCCACACCTGCCATCCCCAGGGCTGCACGGCGATCGCCCGTTGCCGTTTGGCAGGCACTGAGAACTAGCAATTCGATCGGGTTGAGTTTTCCTTCTCTAGAACGAAGCAGTTGATCCAATTGTCTAACGTTAATGCGTCCATCCCAGGTCAAGATGAAGGTTTTGTCTGCATTCGAGCTAAACTCGCCGTGGGTTGCCAGGTGAACGATGGCTGAACGATTAGAATCAATCGTTTTTTCAAATGAGCCATTTGTGAATGATTGATCTAGCAGCACTTGCGCTGGAATTTCTGATTTAACTTGAGCAATTTCCACTGCAACATTGGGCAATGCCGCAAATCCTCCCCGCGCTTGCGTCAATCCGGCTAATAATCCTTGCAACCGTTGACGCTCCAGTGGTTGGGTTTGAAGCAACTGGAGACCGGGAGTTAGCGCGATGCTATATTTTTCAATCAAATACTGCTGACCATCGTGCAGGGCTGCCATTGGCAAACTACGCAGCAATCCATCAGGCACAAATACGAGGGTTTTGATCTCACTTGTCGCCAGTTCAGCCGCGAACGGACGCAGGAGCAAATTATAGACCTGTTGAACACTAGGCAACCAATCTTCCACAAAGGCTGTAGGTCTAAGCGATTGGCGCATCTGTGTCAAAATGCGTTCTACTTCAACTTGCAGAACGGGCGTTTTGTAATATCGCAAAGGCTGATTGGGCAACGCCAGAATCACCGCCAACTGGCTGGGCAGAATCATTGGATAGATCACTGCCCCATGAGGATCAATCTGGTCAATTTTTACCGGACGGGCATTGGTGCAGGCTTCTCGGAAGAAGTTGTCGAGTTCTGCCAACTGGAGTGCTTCGATCGTCTCGCGTGCCTGTTTCAGGTTTTCCTGGCTGGGTGCATCACCGTCAGACTGCAACAGCAGTTCCACAAATTGTCGATAGACAGGTTCGACACTTTCTCGGAATGAAAACTGCACATCCTGGCTTACCGCAACCAGATCACTACGGAGGGATTGCAGCAATTTGACCGCTGAACCATAGGCGATCGTTGCATTGTGCAGATTTCCAATGGAAGGGCAGGGCTGTTTACCTTGACAAAAAATTCGTCCCAGCTGCCACTGCCACTGATAGGCAATGTCGGGGGCATCAATGGATTGAGCTAGACTCAGTGCTTGTTGGGTTAGAGTTTTAGCATCGTTCCATTGATGGGTTGTTTCATACAAACTACCCAAAGCGCCAAGGGCATAGGATTCAGCACGAGAATCACCTGAAGAACGAATTTGTTGAATCGCGATCGCTAGTTCTTGAGCTGAGGTTTGGAGCCATTGAGCCACGAATTTGGGAGTAGATGAGGCGGATGGATTACTGGTTGAAAGTCTGAAATGTTTATCCGTTTCATCTGTTTTATCATCCGTTGCCAACTTGATCAGGCTTCGAGCTAAATTGATGCGGGTATATGCCGCCAGACGACCAGGCGGTAACTGGGCAAGCTGGGATTGAATTTGTGTAAATAGACGTTGAGACTCTACTGGTCGAGCGCTGTCAATTAGCAAACTTAACTGGGCAAGTTGAATCTGAGTTTTTGCGATAAGGGAGGGAGCGATGACGATCGCTTTTTGATAAAAAGCTAGGGCAGTATCTGTGTCTCCCTGAGCGCGGGTCGTGTTACCCAGACTCAAGAGAATGCCGCTGCGCTCAGATGCCGATTGCGGTGTATCGTCTTGCAGTTTCTGGGCGATCGCTAGACTCTGCTGCAAAACAGTCCGAGATTGAGCCAGGTTGCCCACTAACCTCAAAAGCTTACCCAGATTTCGCAACTCCGTCACCTTAAAACGACTATCAGGCTGATTTTGCAGCGACTGTTCTACTTGTGTCAAAAGATTGGCTGCTCGTTTGTAAAGTCCGTCTGCTTGTAAGGCTCTGGCTTGATTAATCTGGCTACCGAGAATACCAGTGATGTCGCCTGCTTGGCGATAGGCAGCGATCGCTGCTTGCCAGGTTTCAAAAGCCTCGGATGCTTGACCATGAGTGAGTTGTAACTCTCCCTGGATAGTCAACACTTGGGCAAGCACGGAAGCAGTCTGTGAATTGGCTACCGAGTTTTGGGCGGTTAATAGCGAGATAGCTTGCTCGATCTTCCCTTGAGCTTGTGTCTGCTGTCCCAGATCATTAAATGCAATGGCAAGAAAGCTGCATACCAGCCCCTGATTGAGACGATCGCCGCTAGTTTCGTAACGAGCGGCTGCCTGTTGCCAGAGGGCGATCGCATCTGAAAGTTGCCCTGCCCTATAGCGTTCTTCTGCCTGCTGCACAAGCTGGGCTGGTGGAATTGTAGAATACTGAGGAGACTGGGATATAATTTCTACAGATTGTCCTTGGTTTTCTACCTTGCGGTCATGAGTGTCATCTAGCGCAACCGTAATTCCAGTATGAAGGCCCATTGCGATGAAAAACCCTACCAGAGCAAATCGAAAAGATTGTAGCCACCCCCGATTTAACGAGAGGCGCTGCATTTTAGACAATCCCTGATTGATTCGCCTGTTCCTGTATCCTTGATTCATCTCAGGTATGAGGCTCTCTAGTACTTGCGTAAACAGCTGTCTGTTTGTGACATCCCAAGTAACATCATCGCAGGTTTTGTTCAATCAAGCTAGGGAAGATGAGTAAGTTTACTTACTTAAGCTGTTTACCGACTCAGTGCTGAGTGCTGAGTCCTGAGTGCTGAGTCCTGAGTAAATTAAGAAATACTCAGTACTTTTGCACTTGGTAAATGCCCCGCCCCTTGTGGGCGGAATCTTTATAATACTGGAGAAGGTTGATACCCCACCCCTCTCTGCGAGACGCTGCGCGAACGTGGGTGGTCTTTTTTTAACTCAGCACGGGCTAAACGCCCCGCTTCCGCTAACAGCACTCGGAACTCAGCGCTATCTACTGCTTTCCCCTCGTGAACAGACTCCTGACCATTTCAACCGATTCTGCACCGTTGGGTCACGAGTGCTGGCAACCAGGGAGATTTCTCCAGTACGAGTTATCAGCCATCTGGTAGCTTCGATGATGGGGGTGTGGGGAAGTGCAGGAGAATTAAGAAGTGAAGCAGTTTCCGTGTCCCCTTGTCCTGCCCCATCTACCTGTTGATTTGCAACCAGCCTGCGCCGATCCTGCCAGTTGGCATCATCATCTAATTGCTGTTCCGGTGTAGGCGGCAAGCCTCCGCGACCGCTGATCACGAAAGAATTCCCTTGATTGGCAGGACACCCTTGGGCAATCAAACCAGAACGATCTACAAAGTCAGTGGGCAACGCGACTAATCCAGAAGTTGGGTCAATGCCTGCGGTGTTCACATTGGTCGTGCCACTCAGCGCAGAGGTCGCACCTGTTGCAGTGATATCACTCAAAGGGGTGGAAACCAAACGGGGCTGGATACCAAAGATTGAAAAGGCGTTGATGCGAACATTACCACCGCGAAAGTCTTCAGAGTTGGCGCTGATGTTGCTATCTTCGTTCGGCACCGCCACCAAAAAGCGCGTATCGATCCCAATGTTGCCGCCAGGAATGTTGGCTCCTGTAGCATTCGTTGTAATGTTGCTGCCATTGCGTAAGAGAATCAGGGGCGATCGCAAATTAATATTGCCTCCACCCCCCGATGTGTCGGCTCGAATGCTGCCTTGATTTTTGAGAAAGATGCGATCGGCATCGACAAACAAGTTGCCTGCACTGCCGGTACCCGAACTGCTGACAGTGACTTGTGCCTGGTTTTGGATGTTGAGGTTTCGAGTGCGGAGATTCAAGTTTCCACCATCGCCGCTGGCATCCGTTCCAGCAGCAATCACCGAACCGTTCCCGGTTAACGTAATGGAGTCAGGGGCAGTAATGGTCAACTCTCCTCCCTTCCCCCTGTTGAAAGTGGAGGCAGAAATCTGTGCGCCATCCTGAAGGTTTACCCGCACACTTTGTCCGTCACCGCGTGGCTGAACGGTCAAATTGCCTGCATTTCCAATGCTGTTGGTGCCAGCAAATAAACCACTGGTTGCTCCACTGAGTTGCAAGTCAGGCGTATTCACCGTGATGTCACCTGCACGACCGTTACTTGACGTAGTGGTAAGCAGTTGCCCACCACTACTCACGCCCACCGTGTCGGCGCTGACGGTAACATTGCCCGCATCTCCATCACCAGAGGTAGAAGCGGAGAGGCGAGCATTATTGAGAACTGAAAGCGATCGCCCTCTAATGTCAATATTGCCTCCCTTGCCCACTCCACCTTCAGAAAGCGTGCTGATGGCATCCCCTCTATCAAACGAAACAGCATCGCTTGCTTGAATCTGGATATTGCCAGCATTGCCTTGCGATCGAACGTCTGTGATGATTTGCCCTTGCTCGGAAACCGAGAGTGAACCTGTGGTGATGGTGACATCTCCTCCATCTCCCACCGAGCCTTGTGTTGCTGTGGTAAACACCCCACTGCGAAGAAAAGTATTACTAGGGACTGTACCACGAATCTGTACAGAGTCACGTGCCTGAATGGTGACACTACCAGCATTTCCCCGTCCATTCGTGGCAGTATTCAAAGCACCTCCATTGATTAAAGACAGCAAGCCAGTGGTAATCATCAAATTTCCACCTCGGCCAACCCCGCTTGATTCCACTTGTGAGAAAATACTGCTTGCAAATGCACCATCTAAAGATCCACCATCTAAAGAAACTTGATCGCGGGCGTTGATAGTTATGCTGCCTGCATCTCCCTGTCCAAAAGTGGAGGAAACCAGTTGAGCGCCCCCTGTGAGCGACAATGACCTGGTGGTGAGGGTGATGTTGCCCGCATTCCCCTGCCCCTGAGCATTCGTGTTGATTCTCCCCTGGTCAGAAACAGAGAGTGAGCCTGTGGTGATGCTGACATCCCCTCCGCCTCCCACAGCGCCCTCCGCCGTCGTGGTAAATACACCACTGCGGTTGTCGGTAAGAGTAGGAGATACGCCACGAATCTGTACAGAATCACGCGCATTAATGGTGACGCGACCTGCATTGCCTGTTCCACCGACGTTATTGGTATACAGGGCACCCCCGTTGGTCAAAAACAGCGAACCAGTTGTGATCGTCACAGCGCCCCCTTCACCCACAGCACCCCGAAACACTTGCGTGAAGATAGAGCTAGTGAAGGTTCCATCATCACCATCAAAAGAGACGCGATCGCGAGCATCAATATTCACGTTGCCTGCATTTCCCTGTCCAGGCGTGTAAGAAATCAGTTGAGCGCCCCCTGTGACAGAAAGCGATCCTGTGGTGATGTTGATATTGCCAGCGTTACCAACACCGTTATTTGGATAGACGATATTGAATATAGAACTGCCATAACCAGAGAAAGAGACAGTATTATAGGCATTAATATTCACGTTGCCTGCATTCCCCTGTCCAGCTGTGTAGGAAACCAGTTCAGCTTCCCCTGTGAGAGAAAGTGATCCCGTGGTGATGTTGATATCGCCACTGTTACCGACTCCATCTGGTTCCACGTCATTGAATATAGCAGTGTTACTACCATCAAAGGAGACGCGATCACGGACATTAATATTCACATTGCCCGCATTTCCCTGTCCAGCCGTGTAGGCTTGCAGTTGAGCGCCCGTTGTGACAAAAAGCAACCCCGTAGTGATGTTGATGTTGCCTGAATTACCCGTACCGCCAGAACGCACTTCGTTGTCGATGACGCTGTCGTCAATCAGGTTTATTGCTTCTGTCGCATTGAGCTGAATGTCCCCCGCTTGTGCGCCTGCAAAGCCCAATCCGTCGCTGATTCCCGCCCGAAGTCTACTCCCTTCGCTCAGGCTCAAGTTCCGAGCCGTGACGGTAATACTCCCGCCACCCCCCGCACGAACATCTATCAGAGCGCTGTTGCTGAAGGAAATATCTGCTTGCGTCACATTATCGGAAAAACTCAACCGCCAATCACCCGTCGTTTCACTCAGTCCCACTATCCCTTGTCCAGCTAGGGCACCCAACTCCACTCGACTGCCCGGACTCACGATTTGCCCACCGTCTAACTGGACATCGCCACCAACTAGCAACAGGCTTTGACCCGCTGGCACCTGTAGTCCTATTCCGTTGTTTGCTGTCGATCGATTGATGATGGCTTGCGCTGCCAGTTGATTGAAAAACAAGGCATTGGGATTAACGTTCAAGAGTTGGCTGGGTAACGGTTGCGTTGTATCGCTGCTGAATACTTCGCCGTTGGGAAACCCGATCGCAGTCGCAGTCGTCGCCACAAACGAACCGCCAATATTGAGTGACGCATTCGGACCAAACAAAATCCCATTGGGGTTCAGCAGAAACAGATTTGCCGTCCCGTTTGCCCGAATTAAGCCATTAATGTTCGAGATTGACCCACCCGTAACGCGACTGAAAATATTCCGCACATCAACCGCATTGTTGAAGTAGGCAGACCCACCCGTGGGAATCGAAAACTGGCTAAAGCTATGGAACAGGTTGCCACCTCGCCTTGCTCCTCCATCAATTTGCACGTTGGGGTTACCAGAAACTTGCGATCGCTCTCCCACAGGTAGCGTCGCATCGGGAATCACCTGAGCCGCGCTCGACTGGGCACAAAGCAATTTACTCACGATACTGACCGTCAAAACCCAGGCTTTTAAGTGCGATCGGTTCATCTTGCTACCCTCATGCCGTTGTTGTCCTTTGAATCATAATGTGAGAAAAATTTTTAACCATTGGAAAAAATTTAACGAAAATTCAGGCTTTCGTGTGACTTAAAGGAAAAGTTTGCCGTAATGGCAAGCTTATACTGGGAGCAATGCGATTTTGTGAGATGATCCCACCTGGAGAGCGATCGCTAATCAAATCTTACGTATGCAATGAATATTTAATACAACAATCTAAATAATATTTTTTAGAAGACACCTCAGTTTCGGAATTAATCACAACATCGACTTTCGATTGCTGCACTGAGTTGCGATCGCTATCCCGTTGTACTGTTCCCAGTACCCGCAATCTCTTCCCTTCCACTTGGCAATCTGTGTCGCTGCACTGCCTACCCCTCTGCACCAATGACGACAAGCAAAGTTTCGCCCGCTTGTGCTTGGGCAGCTTCCATAACACACACCCAAGCGGTCACATAAGTTACCCCAACCGAGGCAGCTTCCTCCATACTCAATATTCTCGGTTTTGGTCGAACCGCAGCGATCGGCAACAACAGAAATTCAGCATGAGTCCCATCCCGCGTGAACCCCAAATCGCCGCCTGTCCACCAAACTTCTCTGCTAATCCAATCTTGAGCGCCTGCAACAACGACTCCGGCAAAGTTGCGTCCAGGAATATGCGGCAGAGTTGTAATATTCTTCATTGCGCCCTGGATATTTTTGACATCAACTGATTGCAGTATTCAGAACGATATAGCTTATAATCACTCAAGATTTTGACGTTAAGCAGGAACTTAAATTCACTTTTAGTAAAAAGGGAGGCGATGGGCTTAAGTGCTGCCAGAGGCGATCGCGACTCAGTTCGATGTATTGTTTTATCGATTGGATCGCTCAAATGTATATAACTGTGAGTGACTAGGGTGTTGACTTTGTGAGAAATCAGCCTAAAATTTTTCATGCAATTTCTGTGTCGTCATTAAAAATGTCACCAAGGGGAGCCACTGCGTTGAGCGGCTTTGCCGACTTGAAGCATGTGGCGTTGTAACTGCAACCCACAGCCAAGCTTGACTCTTTTTTGAATTGCGTCCATCAACGTTTCCCTGAGCAAAGCTTGTTTCATCCGCCCCAACTACACGCGAGTTTTGTAGCGATCGCACTAGTTTCTTAGAGGAAAAAAAGTTAATACTGCGTAGCTTGCAGCCGTTGGCATCGCCCCAATCAAGCGAACGCGAGTAGCTTCTCGTAGAGGGGAAATTCCAAGCGGGAGCAGCCGTAGTGAATGTTTTATTGATCAACCTTGGCTATCAAATTCACCAATTTCAGATCCAGGGACTCGGCTACCTTGGTTACTTCCGCATTGCCAAACTGCCCGAACAGCGACGAGGGTAAATCATATTCAACATAAACCGACTGATCCGCTGCTTCATACACCAGCAGACGTAAGGGCGCGTACAGCGCCGCTCGGATGTCGTGCTGTGTCATTTGAATGGCAATCAACGGATTGCCTACCACATACTGCTTGGCCTTTTTAGGCGTACCCACTATAGTCAACAGCTGGCCGTGGTTTTGGATATCAAACAGAATTAAGTCCTCTTCGCCTCCCCTAAGCTTCAGGTGCGCTTCGACGAATGCCGGTTCTGCTCCTACTTTTTGAATAATCGTTGGGTCTAGGCGGCCCAGCGCCACTTCAAGGTTCCGGGTAAAATCGTCAAAGGTCGAAGTCACTTTTACCACTTGGTGGTTCATGTCAATGATGGTTCTCATGGCTGTTATGTTGTATAACCGAATCTAGTTTTTAAACAGACGTGTTTTAATTTGTGATGAATCTGATGAGAATATCATCACCTTCTGAGTAGAATAAGCGATGTCTGCGACGGGCTACGCCTACGCTTCGTTGGTAGCTGGGGCAGCGATCGCACTGACAACACTGCACCCTCTACTTGTTCCACGGTAGCTTTGTCCCCATCTCGGTAAATGCCGAGAATACCAGATACATCACAAGCAGACCAGCACTGATAATGAAGAGTGCTGAGTTCCTCGGCTTAGAGTGCTGAGATGAAAGACCGCGCCACAAGAGGCGGGGTATCAACCTACAAACGAATTGTTGATTCCGCTTGACTTCGGGCGGGGCTTTTACCATACTGCAAAAGTACTGAGTATTCAATCGTCTTTACTCAGCACTCAGCACTCAGTACTCAGTATGGTAAACCTTTGAGTACTACTACAATTCCAAAGAGCATGACCGAATACTGACTGGTGATGACGGAGATTGTCGGGGGTGGTACTGCTGTTGACTCAAAGGCAGGGGGGAGCGGGGGGTTCAGGTTTTATCTATGTACTTCACTTAACTGAAATATGCTATATTTTACAGCATAAAACCAAAAATTATGACAAACAATATCATTGACAGAATTCATCACTTTAACCTTGGACGCAACCCAAAATTACTTGAATTAAAATACAAGGCAATGCGTTCTGATGTTTTTACTTTTTATCGTGGCACATGTCATTTATTTTACGAAGACTTCCCTAAAGATTCCCCACTGAATGCAGCCCCGCCAGTATGGATTTGTGGTGACTTGCACCTGGAAAACTTTGGTAGTTATAAAGGTGATAACCGATTAGTTTACTTTGACATTAATGATTTTGATGAAGCCTGTCTTGCTCCTTGCACCTGGGATGTGGTGAGATTTATTACTAGTGTAATAGTTGGCTCTCACGCGTTGAAGGTGAATGAATCAGAAGCATTGCATTTAAGCAATTCCTTTCTTGATGCTTACAGCAATGCTTTAGCTAAAGGTACTGCTAGAAGTGTAGAAAAGGAAACCGCTTCGGGCTTAGTTAAAGATTTATTAAGGAGTTTAAAAGACCGCCTTCGCCCAGAATTTTTAGATCAGCATACCAAGGAAAAGAAAGGTAAGCGGCACTTAATTATTGACAAGAAACGCGTTATGGAAGCCACAGAAGCAGAACAGCAAAAAATCACAAAACTCATCTCCAATTGGCACAAATCTACACAAAAAGATGCTAATTTTTATCAAGTTTTAGATGTACAACAGCGAATAGCTGGTACAGGTAGTTTAGGGTTAGAACGTTATGCAGTTTTGGTAGAAGGTAAAGGTTCTCCTGATGGCAATTATCTCTTAGATTTGAAGCAAACAAAAACTTCCTCATTACAACCCTATTTAACACTACCTCAGCCGGATTGGTCGAGTGAATCTGCACGGGTAGTAGCTATCCAACAACGGGTGCAAGGAACCCCACCTGCTCTTTTAGGGGTAATAGTTGAGGGGAATAAATCTTATGTTTTGCGAGAGTTGCAGCCAGTACAAGATCGGGTGAGTTTACAGGCGTGGGATGGAAAGCTGGAACGTTTAGAGAAGTTGATGCAGACAATGGGTGAAGTGACAGCGTGGGATCAATTACGCAGTGGTGGTAGACAAGGTTCTGCGATCGCAGATGATTTAATCAAGTTTGCTCACTTATCTGATTGGCGTAATCAAATCTTAGAGTATGCAATCAGCTACTCTTTGCAAGTAGAACTAGATTACCAAGAATTCTGTCAAAAATCATGATTGTGCAAACTGCCTGCTGAAAAGCAATCGCACTCAGTGACTTTAGTCATATTTTTGAATTTTTACTCGCTCTGTGATCGCCCCACCCAATTCTTAGAAGAAAAAAGCGATCGCCCTAATTCTTAGAGGAAACGAGAGGAGCATAGGCGCAGCCCGTCGTAAACATCGCATACACTCATAGCTTGGTCATGTCATAACCAAGCTCTTAGCTATCTCAATCAATCATTGGAGGTAGAGTAGTTTCGCACTATGCAGCAGGAAGTTCAAGATTAACTTTGACAACTTTGTTCTTTTCTTGCTCGGACTTAGGCAGTGTCAAATTCAAAATGCCGTCTTTATAATCTGCGGTGACATTAGTGTTTTGAATCCGAGCAGATAGAGGAATTACACGTTGGAATTTACCATAGTAGAATTCACTTCTTGTAGTGCCATTGTTTTCAGTTTTAGTTTGGGACTTGCGCTCACCACTAATGTGAACAGCGTCTTGGGTGACTTGAATATCTAAGTCTTTAGCTTCCAGTCCTGGGAGTTCTAGCTTCACATGAATAGCATCATCAGTTTCGTGCAACTCAGCAGCCGGAACTTTGATAAAATCTCTGTCAAACCGTGCAGGTGCTACTCTGGTATCTCCAAATAAACCGTTGATGTGACTTAAGTGAGCGTTCAATTCTTGCCAGGGGTTGTAACGAACTAGCATATTAATTTATCCCTCGTACCAATAGTAGTTTTTTACTCAACCAACTTCGGATTTAATTCCTTGCTTTGATTCCCATATTATTGAGAACGAAGAAGCTTGTAAATTCGGTTATTATCACCAAATAATTGATGATTACCCAAGAATTATTAGGGGAATTACAAGGTGTAGAAAACTGCAATTTTTTTGGTTCGGCAAACCCTATAAATGCTGACTTGAATTTGACTACACATCACGTTCTTATTTTAGCCAGAAGTGGGCATATTTTGTTGTCGGCACAGCCAAAAAGCAATTGTGTAATCATTCTACCAAGCGCTGTTCAAGAGATGGAATGATGAAAAAGCCATCCTCTAGACGTGTACCGTACTCCAATACTTAAGATTTTCATAGTCTTTCGTTAAGATACCTTGAATAAATTGAGGATTAATCATCTCAATCAAGTTAGGGCATTTTACTTAGGGAGGACAAGTGAGCAGATATTTAAAATTCAATGGGATAAACAAAGCATTTGAGTGGCTATGGCAGACTTTGAGACATAAGTTACTTATGCGCCTATCCATTGTGGTGCTTGTGACTTTTTTTTTCAGCTTAACTCTACATTCCATAGTGGCTAAAACCGTATCAAGTACACCACACCCGAAAGTGATTTTGATTTCCCTGGATGGCGCAACACCAGATTTTGTGGAACAGTATCTTAAAAAAGGTGTGCTGAGTCGAAGACAGGGATTGGGACTTCTGAAAAGGGAAGGAGTTTACGCAGAGCGAAACATTACTTGTAGTGCATCCCTAACTGCGGCTTGTCATATAGCAATTGGTACAGGTTCAACCGCAGCTCGCAATGACATTAACAGTAACACATTCCACTTGGTTGCTAGTCCCTTTACTTCTAATATCAGTGGTTTTGGCGCTCCCATTGGTGGTTATTCAACTTTTGGGCCTGCTGCCAGTTTACAAGCTACTGCTGAACCTGTGTGGGTTGGACTCCAGCAAAATGGGAAGAAAGTTGTGGCTGCTACCTTTCCCGGTGCAGATGGAGTTGATGTGCCAGTACCGGGTTTAGCCAATAGCCCAATTATTCAACCTGCTAACAGAAGAACTGTATCGTACACAGTTCCCTTTGGTGCTTTTGCTGGGGTAGGTGCGAGTGGTTTTAGTTTAACCGCCGCTAACTTTAGTCCAGCTTCTAGCCAAATAGTTAGTCAACTCAATAATGCCGGAAGAGTTTCCTATAGCCCAATTCAGCAAGCTGCTTTAAACGATCGCTTTACTGTTGGTGGTATTAGTTATGATATCCAAGTTGCGGCATTAGATACAAGCAACGATCGCAAGACCAACTATGATACCCTAGTCTTCTTTGATGCTCAAATTGGGATTCCAGCCGGGCCTTTTAGCTTACCTGCAACTGGCCCTGCATATATCAAAGCGTGCGATCGCCGTTCTAGTCTATTTTACTTAGAAGGTAGTTCCAACCAGGCAGGAACAGCATTTTACGTCAGCAATCTTGCCCCTGACCTGAACATCGTGCGGATTGCCCGTTATTCTGCGAATGCGATTCCTCAAAATCCGGCAGCACAAACTAGTGTTAATGATATTCTCAGCAATGTTGGCTTCTGGGTTCCTCAGTCTGATTTTCGGATTCCAGAACGCCTCAGCCCTGGATTTACAACTTTCCCCGACAGGGAGCTAGAAGCTATTTACGAAGACCAAGTTCAACTGTTTGTAGACTATCAAACTCGACTGGCATTGAGAGCAATCAACCAAAACCCTGATGCCGACTTAGTTATGGTTTATATTGAACAACCAGATGGATCGGAACACCAGTTTCTCTTAACTGATTCTCGCCAGCCCAGTGACCCCACAAATCCATCCTCTATTGGCGTAGGACAAGATCAAACCAAAGTCACTCGATATAGAAGCTATCTAGAGACAGCTTACCGGGCTGCTGATAATGCTGTAGAACGCATTATCAACGCAGTAGGTACAAATCGTCAAGGTCAACCTAATAGTAACATCATAGTTGTTTCCGACCACGGTTTTTCTGCCTTCCATACAGAAGTTAACCTTAATAACTACTTCAGAAATAGAGGTTTTGACTTAACTAGAGTCCGTGCTGTGACATCAGGGCCAGCCGCCAACATATATATCAATCTTCTTGGGCGTGAACCCAACGGCGTTGTCACTCGTGCTGAATATGTAACTCTACAACAACAAATCATCACAGCTTTGCGAGAATTAGTAGACACCAATCCTAACTATGTCCTTGGGCGACAAAAAAAGGCAGTTTTTGACCAGATATACCCTCGTCCCCTACCAACTAATTTAAACGACCCAAGTTTTGGACTGGGTACAAGTGAATTTGTTGGTCAAGATACCGGTGATGTCTTTGCAATCATGGGTGAAGGATATAACTTTGACGGAAGACAAACTCCGGCTGTAACTCGTTTAGGCGACGCGGATAATTCAGTTTTTTCTGTGCCTAACTTCTATGGGGCGCATGGCTACGATCCCAAAATACCTAATCTCAGTGCCATTTTCTATGCCGCAGGCCCCGACATCAAGCGCCGTGGCAATATCGGCACAATTCACAATATCGATATAGCCCCCACTATCAACAGTTTACTAGGTGTTCCCTCTGCCCCAACTGTTCAGGGAAAAGCTCTCAAGATTAGAAAGTAACTACTTCGTTCTTATAGGAGTGCTAACTTCTCCACCGCCTGGGATGCGGAGTCAAACTACTATTCAGTAGCTTGACCGCTCCCAATTCAAAGAGGAAAAAAGAGCGTTCGCATCATGCCTTATGTCAAAATCAATGCCCCCATATAGGTATTTAACTAAGACTTATGAGTAACTAAAGTATGTTTACTGTTATTTAGCAGAGAAGTTATTTAACAGAGAAGGTGGAATAACCTCATTACTTTTTTTAACTAAACAGTTGTCCCCACAATTGCCAATTCTCCTTATTGAATGGACTGCGCCACTTCAAAATTTATGACAAGAGCCTTATTACTGAGGAGCCGTGTGATGCGAAAGTATCAAGCACGGTTTTGAAGACGAGCGGTTCTCGTGAGGGAATCGCTTAGTTTAACTTTGACCAAGACAACAAACCTGAAACAGTCCAACGGGTGAGAACCGCTATCAGTCGCATGGGACGGCTGCTGGTAAATGAGGGTTGTTCGCTGCGAGTGATTGATTTACCTGAAGGCCTTGAGAAAGGGGTTGATGATTTTATCGTCGCCAAGGGTCAGCCGGCATTTGACGCAATCTACAACACTGCCGTTGCACTGGAATTGTGGGAAATCAAGCTGTTTACTCTGCTAACTTATCCAAAGGCGATCGCACACGGAAACAAAGATTATCCGTCATGTGAAAGTCAAAGGCGATGCCAGTCCCTACGATGGCAACCTAATTTACTGGAGTACAAGAATGGGAGAACACCCCGAAACGACTACGAGGGTAGCAACGCTCCTGAAGTCACAAAAGGGTAAATGTACTCACTGCGGATTGTATTTGCGAGAGTCAGATGTACTGGAGATTGACCATATAACTGAGCTTGTCTCCCAAGTTGGTGAGGCTGAGGTTTTTTAATTCAAAATGCAAAATTAATTTTGCATTTTGAATTTTGCATTTTGAATTGGAGCAAAGCGACTCGCCTTACTGGAATGGGTATTTGGGGCAGTGGGAGGTTGGGGTTAACTTTGGGAGCGGGTGTAGGTCTGTGGTCTGTGATTGGTTGGTGGCGGTTTAGGGCAAATCATGTATCCGCAGCTTTCATAAATCTTAAGTAACTAGCCCATTTGCCGAGCCATTAACTGGGCAAACAGATCTTCAACAGTAGCTAGCTCATGAAAAGTTCCCTGTTGGACAACTCTACCTGCTTGGAGTACATAGATCCGGTGAGCATTACGGATGGTACTAAGTCGATGAGCGATCGCAATTCTGGTAACTTGTAATTTATCTAAGCTTTCACTCACAATAGCCTGAGTTTTGTTATCAAGGGCACTGGTAGCTTCATCAAAAAATAAAACCCGGGGTTTTAATGCCAAAGCACGAGCAATCAACAATCTTTGGCGTTGTCCTCCAGAAAGATTACTACCCCCTTCGCTGACCACAGTATGCATTTGCATAGGCATGGTGGTGATATCATCAGCAAATCCAGACATTCGCGCTGCTTCCCAAGCTTCATCTAAGGTCATCAGTGCCCCACCTGCAATATTCTCGAAAATGGAAGCGGAATTTAGCTGACCATTTTGTAAAACTACGCCCAATTGTCGGCGCACTGCATCCACATCTAACCCAGACAAATCTTGACCATCGTAATAAACACTACCTGCTTGGGGAGTCTCAAATCCCAGTAGTAATCGCAGTAATGTCGATTTACCACTGCCAGAAGCGCCTACCAAAGCTATAAATTCTCCTGGTTCGGCAGAGATACTCACATCATCCAAGGTTAGTGCGCCATCACTGCGATAACAAAAGGTAACATGGTCTACGGTAATTTTCCCTATGATTCTACCGGGATTAGCTTTGCACAAATCCACCTCTGGGATAGTTGCCAAAATTGGCTGTGTGCGTTGCCATTGGGGGATGACTTGCAAAATTTCTGTAACTGTGTTGCTGAGGTTTGTAGTGCCTCTGGTAAAGTTACCAAAAGCTGTGTTGAAAGCCAGGAAGGTGCCAAGAGATAATTCAACTGTTCCTGAAGTTTGCGGAACTTCCAGCAGTTTAATCGTAAACCAGAACAATATTCCAGAAGTGAGTATGGGCATAACTGTATTGAACAGGACAACGGCATCTTCTATGCGTTGTGTACTCAGTTCCAGCTTAATTTGGCGAGTGTAATTTTTACTCCAAGCGGCAAAGGCGCGTTCTTGTGCGCCAGCAATATGCAGTTTAGAAATACCATTGATTAGCTGCACTGTTTGCCCAAAAATACTACCCCGGATTTCCAGTAGCGGACGCACCTTGGTTAACAGCAGCATACCAGAGAGGGTGGTGAGTGCGATCGCAACTACCGCAACTCCAACGGCAATGAAAGCTAATTTGTAGTTGTAATAAAATAACTGTCCCAAATAAAACAGTGCAAACAAACTCGTAATCAAATTAATCAGAGTTGTCCCACTGAGTTTGCGGCGAATTGTACTTACCGATGTGATGCGGGATAGTAGATCCCCGGTTGTGTATTGTCGGAAAAAAGACACTGGCAAGTTGAGCAACCGATCCCATACCCCCGCTTGGGTGGAAGCATCGCCAGCCGATTCCATCCGCAACAGAGCAAAACCCTGTGTTAGCTGAAATAAAGCTGTACCCAAAGCTGCAACCAGCAAACCTAAGCCGATTTGCAGTAATAAACCGCGATCGCTATCGGGAATTGCATTATCTATAATAATTGATGTGGCATAAGGTGTAATCATCCCCAGCAGCGTTACCGCAATGCCACTAAATACAATTGCTAGTAGACTTTGGCTATGTCCTTGAAGTGTGAACTTCACTATATCAATAGCTTTGAGTGCTTTATCGGGCAAAGAGCGATAAAACATATAAGCAACAGGAGCCAATGTTGCAGCTATCTGTTCATCCACTTTGACACGGGTACGTTCAACTGGGTCAAAAATTTCATAACGAGTTGGAGAAATAGGTAGTAGTGCCACTGGGCGATTATCTTGGGTATAGGCGATTAAAGCGCCAGAATCCTTTTCCCACCAGTTATCTCGCAACAGCACCCGCCGCATCCGAATCCGGGAAGCTCGAACAATTGCTTCTAAAGGTTCCTTGAGCCGCTTGAGGTTTTCTGAACGAGACGGGGGACGAATTTTTATCCCCATTGCTCTACCAACAGCACCAGCCGCCACCAGTAAAGGAGTACCTTCTAAGAAAAAGTCCCCGTCTTGGGAATTCAAAGTTGATACTAACTCTCCTATTGCTTCCGCCGTGACTTGACGATTTAGGCGTTGGCGATCGCGCAACCGGATTATTTCTGTTTGTGCTTCTTGCTCATCTATAATATTGATGCATTGCAAGAGTTGAGTATGGAACTGAGATAACCCAGCCAGCAGTGTATCTGGATTTGGAAATTCGCTGGTAGTGTTAGTTGTCAGTTGAACTCCTTCCACAGCTTCCAACCACATTTTATCAGTGAGGGGAAAAGTTGCAGTGGTTGGCGTTAAGGTGATTTCCTCAAACCCCAGAAAGCGGACAGTTCCTTGGTGAAGTTGTACCCAACAGATGACACCCGCTTCGGGCTGGAAAGTCTGAGCATTATTTAAGGAAAATCGTACTTCTTCCTTAGCCTTCACCTGAATTTTTGGCATAGTCACTTGGGAGAATACACCACCGAGTTGCAACAGCCATGTTTCTATCCAAGTTAGAGCAATTGCATCTGCATTGGCTACTAACTCCCGAAAACATTCTTGATGTACTTGTAGTAATTCTGTCTCTCCAATTGGAACTGCTAAAATCTGACGATGTTGATTAGCAGTTCCGAAAAGTGCTTCACCTTGATTAATACTGCATAGATAACGGCGAGTTCCTTCGATAACGCCATCTTTGAGTGTGACAGCAAACAAGGCCATAGAGCCAGACTGAACTACCCAAACTCTAGAAGGGTCATTCAGTAGAATCGGTTCATTGCCATTAATTATGTAAATTTGACCTATTAGCATTTTGAAAGCGGGAGTAAAATAATTCGTAATTCGTAATTCGTAGGCTCATTAATGGAGTTCAAATACTCATTAATTCTAAATTAAGGGGTTTAAGAGGTTGTTTGAAAAGTGGTTGTGATATTAATCGAATGATTACCCCCCTTAATCCCCCCGATATATTGGGGGGAAACAAGAAATCCAGTTCCCTCCCCAATACATACGGGGAGGGTTAGGGTGGGGTAAAAGAATATTTGATACATCAATAATTTTTAATTTTTAATTGTTACCCCCCTTCAGTGCGAATTAACCGCGAATATACTCCGTCAACTTGCCATAATTCTTTGTGAGTGCCTTGTTGTACAACCTTTCCGCGTTCTAGAACAATAATTAGATCGCAATCGCGGATAGTGCTTAATCGGTGAGCGACAATTATACAGGTGCATCCCCGGCGGCGGAGATTTTGGTCAATGATTTGTTCTGTTTCTGCATCTAGGGCGCTGGTAGCTTCATCCATGACAAGTATGGAAGGGTTATTTACCAAAGCACGAGCGATTTCTAAGCGTTGTCGCTGACCACCACTTAAATTAGCAGCACCTTCTATGAGTTCAGCATCAAATCCTCCAGACATAGAAAGAATTACATCAGCGATCGCGGCATCTTGACAAGCCCGCATCAGGTTTTTATCTGGTACAGTAGTATCCCAGAGGGTCAAATTATCCCGAACCGAACCGCCAAACAGCAAAATTTCCTGCTCCACCATTGCAACAGAATTGGTAAGTAGTTGTTGGGGAATCTGATTTCTAGATTTACCATCAAAGCAAACTTCACCCGCCCAAGGTTGATAAAGTCCGCTCACGACTTTAGCAATAGTAGACTTCCCAGAACCGCTTCCACCTACCAAAGCTACTCGCTGTCCCGGCTTAATTGAGAGATTAAAGTTTTCAATTAATGGCGCTTCCAGGCGGCTATAACCAAAAGTGATATTCCGCAACTCTACATAACCCTGTAATTTCGGAAGAAAATAGGGAGATGAGGAGATGAGAGGGATAGATAACTCCTCACTCCTAACTCCTAACCCCTCCTCCCTAACTCCTAACTCCTCACTCCTAACTCCTAACTCCTCCCCAATGGGATTATCCAGCACATCATCCAGGCGAATCAAATTCCCCTCCAATTCCTGGAGAGTAGTACCAAAGTTGACGAGATTGTTAACAGGTTGCTGGAAACCTAACATTAAACCTTGAAAAGCGATGAGCATCCCAATGCTGATATGTCCATCCATTACCCGGAAACCACCGATAACCAACAACAACATCGAAGAAAGAGCGGATAACAGCGTCGGTAATACAGAGAATGTCTGGTTTGTTACTCCTAACTCCTGCTGAGAATTTAGAGCTTTGGTGTAATAACCTGACCACCGCGAAAAGAAATCTGACTCCAACCCCGATGCTTTGAGTGTTTCAATACTTTGAAGTGCAGCAATGGATAACCCAGCCGCTTTACCATACTCTTGTATCAATTTTTGATTAGCATCTACCCGTTGTCGAGAAATCCACTGTAAAGTTAAGACGTTCACAGCAGCGAAGCTGACCACCATTAAGGTCAGCACCCAGTCATATTGCACCATGACTAAGCCATAAAAAACCACCATCAAAGTATCAATGATTGTAGTTGCCAACTTTCCTGCTAGAACATCAGCAACTTGGTCATTGAGAGTAGTCCGGTTACTGATTTCTCCAGCAAAACGTTGAGCATAAAAGCTAACTGGTAGCCGCAGGATATGCCAGAGGAAGCGGCTGGACATCCCTACACCCAGTTTGATTTTTAGGCGGCGCAGATAGCGCAACCGTAGTAAAGTTAGCGATCCTTGGAGTATAGCAGCGATCGCCATGCCCACAAGCAAAGGACGCAGCCATAATTGCCGTCCCTCCACCAAGATGTCATCTACAAACACTTGGCTGAACACAGGTACTACCAACCCAATCACCGTTAAGAAAAATCCCGCAACCAGAGAGTAAGCTAAAGCATCTCCAGCACCCTGTAGCCGTGACCACAGAGATAAAATCATGCTGGGTTTACGACCACCTTTAATAAACTCCGCGCCTGGTTCAATCACCAGCACCACACCCGTATACCCCTCGTCAAATTCCTGTAAAGAAACATGACGCGGCCCCGTAGCGGGGTCATTGAGATAAACTCGCTCATTGCGAAATCCCTCTACAACAAGGAAATGGTTGAAGTTCCAAAAGACAATAAATGGAGGACGCAATTCTTGCAGTTGCTTGAGTTGTTTCTTAAACCCTTTAGCTTCAAATCCATAACTTCTAGCAGCTTTGAGCATATTAGATGCTTTACTACCATCACGGGAAACTCCACAATCTCGCCGCAGTTGTGGCAGTGGTATAATGCGATCGTAGTAACCGAGAATAATTCCCAAAGCCGCAGCACCACATTCCACAGCTTCCATTTGCAAAAGCGTAGGTGTTTTTACCCGAATGCTTGGGCGTGGCAGTAATTTTTGTAAATACTGCCAAGGATTAAACGGTGTTACTAAAGTAGATTTAGTAGATACCACTGACCGACCTCAAGATAGGTAAAACGAAAGTGATGGGAGCGCGTTCTTCCACGTTGACTCGCACAACAGTAGTAGTTCCCGAAGAAATTTTCAGATGTGGCCCTATGGAAGAAGACCACTTATATCCACTTGGCGTTGTGGAATCTGGCTCAAGCTCAGAGAATACTTGTATCAGTCCTTGTTGTTGAGATACTAGACCTTCTAGCACTTCGGAATTGCCCACCTCATTAGCGGCTGCTTCTTTAGTAATCGGAAAGCGTGAGATGCTGGTAACATTACCCACAATGCCACCAAAGCGTTCCCGCTTCACCGTTTGGGGAGTAATTTGGATTTTCATCCCCGGCTGAATTTTCTTCCCATCAGCAACAGGAAAATAGGTAACGCCAACCAGCTTACTTTTAGGATTTTCCGCCTCAATAGTTGCGAGGCGAGTTCCGGCGCTAACAACTTGTCCTGGTGTCAGCGTGATTTCTAAAACGCGTCCGCTATATTGACTAATAATCTGACTATCATTGCCTAATTGCACTTCTAATTGGGCAATTTGTCGCTTAACATCTTGAATCTCTTTTCGTCGGGTGGTGACACTTTCGAGGTCTTGTTGAGCCACAGAAGCCTGTTTGCTGTCTAGTTCTTTCAACTGAGCTTGCAAGTCAGAAATGGTACTGAGGTTTTCCCGATAATCTTTTTCTGTTTGCGTCGCTTTTACATCCAGTTCTTTCAACTGATTTTGGATATCAACAATTTTTTCCTGGTTTTGCAAATATTCTTGTTCAGCCGTAAGTGCTTCATCACCAGAAATCGCTCCCTCTTTTTTGAATAGCTGTTTGCGGATTTCCATTCTCTGGAGGAAAACAGGAGTTAGAGCTTGGGCTTGCTTGAGGCGCTGTTCTAAACCTTGGCGTTGCTGTCCAATAGACGTATTGCCTTTGGTTTTGAGAAGAGGCGTTGTAGATCGCAATTCCAGTATACGTTGCTGGAGGTAGTGGGTTTGTTGTTGTTGCGATCGTTTTTCTTGTTCCAGCCTTTGCCCTTGTAGCGAACCAACTGCTTGGTCTTGTGATTCTAATTCCGTTAATTTAGCTTGTTGCTGTTGCAATTGCTTGCGAAGTTCAGCCTGGTCAATGGTCGCCAGTACTTGCCCTTTTTTAATAACATCCCCAACTTTAATATTGAGAGCCATTAACTGTCCAACGCTCTTTGATTGCAGTTGCACAACATTGCTGGGGTAAATCAGTACCCCTTGACCCTCAACAGTAATGGGGATGCGACCGTAAATGCTCCAGATAACGGCTACTCCAACTACCGAACCCAAGGCCACAAGAGGTAGCCAACTTCTGGGGCTGACTACATGCATCAGTTGGTCAAGTCTTTCAGGAGAAGAGAGACGCTCTAAGGATTCTTTGCGAAATAGGCTGCGCTTCTGATTTAACATTTACATTTTTTTATCAAAACAAGTTTAGTTATTATTAACTATTTTCAGTAAATACATTTAGAGAAATAGGATATAAAATAATGCAAAAAAGCACAATTCAGTAGTTTAGATAATGGTTTCAATTTTTCATAAAAAATCCTAATCTACCAATATTTATTGGACATGTTAACTTTAAAAGTTTATTGAATATATAGGAATCCTTAAGCAAGGATCTTCTCTTAATAACACAAACTACAAGTATACATATTGAGTATGTGCCAATGCTTAACCAATTTGAGAAGAACTCACTTAAGGATAATACAGAATATTTGATGTTTAGTTAATCATTAGAACTTAATTGTAATACTAATGCTTACTTCTGCTTTTCCTCCAGATACATTTTCTAATTCGTTGTCAGACAACTCTTGTTCATTATGGTTTTCTGCAACAATAATCTGTGCATCAGTAGGAAGAAAATCTAATCCAGCTCGTTCAAGAGCAACTCTAGGATTATTGATTAAATCCTGTTTAAATGACTCATTTTCTTGAGCCAAAGTAGTCAGTTTTGCTTCAATTTCTTGTTTGGACATTGTTGTAGACATTTGTATCTCCTTGAGTTTCAAATCTAAACTTATTTCGTGTAATTAAACAATAAAAGACATCAAATAAAATAACAATGCACAATTTTTAACTAAGACTCACTTTTTTTTAGATTATTTATACTAATCTTTTAGAATCTTCCCCTTATGAAGTCTAATTGAAGGTTTTAGCAATTTTATAAAAAATTAACACCAATAAAAAACAAAAAAATGTTAGTCTTGTCTAAAAATTGTGCATTGTTGTGTGGTTTTTACCTAAACTAAGCTAAAGCTACTAAAGTTTTGCGAAGAGTTTTCTATTTTGCGAAACGCAAAGCTTTTTATAGCTATGTCAATGAAGGAATATTTAAGTATTTTGTGTACTACTCAATCAAAAAAAATAAATGAAGAGTTATACAAGTATTTTTCAGTACATTTAAAATATTTAATTAAGAATAAATTGGCATATCATCAAAATCCAATCAACAAAACGCAAATTGCAGGTAAATATTAATGAAAAGCCAAATCAAAAACTATGAAGCTCTTCTAGAGTATTTATGGGCTGACGAACAACTCAAAAATAACTTTATTGCTAACCCAAAATCCATATTGGCTGAGATGGGTGTTCATGTTTCCAATTCGATTACAGTTGAAGTTCATGAGGATAGTTTAGAGTTAAAAAATTTGGTTTTACCATTAAAGCCAGAATCTCAGGTAGGTAATGTTACAGAATCAGTGCCTGGATTCCAAGCAGTAATACAACAAGCTTGGCAAGATGAAAGTTTCAAATCTCAACTGCTACAAAATCCCAAAGCCACAATTCAAAAAGTAACAGGCACAGACTTGTCCGATACTTTAATAATTTGTGTTTATGAAGATACGCCAACTGTTAAACATTTGGTTGTGCCAGTTAATACTGCCAATGAAGAGTTGAATGAATTAGATTTGATGATGATTGCAGGTGGCATTGGACACACCAGCGGTATCGTTGCAGCTTATCAATAATATCGAGTAAACACTCTACAGAAGTTTTTTGTTTTTCAAGTCATTCAAATAGGTTTTATCTCAGTTATAAACTTAGAGAGTTCGATATAACTCGAACTCTCTAAGACTTCAAAAGTTGGCAGCAAAAAAACCTTAGTGTCAATCAATAATAGATATATAAAATTAAACTCTATGGAAGAATCAATATCTTTATCTCATAATAAATATATCTTGAAGCCTCAGAGCATTGAATCAGAAGAGCTAGAAAATGCTACTATTCATGCTAGACAAAGAGCTATTGAAGCACGTCAAACAATTAGTCCTTGGAAAAAGTCTCAGTCTCTTTATGAAACCGGAGGTTGGAAAAGCCTATTTGAAAATATTAACCAGCCTCTTAATCTAAGTACTCAATCCAAAGAATTTGAAACAAGATATAATGAAACTGCTAATTTGTTAAAACAAGTAGTTGAATCGGCTAAGTTGCCATTATGTCCCAGTGGACAACCAGAAATAGGTAATACTGTTGTGTTTGGTGTTGTAGGGGGTACTGTCGAAGCACCAAGTATCGCTTATCTAAGGGAGTCTCAGCCAGTTACAGAGGAAATTCTAGCTTTATCAGACTCAGTTAAGCCTACAGAAATTTTCCGAATTGCATCGTCTTGCCAAGCTGATGCTTGTAAGCATTTTGATGGTGTAAACTGCCGTTTAGCTATGCGTATCGTTGAGCAGTTACCAACTGTTGTGGAAACTTTACCAGCTTGCCAGATTCGCCCTAGTTGCCGTTGGTGGCAGCAGGAAGGAAAAGCTGCTTGTTATCGCTGTCCGCAAATGGTGACGGATAACGGTTACTCATCTAAGCTTCTCCAGGAAGTAGCAGATCCATAAAGTCAAGTAGGCATTATTAACCTAAATTTCTATTAATATAGGGTGGCAATTTTTGAGATACTTTCTCTATAAAGATGCCACCTAAAAATTCTATTTTTTTTATACAGTGTTTGGCTATTATTTAACTTCTCTAACTAGTTGAAGAAGCTTTTGGTTGCCAAAGAAGGGCAGTCAATTCTGCCATATCTAAAGCTTGTTTAGCCCTGATTATGGCTCTCAAAAAAGCTTGTTCATCTTGCCAACTAGAGCGAGGTAGAAGGTGCTGAGAAATTAATAAGTCTTCAGATAAAGTTTCTGGCTGAACTGTAAAAAGCTTTTCATCAGCTTCTTCGTTTAAATGATTCATTTTGCTACAGAATAAGAAAGTTCAGGTTTGTCTTGCCAAGTTTCTGGCCATTGGATGGAGTCAGCAGTAAAGTGAAGTGGATCGTTTTCCGGCCAAGGCGCGTCAAGCGGTTCTTCAATAATGGCAAACTCGCCGTTGTCGAAGGGAATCCCTGGTGCTGGAACTTTGGGATAAACCCGCTCTCGGATTCCGCGCTTCGCCAATTCGAGAGCGCGGTGGTGGCAGTAAGGATTATTACCTCTGCGATTGAAGAATACGTGTGCTGTCCAAGTGCAGCCCCCACGACACAACTCAGCAAACTTGCAAGTCTTGCAGAATCCCCATAAGTGAGATGTCCCCTCGGGTGTACCAGCATTGAGATTGAACCGCAATTCTTCAGCTTGTTCAATAACTTCTTGCAAAGAGCGATCGCGGATATTACCACCAGCATAAGCAGCTGTTGGCAGTGAAGGACAACCCTTAATTGTACCGTCCGCCTCCAACCCTAGAGTAGACAGTCCAGCACCACAACCCCGCCAAAATCCCCATTCATCACCTTGTCCCCGCAGCAAACGTTCGTAAGGGCCGTAGTAACCAATGTTGTTACCAGCCGCAACTTTTACTCCTTCAAGGTGAGCCTGTCGAACGACACGAGCCACCATCGGATAGAGTTCTAATAGTTCGCTGGGTTGGAGAAGAATATCTGCATTGTCTGCGGCATTTCCCATCGGCACAGTCAGTTGAATTTGCCATGCTCCTGCACCTGCATCGCGGATATGCTCATAGATGCGAGGGAATTCCGGGGCAGAGAGACGGTTAATTTGGGTATTGCAGCCGAAGGGAATACCAACTTCCTTGAGGTAGCTCATGGTTCTGAGTCCAGATTTCCAAGAGCCTTTTTTTCCTCGGAGGCGATCGTGAGTTGTTTCCATCCCATCGGTAGAAACAGAAACTTTAGCAATTCCTGCTTCTTTCATCCGGTGTGCCATCTCCAGAGAGATGCCGTAGCCTCCGGTAGTCATGCCGCAGAGCATACCAGCCTGAGTAATGGCTTTTGCAATTACCAACCAATCGGGGCGCAGAAAAGCTTCTCCTCCAATGAGAGTTACTTCTTTAATCCCCACATCAGCTAACTGCTGAACAAGATTAAGGGCTTCTTCAGTGGAGAGTTCTTCATGCCGTGCCTGTCCTGCCCGCGAACCACAATGACTACAAGCAAGGTTGCATTTTAAAGTGATTTCCCAAACGGCATAACTAGTTCTACGGTACTTTTCAGACATTGTTTTGCCCAGCGTTTTGGTATTGGCTTGGTAAGTCAAAGGCGATTGTACATGTATATAATACGCACAATAGCTTTGGTAATTTCAGCGATTGATATTGATAGCAGTACAATAAGTATTAAATCGTGTCGTATGGAATTGGAAATATACCGTACAAAGCAACAGGACCTGGATAGCGACTTTTTATTATCCCACCAGCGATCGCCTCTAATTCAGCTTCGTCTAGTTCCTCGGTGGAATTTGCCTCTAACATCTCAGCGCTAGTAGTTTCCCATTCTTCTTCAGTGAAAGCATATCCTTCTGCTTGCAAGAAAGTTCCACGTTCTTCAATAGGATAGCTTTCAACTTGAGTGCGGAAAGCTTCATCTGTTGTGACTCTCTGATAAAAAGCTTTTGCGCTTTCTATAGACATATAGTTTACTCCTATTAATCAGTAACTAACACGTTATTAAAAACCAGCTAAGGCTACAATGAACAATTTTTAGTTAATACTATGATTTTTTTAGTTAAAATTCATCGACTTTAGATGCTCACCACAAAATGGTTATATAATTAGATATCATAATCTGAATGCTATAAATGAAGATGGAACGTGAAGCAGTCACAATCCGGTTTCCTATTCCTCTATTAAACAAAGCAAAACATCTTAAAGATGGCTCAGAGTCATTCAACGAGCTAGTGGTTGAAGCGGTGGAACGAGAGGTGAAACGACGACAGGCTATTGCTACTCATCAGAGCATCGTAGCCAGACGTGCCAAAATCAAGGCTAGAACTGGCGTACACCCAGATGTGAATGTTCTCATTCATCACCTCAGAGAAGGGGATATGCGAAGTGAATAAAGTCTTATGCTTGGATACAAGCGTTCTTATTGCCTATCTTGTGCCTGATGAAAATGAACCATTAGCAGATAATCTGGTGCTGGAAGCAGTTGTGGGACAGACACGTTTAGTTGTTCCCAGTTTTGCTTGGGCAGAAGTAGGCTCAGTATTACGTAAGAAAGTCAGGATGGGTTTACTGACAATCGAAGAAGCGGAAGGCTGTTATCTAGATTTTTGCAATCTACCCATAGATTACATTAACGAGCAGTTGCTCAGAGTCAGAGCTTGGGAGATTGCAGAACAATATCAACTACCAACACTCTATGATGCTGCATTTTTAGCTTGTGCTGAGGGTGAACAAGCACAGTTCTGGACGGCTGACAAAGTGCTATTAAATAAACTATTGCCACTGCCAGCTTATGTCAATCAACTAGGAGTCTAGCAAGTACCAATATTGCCAGTGACATCAAATAGTGGGCTGCTATACTCAGAAATTCAACTTACTTTTAACCGCCCCAGCATCCAATCAAATCTTTTCCCTGCGATCGCTACACGATCTAAAACGTTATCATTCAATTCATCCTCATATTCTACATCTTTAGCTAACGGTAAACCTTTACTATAAACGCGTCTACCATAACCAAGCTGACTCAGCATTCCTTGCAATCTTTGAGAAAGCAAAGTTGCAATAACTTGATAAAAACGAGATGCAAATCCTATATCTTGCTGTAACTTTGCTGCTAATTGCTGTCGGTCAATTGACAACACAATTGAATCTTCAATCGCTTTAACCGTTGCCAAAGGCAGCCGCCCATCAATGAAGGGTGTTTCGCCGATGATTTCGCCTTTGGATAATCTGGCTATTTCTCTACCAGAAATTTCACTACCTTCTATAGCAGCAAAAGCACGCGCTAAGGGGTTACGTTCATTGTCATCAATAGATAAAGACATTGCTCCATCTAAAAGAATATACAGCCCATCCACAAGCCCGCTTTCACGGATAAGTACGGTATTAGCAAGAATTTTTTGCATTTTACCACAAGTCGTTATCCAATCGATGTCACTATCATGTAATCCTCCTAACACAAATAGGACATCTCTCAAAGGTTGACTTTGTGCTAAATTGTTACGTCCCTGTTGATTAATGGTACTTTGGATTCTATCGGAAAGGATAATTGCGATCGCACGATAAAAACGTGAAGCAAAACCAACATCCTGCTGCAACTTTACTGACAATTTCTGTTGTGAAATCGACATTACTAAAGATTTTTCTACAGCTTTCACAGTTGTAGCTGTAAGGCGATTCCCTAAAAATGGAAGTTCCCCTACTACCTCGCCACTGGATAATCTGGCAATCTCCCGACTGAAGACTTCATCTCCTTCGATAGCTGCAAAAGCACGAGTTAAAGGATTATTATCTGGTTGAGAAATGCTAACTGTTAAAATGCCATCTAGCAAAATGTGTAAAGAATCGGTAGCTTTTCCTTCTTGGATAAGTATAGTGCCAGGAGCTATTTCTCGTTGATGACCTGTTGCAATCATCCAATCAATGTCACTGGTAGTTAATTCTTTGAGTAGAACTTCTGTCATAAATAATACCTGTTTTGAATTTTATATTTTGGATTGTTCTAGATACACGAAGTTTTCAGCAATCTATCTAAGTGTTGTTGAATAAACGAGTTCGCCTCTTTTGAAGCTAATTCTTCCAATGTTAAATAAGTCAATGTCGTTAACATCAAGGGTTGAATATTAGTATCAGTTAATTTCTGTGCATACTCAGCGTGAAAACGCTGCAAATTTTCGGCGGCTGTTTTCACTAATGCCTGTAGAATCCTAAAAGCCCCATCAGAAAGTGGTGGATTACCCAGATAGTTTTGCAGTCTACCTCCCTCTCGGTAATCAGGAAACGACTCTAACCCCAGAAATCGCAAACACCAGTCGGCTCGATAACAACCTGTAGCGGCTACAATGCCCCTGTAGTCGGCAATTAGCTCATCGAGAATGTTGTTCCGCATGGAGTTAAACAAGCGGCGTGTAAAGTAGTGTGTACATTCATGTTCCAGCCGAATTGTTAGTGATAGCTGTTGCCATTGGGATTCTTCAAGTCCCATATCGCTGGCTGAAACGTTGCTATAAGCGCCATTACTCAAAATAATCAACTTATCCTGATAAAGTTGCTTTTGTGGTATCAACCGTTGAAATTTTTTTGCCCAATTAATTTCTGAACTAGCAAGATTTTCCGCCTCCCATTTTTGACGATACTGACGAATTCGATCCCAGTTATTAAAACCGCTAATTATGCAGGCTCCCATAGATTTAGGAATTGGCTGGGGTTCATTTCGCTTTGTCAGGGCTTGTACTAAAGAAAGAAAATCCTCTCGGTTTCCAGTTATTAATACTGGTATGATGCCAGCCAAGCTTTGATGCAGTATTAATTGGAGTTTTTCAGGTTGTTGTAAAACTAAACCAGTCGCTTCATGCATTCCATCCGCAGTAACGCCCCTACGAGTGGCAGACAGATACGCTTCAGTTTGGCTGATACCTTCTTTAATGGGGAATTGGAACTGAACCAGTCGTTGTTTGAGTGCTTCAAATACTCCTACAACTCTGGCTACAACAACGTATTCTTCCCAAGCAGCTACATATAATTCAGGAGTAAGGGGGAACTTGAGAGGATGAGTTAATGTCTTGTGATCAAAAACGTTTTGATTGTATACCAATAATTCTTCCGCCTCTGTAGCAGTGGCTCCAAAGTAGGTGAGGACATCGGTACGAAATGATTGTTGAATCATAGGCGAGTGGGGAGTGGGGGAGATGAGGGAGCAGGAATTTTAGATTTTAGATTTTGGATTTTAGATTGAAATTTAATCCAAAATATAAAATATAAAATCCAAAATTGAATTGCCCAATAACTAACGAGTAACGACTAAACCAGCAATCTGATCGGTAATCCCTGCAATTGTCTGACTTATGGGATGTTCAGAGTAACGTAGGGAGAAAATACCAAGGCTTGCTAGCTGCATCATTTCTTCGGAAAGGGGCAAAATCCCTGCTAATGGCACGTTATAGATTTTCTCAACCTGTTGTTGCAAGTCTGCAAAGTTCAAACTTGGTAGCGCCTTATTGATTACCAACAACATTTTTGGCACTCTAAGCTTCCGGGCTACATCCACTGTTACCGCAGTACCTTGAAAGTCTTGATTATCTGGACGTAAAAGAATTATTAGAACATTGGAAATACCAATAGAAAGTAAGGTTTCTTCATTCAATCCTGGATGTGTATCTATTAATAGATAGTCTAGTTTCAGGCTGCGAATAAGTTGCTGAAAACCATCGTTGAGTCGGATTACATCATACCCTTCACGGAGAATTCTGGCGATTTCACCAGCTTTAATACTAGAAGGTACTAAATAAAGCTTACCCTTGATAGTACCTGCATTTCCTTGTTCCGCAATGAGAGTATCAGTCACGTCGTAGGCAGCGTCTTTAATATCGCATTGTCCCCATAAATAATCATTGAGTGCGCGTTCTATTTTATTCTCGTTGAGTCCGAAAATAACGTGAATTCCTGGTGATTGGATGTCAGTATCAATAATGCCTACACGTTGTCCTTGAAGCGCCATAGTAGCTGCTATATTCGCAATCAAGTTTGATTTACCAGTACCGCCACGGAATGAATGAACTGCGATAATTTGTGTCATATATTACCTCGTAATTAATTATTTATTGGGCATTGGGCAATTCAATTTTGGATTTTAGATTTTGGATTTTAGATTGAAATTTAATTCAAAATCCAAAATTTAAAATCTAAAATTCCTGCTCCCTCATTTTGCTAACTATGGGAACGTAAATTTTAACCAGCAGCGATCGCCCCCCAAGGGTAGCAACACTCGTCCGTTGGATAGCTGCAAGTTAAACTGCATATTCTTGTTTCCACTCTGGACTTCTACTAGTGCAGGCAAACTTTTGGAGTCAACTTTGGAGTTGCTTGTGTGCGCCCACACTCTAAGTTCTTTTTCTTGCTTGTTTGGTAATTGAAAGGTGGCATAGCGCAGGGATGAGAGTGATGGAATCTCAATCGTGGCTCCTTGGTGATGTTGCTCACCATCGGCATATCCCAGCAGCACTTGGGCGATTTTTGGTTGTCCGCCTGCTGTGATTGTGAATACGGAACTACCCCCCAGATGTTGATCTTCTCGCAGTTCTACAACTACACGAGAAGCAAAGGCTCCATAGTTTTTCATCACTAGAGTTGCTCCTAAAGATAGTGCAGCAACGGACAATGCAGTAATCCGCGCCACGGAATTTTCCCAGATAAATAAGCCGTGGATGAGCAGGATGCCTAAGAATAAACTGTATACACCCACGCTGAACAATGGATGGTTGAGAAGTTTCAAGACGACTCCGGGTATAAGTTCGCCTTTGCGTCGACTAGAAACTAATAATAAAACTGGGAAAATACCACCAACAAGGGAATTGCCAAGGATGCCGGCGAAGGCGAGTATATTGGTAAAGGATTGGACACCAGCCAAGAAAAGCCACTCTGTCAACAAAAAAACTAGCAGTAAGGGGCTGATGGATAAGAAGAAGCGACGTTGGTTGAGCAAGGTTGTCCAAAACTTTTTCGTCTGACTCTGATGCTCAAAAGCAAAATTTCCGGCATCAGCTTTCAAACCTCCTTCATAAACTAAGAGCATCGGTGAAATGATTTGTAGACAAGCTCTATCCTGGTTAACTGATTTGACATCTAAAGCCAAGCGGGTATCCCACTTGCGTAAGTCGGGAAATTGATTGAATAGTTCTTTAATATCCCAATGTTCAGCGATCGCAATTTCTACAGAGTCAACTTTGCCGCTTAACTGAATATCTACACGAAACTTAGATTGAGTTTCTGATTGTCCCAAGTAGGTTAAACCAATATGGGGAATCTGGCTGGATTCTCCAGAGGGATGTAATATTAACATTCCTTGCTGGCGAGGTAAGCTTAATACAGATTTCGGTCGGATAGGCAACCACTCTTTAGCTAAGTTGACTAGGAGACTGGAACTACGTAGCCAAGCCATTCCTAAAAGTAGAGTGACTAAAACTGCCCCCAAAACTGTGACGATGGAACCGACTTCTCTTGCTAGTGGTGCTAAAGCGGTGCCTGATTGTCCTGCTAGCAATTGGGGGGCGATCGCTCCATTAACTGCTAACACCCAAATGCAAAACAATATAGTCAAAAAAGCTGTTCCCGCAACGCTACCCCAAATCAAGGAGGTGGCGCTAGAGTCACGCGGAAGTATGAGTTTGCCACATTCCCCGACATACACATGGCCAAAGTAAAGCATCAGGCTGACACCGAAAATCCTCTGTAGTATCCCCGGTTGGAAATGACCATCAAGAAAGGGCAATTTTATATATAATAAATTTTCTAGTTGAATATGACTGAATGCCAGCAGTGAAAGGATCAGCAACAAACTCACGTTGATTACTGCCAAAAATACCATTAAGGCGACGGTGAAGTTCAAAGATTTACGCGATCGCAAATATAACCCTCCACCAAAAAGCAATGCTGCCCATAATGCTGCGGGTATCGGTGTAAAGCTGGCCATCGTCACCGACAAACCAATATAACAAGCTAATGCAATCAGAAAAACTCGGATACCAACTGCAATAGAAAGTATAAATGAACCTGCATTTCCTAAATAATTAGATACTAATTGTTTGATAAAAGAATTCCCATAACGGAAGTCACCACTACGCCCTACGGCTTCTGCCATACAAGCCATCGTCAGGATGTTGATAGTACCAATAATCAGCAAAAAGGCAATGGTAACTAATGGACCAACATCGGCGACAGCAATGGGCAAGGCTAAGAAGGCTTGGGGAAGCCCTAAAGCAACGGTGAGTATGGACGCTAGCCAGAAGGGGGGCAGAGATTCTAGACTTTGGGCGATCGCAGCACTCATCCAGCGCCACTGTTCAATCAGTGGCAATTGGGATGCAAAAATAGTTAAGAGTTGTTTTCTGTAAAAGCGGGAATAAGCCACCTGTACCGTTTTCTCATCCAAACCCAAAGCGGCGCGGATGTGAGGCACTACTTTCTCGGTGAAAGTGTATTTCTGTGCCAAAGCATGGGCGATCGCAGCTTTTAATTTGGGATTTTCTGGTACTAGAGATGCCCACTGACTGGCGTAGCGTTCCAAGTGCTGAATCGTGGGGTGGAGTGGTGGGGCATTTCCTAAAGCAAAGGCTTCTAAGAAAGCTAAATCACGCTCATTGGTAGCTTGCTCTGTTAAGGAAAATTCCACCAGCGATCGCGCCACTATTTGCGCCGTCCGACTCTCGATCAAAAACAGTAGTGTATTCGCTCGTCTCGCAGGTAAACCCGCCAGCACTTCCTCCCGTGATATCAGTTCGTCGTCGGATGACATGATCTATACCTCAGTATTTAGCGATCGCTCTTTCAAAGATTGCACCTTACTTTGCAATCTCTGGTAGTACTCTGTCTCAGTTTCACTGACGGTTACTGTCTGTTCCCTGAGCTTTTGGATTTTCATTTGTAACTGCTGAAAGTGTTCATTTTCCGTAATTTCCGCAACATTATTAGCTCTTTTGGTTTCATCAATTTCAATGCGAAGTTCTTGGACTTGCATTTTCAACTTCTGATCTCGCATTCTGACTTTTTCAGCCATCTTCAAGAAAACACGCACTAATAGACCGATGTCATCTTGACTATGTGTTGATTTTGCCAAACTCTGACGGAGTTCCAATACATGAGAATCAAAATCATCTTGTTCTAGTGCTTGAGCGGCTTCTGTGAGGGCGTGAATCGGTCGAGAAATTCTTCTGGCTAAGAGTAGCGCCATGATCGCTGTGATGCCGCCTACAACTACCACACTGCTGCCGTGCAGCCAAATCAGCCGGTTCAAAGGTGCAGCAAACTGTGCCTTGGGTTGGCTGATTCCCAAAACCCAAGATTGTTCTGCTAAAGGTGCAAAACCAACTATGCGGGGCATCTGCTGGGGTGGAAAGCGATAGATTGCATGACCTACAAGTTTTGCTTTCACCATCACTTTCAACTCTGCAATGTTCAAGCTCTGAATCTGCTCTAGTCCATAACGTCTGTCAGCGGCAATCTGCTTTAAAATATCGGGGGACAGAGGGATGAGGCTATGGTAAAGCAGAGATTGATTGGCATGACTGATGATTACTCCCTGTTGGTCAATTAGAAATGCGTAGCTTTGAGAACCTACTTGCAATGTATTGACAATCGCTCTAATATCTGCACCCCTAATTTTGAGTACTAAGACTCCGACGATTTCACCACTAGGCGATCGCACTGGGTGAGAGAGAAACATTCCTGGTCGTTTCGTCGTTTTACCTACCAGAATACTAGATATATAAGAGTTCCCCTGAATGCTAGAGCGGAAATACTCACGGAAAGCGTAATTTTGACCAACAAATGTGGGATCAGTTGCCGCAACAGCACGTCCCTCTTTATCCATGATAAAAATAGCATCAAAGTCTGGATTAGAGCGGAAGACATTTTCAAGGGCTTGTTGCATATCATTACGCAAGTCTGCACGTTCTCCAGAGGAGGTTGCAGCGAGAAAATTTACCACATGGCGATCGCTGCTAACTTGAACGACAATCCGCTGAATATCAATAATTAATTGGTCAAGACGACTAGCAACACTAGTAGCTAATAGTTCTAACTTGCGGTATTCTCCAGCCTCTACACTATCTAAGCTCTGCCGCAGATTGTAATAGGAAATGAAGCTCATCGGTATCAGCGCCGCCGCCACCAATGCCGCCGAAATCTTAGCAGCGATCGGCCAAGCTGGAGGGTAGAAAAAACGATGAAAATGCTTCATTTTCAAAATGCAATACCTGTTGAGGTATAAAAGTTTTTACATAAACGTATAAATTGGAAGCTTCAATTCTAAAATTCTTTTACTGCTTCTTATCTTTAGCAGCTTAGGAAAGGTAACTAATTACTTCAATGCACAATCTTTGTATAAGACTCACATTTTTTTAGTTTTTACTGTTCTAACTTAGATATATTCAGATCCCCGACTTGTTAAAGAAGTCGGGGATCTCTTCTCTACGCGATGCTGCGCGTAGCAAGATCCCTGTAAGGGTACAATTTTTAAATTGTTAATAATTGTGCCTTTCTCCAAGCTTGGGGAGTAGTCTTGTGATGCTGCCGAAACTGGCGGAAAAAATGACCTTCATGCTGATAACCTACCGTTTCAGCAATTTGATTCACACACAAGCTACTTTGAAGCAATAAGGTACGTGCTGCTACCATCCGACGTTCCACAATCCAATGATTAACTGTTTGTCCCGTATGACGGCGTACTAAGTCGGTTAAGTAAGCAGGACAGTAACCAACAGCAAGAGCCACATCTTGTAAACTAATTGGTTGATGATAATTTGCTTCAATGTACTCGAAGACTTGGCTCAGATGAGAGTCAGAAGGAAATATCGATTGCGAATTTACTGATTTTGTCGTTTCAGATAAAGGTGAAACTAGAGTTTGGGGAAAATGTGCTGCGTAATACTCTTTTATTGCTGTTTGTTTTTGCAGTCGAGTTGCGATCGCTCCCAATAATTCTTCTACCGTCGAGGGTTTAGTAAGATAGTCATCAGCTCCCAAATCCATGCCTTGACGAAGTTCAGCCTTCGTAGCTTTAGCAGTCAGAAAAATAAAGGGGATCATAGCTGTAGTAGGATCTTGGCGCAGAGTGGAGAGAACACCATAACCATCAAGTTCTGGCATCATAATGTCACAAAGCACCAAATCTGGTAAGTTTTCTAGCGCCTTCTGCACACCCATAACACCATTTTTTGCACCTATGGCTTCAAAACCTTCTGCCTCTAAGCTATCTAGAAAGATATCTCTGGTTTCTGCCTCATCTTCAATCACCAAAACTTTTGTCATAATTGGCTCTGATGTTCACTGATGAATTATTAGTCAATCAAAATGATCCAAATTATGCAAAAAAAATCATTTCATAGATCATATTAATTAGACCACGTGTAAAGTTTACAAACTTTAGCGATCGCTGCTAGCAAACCCTCTACTGTACAAGGCTTAGTAACATAGGCATTTGCTCCTAGATCCATGCCATAGTACCGTTCCAAATCGCTAGTCTTAGCAGTCAAAAAAATTAACGGAATTTTGGCTGTCAAAAAGTTCTGACGCAGCGTAGTCAGAACACCGTAACCATCAAGTTCTGGCATTATAATGTCGCAAATTACTAAGTCAGGCAAGTACTCTTGTGCTTTATTGACACCAACACGACCATTTTCCGCACAAATAGTATCAAAACCTTCTGCCTGCAAGCTTTCTACTAATATGTCTCGCATTTGCACCTCATCTTCAATTACTAAGATTTTTTTCATCATTTACCAGTCCATCGGTCTTTTTACATTAGCGGATGCCAAACTCAATGACAATACTTTTTCTTTAAACAAGACTAGCGCTTTTTTAGCTTCCTTAGCATAAGTCTCCTACTGTAGTCATTACTCTTTTCAGCCTTTACTCTCTCACAAATGATTTGGCATTGCTATAGTGGTTGTTTTAAGAATAATGTAACTGTAAAAATAGTACCTTTCCCAACTTCACTCACCACGTCAATTTGACTATGATGCAAGTCTACAAGCTTTTTGACAATTGCTAGTCCTAATCCATTACCTGGTATGTCACCTACATTCCCACCTCGATAAAATGGCTTAAATAACTGTTGTTGATCTTCTAGCGAAATGCCAATTCCATTATCCTTAATTTGAAAAATAACTTTTTCATCTTGGTAAGACAATATCAAATCAACCTTAGTACTTGCTGGAGAATATTTAACAGCATTTGAAAGTAAATTCATTAGAACTGGTTGTAGCAATTTTTTATCTACCCAAACTGGTTTACAATTACCTTGGCTAACGAAGTTAACTACACTTAGACTATTTGTTTGTAGGTTTATTTCTGCCAATATCTCACGGCAGAATAAGTTTAAATCAAGCGATTTTAGTTCACACTGTAGCTTTCCGGCCTCCGCACTCCCAATCAGGAGAACTTCATCCATTAAGTGACTAATCTGTTCAGTTGCTGTTTGAAGACGCTGCAAATACTGGAGTTTTTTCTCATCACTCCAGTGGTGACTATGACGTTTCAATAAACTAGTGGAATACGAAATTACATTCAGGGGACTGCGGAATTCATGAGAAACCATAGAGACAAACTGCGCTCTACCTTCTGCAAGTTGTTTTTCTTGTTCTAGAATTCGGCGATTTTCTGATTCTGCTTGTTGACGTTCAGTGATGTCTCGAAAACTCCATACTATCCCAATAATTTCTTCACTGAGCCGTAGAGGCTTACTACATCGCTCGAAAAACCTGCCATCTTTCAATTCCAGAATATCATAGCTTTCAAAATCATTTTGGCTATTGAGTTTTTGGATATCTCTGCACAATATTTCTGGATTGTTAATTTGGCTGATGTAAAAAGTTAGATATTGCTGATAGTTACATGAATTAATAATAGAATCGGGAACCTGCCACATCTGAGCAAACTTCCGATTGGAGCTAATAATATCTCCGTCACATCCAATAGCAATAACACCGCAATCGATAGATTCTAGAGTTGCTTGAAGTAAGGAAAGGGAATTCTCAAGTTTTGCTTTTACCCACTTGCACTCAGATATTTCATGATACAATAGTTGGCTGACGTATTTTATTTCGGTTAAAAGCTCCTGTACTCTGTACTCTAGTATCTGATTAGTCTTAGATAAGACGAATGAAACATGCTTGCGTTTGCTGATATCTCGGATCAAGATACAACCATACTCTCTACTTTCATATTCCATATAGCTAGCAGTGATTTCCACTGTTAAGCGCTGGTTTTCTTGAGTTTGATGTATAGATTCAAAGTATAAGGAACCTTGTTGTTTAATAGTTTTCCAGCAGTTGGGCCATACTTCTAGTGAAAAGTCTAGTATTACATCATGTATGGTCATAGAAAGTAATTCTTCGTAGGAATCACCTACAAAATTACAAGCTGCCTGATTGACATATATAATCCGTGCATCTGAACTTATCCAGAAAACTGGATCTGTTAAACGTTCCATTAAAAACTTGCTAAATTGCAACTCTTCTTCTAATTGCAATGTGTCGGCTTGAGAATTGTGTAGCTCAGAAAACTTGTTTGTGAAAATCATAAGTTTCAATGCTAATCATTTATAATTAACCGAATTTATTTGATGACACAAAAAACTTCTTGGCACTCTAACTACTCAATGCATTCCTTAATTAAGTTTATGTAATAGAGAGTATTTCCCAAAACTTAGAACTACTCAAAATATAGAGTTTGGAGGTTTAAAACTGCGAACAAGTCATCATGGAAACATTAATTTTCGTTGACTATAGATTTAAATTCTGGAAAAACTAACTTGCTTTTTGATAATCTTTAGCTGCTTTATAGTAACTAAGATAAAATCTCTTAAACCTATATATTTAGTAACAGGATACAACGAACTACCACCAATTAATAATAGACTTTGGAACACTCAAATTTAGTTAATTCAAATCATAAAATAATCATACCGTTCTACCAAGTTAGTTCGACAGAACAATACTTTTTCAATACACTAAAAATTTGTTTGACTTGGGCTTTCTATAAAATTCAATTCTAACCATACAGCTATTCGATTGTTAACGCAATACTATTACACTAATATTACACTTTGCAAACAATATATTACTTTTTCGGAAAATACTTAACCTCAACCCACCCGTGCAAATGTACTAAACAGCCCTTAATCCGCTTTTTGCCCCAAAGCCCTATCTTTTATCAACTCCATATTCCCACTCTATCAAACCCAATAACTTTTCCTCCACAACCTCTGCCTCACAAATGGTCAAAAAGACCTTCTCAAGGCTGGCAGCGCCCCATCTTCCTGCTGACCTGCTTTTTAAACGCAATGCACTTAAGGAATCTCACTGGAATCCTTTGGCTAAAGCTTGTGCAAACGTGATGGCGCTACCATTTTGGTTGAATGACAACCCTGTTCTCACAAGTTGCATCTGGTTGGGGAATACCTGGGCAATACCACTGGCAGTTCGAGAACCTGCGAGAAATCACACCGATTCCTTACATTAGGCGGTTGGGGATTTTTGAAGTACCTGATGAATTGGTCAGGAGTGCGATCGCCTCATGAAATCAGTCCTCTCGCTTTTCTCCGGTATCGGCGGACTATCTCTCTTGTGTCACTATGGCGTAGTATAATAATGTACAAAGCCTAGAACGAAGACACAGAGCATAGTAGAGCCTCGTTCACCCATAAAAACCGTCAAGTTTGTGGATGAATATTGCTTGTGGTATAAAAATCTGTTTTCAGATGTTAGGAATTTTGAAGCTTTCAAATATCTACATCTAGGATGTATTTCTGATTTAAAACGGAAAAGTCTACCTGAAATAGCGAAAATTGTCGGGCTAGATAACTATCAAGGACTACATCATTTTTTAACTACATCATCTTGGGACGTAGAAGAACTAAGAACCTTGAGATTAGAGCTAATTTTAGAGGTATTAAAAGGAAGACCAATCATTTTAATTATTGATGAAACTGGAGACAAAAAGAAAGGTAATACAACAGATTATGTCAAACGGCAGTATCACGAATTAGCTCACGTAGAACAACAACGAGCCGGACGAGTGACCGCGCCTCAGTCTAAGGGAGTTGCCATTAATACTGACTCTCAATTAGAAACTGAAGCCGATGTTATGGGTGCGAAAGCAGCGCGGGGTGAGTCAGCACAAGTAACTGGGGCTGCGAATTCTGGAGTGCAGCGGATGTTTGCTCAGGGTAATGTTATACATATACAGTGTGTACGTGAAGGAAAACAGCGAGACGATCAGTCGTCTGGTAAGGAAGAGGATAATTCTGCTTATCTTGCAGATTGGGCTGAAATAGATGCTGAAATAGATAGAGTTATGGAAGAATATTATACTGGTATCTTGGATGAAGAGATATCTCAAGCCGTGCCTGTACCTGGTGCCGTTGACGGTCAAGATACCCTCGTGCTGGGCCAATTCCTGCGTGATGTAGTCAAGCTGAATCAGCGCAATTTCCGCATCTTCGGTCCAGATGAGACACTCTCAAATCTTTTGGGCGCGGTGTTTGAAGTTACTAATCGCCAGTGGAAAGCGCGGGAAGAAAAAAATGATGAATTCCTCGCGCCCACCGGACAAGTACTGGACTCGATGCTTAGTGAACACCAGTGTCAAGGTTGGTTGGAAGGCTATCTGCTAACTGGAAGGCACGGACTATTCAACAGCTATGAGGCGTTTATTCGTATCGTTGATTCGATGTTCAGCCAGCACGCCAAATGGCTAAAGGTAACATCGGAACTGCCCTGGCGACGGAAAATCGCATCGCTCAACTATATTGATAGTTGAAATTGAGTCATTGCGATTTGGAGCAAGCTGTACGTAGTTTGTCCCGATGAGACACAACTCAGTACGGCTCGGTTAAGAAAGTTATCAGTGTTAATCAATCGTGCGTATAGATGCATTTGTCATTAACAAGACACTGAGCATTAGCATGATGCTACCTGCAACACTAAAAAGAATTGTGATATTTAAAGCGGCTAAGATGCCAGCTAAAGCGTAGGAAAAAGGAGCAACCCCAAAGGAAGAAAGCATTCCCAAGCTCATAACTCTCCCTAACATTTCATGTGAAGTTTGCTTTTGAATCCAGGTAATTCCTACAACAGTAAAAAAGCCGCTACAACACCCCAGTATAGCGATTGTCACGCCAGCCCAGACTAGATTTGATATGTACCCAAGTAGGAACATACTAAAACCTTGGATACTAGCAAGACTCAGCATCAGAACTCCAAGCTTTGGAAGACGGCGAAGGAATCCAGGTATTAGTGTCCCTAACAATCCACCACCACCCAAAGCCGAATTCATTATGCCTAAAGCGATGACACCACCAGGAAAGCGACTTTGAGCCAGTGATACGATGCCAACTTGTAATGGGCCGACGAAAATTAAGTTTAATATCGTGATGACTAGCAAAACCACTCTGAGCGGTGGATTATGCCACACATAGTTTAATCCCTCATGAATACCAGCAATTAAACTAAAAATCTTGCTCTTTAACGTGGGCTTTTTCATGGACGAGTCAAAAGCAGCACTTGGTTGATGTCTGCCTTTCATCAGCAGAAGTGTTAACGTTGTGACTAGAAAACTGGCAGTATCTATGGCAAATGCTGTCTGAATACCGGTTGTCGCAATTAGTAAACCGCCGAAAGCAGGCCCAATCAGTACTAGGAGTTGGGTAGTTCCCATACTCAAAGCGTTACTTGCTGCTAACAATTCCTTTGTTACAAGACTGGGTATAATCGACTTAGCGGCGGGGATGAAAAAGCTATCTACGACTCCAAAGCTGATGGCAAATAGGTAAAGATGCCATAGTTGCGTCGCCTGGAACATAACCAACGCCGTCAGTAATGCCGTCAGCACCGCACGCAAAGCATTGGCAACAAGCATGATTAACCGGGGTGGTAGGCGATCGCTAACTACACCACCAATGAGCAGAAAAACAGCACGAGGAACCGCCGCTGCCATCAGTACTGCACCCAAGCTGACAGGAGAGTGAGTCAACTGGATAGTCAACCAAGGCAATGCCACTAAGTAAAATTGATCGCCCAGGAGTGAAACGCTTTCACCAATATACAGAAGGAGAAAGTCCTGTACTAAGAGGGGCTGCCAAAGAGGTAGCTGTTGTATACCATCAACTTTTAGTTTTCCCATAAGGGTTAATTGACAACCGAGTGGCTAGATGCTTACTGAGTGGTAAGGGCTGAGTCCTGAGTGTTTCTAGTGTCATCAAAGGCTATGGCAATAATTGCGACACCAAGGACAGCGATCGCCACACTAATAGCAAACACTCCCCGATAGCCCAAGGCTTCAGCAATTACGCCACTGATCGCCGCCGCCGCAATACCGCTAAAGGAAGCAACTGAACCTTGGATGGAGTAATCTGTGCCAGCTGTCTCTAGTTTGCTTTTGTCCATCATAATAGTTGATATAGTTGTACTTGCCATGCTGGTAGAGAACTGTACAGCGATCGCAGCTAAATAGAGTATGGGTAAACTTTTCACACCAAATGCCGGTAGCAGGTAAATGGCGATCGCTACAGCTTGCAGCAAACCAAATAGAATCAGCGATCGCTTTCGCCCCAAGGGATTAATCAGCAAACCCGCAATCAGCGCCGCCAATACACCAGTACTATAACTAACTACTCCTAGCAATAAGCCGATATCTGCTAAAGACAGCCCCATATCCACCAAAAAAGGACGGTACATAGTGCTGGCTATGGCGCTACCTTTCAGATAAAGCACTAAAATCAGCAACCAACGCCATATTCCAGGACGACGGAAAAATTGGACTAAATTTTTCCAAGCCAGAGTCGAGCGTTGAGACTCAGACCTTGCTTGATGATTTCTCCTGCGTTCTTTGTGCAGTAAAATTGGCAGCAGCGCCATTACCACCAGCAGCCCCAAAGTAAACATAGTGGCTTTCCATCCCCAGTAATTGAGCAAGCTCAACATCAAACCACCGCCAATCACCGCCCCTAAATAACTACCTCCTATTTGCACCCCATTACCCAAACCGCGCTCATTGACATCTAGCAACCCCACAGCCAAAGCATCGGTAGCAATGTTTTGCAGACAACAAAAGAAACACATGACAAACAAACAAATCACCAGACCAGTAAAATTGTGTTGAATGTCAAGTAAACCACCAGCAACAGTAGTGCAGGCAATGAGGAGTTGAAAGCAGATAATCCAGAACCGATAATGTCCAACAGTGGTAAAGCTATAGCGATCTAGTAGAGGGGCCCAGAGAAAATTGAGCATCGAAGGTAGGAGCAATAATGACAGCAAACCAATTGCTTGTCGAGAAACTCCCTGCTGACGCATGAATACGGGTAGGGCTTGAAACAGAAACATCGTGGGGATGAACTGTGACATATACAAGCTGCCCAATAACCCTAGTTTCTGCAAACTTTTGGTACTAATCATCAAGATCAAGTCTCCTACGTTAATCAGAACTCGAAAGACACCGAACCCCGGACATTAAAAGGTGGTGCTGGAGACAAGGCACCAATCTGGGTATAATAATACTGAGTATTAAATATATTATTAAAGTTCAGACCAATGCGTAATTTATTGCGGCGATAAAAGAAAGCAGCATCCGCTCTGAGGTATGAAGGCACGGTGAAAGTATTCGGTAATGATACTTCGTAGTCTCCTGAATACACCAGTCCCAAACCAAACCCCAATCCCTTCAAATTGCTACTTTGCAACTCATAAGTTGTCCACAAACTAGCGCTGTTATACGGCACACCAATTAATCGATTACCTACAGGAATAGTATTGTCTTGGCTGACAAAGGCATCTGTGTAAGTGTAAGTACCTATGACCTTCCATCCTGGCAATATTTGTCCGGTGACATCTAGTTCAATCCCCCGGCTTTTTTGTTCTCCCGTTTGAATGCTATAAAGTGGATTTGTTGGGTCTGCTGTGAGTAGATTTTGCCGAGTAATTTCGTAGAATGCTAATGTAGCTGAAAGACGATTTTCCAGAAATTCCTGTTTAATTCCCACCTCAAATTGTTCAGAAGTTTGCGGTTTAAATAATTCTCCTGTCTTGCTCGTACTGGAGTATAAAGGATTAAAATAGTTAGACCAATTAAAATAAATGGACGTTGACTTACTCGGCTGATAGACAATCCCCGCTCGTGGCGAAAATTTATTATCTACTTGCTCGTTAATTAAATTGCCTCCAGGACTATCTTTGGCGAATGAGTTACTTGAATCAAAGCGCACACCTGCCAAAAGTTTGAGGTTAGGCAGAATCTCGACCAAATCTTGTACATAAATTCCCAGATCGTCTGCACCATATTGGCTAGCAAGTCCAAGTTGAGAACTGAAGGAGCCTGGTTGCGCTCCATACACTGGATTAAAAATATTAATCGGCGCGATGAATGCACCGGCAAAATTAGTACTTAATTGTCTTCGATATAGCTCTACTCCAATTAAGACATTGTGGTTAATTGAGCCAGTGCTAAACTTACCAAATAATTCATTTGTCAACGTATAGTTTTCACTTTGTTCAGGCCCTTTTAATATCAGCCGATTCACCGTACCATTAGCATTTAAGTTTGGTGAGTAGTAATATGTGTAAGAGCCTAAATCCAGATTAGCTAGGAGGGCGTTAAATCCTTGCTTAAAGCTCCAATTGTCACTAAACTTACGTTCCAGGGTATAAGTAACCGAAGTTGAATCTAGGTGGCTAGTATTTGCACCTGGCTCTGCCAGAGACCTGCTGATGGGAATTTGTAATGATTGTGGTACAAGGGGGAGTCCACTATCAAAAACAAAATCAGATTTTTGATATTCGACTTGGGTAGAAAGAGTAGTCTTTTTGTCAATTTGCCAGGTTAAAGAAGGCGCTAATAAAAGGTTCTGATTATTAATAAAATCTCGATAGCTATCTGCATTTTCATAGGAAGCATTCAGCCGATAAAGAAGCGCGTTATTTGTGGTCAGTGGCCCTGTAAAATCCAAGGATGAACGGTAATAATCATAACTACCGACAATGAAGCTAGTATTATATAAAGGTGTATCCAGGGGTTTTTTTGTCAATACATTCAGTAACCCTCCTGGGGTATAACCACTACCATAAAGTACTGCGGCTGGCCCCTTTAACACCTCGATGGACTCGATATTGGCGGTATCACCAGGAGTCAGACCTACCGGACCGCGAAACCCATTGCGGAAATAGCCAAAATCGGCAAAACCTCGAATTGTATAGGCTGATGAAGTTCCATAACCTATAACTTTTTGGACTCCGCTCACATTATCGGTGATGTCGTCTTGACGCACAATCTGCCGATCTTCGATTACCTGACGCGGAATCACCTGAACTGACAGAGGAATGTCGCGCAGTGGCACCGAGAACTTGGTTCCTGTGCTGGCGGTGGGTACTTTGTAACTATCTTCCGGTTCGCCCGTCACCAGCAGTTCAATCGGTTTTTGACCTTGATTTGGTGTTTGTTGTTGTGAGGAGGATGCAGCTGGTGTCAGGGCGAAAATCAGACCTTGGTTGCTGTCAAATAGTTCGACTTTTGGCACACTCGTAGAACCCTTCACTGTCACCAAAATGCTATTAGCATTCTGATTCACTATCATTACCTCCGTGATGCCATCACGAGGATGATCAGCCCGGAAGGAATTACCTGATGGTAAACGCAGTTGAGCATTAGGGATAACAGCGCTTAAGGTGTTCCCCTCATTCTTGACTGTGGTTTGCAGCTGATTAGATGTAGGAGTTTCTAAGATGACTTCTAGACTACTAGCAGTTGAGTTCAGGCGCACACCTGTTACTTGTATAACTTGATTTTGTGGAACCTCTTGCGCCAGCAAGTCTTTGACGCTGGTTTGGGGACGTGGAATATCACTTAATTGGGGAATATTTGTGATAGGTACTTCTGAATTTATTGCCTCTTTTTTCCATTGCACAGTGTTGACTTTTTCTACATCACCATAAGCAGGAAAAGTCAGAAAAACTGATACAACTGCTGTTAACCACATCCAAATAGATAATTTCTGTTCTTCCACCCTACTTCCTTAACACCCTCAATGGAGAATTGCACCCACAACAAGCTTATAAAAAGCTGCGAAGAGGTTTTCAGAGGCGCGACTAAAGTCACGTCGTAAAATATTTCAATGCTCTTGAAAATTGCACAAAAGCTTCAAACATTATGAGGACAGCATCTCTCATAAGTCAAATGACAATCTGTAAAACTTAGCTTGATGTTTAAAAAAGTCTCAAAAATCCTTAATCTCAGGCTTTTTTGTAAAAATATTTATATGACTTGCTAATAATGCGGCGTTTGTAGTATCGTTGCAAATTAGAGTTGCTAAAAAGAGTTATCCAAACTGTTTAGGAGAATTTTTATCCCAAAAGATAGATATTCTGAATCATGAATCAAGAATATCGTTAACTACAACGGCAACATTAAATTACTCTTTTTTCATCCTTGAACTGAGGTTGCTGGCGATCGCTGACTCGTTAGTGTAGCAGTTCGCCAAACAAACTTTGCGGAGTTTGTAGTGTTTGCGTAGCGTCTCGTCATGTCGGGTTGCGCTCCGCTTAAACCAACCTACAATTTTTATTAAATGAACCGTATTAAGTCATAGTAATGAATGACCTGTCTTCCAAAAATAAAGATAACAAAGGAAGAAAATAATGAAAATTGATAGACCATCTTCAGAACGTATTGGAGCCGAAATTTCAGATATAAATGTTGCTTTGGTTAATGCAGCAGAAATCAATATAATTAAACAACTTGTATACGAACATAAATTAGTAGTCTTCAGAGAGCAAAATATTAACGATGACCAATATTTAGAATTAGCTCGAAAAATTGGTACACCACAAATTTATCCTCAAGACAACTATCATCACCCAGATTATCCCGAAATATTTGTATCTTCCAATGTTCCTAAAGATGGGATAAAATTTGGCGTCGCCGGAACTGGTAGATATTGGCATACTGATTGTGCATTTCTTGATGAACCCTTGCCATTTACGATGTTATACCCACAAGTGCTGCCAAATTCTCTTAGAGAAACCTATTATATCGATATGCAGCAAGTTTATAAAAAGTTGCCTCCAAACTTAAGAAGCTATATCGATGGAGAATATCTGATCCACGAGGCAAAATGGCGTTATAAAGTGCAAAATTCGGATATCGATAAGGCGATTATAGATATTTTGGATGATTTTGAAAAGAAATTTCCACCTGTTAAACATCCTGCTGTGATTACGCACCCTGTTACTCACGAAAAAATCTTGTACATGAATCAGGGTTTTACTACTGGTATCAAAGGACTTGACTATGAAAAAAATCAAGTCATTTTGCGGGAGTTATTTTCATTTATTGAGCGTAATGAGCATATTCACACTCATGTCTGGAAAGATGGTGACATTTTATTATGGGATAACAGAACGCTTAATCACATGGCATCCACAGTTCCGAAAGGGGAAAAAAGTGTAAGCTACCGGATTGGTATTTACGATGGCTTACCATTTTATATTCCCTAATTTATTCAGGAGAACAGTTATGGATATCAACGAGCAATCTACCAAGACAGAGGAAGTAAGTCAAGATTTATTGAATATTTTTCTTGAACCCTATAAAGATGATTGTAAGTATTTAAGAAAGGCTCATTTTCAATATTTAGAATCTAAAGAATCACCGGGAAAATTGACAACTGGAAGTAAAGATATTTTCTCAATTAAAGGAGACTTTTCTATTCCAGAGTCTTGTTATATTACAGACACAGGACACTTCAATTCTGTGGAATTTAACATTTGTTATAACCAGTTATTTTATATCATGATTGCTTATGTTCTGAACAATAAATTGCTGTCAGTGATGGCAGACTGGGATCTAGAAATTTATAAACGTCGCCAACTTAGTAATTTTCTGATTGTTAAGTTTTCTAGTACCTTTAGAAAACAAATAAATTCCAATCACTTTCAAGGAACTCTATCAATCAATAAATCCTCGGAGCGGGGAAATTTAATCATATTGAAAACCTCATGCGCCTTTTACGATCGCAATGATGGTTGGGCTGAAGGTGATGTTACCATTGCTATCTTAAAGAGTGAACCGGACAAAAATCTTTATGATAGTCGCGAATCTGTAAGTGTATAGTAAGCACCCTTAACCAAACAGGAAAACTTTGCGTCTTCCATGCACTCCAATATTATGGGCGAAACAGAAGCAGACCAAATCTTGATACAACAACACGATCTTTTACAAAGATTGACACAAGGGACTGCAATTGAAAGTCAAGCACTCCTAACAACTTATATTCAAGAGCAAATTGCTCAAGCTATAGGGATCAGTGCATCCCAACTAGATATACAGCAGCCTCTTAATTACATGGGAATTGACTCCTTGATAGCTGTGAAATTGAGAAATCGGTTAAGAACTGACTTAAAAGTAGATGTATCTGCTATCAAGTTCATGGAAGATTCCAGTGTTGTTAGTTTGGCAATAGAAGTGAGTGCTTCAGTTGGTCAATCACATATCCCAAGCTGGGATGAACAAAAAGCCACCTTGATAGATGCAAATGATGATGATTGGTTGAAGGGTGAGATATGAATTTAGTTGAATTTCTCCAAGACCTATTGCAGCAAAATGTAAAATTGTCAATTGATGGGGAGAGACTGCTTTATCAGGGCCACAAAGACGTATTAACTCCCACACTGCTGAATAAAATTAGGCAATATAAGACAGAAATTCTCCAGTTACTACGCTCCTCCAAATCTTATCCCCTTTCTCACGGTCAGCAAGGTTTGTGGTTTTTGTACCAGTTGGCACCAGAGAGTCCAGCATACCATCTGGCCTTTACAGTCCGCATCCGCTCTGGCTTAAATGTCCCCGCTTTACAACGCGCTTGCCAGAAGTTGATCCTTCGCCATCCCACACTGCGGACTAAATTTGGTCAAGGAAAGGCTGAACCCTGGCAAAAGGTTCATGAATACCAAGAAGTCTGTTTTGAAGAAACCAACGCGGCAACTTGGAACTGGGATGAGTTAACTAAAAGAGCGATCGCCGCCTATCGGCTACCATTCGATTTAGAACAAGGATCTGTGTTGCGGGTAAATCTGTTTACTCGCTCTCCAGAAGACTATGTGTTTTTACTGACAATACACCATATTGCTGTCGATGGCTTCTCATTTGGAATTATTCTAGATGAGTTACGCTTGCTGTACCAAGCAGAAAATCTTGGTCAAGAGATTTCTCTACCTCCCGTCAATTGGCAATATCAAGACTTTGTGCAATGGCAACACCAAATGCTGGCAACTCCTGTGGGAGAGGAACTTTGGCGCTACTGGGAGCAGCAGTTAGCTGGTGAGTTGCCAGTGCTAAAACTACCAAGTCTGCGATCGCGATCGCCAATTTCCAACAATCAGGGAGCTTCTTATACCTTCAATTTTACCACAGAACTCACCTCTAAGCTCAGGGAAACTGCGAAAGCTCAGGGGGCTACCCTTTACATGACTTTCCTGGCAGCTTTTGTAGTTTTGCTTCACCGCTACACAGGTGAAGAAGATATTCTGGTGGGATCTCCAGTGAATAACAGGAGTCGGTCGGAATTTGACTCAATTGTGGGCTTTTTTGTAAATATGCTGCCCTTGCGAGTCAATATTGCGGGCAATCCCAGCTTTTCTGCATTTCTCAGTCAAGTGCGCTCCACGGTATTAGCTGCACTGGCGCATCAAGATTATCCCTCTCCTTTATTGGTTGAGAGATTACAACACAAACGTGATCACAGCCAATTAGGACTTTTTCAAGTTTCATTTAATCTATTACAGTTGCAGCAGATTACTGAAGTCATCGGTTTATCGATGTCAAGCAAAGCCAAAGCGATCGCAGATTGGGGAGGTTTATCACTAGAGCCATTTGAAATCCCCCAGGAAGAAGGTCAGAATGATTTAGTCTTAAACATGGTAGAGACGACAGAATCACTTCTTGGCACCTTCAGATACAATACTGACTTATTTGATGCAACCACAATTAGCCAGATGGCAGGCAATTTCCAAACCTTACTGGAGGGGATTGTAGACGATCCTGGGCAGCAAATTTCAAAGTTGCCTCTACTGAGAGCAACTGAGCAACATCGTTTGCTGGTTGAGTATAACAATACTCACGTAGAGTATCCTCAAAACAAGTGTATTCATCAGTTATTTGAAACTCAAGTAAAACAGACTCCTGACGCGGTGGCTGTAGTGTTTGCTACGCAGCAGATGACCTACCAGGAATTAAACGTCCGAGCCAATCAACTAGCACACAACCTGCAAGGACTGGGAGTAAAACCAGAGGTGCTTGTAGGTATCTGTGTTGAGCGCTCCTGTGAGATGGTGGTGGCATTGTTAGGGGTTCTCAAAGCGGGTGGGGCTTATGTGCCGTTAGATCCGCAATTACCCCCAGAGCGATTGGAGTTCATGTTATTAGATTCGCAGATATCGGTGTTATTGACTCAGAAGAAGTTGGTGGCACAGATGCCCAAACACAACGCCCATCTAGTCTGCTTGGATGCAGACTGGGGGGCGATCTCTGGTAACAGTGGGGAGAATCCGATTAGTGAGGTGACACCGGAAAATTTAGCCTATGCCATTTATACATCAGGATCTACAGGAACACCCAAAGGAGTGGCGATCGCTCATCGCAGTCTGGTTAATGCCTATTTTGCTTGGGAACAAGCCTATGAGTTACACACCAGAACCAGTAGTCATCTACAAATGGCTAATTTCTCTTTTGATGTGTTTGCCGGGGATCTGGTGCGATCGCTTTGTTCTGGTGGGAAGTTAGTTCTCTGTCCGCAAGAGTCGTTATTGGTTCCAGAAAAGATATATGGGCTGATGCGTGAGCAAGCGGTTGATTGTGCCGAGTTTGTTCCTGCGGTGTTGCGGAACTTGATGGAATATCTCAAAAAAACCGAGCAGAATCTCCACTTCCTGCGGTTGTTGGTGGTCGGTTCCGATAGCTGGTATGTCAAAGAATATCAAGAATTTCAGCATTTGTGTGGTTCAGAAACTCGCTTAATTAATTCCTATGGAGTTAGTGAAGCCACCATTGACAGTTGCTATTATGAAAACCCTGGGGTCAATCTGCCCGTTGACGAGCTAGTACCCATTGGACATCCCTTTGCTAATATCCAAATATATATCCTAGACCGTTATCTCCAACCCGTACCCATTGGCGTTTCGGGGGAACTACATATTGGTGGTGTCGGTTTGGCTCGTGGCTATGTGAACCGCCCCGATTTAACTGAGTCAAAATTCATCCCTCATCCCTTTCGAGGAAGCGGGGGAGCAGGGGAGCATTTGGTGTATTCTGGACTCTCTGCCTCTTCTGAACGTCTCTATAAAACTGGGGATTTAGCACGTTACCTCAGTGATGGTAACATTGAGTTGCTTGGTAGGACTGATAATCAGGTGAAGATTCGCGGCTTCCGCATCGAACTAGACGAAATTGCCGCAGCGATCGCTCAAAATCACCAAGTGCTAGAGGCAGTAGTTATTGCCCGCGAAGACCAACCAGGTAATAAGCGCCTTGTTGCTTATATCGTCCCCAAACAAGAGCAACCCAATATAACGGAACTGCGCCGCTTCCTCAAACAGAAGCTACCCGATTACATGGTGCCATCAGCATTTGTCAGCTTAGAGGCATTACCTCTAACCCCGAATGGCAAGGTAAACCGCCGCGCCCTCACAGCACCAATGGAACTGAATGGGGATCATAGCTTTGTCCCACCCCGTACTCCTACCGAAGAAGTTATAGCTAGTATCATTGCTACAGTTCTGGGACTAGAAATCATCGGCATCCACGATAACTTCTTTGAACTAGGGGGGCATTCTTTACTAGCCACTCAAGTTATTTCTCGATTGCGGGAGACTTTTGCAGTCGAGTTACCCCTGCGCTGCTTATTTGAATCTCCAACGGTAGCGGAACTAAACGAGTTAATCTGGACTCGTCTCCAAACTGGCTCAGGAGTGATGACATCAGCAATCAAACCAGTGCCAAGGGATATAGACCTACCCCTTTCATGGTCTCAAGCTAGACTCTGGTTTCTCAACCAACTGGAGAATCAAAGTGCCAGTTACAATATGCCCGCAGCCCTACAGATGACTGGAAAGCTGAAAATAGTAGCCCTTGAGCAAGCGATCGCCGAAATCGTGAAACGTCACGAAGTCCTGCGTACCAGCTTTATGTTAGTGAATGATACTCCCGTACAAGTCATTGACCCCACGGCTACCGTGACTCTAACAGTTGTGGACTTACAAGGCTTTGAGGAAAATGAACAATCAGCCCATATACAACGGTTAATCAACTTAGATGCACAAAAAGCCTTTAATGTCAATAGCTGTCCCTTACTGCGGCTAAGTCTCTTGCAACTAGGTGAAGACTCCCATATTCTGGTGTTAACCATGCACCACATTGTCTCTGATGGTTGGTCAATGGGGGTATTCATCCACGAATTGTCTACTCTGTATCAAGCCTTTGCCTTGGGAGAGGTTTCCCCCTTACCAGATTTACCCATCCAGTATGCCGACTTTGCCGTTTGGCAGAGGCAGTGGTTGCGTGGGGAAGTCTATGAAGCCAAGCTCAACTATTGGAAGCAGCAGTTAGCTGATGCGCCACCCCTGTTAGAACTGCCCCTAGACAAACCGCGTCCTCCGGTTCAGACTTCCCAAGGTAGCATCTGGAAATTTCAGATCGATCCAGAACTGACTCAGCAACTCAAAACTCTCAGCCAAAAGTCAGAAACGACTCTGTTTATGACCTTACAGGCGGCTTTCGTGAGCTTGCTTTCCCGTTATAGTGGTCAAGATGACATTCCCATCGGTGTCCCGATCGCTAATCGCAACTATCAACAGATAGAACCACTTATTGGCTTTTTTGTCAATATCTTAGTACTACGTAGTAATCTCAAAGGGAATCCCAGTTTCTCTGAGTTGTTGACTCAAGTGCGGCAAGTAGCCCTCGAAGCTTATGCACACCAAGATGTCCCCTTTGAACAAGTGGTAGAAGTTTGTAGTCCAGAACGTAATCTCAGCCATAGTCCCCTGTTTCAGGTGATGTTTGCATGGCAGAATGCACCCATGAAGAAATTGGAATTGCCTGGTTTGCATCTCACCCCCTTAGAGATCGAGAATGTTACAGCCAAATTTGATTTAACCTTGTCAATGGGAGAGACTGAACAGGGACTTCAGGGGTGGTGGGAATACAACAGCGACTTGTTTGAGGCAGATACTATTGCCCGGATGGGACTTAATTTTCAGACTATGCTGGCAGCAATTGTCGCAAATCCCCAGCAGTCAATTAGGGAATTACCTCTGCTCACTGATTCGGAGCGACATCAATTGTTAGTGGAGTGGAATCACACCGAGACAGAGTATCCCACTGATATAGCAACGGACAAGGAGGTTAGGACATTAACTGATGATAAAACCTTATACAAACAGACTTTCAACCCAGTCCCCAGTCCCCAGTCCCCAGTCCCCTGCTATAAATGTATCCATCAATTATTTGAAGCACAGGTAGAACAGACACCCGATGCAGTGGCGGTGGTGTTTGAAGATGCTGTTTTAACCTACCGTGAGTTAAATAGTCGCGCCAATCAACTGGCACAATATTTGCAAACTCTCGGCGTGGAGTCAGAAGTTCTTGTGGGGATTGGCGTTGAGCGTTCTTTAGATATGGTAGTGGGATTACTGGGGATTTTGAAAGCAGGTGGTGCTTATGTGCCACTAGACCCAACATATCCCCAAGAACGCTTAGACTATATGTTGAATGATTCCCAGGTGTCGGTGCTACTTACCCAGTCCCAGGTAGACTTTGGATTTCCGAAAATGCCTGTGGTCTGTTTGGATAGGGACTTTGGCGAATTTAGTCAGGAAAATGTAGTCAGTGGAGCTAAGACTAATAACTTAGCTTATGTAATTTATACTTCTGGGTCTACAGGGAAACCCAAGGGGGTTTTAGTCACCCACCAGGGATTATGCAACCTAGCCTTGGCACAGATCCGATTATTTCATATCTCTGCAAATAGCCGTGTTCTCCAATTTGCTTCCTTGAGCTTCGATGCGTCCGTCTCCGAAATTTTTATGACCCTTTGTTCTGGGGCAATGTTAGTTCTGGGAACGCCAGAGTCTTTGCTCCCCGGTGCAAATTTAATCCAGTTGTTACATCACCATGCCATTACTCATGTGACGCTTCCCCCCTCAGCCCTAGCAGTTCTGCCTACTGATGATTTGCCCAGCTTGCAGAATATAATCGTGGCGGGAGAAGCCGTATCAAAAGAATTGGTAGCGCAATGGTCTTGTAACCGCCGTGTATTTAACGCATACGGGCCAACTGAATCGACCGTTTGCACCACAATAGCTGAAATCAGCGACAGTAGTCAGAAGCCCCCCATCGGTCGTCCGATTCCCAACACACAAATCTACATCCTAGACCACTATCTCCAACCAGTACCTATTGGTGTTACGGGAGAATTACACATCGGTGGTGTCGGTTTAGCTCGTGGCTATCTCAATCGCCCCGATTTGACCGAAGAGAAATTCATCCGCAACCCCTTCGGTCGAAGCAGAGGAGCAGAGGAGCATGGGAGCAGGGGAGCGAAAGAAAAGCAATTCTCAGATTCTGCTCGCCTTTATAAAACTGGGGATTTAGCACGTTACCTCAGTGATGGCAACATTGAGTTACTTGGTAGGATTGATCATCAGGTGAAAATTCGCGGCTTCCGCATTGAACTAGGTGAAATCGAGGCAGTTTTAAGTCAACATCACCAAGTGCAAGAAGTAGTAGTTATTGCCTGCGAAAACGAACCGGGTAACAAACGCCTTGTTGCCTACATCGTTCCCAAACAGGAGCAACCCAGTGTAACTGAACTGCGCCGCTTCCTCAACCAGAAGTTGCCCGACTATATGTTACCTTCTGCCTTTGTGATCCTAGATAACTTGCCACTCTTACCTAACGGCAAAGTCAACCGCCAAGCATTGCAGACAACAGATATTCGCCCGAATGTGGAAGCGGCTTACATAGCACCCCAGAACGAAACCGAGCGTCTGATTGCTGCTGTTTGGCTAGAGTTGCTTCAGGTAGAAAAGGTTGGTGTTCATGACAACTTCTTTGAACTGGGGGGTCATTCATTACTCCTGGTTCAGAGTCATCGCAAATTGCGAGAAATTTTTGCCCAAGAGCTATCAATTGTTGACCTTTTTAAATACCCAACTATCAGCTATTTAGCTGAATATTTAAGTCAAGAACAAAGCGAAAAACCTGCTGTTGTGCTTCGCCAAGACCGATCTGAAAACCGTCTGGTGCGTCGAACTGCCGTAAATCAACAAAGTCAACTGAGACAAAAATCTCGATCAACGAAAAAACAGTGAGAATCATCAAATGGACGACGTGCATTCAGATAATTCGATCAATCAATCAGCAATAGCCATTATCGGTATGTCCGGTCGTTTTCCTGGAGCTAAAGACCTCAATACCTTTTGGCAAAATTTGTGTTCTGGGGTAGAGTCCATTTCATTTTTTGACGATCAAGAACTGGAGTCTTCAGGTGTTGACCCTGCCATGTTCAATAACCCAAACTATGTAAAAGCTGGTGCTATTTTAGAAGGTGTAGAACTATTTGACGCGGCGTTTTTCGGCTTGAACGCCAGAGAAGCTGAAATCATAGACCCACAACAGCGTCTCTTTTTGGAGTGCGCTTGGGAAGCTCTGGAAAGTGCTGGTTACAATACAGAAACATATCAAGGGGCTATTGGTGTTTACGCTGGTGCTAGCATGAACACTTACTTATTGTTCAACATTTTACCAAACCAAAAGCTTTGGGAATCTGTGAATATTTTCCAAATCGGACTGGCAAATGATAAAGATTTTTTACCAACACGCATCTCTTATAAATTAAACCTAACTGGGCCGAGTGTTAATGTTCAAGCTGCCTGTTCCACTTCATTAGTTGCTGTCCACCTCGCCTGTCAAAGTTTGCTCAATGGGGAATGCGACATAGCTTTGGCTGGAGGCGTTTCCGTCAGGGTTCCACAGAAGATTGGTTATTTATATCAAGAGGGGGGAATTGCTTCACCAGATGGACACTGTAGAGCTTTTGATGCCCAAGCTCAAGGGACAATTGGCGGTAATGGTATGGGAATCGTTGTCTTGAAGCGCTGGGAAGATGCTTTAGCCGATAGAGACTGCATTCATGCTATTATTAAAGCCTCAGCAATTAATAATGATGGTTCTCTAAAAGTTAGTTACACAGCGCCCAGTGTAGATGGTCAAGCGGCAGTGATTTCAGAAGCTATGACCATTGCCGCAGTTGCACCAGAAACCATCACCTATATAGAAGCTCACGGAACCGGGACAGCACTGGGCGATCCCATTGAAATCGCCGCGCTGACACAGGCTTTTCGCACTGTGACAGAGGATAAGGGCTTTTGTGCAATCGCTTCACTGAAAACAAATATCGGACATTTGGATGCTGCATCTGGTATTGCCAGCCTGATCAAGACGGTTTTAGCCCTCAAACACAAGTGTCTACCACCCAGCCTACATTTTCAAGCACCCAACCCGAAAATTGATTTTGCCAACAGTCCCTTTTACGTCAATACTTCCCTTGCTGAATGGAAAACAAATGGCAGTCCTCGTCGAGCTGGAGTCAGTTCTTTTGGCATTGGCGGCACTAATGCACATATCGTTCTCGAAGAAGTAGAAATCCCAGATATCCCATCTAGACATTCCAGACCTTGGCAATTGTTACTGCTATCCGCCAAAACCTCTTCGGCACTCGATACGGCAACGGCAAATTTGGGCGAGTATTTAAAGCAGCATTCCGATCTTAACCTTGCTGATGTGGCTTATACCTACCAAATTGGTCGCAGGGTCTTCAACCATCGACGAATGTTAGTTTGTCACAACTTGGAAGATGGAGCGATCGCCCTCTTAACTTTAGACCCAAAACGAATTTTCACCAGTGCGTCAGAATCCCAAGGGCGACCTGTAGTATTTATGTTCTCAGGGCAGGGGGCGCAATATGTAAATATGGGTCAGGAATTATACCAAACTGAGCCGACATTTCAAGGGGTAGTTGATGACTGTGCAGAAATCCTCAAACCCAAATTGGGGTTAGATTTGCGTCATTTACTATATCGTAGCGAACAAATGACACCCTCGGAACTAGAACAGACTGCCATTGCCCAGCCAGCACTCTTTGTCACAGAATACGCCTTAGCTAAGTTATGGCAGTCTTGGGGGGTGCATCCCAAAGCTATGATTGGTTACAGTATTGGTGAATATGTAGCAGCAACTTTAGCAGGTGTTTTCTCTCTGGAAGATGCTTTAATGTTAGTGGCTGCACGGGGAAAGTTAATGCAGCAATTACTACCGGGAGCCATGCTTGCCATTCCCCTACCAGAAAAAGAAGTGCAACTTCTGCTCGGCAAACAACTTTCCTTGGCTGCCATTAATGGGCCATCTCTATGTGTGGTTTCAGGAATCACAAGTGCTGTAGAGGCATTACAGAAACAACTAGCCTCTCAAGGGGTAGAGTGTCGTCGTTTACACACCTCCCATGCTTTTCATTCAGAGATGATGGAACCCATTTTAGAGCCATTCATGGAACTGGTGAAAAAAGTCAGCCGGAAGCCCCCACAGATTCCCTACCTGTCGAATGTTACTGGCACCTGGATTACAGCTACACAGGCAACAGATCCAAGCTACTGGGCAAAGCATTTGCGCTCAAAGATCCACTTTGCCCAAGGACTGCAACAGTTGTTGAAAGAACCAGAGCAAATTTTACTAGAAGTTGGGCCGGGAAGGACTTTAAGTACATTAGCCAGACAACATCCAGAGAACACAGCACAGCAGGTTATATTAACTTCCTTACGCCATCCCCAAGACAGAGAATCAGATGTAGAATTTTTACTAACTACATTGGGCAAGCTCTGGCTTTCTGGTGTCAAAGTGGATTGGTCTGGATTTTATGCCCACGAACAACCTTATCGCCTGCCTTTGCCCACATATCCCTTTGAGCGTCAGCGTTACTGGATTGAACCCCAAAAACAGTTAACAGCGTTACTGCACAAAAAGCCAGATATCGCCGACTGGTTTTATCTTCCGATTTGGAAACAATCTGTACCACCAGGGCGGGTTGACTATTCACCAAAGTCATGCTGGCTGGTGTTTGTTGATGAGTGCGGTTTAGGCTCCCAAATTGTCAAATGGCTGCAACAAGATGGCATAGATGCGATCGCTGTACAAATGGGGTCAAAATTTACTAGGGATGGTGTATATACCCTCAATCCTCAACAACCTCATGACTACGAAGCTTTAATTAATGAATTGGTGACACAAGGCAAGATTCCTCAAACAATTGTTCATTTTTGGAGCGTTACAGACAACAGTCAAACAGCATCAGGACTTGAATGGGTTGATCAGGCTCAAGATTTAGGGCTACACAGTCTCAACTTTCTGGCGCAAGCTCTGGGAAAAAATTTTACCGATGAACTGCAACTGATAGTTGTCTCTAATCATATACAGGCAGTGACCGGAGTTGAGGATTTGTGTCCAGAAAAAGCGACTTTGCTCGGCTCTGTTAAGGTGATTGGGCAAGAATACCCCAATATCAGCTGTCGTAGCATTGATGTTGTCCTTCCTATTATTACTAAAGGTGAGCAGCTGATAGACCAGTTACTTTGGGAACTGAGAGCAAAATCTACTGACATAGTTGTTGCCTACCGTGAGCTTCATCGCTGGGTACAAACTTTTGAACCAGTCCGATTGGAGCGAGGCGCAGCGCGGTTAAGGGAAGGAGGAGTCTATTTAATTACAGGTGGACTCGGTGGTATCGGTTTTGTGTTGGCGGAACATCTGGCAAAAACTGTCAGAGCCAAACTGCTACTGTTAGGACGTTCAGCTTTTCCCGATGTCCATGAATGGGTGGAATGGCTAGCCACTCACGATCAACAGGACAACATCAGTTGCCAGATTCGGAAAATTCAGGAACTCGAAAAGCTAGGAGCCGAGGTTTTGGTACTCAGCGCCGATGTCGCAAATATACAACAAATGGCAGATGCGATCGCTCTAGCTCAAAAGCGATTTGGTCAGATCAATGGTGTGATTCATACTGCTGGAGTGGCTGATTATGCAGGTGTGATTCACAGAAGAACCAAAGAAATGACAGACAATGTTCTAGCAGCGAAAGTGAAGGGAACATTAGTACTTAATCAGCTTTTGAACCATATTAAACTGGATTTTTTGGTTCTTTTTTCATCTCTGAGTTCAATCCTATATAAAACCAAGTTTGGTCAGGTGGGCTATAGTGCTGCCAATGAATTTCTGGATGCCTTTTGTTATTACAAAACGTCTCAAGATGGCACATTCACAGTTAGTATTAACTGGGATGATTGGCAAGAAGTTGGTATGTCAGTAGAGGCAGTAAAGCAAGCTGCCAATAAATATGGTATTCTGGCAAATCGGTATATGCAAAATGGGCTGCTACCCAAAGAGGGAATAGATGTTTTTATGCGTATTTTGGAAAATACATTCCCGCGAGTTGCAGTATCTACTGAAGATTTAAGGACTAAGATTGATCTGGATCTTTCCTTATTAGCAATAACCACTGATGCTTCCATAAAAGCTAACTTATCCCAACCGACACACCCACGTCCGCAACTGAGTAATGCCTATGTTGCGCCCCGTAACGAAATTGAGCAAACCATTGCCCCGATCTGGCAAGAATTTCTTGGTATCCAGCAAGTGGGAGTTTATGACAACTTCTTTGAGTTAGGGGGAAATTCCCTGTTAGCTATCCATATCCTATCCAAGTTGCACGATGTATTACAGGTAAAAATTTCCTTAGACAACCTTTTTGCAGCAGATACTATAGCTGAGTTGGCAGAGATAGTTGCACAACTTCAGAGCCAGCACACTACTGTTTTTTCAGGAACAAATGTTGAAACTATAGACCAGCGAATTGCTTCTCCTTTGGTCAAGATTCAACTCGGTTCAAAACAGCCTTTCTTTTGCGTCCACCCAATTGGTGGAGGTGTCCTTTGCTATGTAAATCTCGCACAATATTTAGACCCCAATCAACCATTCTATGGGCTGCAAGCAGCCGGTTTAGATGGGGAACAAGAACCTTGCTCTGACATCAAAATCATGGCAACTCGCTATATCCAAGCACTGCAAACTTTACAGCCCCAAGGCCCGTACTTGTTAGGAGGTTGGTCAATGGGAGGTGTTATTGCCTTTGAAATGGCGACTCAGTTGCAAGCCCAAGGGCAAAAGATCGCCTTGCTCGCTTTGATTGATACCATAGCTCCGATTAGTAGTACGGAACCTACAGACATAGATGATGTGACACTTTTGAGCAGATTTGTGCAAGATATCCTTGGTCAGTCCTTAGAATATCCAGACTTTTCTGTAGAGCGCTTAGAGCAACAAAGCCCTGAGCAACGGCTAGCCTACCTCCTTGAGCAAGAGCAAATAGCCAATCTCCCTATTCGCCATCTTTTCCATGTCTTTAAAACCAACTTTCGGGCTATGCAAAGCTACTTACCGTCAGTTTATGGAGAGCGAGTGACACTCTTTAAAGCCAGCGAACAATTTGCTCAAGACTATCAAGACCCGACAATGGGTTGGGGTCAGCTGACAACTAAAGAAGTAGAGATTCATGTTGTACCAGGCAATCACTATACCATAATCGGGAAACCCTATGTCCAAGTTTTAGCTGAACGGTTAAAAGGATGTTTAAAAAGTATTGGGCGAATATAAGAGGATGTTTGAAAAGGCTAATTTATTACTAGCCCTGACGACTGGAAGTCGCGGCTACACAGACAAAACCTGCCTCCGCAGGTTAAAAACCCTTGATTTTATATTAGTGGACTTCTCTGCAAGACGCTACGTGAACGTTTGTGTAGTAGCGTTCGCCCTTGGCGTACCAGAGGCATCATTCTATTCGCCCAATACTTTTCAAACATCCTCTAATTCATGACTACAGAAACGGAGTCCGCCTACAGGAAAACCATGAAAAATCAAGGGTTTTTTAACCCACGGAGGTGGGTTTTGTCTGTATAGCCGCGACTTCTAGTCGCCAGGGCTTTTCAAACATCCTCTAAGGGTCAGCCTCAATCAGGCACAGGCAATTGAAAAAAACAAGTAAATCTTTGAGAAATATCAATGATATATCACGATGAAATGACAACATTGGCAGATATACCACGGGTGCAAGCCTGCCAATTAAGAGACGCTAAGGCATTGGTATTCAAGGATAAAGCACTCACCTATTTGCAGCTAGATACACAAAGTAATCGCATTGCTAATGCACTTTTAGCGCAAGGAATTAGAGCTACGTCACGGGTGGCAATATTAGCGAAAGATTCACTCAAGAGTTATGAAATATTATTTGGCTGTAACAAGATAAATGCTGTCTTGGTTCCTATTAATTGGCGATTAGCGGCGACGGAAGTCAGCTACATCCTTAGAGATGCCAATGTTGAAGTTATTTTTGTTGACTCTCAATTTCAGGCGTTGGTGGAAACTATTAAGAATCAACTTGATGGTGTTAAAATCTTCATTGCCTTAGAAAAGGCTGAAGATAATTGGCTAACTTACGATCGTTGGTATCAGGAACATAGTGATGTTCAACCTGATATAGCTATTAGTTCAAATGATGTTGCTGTGCAAATGTATACTAGTGGAACCACTGGACGACCTAAAGGTGTCCAATTGGCAAATTACAGTTTTTTTGCGATCGCCAAAGAGTTTGTTAAACAAGGTAAAAGTTGGATAGGTTGGAGTCAAACAGATAAGAGCTTGCTGCTTTTACCCTTTTTTCATATCGGGGGTTTATGGTGGGCTATTCGTGGTTTGGCTACTGGTGCGGAAAACATTTTGCTGGAAACTTTTGACGGTATAGAGGTCCTGAAAGCAATTGAAAAATATCGGATTACCAAGACCTGTATGGTACCGGCAATGATTCAAGTTCTGTTAGCTGAACCTCAGTGTCAACAAACAGATTTTTCTTCACTGGGACACATTGTTTATGGGGGTTCTCCCATTGCTGAATCATTACTGAAAGTTGCCCTGTCCACATTTTCCTGCAACTTTGTCCAAATTTATGGTATGACTGAAACTGGAAATTGTGCTGTATGTTTATTTGCTCCCCAAGAAACCTCTGCACATCCAGAAAGACTCAAATCAACAGGTAAACCTTTTCCCGGTGTATCTGTAGCCATTTTAGATAGTGAGGGTAAAGAAGTCTCTGGCGGTCAGGTGGGTGAAATTTGGATCAAATCGCCTGCAAACATGATTGGTTATTGGAAATTACCCGAAGCTACGGCAAACACCTTGGTAGATAGCTGGATTCATACTGGTGATGCAGGCTATTTTGACGAAGAAGGTTACATTTATATTTGCGATCGCGTTAAAGATATGATTTGCTATGCCGGTGAGAATGTCTATCCGGCAGAGATTGAAAATATTTTATACGCACATCCAGCAGTAGCGGAGGTAGCGGTAATTGGTGTTCCCGATGAAGATTTTGGAGAAACTATTAAAGCTATTGTCGTTTTAAAAGCTCCGATGAAGGCAACGGCGCTAGATATAATCAATTTTGTTAGGGGTAAACTTGCCGATTTCAAGTTACCTAGAAGTGTTGAGTTTACTGAATCCTTACCAAGGACACCAAGTGGTAAATTGCAAAAGGGTAAACTTCGGGAAAAATATTGGCAAGGCTATCAACGTCATATTAATTGATATATCCCATATTCCACACTTCAACTTGAAGTACAAAGAGATTATGTCAAGAGAAAAGCAAAAAAATTAGGATGATTCAGAGTCGTAGTACTGAAAGAATCTACAGCATGAAAATAAATCATCAAACACTTCTGACTTGATGGTTATGTAAGCAATAAAAATTTGAAGAGCAATTACTTTTCCTTCGATGTTGATCATTTTTTCACTTTCCAAAAGTTGTTAACTTTAAGAAAGCAGATAATATTTTAGGCAAGATGATAGCAGACAATTCAAAATCAAACTACGTTCTGATGTGAAATTAACAATTTGACTAACACCATTTAAGGTCAAAAGATGAATTCCCTGAAAACATTGAAATACCCATCTTAATGTCGGATAAATCGTTAACTTATTAGCTTGAGGATGAAGGAGTATCTCTTCAAGGGCATCGAGATGGAGCTGATGACACTGAGTTTTTGAGTAATGCTGAGATTTCTCATCAGAGCGATGCCTACGGCGAGCTTCTCTACGAGACGCTCCGCGAACGCTAACGCTGAAGTGACCTGAAAAGTATGCTTATCTGGAGAAATAGCGAAACTTTTACGTAAAATATTAAGTTCAAGTTTTGATATACTTTATTTAGCTAATATAAGGCTAAAACTCTTGCTAAATATTTGTCATCCATTGCAGCCAGAAATTATTTATTTTTTATCCCAAGTTTCACGCGCTTGTCTTTATCTAGAAGATTGACTGCAATTTGCCTGAGAACCGCAAAATTTTGTACTGTATTAAACGCTACTTTTTACCAATTTAGTTGGTAGTAATTTCTGCTAGATAAATGTTCTGTTTATCGGAATTTCGGGCTTTTGAGCCAAAAAAGCGGCTAAAAAGTAACCACCAGCAAAAATAATTTGCGCTTCGCAAGCAAATTTGCAAT
>NZ_JBALFD010000005.1:0-14791 GCF_036916985.1 Nostoc sp.
TCAGTGTTTAAAGCTTTGACCCCGGCGACTGTTCGAGTTCTGTCAAAGAGATTGTTGTAGTGACCCATGCTACGAAGCGGTCTTTCTTGACCAAGCTTGGGACGGTCTACTACTATTTCTAAGATACAAGCGATTGTACTATCGGCATCGCAATACTCATACCAAATAAGTTTTCTCCTTGTCCTCTTTTATCAAAGCTTTCAGATTTGATAAAAGAGGGCAAGGAGAAAAACTGTATTGCATAATAGCCGGAAGCGCTGTATGCACGGACGTACCCATCCCCTTTCCACAGGCGTTAAACCCTTGTAAATTGGCTAAGGTATTGAACTTTAGTATGAATTTAGATTCCAACCTTAGTTGGAGCTAACCTTACATTGATATATGGACTGATTCATCAATCATTGTATTGTACAAAAGTTTCAACTTTGAGTGGACGACAAGTTAGAGTTAATTGCATATATTTAATTCAGGCAAATATTGAGAGCAATTTAGTTACAATATTTCAGCTTACTTGACACAAAGAGAGTAAGAAGAGGGTTGTATGCTCAACGCTGATGCTGAACATAGAGTATCAGTGAGCCTTGACCGTGACCTGATATTTTCCAATTCCTGTCTGAATATATCTAAAAAAGTGTACATTGCTCGCATCAATGTTCGCGTTTTGGCAACAGCATGATCGGCTTTACGTCATGTCAGATCAATTGTGTTATTGATTCTTATTCATGGTCTTCTGGTAACAGCATAATTTCTCAGTATTTGAAACAGCTTAGATCATCTACGAATTGAGTCAGTAATCTCAATCAATATTTCGTTGAGGATAATTTTATGACACGTATGCCATTACTATTTGGAGATGATTTTGAGTATTCCGAAGTTCCAACTCAGAGTAACTTTTTTGGAAATTCTCCTATTAATCATGCACTCACTGCTGTCGCCCAAGAGGTCGCTAGATTGCTTCAACACGCAAATCCTGTTCAAGCTGATGGCAGCAACCATGCTGAAACAATTGCAATTCGAGCCATAGAACCGGAATACAGCCAAATCCTTACTATTGAAACGTTGACTGAGCGAGAGTTAGAGATATTGCAACTGATTGTTGACGGGTACAGCAATGATGGAATTGCCCAAAATTTGTACATCAGTACAGGTACGGCGAAAACCCATGTTCGCAATATTTTGAAGAAATTCTGTGCGAGCGATGCCGAAGTCAAGGCTTCTCTACGAGAGGCTACGCCAACGCCAACGCACTCAGGTAGCAATCCAGGCGCTGCGTGCGATCAGGTCTTGTCCACTTAAAAGATAATGCTGTTTAATTCTCACTCATAAGGAGTCAAATCGATGTCATACAAACACGAAACTGTGAAAGTTTTTCCATCCCATGTTGAAGCAGAAGCCGCCGTATTAGAACTGCAAAAAGCGGGCTTCGATATGCAAAAGATTTCGATCATCGGTAAAGACTATCAAACCACTGAACATATCCGTGGCTTTCTCACCTGGAAAGATACGGCTAAAGCTGGAGCCGGAGAAGCAGGTTATTGGGGTAGCTTTTTTGGTGGACTATTTGGCATTCTCACAGGGGTTGGTTTGCTGTTTATTCCAGGAGTCGGCCCTGTGATTGTAGCTGGACACGTTGCCGGAGTGCTGGCAGGTTGGCTCGAAGGTATGGTTGTAGGGGGTGTAGGAGCTGCTGTGGCAGGGGGGCTGGTAGGTGCCCTTGTAGGATTGGGAATTCCCAAAGAGCAAGCCCTGAAGTACGAGACAGAAATCAAAGCTGGTAAGTTCATGGTGATTGTCTCAGGCACAAATGAGGAAATTGATCGAGCGCTACAGATTCTAACTAGGGTAAATCCTAAAGTTGCTGAAGAAGTTGTTGTTTAAATTAACAGCAGCTACACCTTGTAATGTCATATTTTATTTCTGACCTAATCTCTTAATTATGCCGTCTCTAAAACTCTGATCGTTCCAGAGCTTTATCTTGATCACAGGAATCAGTCGTTAGCGTACATTTTGATTCCAATGCTACTTGTGCATGATTGCTTGCTGCTGTTTATCCACCACTTACTAAAATGAATTCTTCTCGCCCTACAGTGATTGTCGGAGCAGGCTTCGTAGGTCTTTTTACAGCGTTGCATCTGCGTCATCAGCAAGACTTGCGGTCGATCATTTTGATTGATCCACAAGAACGGTTTGTCTTCAAGCCAATGTTGTATGAACTTTTGACAAGTGAATTGTCAAAAGATGTCGTTTGTCCGACTTATAAAGAGTTGCTGCAAGGCAGTGATATCAACTTTGTACAGGACAAAGTAGTGGCGAGCAACCTGCAAGAAAAACGTCTTAAGTTAGCTTCTGGCTCAGATTATATCTATGGTCATCTGGTCTTAGCTGTTGGCAGTATTCAGGGTTATTTAGGAACAGAGGGCGCACAAAAAAACGCATTCGCATTTCGGACACAAGAGAATGCGATCGCTCTGGAACGCCAGTTACGAGAATGTTTGCAACGTGCTAGCCAAACGGATGACGAAGCGCAACTGCGATCGCTCCTCACGTTTGCTGTCGTTGGGGCAGGTCCGGCAGGGGTAGAAATGGCAGCAACCCTGGCAGATTTGTTACCCAACTGGTACGCTCAACTCGGCGGCGATATTCGTCAGATTCGCATTGTCTTAATCAATCATGGCAAGACGATTCTCGCAGGCGATGTCAACGCGGGTTTGCAGTCAGAGGCTCTCCATGCTTTCAGAACTCGAACAGTACCTGTTGAGTTGATATTAGGCGTAGGGGTGAAAGCGGTTGCTCAAGACCACCTGGAGTATCAACCTGCCAACAGCACTGAGATAAAAACGCTGTTGACTCAAACCACCATCTGGACAGCCGGGACTGCCGTGAACCCACTCATCCAAAATCTCAAGTCCCAAATTCCCGCAGATCACCTGGATAAACATGGGCTACCGCTTGTCACTTCAACTCTGCAACTGCTTGATTTTCCAGAAGTGTTTGCCGCAGGCGATTGCGCTTCCGTGCAGCCACAACCCTTGCCGGCTCTAGCCCAGGTGGCATATCAGCAAGGTGCGAGCATTGCCCACAATTTGATTGCCCTTGCGAAAGGAGCATCCCCTAGCCCAGCCCATGTGAGTCCTCGGGGTACGCTAATGAAATTGGGTTTAGGAAATGGGGTAGCAAACTTGTTTGACAAAGTGCAGATAACTGGCAAACTTGGCGATCTAATTCGCAGTGCAGCATATTTGGAAATGCTGCCCACCCCACTGCATGACTTTAAGGCAACCACAGAATGGCTCAAGGAAGAAACTTTCCATCGCTATCACAGACCCAAGATGAAGCCAGAAACCAGCGCAAAACAGCCTCTCTCTTCGGTTGAACAATGAGAGTGATCGCTCATCCAGCTGTGTATGCCACTGGATTAGAGTGGACAACCTCCTCACCGCCGCCAAGGGAAAACTCTGTTAATGAACCAGAATCTTATCTCTAATCAGAACCGACTGTATGCAAACGAGAATTACATTGGAGAAAAATTATGCAGATGGGAGTGATTGGTCTGGGACGTATGGGTGCGAACATTGTTCGGCGACTGCTGCAAAACAACCATGAATGTGTGGTGTTCAATCGCACACCTGACAAAGTGAAACTGCTTGCATCAGAAGGGGCAATTGGCACTTACAGCCTGGATGATTTTGTCCAGAAGCTCAATAAACCTCGTGCGATTTGGTTGATGGTGCCAGCTGGAGAACCAACCGAGCAGATGGTGAAGGAACTGGCTGCAAAACTGGATTCCGGCGATATCTTAATTGATGGCGGCAACTCTTACTACATTGACGATATTCGACGGGCAAATGATCTGATGCAAAAGGGCATTCACTACCTAGATGTGGGAACCAGTGGCGGAGTGTGGGGTTTGGAGCGGGGTTATTGCATGATGATTGGTGGATCTGAGATGGCGGTTCAGTATCTCGATCCCATTTTTAAATCATTAGCTCCCGGACGGAGTGATATTCCGCGTACTGTTGGACGGGAAAAGGTGGGCGGTACTGCTGAAGAAGGCTATCTGCACTGCGGATCGAATGGGGCGGGGCATTTTGTCAAGATGGTGCATAATGGCATCGAATATGGCTTGATGGCAGCCTACGCAGAAGGATTGAATATCTTGCATCATGCCAATGTGGGTAAGCAAAACCGTGTGGCTAATGCTGAAACGACCCCCCTCCGCAATCCTGAACACTATCAGTATGACTTTAATCTGCCTGATATTGCCGAAGTTTGGCGACGGGGCAGTGTAATTGCCTCCTGGCTACTGGATCTAACTGCGATCGCCCTCCTGGAACAACCAGACCTATCAGGCTTTGGGGGGCGCGTGTCTGATTCAGGCGAAGGACGCTGGACGATCGCAGCCGCCATTGACGAAGGCACTCCTGTCCCTGTACTCAGCGCAGCCTTGTATCAACGGTTTAGCTCACGCGGCGAAAATGATTTTGCGGATAAGCTGTTGTCTGCCATGCGTTTCCAGTTTGGCGGACACGTAGAACAACAGGCGGAAATAAAATCATGACGATCGCCACTGCACCTCAGTCTCAAGTTGAAAGCTCGGTTCATCCAGCTGAACCTTTTGCGATCGTCTCAATAGATATGTCGTAAGCCCAAAGGAAAGAAGTTTTACCAAACAATAATTTTAGGAGAAACACAATGACTCATCGAGTAAAAGAAATTCTCAGTTGGTATGGCAGCGACAATCCCGGAACGCTGACTAATTTAGCCCGGTTGCTGAATCATGGCAAACTAGCTGGAACTGGCAAAGTCGTCATGCTGCCTGTGGATCAAGGCTTTGAGCATGGGCCAGCTAGCAGTTTTGCGCCCAATCCACCAGCCTATGATCCTCGCTATCATTTTGAGTTAGCGATCGCAGCAGGATGCAATGCCTATGCCGCACCGTTAGGATTTTTGGAAGCGGGAGCGCGAGAATTTGCAGGTGAAATTCCCCTAATTCTGAAAGCCAATGATCACGATGTGTTACTAGCTGAGTCAGACCCAACACAAGCACTCACTGGCAGCGTGGAGGATGCGCTGAGGTTAGGATGCGTGGGGATCGGCTTCACTATCTATCCAGGTTCAGCCCATCGGTTTGAGATGTATCAGCAGATTCGAGCCTGTGCCGAGATAGCAAAGCGGCATGGATTGGTCGTGATGATTTGGTCTTATGCGCGGGGATCGGGTTTAAGTAAAGTCGGTGAGACAGCGATCGACGTGATTGGCTATGCGGCTCAGATTGCAGCTCAATTGGGCGCTCACATCATCAAAGTGAAACTGCCCAACGAACACGTTGAACAGGATGCAGCCCGCAAGGTGTATGAGCAAGAGCAAATTCCGATCGCAACATTATCTGAACGAGTGCATCATGTGGTGCAATGTGCTTTTAACGGACGGCGGATTGTGATTTTTTCGGGTGGGCCGATCGACAGTGATGATGCTTTCCTCAATGAAGTTCGTGCCATTCATGCCGGACATGGATTTGGTTCAATTATCGGACGCAATTCTTTCCAGCGTTCCAAGCCAGATGCACTGCAATTGCTCAACACAATTATGGATATTTACAGTGAACAGTCTCAGACCATTCGCACTCCTGCACTGACCTAATTTGTCTATCAAGACTGTTTTGATGAGTTTGCAATCGAAATCGATCAAAACAGCCTAAAAATTGGGTTTGTTGTCTCTATTACGAACCGACTCCTCACCTTGAAGCAATCTTTCCCACCCTAATATGCCTGACTTTTTTCATCGCTTGCATCTCTCTACTGCTGCCAGGAAAGCTAGATCATGAGAAAATCACGTCCAAAGCCTACTTTATTGAAAGATTATCGTGCCATCATTCCTGCTTCCTTTTTTGGCATGATTCTGGGTTTGGCAGGATTAGGTAGTTGCTGGCGAGTAGCTGCTAAACTTTGGCACTTGCCTACCTGGATTAGCGAAGCAATTATGTTGCTGACAATTGCAATCTGGCTCGTATTGTTGCTGCTTTATGTGGGTAAATGGCTGTGGGCGAGAGCAGATGCCTTAGCTGAATTTGAGCATCCTGTTTTGTGTTGCTTTATCGGGTTAGTGCCTGTGTCTACGATGTTTGTGGCGCTAGCGATCGCACCCTACTCTCGTGCGATCGCTATCACATTATTTGTTGTCGGTGCAATTGGTCAGTTAAGCTTTGGCGTGTATCGTTCCGGTCAGCTATGGATGGGAGGACGTAAGCCAGAAATAATCACACCCATTCTCTACCTCTCTACAGTCGCGGGTAGTTTTGTCAGTACGATCGTTGCTAGTACCCTCGGTTATCGAGAATGGGGCCCGTTGTTTTTTGGAGGAGGGCTGTTTTCGTGGCTAGCACTGGAGTCGATGATTATGCAGCGCCTCTACTTGTTAGAAGCGTTGCCTAAACCACTACGTCCAACGCTGGGCATTCAACTTGCCCCCCCTGTCGTTGGCTGTGTTGCTTATTTGAGTATCACCAGTGGTCAGCCTGATGCCTTTGCCCAGTTTCTCTTCGGTTATGGACTGTTGCAAGCGCTGATTCTACTACGATTGCTACCGTGGTTATTTCAACAACCCTTTACAGCTTCCTACTGGGCATTCACCCTCGGCATTGCTGCCTTGTCGCTGGCATCCTTGCGCCTTGTTGAACGCGGCATGACTGGAGTGATGCAAGAATTGGCACTACTACTATTCATTGGCGCAAATATTGCGATCGGCAGTATTGCTCTAGGAACAGTGCGGCTCTTGCTGCGGGGCAAATTACTAAGCTAACGATCATTCATTTTTCCAGAACATATTGGGAGTAGAACTTATGGCATTTGATTTTAATTATGCAAAGAATTATGGGCTTCATTGAGTTTATTGGCTGATTCTTCTAATAAGCGTTGTTCATGAGCATTTCTTGATAACAGCAGTTGGCGCTGAATACCTGTTGAGCCAATAATACATGGAAGTCCAAAAACAACTTCACTGCCAACTCCATAGTTAGAATCTGCTCTGGTCGATACTGGAAATATCTGCTTTTCATCTCGCAGGATGGTATCAACTAACTGACAAACTACTGTTGATATACCATAGCTTGTATTTCCTTTGCATTCAAAAATGTTATAGCCTCGTTTACGAGTTAACTGTGCATACTCTTGCTGAATTTGTTCTAGCGTTGCTCCTTGTGGTATGGGAAATTCAGTTAACAAAATTCCCCCAATAAATGCACTAGACCAAACGACAAATTCACTGTCTCCATGCTCTCCAATCACATAAGCATGAACGTCTTGTTTTGCAACACTCAGTCGCTTTCCAAGTTGATATCTCAGTCTAGCAGTATCAAGAACAGTTCCCGAACCGAAAATTAGGTTTTCTGCTCTAGTGGAAGTAGCGATGTCTACGACGGGCTACGCCTACGCAATCCGCGTGAGTACATCCACTGGATTACTAACTATAAGTACGATTGAATTCGGTGCAACTCGATCCAATTCTTTCATTGTCAAACGTATAATCTCTGCATTGTCACTCAATGTATCTAATCGCGTCTGTCCAAGTTTCGGCTGCACCCCAGCAGTCACAATAATGATATCTGAATCAGCTAAGTCTTCATACTGATTTGATGGTATGATTTCCATTTCTTTAAGTAGAGGAATGCTGTCTTCAATGTCCCAGACTTCTCCTTCAGCTTTTGATAAGGTTCGGTCAAAAAGGACAACCCTTACACATCTACCGAGTAGAACTAAAGCATTTGCAACATCGGCACCTACATTACCTGCACCAATAATACCGACTTGAGATGTTTTACTCATGATGCTATATCTACTTTTTTCAAGAGATAAATGTCGTTTGTTTGGTAAATCCTTGGGTCTGCAATTGCTGTCTCCTCACAATTTGGAAAACAATATATTTAATCCTTCGGTCATCGTGGGATGAGTCAAAATACCATCGCGTAGAACGGTGTACAGCATCTGAGCTTGCATCACCATTTGCACTGTTGAAATCACTTCACCTGCTTCATGACACAACAGGGAACACCCTAAAATACGACCTGTATCTGCATCCACGATCGCCTTCAGAAGTCCATCGGTTTGACCAAGCGTTCTTGCTCTAGGAACGATTGACGCATCGATTTTCGCCACGCGGATAGCATATCCTTGTTGCTGTGCTTCAGTTTCAGTCAAACCCACATGAGCCAGTTCTGGATCGATGAACAAACAGGATGGCACTAAGCGATCGCCTGTACTACGGTTGCCCCCATCAATTAAATTAGCTTTGATAATGCGATAATCATCGAGTGATATATGAGTGTATTGCTGGCCGCCATTGATATCACCTAACGCCCAAATTCCGGGTACGTTCGTCTCCAGGCGATCATTGACTTGAATAAATCCGCGTGTATCGCTTGCCACACCAGCAGCAGCTAAATTTAAGCTCTCGGTATTGGGCGCACGACCAACGGCGACGAGCAAATGCGACCCTTGGAGGGTGATTTCACGATCGCCAACTTGAATTTGCAGGATGGTTTCATTATCAGTGCGATCCACCCTCAACACCTTCGCCTTTAGCAAGAATTCAATACCATCTTGTTCTAGCAGTGTTTGAACTGCGATCGCTATATCTGGATCTTGCTGTGACAGGATTTGCTCACTTTGCCCAATGACAGTAACAAAAGAGCCAAAGCGCCGAAACATCTGGGCAAACTCTAAACCAATATAGCCACTACCGAGAACGATCAGGTGTTCAGGTAGCTGTTCTAGCTCCATAATCGACTCACTGGTTAAAAACTCAACTTCTGTGAGTCCGGGAATGGATGGAATTAACGGTCGTGTGCCTGTATTAATAAATAAGCGTTCGGCAGTAAGTAAGCGATTGTTCCCCTCAGTCGTCGTTACTTCAATTGTTTGGGGAGCAACAAACCTTGCTTCGCCAATGATCAAGTTCTTATCCAAAGCCGTTTCTAAATTGTGCAAGTTCATTTCACGCATCCCTTGCACAACCGCTCGTTTTCGTTGGATCACCTCTGCTAAATTAACAGTGGGTGTATTGGTTTTAACCCCATAAGCGGCACTGTTTCGCACTGTGTTTGCTACATTGGCACTCGTCACCATAGTTTTAGTAGGAATGCAGGCGATATTGATGCACCCGCCACCAATCATATTTAAACTGCGTTCAACCAGAGTGGTTTTACGTCCGTCAGCAACTAACGCTGGTGCTAGTGTTTTACCTGCTTTGCCGCCGCCGATAATAATGTCGTCATAGTGTTGAGTGTCCACTTCCATATCCTTTGGGTTTGATCAGGTGAATACAATTTCTAGAAGGTGTTATTAATTTCAGAAAAAACTGGCTGACTAAAAGGGTTTTAGCGATAACGTATTTGGCGAGCGTAACTCAAGATGCTTGCCCTAGCTGGGTTTCCAAAAAGTGCATAACACCCGCTAAAAGATTCAACTTTTTATACAAGCTTGCTTCATCACAATACGGTTGTTTTTATACACCTCTAAAGTTCCAGCCTGCGGATTATCTAACGTGCCATCCCACACCGAATATTCATAATTTCTATTCCGAAACTTATACACTCGAACACCTTCTGTCGCTTGGCTAGTTCCTTTGCCCAAACTTAAATTACCGTTGGGACTGGTTGCGCGATAGAGTAGTTCACCGGAATTATAATTCTGCCAAATATTGATTTCGTACCGACCCTGGCATTTTGTACTCAGGATGAGGCCAGCAGTAGAATCAGCAGAAGCTCTTAAGGAAAAATTAGCTAAGATACTGATTGGCAGAGCAAGAAGTAACGCGGATGTTTTCATGAGTTTTGTAAAATTGATGAGTTTGACATTACTGCATTGCTGCTACAACTTTATCTGTAGAAAGGACTGCATTGGCGATATAGCCAAAGTTGATCAGTGCTGCCTTATAGCCGTCACCCAGTTGCGGATGCTGAGGGGCTGCTGTTGCATCTTTGACAACAAGAACCTCAAATCCCTGTTCGAGCAATTCGCGTAGGTGAGCTTCAACACAAAGATTTGCCAACATTCCGAGTAAAATGACTTTGCTGATGTTGCGTTTACGTAGTTGCAAAACGAGGTCGTTAGTTTGCGGCCCATAGACTTTGTGGGGACTGGCCACAATCGTCTTGCCATCCTCAATGAACGACTACTGCGGTGTCATTCTTGTTGATATTCATGGTTTTCTCCTTGCTTGTTGATTTTCACCGTTCTCTTTCTTAAAAACCATCTGCGATATGCAGCGACGCAGACTCGCTAACGCGACGCTATCAGTGGTGGATTCAAGCCCCGACTGATTGCAATTTTTAATTAATAATTTTTAATTTTTAATTGGAGCAAAGCGACTTGACACCACTGCCTAAATGCTGTTTCAAAAACGCCAATGTGCGATCGCGCGCTAATTCTGCGGCTTCTTGGCGATAAGCGGAACTACCCACGCGATTAAACCCATGACTCACTCCTTCATAGCGATAGATTGTTACCAGGGGGTTGTCTTTCATTCCTTGCTGAATGGACGCTTGAGCAGTTGGTGAAACAAACTCGTCATTTTCACCCAGATGTAATATCAGCGGTTTCTGAATCTTTGTCGCCTCTGCTAAATTCTTGTCAATGTCAACACCATAGTAACTAACATTGGCATCTGAATCAGTACGTGTTGCCATGAAATATGCCAGTTTGCCGCCCAAACAAAAGCCCACGCTGCCGACCTTGCCTGTGCTGCTCGGATACTGTCGCAGAAAAGATAGACTTGCCTTTAGGTCTTCTACGCCGCTATTCACATCAAATGCTTGGAGTAACTCAAAACCTTTAGTCCACTGATCCTTATCGTCAGCATCAAGTTGCACACCGGGTTCCAGCCGCCAATATAAATCTGGTACAAGCACCAAATAGCCGGATTTAGCATAATCATCGGCAATTTGACGCATATTAGTATTGACCCCAAGAATTTCTTGAATCAGCACAATCCCTGCATCAGGCTGAGTACTGGGTGTTGCTAGATAGGCGCTAAAACTCCCCCCAGACAAAGCTGGAATGGTTACATTTTGAGTTGTCATGGTGTCCTTTTTAACGATTTGCTATTTAGACTTTGACCAAATTAAACAATGTTGCTGAATGGAATGGCATTAAGAAAAGCCCAAAGATTTATGGAGGCTGGGGGCGTATTCTGAATGGGCTGCTGCCTCTCGTCAAAAAAGTGGAAGCAAAGCCTCAGAGAATGCTTTTCCAGCCTGGAGGCTTGTTCCAGTTGGGGCAAGAGCTGTATCTTAACTTAGTGCAATTCGCTCCTGAAAGTAATCGCGCCAGCTTTCGCGTAAGACTTCAAGTTGAGCAGCTTGGTGAAGTAACTCTGGATTGTTCTGCTCACGAGTATAAAGCTGAGTGATATTAGCAACAGTAATATTGTTGCTATCCCGGCTCACCAACTCTAAAGTGTCTCCGGCTCCGACTTCGCCCTCTTGCAAAACACGAAAGTAAAATCCGGTTCGACGACTTGCAAGAAATCGTTTAATGATATCAGGTCGTCCAAACCGAATCCCCAGTTTGTAACAGGGTAAGCGAGGTTGTGTGACCATCAGTTTTACAGTGCCGATATGAAAGCGATCGCCAATGTTCACTTCCTCTTCTCTGAGTCCAGTGGTCGTAAAATTTTCACCAAAGATGCCTAGAGGCATTTCTATATCAGGCAATTCACCTCGCCAGTAATCGTAATGCTCGAACGGATAGACATAGACTGAGGGGAGTTCCGGCTTTCGGGTTGCCAAACAGCAACAATTGCGTCGGAGGTAGGCTAAGTCCGGCTTTTTCGGCTTCAGCCTGTTGATCGATGCGGGCAAAAATGGTGATGCCTTTTGCTTGAAGGATGGCTGCAAAGCGATCAATAGTTTCGGTCACTGCATACGGGCTGATCTGGCTGATGATACCGTTGTTTGCATTCATAGCACTGGACTCCTTGCAGGATAGAAAACTGTGTAATATGGTCGTTGCTTTGGCTTCTCAAAGATTGAGGTCGGACAATCTGGGATGATCGCCAGGACGACGACCTAGTATCCAGTGATATTTGCGATCGCTGATAAGCCGAAAGTCTTGTTTTACCTGGTTCACAGTCTGTAGGCTGGGAATGTATTTCGAGAGGCTCTGCCTCTGATCAACCCTTTGGAGGCGGAGGCTCTCAGAATTAGTTCCCACTCTAGAGGCTAGGAACTAGTCACGGCGAGGGCTGTGTCTTAACTTAGTGCCATTCTGCTTTCCCCTTTTCCCCTACGCTAACTCAGTAAGCAGCAAAGCGATGGAGGAGCGTCTTTTCCTTTCCCCAAAAACATCGATCGCATCCTATTGCAGATGTTTCTTCAATTCAGCAGCAGCTTGAACAAACAGAGAGCGGACTTGTGGCAGTTCGGCTAAACCATTGAGCAGTCCAAAGTCATGAATCATGCCGTTGTACTGCACCGTTGTCACCTCTACCCCAGCTTCATCGAGCTTGCGTCCGTAGGCTGTGCCTTCGTCATGCAAAATATCGCTCTCTGCAACCACAATTAATGCTGGAGGCAAGCCTTTGAGTTGTTCAACCGTCGCTTGTAAGGGAGATGCGTAGATGTCTTTGCGCTTTTCTGGGTCAGGGATGTACAGGTCATACATCCACTTCATCGTGGGTACGGTTAGGTACCGTTTGTCGCCGAATTGATGATAAGAATTCGTTTCAAAATCGGCATCGACGATTGGCCACATCATGATGTGTAACTTGATGTGTGGCCCTCCGTTTTCTTTCGCCTTCAAAGCCGTGACTGCTGTCATATTTCCGCCGACACTATTGCCGACCACTGCCAGATTCTTGCCATCCACCCCAATCTCCTCACCATGCTCGGCAACCCATTTGGTTGCAGCATAAATCTCATTGATCGCCTGTGGGTACTGAGCATCTGGCGTGCGCGTGTAGTTGACAAAGACCCCTGCAAACCCTGAAAGCACAACCAGATCGCGAACCATGCGCTTGTGTGTTGGATAATCACCCAGTATCCAACCCCCACCATGAATAAAGATGAAAACAGGCAATGTGCCTTTGACTCCTTCCGGTCGCACGATGTTGAGCGTAATCGAATAACCGTCAGCAGTAATTGTCTTCTCAGACTCTTCAATACCTGAAAGGTCTACTGGAACGGAAGCCTGTGCATCCACGAGAACTTGACGCGCTTCGAGTGGAGGTAATGTCTCTAGAGGCACACCTCCTGAGTTCAGCACTTTCAAAAATTCCTTCACCCCACTGGAAAGGCGTGGATCATCTGCAACTTCCAAAATTTTTGCTGCTGACGAGTTTGTTTGAGCAAGCATGACATTCTCCTTTGATAATTAGTAAACAATCTGTTGAAATGACACTGTTAAGTGAATTGGTTTAACAGTGATACTTGATTCAGCAGCGATCGTGAAACGGCGATCGCTTTCTACTGGCATCGTTTCCCAGCCGGAATTATTTGTTACTGGTGAAAAGGTTGTCGGCCTAGCGGGTCGCTGCCTCGATCGGTTGTTTCCACACCGCAGCAGCATAGAGCGAGTCCTCAAAATCGGGGGCAATATCACCTGTAATACGTGCTTCATGATGCGCCCAGTCCTTAAAGAACAAGTCGTGACTGATGCGCGATACTATTGCAGGTACGTCGCGGCGGATGCTATGGATGTCACCAACCGGCAATCCGAAGCTGACCAAACCAGCAGGATTAAATACGTGAATGTCTTTCAGATAAGGGGCAGTGCCAGGTACTTTTTCTTGGTATTCGTGGGCGCTACCGAGGTAAGGATGTGCCCCCAAACCGTCGTCGCGCAGGTCTTCTGGTGGCTGGTAGCAATCGCACCAGAGGGCAATATGCTGGGCAAAGTCGGCTAGTTCGGGACGCTTTGTTGGGTCAACGAAGTAACCAGTGCCAGCGATCGCAAAATCAAACTCGAAAACATCATCGTTCACCTCGATGGCAATGCGATCACCCAGTTTCCGTGCCGATTTCCAAGGTGCAGATAGATGGATGTGAAAGTTCGGGAAAGCGATCGCTCGCTTAATCGAGTTCGGAGGTGGCGCAGTGCCTGCTTGACGAAAGTGCCAAGCCTGGAACCAGCGGGCTGCATCGGGTAGTTGGGGATAGTTGTCGTAAGCACCAGGATAATCCCGTACCCGAAGGACTGACAGAGATGCGATCGCTGATCGGCGTACAAATAGATGTACTGCCTTAGCTCCCGATTCCAGCGCCACTGCTGCTGCATCAAAAGCTGAAGCCGCCGCACCCAGCACCGCCACAGTCTTACCGCGCAGTGCTTCAAAATCGATGGCATCGGCGGTATGTGCGTACAACGTGCGGGGTAAGTCAGCCAGTATTGGAGGTATGTACGGACCACCCGTGCCAGCCACGCCATTGGCGAAGATAATTTTGCGCGTAGTCTCTATCTGCGGGACACCGTTTACCTCAAGGTGTAGGCGGAAGAAACCTGCGACTGGTTCAATCCGCACCAACTTCGTCTGGTAACGAACCTGGATACCGAGGAAGTGCCGATACCAACTGAGGTACTCAGCCCAAGCTACTCGCTCAATGCGATCGATCTTTGCGTAGGCTGCCGCACCGTGCCGCGCTTCGTACCAGGCTTGAAAGGACAATTCTGGGATGCCTAGTTCTGGCCCAGGCAGATGTTTCGGTGTGCCCCTAGCTATCTAATTGGTATACAAAGCAGGTAAGCTGAGGAAAGCACCTAGCAGCAGTAAAAAATTAGTGATAGTAAAGTTGCCTCGCCAT
>NZ_JBALFD010000006.1:0-168109 GCF_036916985.1 Nostoc sp.
GCGATGGCGAGGCAACTTTACTATCACTAATTTTTTACTGCTGCTAGGTGCTTTCCTCAGCTTACCTGCTTTGTATACCAATTAGATAGCTAGGGGCAAAAACCGAAATACGTTTTAGATGCCGACATTGCCAAATGTTTCGACCGCATCAACCAAGAAGCACTGCTAACAAAATTAAATACATTCCCCGCCATCCGCAGACAAATTCGTGCATGGTTAAAAGCGGGAGTGATGGATGGTAAGCAGTTGTTCCCAACATCTGAGGGTACGCCACAGGGCGGGGTCATCTCCCCGTTACTGGCAAATATCGCCCTTCACGGGATGGAAGAACGGGTTAAACAGTATGCAGAAACTCTGCCTACTCGAAGTGGTTATGGTAAAGATAGTAACCGTAACTCCCTCAGCCTAATCCGCTACGCCGACGACTTTGTGATTTTTCACAAAGATGTAACCGTTGTCAAAAGATGTAAAGAGATAATCTCCGAATGGTTACAAGGCATGGGTTTGGAATTAAAGCCCAGTAAAACGAGACTCGCTCACACCCTCATACAGTATGAGCAAGAAAAACCAGGATTTGACTTCCTTGGTTTTACGATACAACAATTTCCAGTAGGAAAGTATCACTCGAAACAAGGTTTTAAAACAATCATCACCCCAAGCAAGCAAAAGCAAAAGGTACATTACGACCAAATCGCTAGTGTTATTGAAGCTAATAAGGCAGCACCGCAAGCGGCGCTAATCGACCATTTAAACCCAATTATTAGGGGATGGGCTAACTACTACGCGACTGTGGTAAGTAAGGTTGCTTACTCAGAAATGGACTACCTCATGTACCAAAAGTTAAGAGCTTGGGCAAAACGCCGCCACCCCAACAAGAGCGGGGAATGGGTGTCAAGAAGGTATTGGCAGTCCATAGGCGGTGATAACTGGGTATTCGCAACCAAGAAGGAGGGTCTAACCCCACTTCGGTTAATAAAACACGACAGCACACCGATAGTGCGTCATGTAAAAGTTAAAGGCGAATCGACACCATACAACGGAAACCTGGTTTATTGGAGTACAAGAATGGGTAACAATCCAGAAATGCCAGATAGGATTTCAAAACTCCTAAAAAAGCAAAAAGGAAAGTGTGCCCACTGCGAAATGTTTTTCCGTGAAAACGATGTGATAGAAGTTGACCATAAAATCCCAAAATCGCAAGGTGGTAAGGATTTTCACGATAATTTGCAACTACTTCACCGACATTGCCACGACACAAAGACAGCCAACGATGGCAGTCCTGGTATAAAATCCGGCTGCAATAGTGCCGAGCCTAAGCCCACCAGAAAACTTGAAAAAGCTAATGATAAATGGGTAACGAGGTATGCATGACAAGCACCAAATCATTGAGGAGCCGTGTGAAGGGAAACTTTCACGCACGGTTTTGAAGACCAACGTGGTTGGTGACAACCTCGTTGAGTTTAATAGATCAGCATGGACAAGAACCAACAGTAGCAGCATCTAGGGCAGTACGTAATGCGATCGCTCACAATGCTTTACCTGGTGTTTGGGAAGTTGCAGGTTTAAGTCATCCCAATGAAATGATTATAGAAGTTCAGGTAGCAGTGCCATATCCCGAACAAGTTAGGGAAGAAGAGGTACTTGCTGTTCTACCATTTGGTCGAAAAACTCTCATCGTAGAATCTGGGGGGATGGTAGTTCAAGGGCGGGCTATTCCCGAACTTAATGATAAAAATGACGAAATGTTGATTGCGATCGCTGCTGTTACAGTTCTGATCGAAAATGATTAACTGAGGCTCTGCGCTAAACTAAAAAATATTGGGATAGAAATCTCTGGCAGTAAGTTCAATACACCAATAATCTTTACCACTGCGGCGATCATGTCTCAAGAGCATAACGAATCACTCCAACTTCAGGAAATCACCAAACTCAAACCGAAACACTTTGCTGATTTAGTCAGATCGGCACAATTGGTTTTCGACCCCACAGCTGGAGTTTCGGGAAGAAATATCACAGTTGACTGGGAACAATTCGGAATTCCCCATGATGTAGCGGATAATCTCAAATTACTTGGTCAGCAGTACCAGTATGCATCTCCTCACATCCCCGTTGAAGTCATTTGGAGTAAATTAACTCCAGAAACTCGTATTTGGTTTGTTGAAAATAAAGATCGGTTGTGGCAGCTTGAAGAAGCTTTCCCAGCCCTTGATGAAGATTAAGGGACTTCCAAATAAAAAAATATCCTATCGTTTTTACGGCAGGGGGCAGGGGGTAGGGAGCAGGGGGAAAGAAAATCGTTTTGATTTGGTTAAATTGGATAATTTATTTCTTGAAAGTCCCTAAGAGACCTCCACAAAAAGAAATGCCCAATTGTCATTGCGAATGGAGCGTTCGCAGTAGCGTCTCGTAGAGAAGCGAAATGAAGCAACCGCAAAATCTTGGGATTGCTTTGCTACACTCCGTTTCGTACCCTGCGGGAACGCCAAGGGCGAACGCAATGACAGCTTTTGGATCAATCATTCTGTGGAGTTCTCTAAACGGCTGAACCATTGAAAGGAATACCAATTATTTATAGGGGTACGACGGCTGTTGTGCCCCTATAATTTATAAAAATTATTAGTTTGAATGGAACACGCGATAAATTTAGACCTAGTAGACTGTGGCATTGTTGATTTGACAGACTAGTAGTTACAGCAGTTTTCTATTGCATAAAGTACAAAGTTACGGGTTTGGAGTCAGGAGGTAGAAACTCTTTATATCTAATGCGTGAGTCTTGTATTTTGTACCTAACTTAAAAAGCAAACTGCCGTATCTTGTGCGATCGCATTAGCTTGAGTACATAAGTTAAATTAATAAGAAAGCTTGTATAGATGAATCAAAGCCCAAGTGTGACTCCAAACCTGGAAGAACATACTCATGAAAATCCTATTGTTACCAAACAACAGTTATTTGCAAAGCAACTAATTGTCCTGATCTTGGAAATGCTTCTGGCATTACCTCTGGGTTTACTCCTCGCTAAGTTCCAAATTGGCAGAATTGCCTGGATATTCGGCGGGATTGCCGCTGGTACACTGGTTCTTCAAGGGTGTCGAATTCTTTATCAATATTCCCCCCAACCTAACCGCACTGCGAGAAAAGTCGGAATGGCACTTGTCGGCTTAACTGTTGGTGCTTCCAATGCCCACGCTAATCTAGCTAGTGTTGCTTCTGGTATTCCCATTTTTATTTTTCTTACCTTGTTTCTGCTGCTGAGTGGTAGCTGTATTGGTTACATTTACTCCCGCATCAGCAAAACCAACCTATTGACAGCAATGCTGGCTACAGTTCCAGGTGGTGTGGGAATTATGGCAGCGATCGCCGCCGATTACAATAAAAATGTTAGCTTGGTTGCTCTAGTTCAGGCGATTCGCGTCACCTCTGTAGTTGTTCTAATTCCCTTCATCGCTAGGACATCAGCTGGTAGTTACTATCCTCAAACACTCTCAATCAACAGTACTTGGCTCAATCTCGATCCATCTCAACTAGAATTACTCTTGTTAGTACTGGTAATCACTGGATTAGTAGTTTATCCAGCGATATTATTTAAAATTCCTGCTGGTGATTTCTTTGGTGCATTGTTGATTGGCATCGGGTTTAATCCTTTGCTACATTTGCTGCCTTTTGTGGGTGATATTAGCTTTAGTCCGCCGCCCTTAATTAACTTATTGGGTCAAATGCTCTTAGGAATTACCATTGGTGAATATTGGGGAGATAAACCCAACTTTAGAAAGCAGACTGTTGGCTACGCCTTGATATCTGTAGGCATGACCCTCGTAGCCGGAGCGATCGCTGCTATACTTGCGATGCAATTAACCTCTTGGGATTGGTTAACCTGTCTGCTAGTCACAGCACCAGGAGGATCGGCAGAAATGATCCTGGTTTCTCTGGCATTGAATCATAATGTTGAAATTGTGACAACGGGTCATTTAGTGCGACTGATTGCGATTAATAGTTCCCTGCCACTTTGGGTGTTTTTGTTTCGCCGTCTGGATGAGCAATTTTCTGAACCAGTTTAATTCTTTGAAGGGATTAGGGATTGGGGACTGGGGACTGGGCGAAAGAGTTAAGGGACTTCCAAATAAAAAAATATTCAATTGACAAAGATGCAACTTTAATGCTGATAGCTTATTCTTTTGTTATCCAAACACAAAGGATGCTTTAGATGGTTGCCCAAATCCAAGAACTTGAAGCCCAGCACTGGGTTAAAACTCGTTCTTCCCTCGACCCTAGCGAATCCACTTTCCTGATTTGGAAAGGTAAAATTTACGCTTTTATCCCCGGTGAGAAAAGACAACTCCTCTTTAAAATCCTGGGATTGAGTGTTAGCCGATGTATTCCCACAGCAGAAGGTGGCTGGGATTTTACATCTAGGGAACTAACTTATTACCTCAATCCAAAAACAGATGAAATCTTACCCAAATGGGAGAATCCTTGGACAGGCGAGACAGTTCCGGTGATTCACGTTGCCAATAATCCCGTGCAGGGAAGGTTTGAGGGAAATTTTCCCGCACAAGTAGATGGTGACAGCACAACCTTCGTTTTTGATATATTTCCCCATTACCCTAATCCTTTAGCAGACGATCCCAAATTTGCCGAATACAGCCCAAATCCAATTTATCAGGCAGCGGAATTGTTTAAATTAACAGTGCCAACCACAGATTTATTCAACCCAGCACTTTCCTCGGTTTCTGAACTCAAACTGAGTTGGGATAGAATTGGTCAATGGCTTCCCTGGATGAAAATGGGCGATCGCCCCGGTCAACTTATCTACAGTGCTGTTGGTAGCAAAGTCAATGGTTTAACAGAACTGCCCCCAGTGCTGCAAGACGAAATTAATAACCGTATTCCTCTATATAAACAAGCCCCAAAAGAATTGATAGATGGAGAAGATATGACTTCCTGGTTATACTTCCAAAAGCATTTTCCAGCTTACTTGGCTGGTGAAATCTTCCCGCTTCCCCAAGCAGAAGAGTGAGGAATGAGAAGAGGCAAAGGAGAAGACTTTTCCCGTCTGCAAGAGCAGCATCCCGCCCCTGAAGCCTCTTTGTCAATGCTCCTGACTTTTCACGTTATGTGGAAAAGCCAACGATTGACCTAACTCCCTAACCCCCAACTCGGCGCGGGAAGGGAGAAAATTCAAAGTCTCTCCCCTAAAAAAAGAGAGATTTAGAGAGAGGTTTTCCAGATACCGTGAAAAGTCAGATCAATGCTCAATGCCTAATACTTCTCTATGAGAGGCTGTGCCAATGGCTTCTCATAGAAACGCACTCGCGTTCTCTCAGTACAAGTGCCCAATACCCTGAAGATAGTATGGCTGTTCCCGAACCCCAAAAAGAGCTTCTAGAGAAGATTCTGGGAAGCTTGAAGACGGATGACCGCTTGCTAGGTGTAGCCATCGGTGGTTCCTATTTGAGTGGAGAAATGGATGAGTACTCAGACCTTGATCTGATTATTGTTGTAGACAATGTTCATTATGAGCAAGTTTTAAAAGAGCGTCAGTTTTTAGCCAGTAAACTAGGGAAACTTCTAGTAGCTTTTACCGGTGAACACGTTGGCGAACCCAGATTGCTAATCTGTCTTTATGACAGTCCTTTGATACACGTTGATTTGAAGTTTTTGCTTTTACAAGATTTCCAAACAGACCGCGTAGAAAATCCGATTATTCTATGGGAGCGAGGAAATCTACTAACCTTGGCTGTTTCAGATAATCCACGGAACTATCCACCCTTTGATCCCCAGTGGATTGAAGACCGCTTTTGGGTGTGGGTACATTATGGTGCAACTAAATTAGGAAGAGGTGAACTTTTTGAAGTCATTGATTTTCTTTCTTTTCTGCGTGGGCAAGTTCTAGCGCCATTAGCCAAGGTGCAAGCTGGACTGCTTCCACGCGGTGTAAGAAATTTGGAAATGGAAATTCCATCTTATTTGAATGATTTTCGTCAAACTATTCCCACTAAACATGACCAAGAGGAAATTGCGCGATCGCTTCAACATACAATTCGCTTGTACTGTCACCTTCGCTCTACATTGACAATGCCAGAGTTGATTATCCGCTCTCAAGCAGAAGCCGCTTCCACTAAGTATTTAGAAAAAGTAATAGATGACTTGAAATAGCGCTAAGAAAACTCAAGGTTTCCCTCGTTCCCAGTCGGAGACTGGGAATGCTCGTCTTTGAGGCTCCGCCTCTCGAACTCGCGGCAGAGACGCCTTTGAGTTGCATTTCCAGTCTCCGGCTGGAAACGAGGTTTTAAAGGAGTTTTAGCTTAAGTTGACACCAATGAGCAATGCTGTGCCCTATTGTGTATTGCTTTTTTATAATTTCAAATCTTCACGCCATGTAAAAATAATTTGCTCCTCAGCTTGCCTAAATTCAATATTAAATTTATCAAATACAACTTCTCGCCCTAAAAGCAATTGTTTTCCGCCTGTATTGGTTTGTAACCATGCGACAGGAGTAATAAAATTGTGTTCATCAATTGTCATTTCGACATTACGTAAAACGTACTCAACTCTGCCACCTATAGTTTTTGCCAACAAAGTTGATTCTGAATCAGCCAAAGCATAGCCTCAGTCTTGACCAACTTTTAATGAAATTAAACTTAATTCAGCACCAGAATCTACTAACATTGTTGTATTAGATTCTATATTTCCGTGTTTTAAAATCACGCTATAGTTTGGTTGCCAATCATGGCGAGCAACGGTGCGGAAGCGAATTGGTAAAATTTCTATAGAAGCAGTGCGACGCGGAACTAGGTAAATTAAAAAAGGCTGTTTTGCAGCATTAGCTAACGCTAAAACTTCTCGTAAGTTTTCGCTATGAGCAATTATTCCATTTGTATTGTAAGCGATATATTTATTTTTATATAAATCTAATAACATCTGGCGGTTACGATTCAACCACTTAAGTATTTCATCTCTTTCTCTTTTAGAGGGCGTTGTGTTCATATATTTAATAACAAAATTAAACTGATAAAATATTCTGGTGAATATGGATTAAAAACCTTGGAGAATTTTAGAGATAGATGTTATTAAATGGGTATCTTATTTATTAGATTGACATAATAAGTACTAAAAAATCATTTATCTTAAAGTTAGTCGGTCAAGATTTCCCTTATGTACCAAACAGACCCACCTCGTCCTGCAAAAGAAACCCTACCCACGATGTACGATCTTCCCAGTGAATACCCTGAGGACTCTGGTTTGCCTGACGAATTTCACCTTTTTCAACCCCAACTTCTGCGCGAAACCTTTTATCCACCTAACTATCCAGCAGAGGAGGTATTTGTTGCCACTGACATAAACCTTTATTATGACCTCCGGCATACACTGTGGTACAAACGCCCAGACTGGTTTGCTGCTGTGGGAGTTTCGCGTCTCTACGAACAGCAAAACTTGCGTCTGAGTTATGTCATTTGGCAAGAAGGAGTTGCTCCTTTTGTAGTGGTAGAATTGCTTTCTCCTGGCACTGAAAAAGAAGACTTAGGACAAACTCTGCGAGAGATAAACCAACCGCCTACCAAATGGGAAGTTTATGAGCGGATTTTGCGAGTTCCTTACTACATTGTATTTGACCGCTACACTGACAAACTCCAAGTGTTCCAATTAGTTGCAGACCGCTACAGCGAATTGGACTTGAATACCCCACGAGTGTGGATGCCGGGTTTAGAACTGGGCTTAGGACTTTGGCAAGGTTCTTACCAAGGAATTGAGCGATTATGGCTACGTTGGTATGATGCCAGTGGGAATTGGCTTCCCACACCCCTTGAACGAGAAAGTCAACGTGCTAACAGATTAGCAGCACAACTGCGAGAGTTAGGCGTTAACCCTGATGAGTTATGAAAACGCCATCGCATCAGCAAAACGGGCGGTTATAAACCGTGTCTACACAAACAAAAGCTACCGATACCTGGGTTTCAAACCCTTGATTTGACCTTAGTCCGCGGAGGCGGACAATGCCAGTGTAGCCGCGAGTTCTATTCGCCCTGGCTAGTTACAACGCTTGTAGAATCTCCTCATCTACAGAGAAATCAACATCGGCTTGATCTTTTGCATTAGCCAAATAATCATTTTCCAAAGAGTCTTGTAACCCAGAAATCAAATCATATTCAGGATGCCAGTTTAATTCTGTTTGCGCTTTATTCACCGAAGCAAAGAAATGCTGCACCCGCATTGGAAAAGCTTTGCGCTTGCCGAAATCAAACTTTTTCGGGTCGTAATGGACGATTTTTACACTATCAGGTGATTTACCAGCCGCTACAGCACTAGCACGGGCTAAACCATCAAAAGTGACAAAGCGATCGCCAGAGATATTATAAATCTGTCCTATGGCTTGTTCATTGCCAAAAACCTTAGTCATTGCTAGTGCCAAGTCTTTTACATGACCTAGCTGGGTGATATGCAGGCCATTTCCGGGAATGGGAATGGGGCGATCGCGCACAATTCTGTCAAAAAACCAGCCTTCCAACTCATTATAATTACGAGGCCCGTAAATATAAGTAGGGCGAATCGAAGTGAAGGGCAATCCCAATTCAGTCAGGTAAGTTTCTGTTTCATGTTTGCCCTTGTGCCGACTTTTGGGATCTACTGGATCGCCTTCTATGTGGGGCAATTGGTCAGATTTGAGATAAACTCCCGCAGAACTCATATACACAAAATGTTGCACTCGGTCTTGAAAAATCTCTGCTAGTGGTTGAGTATCAGTAAGTTCACGTGCGTTGTTGTCAAAAATGACATCAAAGTTTTCTTGTGATAACTTTGCCTTTAATTGAGTAGCATCTGTGCGATCGCCTATAATTTGTCCTACTCCCTGTAAAGAAGGTGCTGGTCGATTCCCACGATTGAACAGCACCACCTCATGTCCTTGTTCCACTAGTAGTTGAGTTAAATAAACACCAATGAACCGAGTACCACCCATAATCAGAATTCGCATAAATTCACCCTTTATATATCAGTTTTCATCAAGGGATTGGGGAGTAGAGTAGGGACTAGGGACTGGGGACTGAGAACAGGGAGAAGAATTTTCCCCTCCGCCCCTGCACCCTGCCCCTCTGTCTCTTTTCAATGCCCCATTCCCCATTCCCAATCTGAGATTATCAGGTTGCAGCATCCATCTGGAACCTCTCAGGGAAAGATACCGTCTTCTGTGCTAATCTGGGGCGCTTCCCATTCATTAATCACAAGAGGAAACTTTTCAGTCGGAGTCTAAGAAAACTATCTTCAATTTTGAATTGTTTAGCTGTGCCCTTGAAATATGCTCTAGTTCATGAGTGGCTGACACCCAAAGCCACTGGTGGTTCAGAACTCGTTGTACGAGAAATTTTGAATCACATTGATGCTGATTTGTATGCTCTCATCGATTTTGAATCCAGCAATAGAGAAAGTTATTTATATAAGCGTCAAATTGGCAAGACGTTTCTCCAAAACTTTCCTTATGCCCGCAACGGTATACAAAAATACTTGCCTTTGTGGCCTTTGGCAATTGAACAACTTGATTTGCGGCATTATGATGTAATACTGTCTTCATCTCACGCTGTTGCCAAAGGAATCCTGACCACTCCCGAACAGATGCATATTTGCTACTGTCACAGCCCTATGCGCTACGCCTGGGACTTGACTTTTGATTATCTGCGCCACAGCAAACTAGGTAGTGGCTTACCTGGGTGGGTGACGCGATATTTATTACATCGTTTGCGCCAGTGGGATGTATTGAGTGCCAATCGCGTTGATTACTTCATTGCCAACTCACAGCATACAGCTCGGCGGATTTGGCGTTGCTATCGGCGAGAAGCAACAGTCATTTACCCACCAGTGAATATTGCAGAATTTCCATTTTTGTCTGAGAAAGAGGAATTTTACCTGACAGTTTCTCGGTTGGTAAGTTACAAGCAAATATCGTTGATTGTCAAGGCTTTTAATCAACTAAAACGACCATTAGTAGTCATTGGTACAGGAGATGAAATGAACAAGATTCGTGAGATGGCAAACTCCAACATCCAAATACTGGGATGGCAACCTGATAATGTGGTAAAAAAATATATGTCTAGGGCTAAGGCGTTTGTATATGCAGCCTGTGAAGATTTTGGGATTGCCCTAGTGGAAGCACAGGCCTGCGGCACGCCAGTAATTGCTTACGGTGCAGGAGGCGCTCTAGAAACAGTGCGAGATATCCGCTCGTTTGTGGATACAGGGACAGGTATATTTTTCAGGACGCAAACAGAGGCAGCTTTAGTGGAGGCAGTAGAAAAGTTTGAAATATATCAGGGTTCGTTCAGTTCCGAGTATATGCGATCGCACGCCGCACAGTTTTCACCGCAAATCTTTGCCGAGCGTTATCTAGACTTTGTAAACAAATGCAACGAAAAAAGACCGTTTTCGCAATGATGGTCTTGGTTAGCGTCTTATTTTTTTAGGCTTTTGGCAATTTCCCCCAGAAGAACCTCATTTTGGCTTTAATATTGGGACTATGTGTGGTGTGGATTATTAAGGAGTATGATGACTGCCCAGAGCTCACTCCTCTCCGGCAAGCGGGGCGTACGGCAAGACACTAAAGCGTCTACGCGTACTTTCTTAAAACGCGGTCAAAAAACAAAGACGCCAAAAGTTAAACCCAAAGGTTTATCTTTTCAGGGTTTAAACGGAGAGTTTGCCAAACGACTGTTCGATATAGTGTTTTCGCTGTCGGTATTAATTTTGTTCTTCCCCGTCTACTTAATTTTGGCTTTGCTGATTGCCTTCAGCTCAGAAGGCCCAATATTTTATGTCCAGGAACGGGTAGGAAAAAATTACAAAGCGTTTAATTGTATTAAATTCCGAACAATGGTAAGCAATGCAGACGAAATCCTCATGCAAATGATGGAAACATCGCCCGAATTGCGACAAGAATTTGAAAGCAGTTTTAAGCTAAAACAAGACCCCCGGATAACCAAAATTGGTCAATTTTTGCGAATTACTAGCTTAGACGAATTTCCCCAGTTCTGGAATGTTTTAAAAGGAGACATGAGTGTAGTCGGTCCTCGACCCTTGGTAGCAGAAGAACTGCCAAAATACGGTTGTCACATTGATGAGATTTTAACAATCCGTCCAGGAATTACTGGTTTGTGGCAGGTATCTGGGCGTAATGACATTCCCTACCCTCGGCGAGTCCAAATAGACCTGCATTATGTCAAATTTCGGAATTTCTGGCTTGATTTATGGATCATCTTGAAAACTGTTGATGTAGTCATTTTGCCCAAAAATAACGGGGCATACTGAGTAGCTACTTAGGGTCGATTCTGTGGGGCAGTTAATGCCCCTAAAACTAAAAAATTGTTCATCTTTATTTATATAATTATCTATATTTTGCGTACTTCTACTTAACTCAGAATTCTTTGAGTGTTTATTAGTAGCTCCTTTTGCCCTGATTTAGATTTTTACCAAAAGTCTAAATTTCAAACTTCACAAAATCAGAGATATGTGAAGTTTTGACAAAAATAACAAGATGTACGAAAAGAATCTTAATTTATTTGGTATAAGAAAAATTATACATAATACATAATTATAATTAAACAATCTTGCTCTATTAAGGTTGGACTTACGCGTTAAATTACTTTTTATTAAGTATATTTATTTACGTAAAAATTTTTATGGCAACAATAACTCGTAGGTTTCCCATTAGGCAATTGAGCAATTAGTTGCTAGGTTGTATCAGATTGCCTGTAACTTTTTAATCAAAGACAATAAGGTATAATTGAGCATGACGCAACAGAAACGAGCGTTAATTACTGGTATTACTGGTCAAGATGGTTCATATCTGAGTGAGTTTTTGTTGGAACAAGGTTATGAGGTTCATGGCATCATTCGCCGGACTTCTACCTTCAACACAGACCGCATCGATCACATTTATGAAGATCCCCACAAAGATGGAGTGCGGTTATTTCTTCACTACGGAGACTTGACAGATGGTACGACGTTGCGGCGTATTTTAGAAGAAGTAAAGCCAGTAGAGATTTACAACCTCGGCGCTCAATCCCATGTTAGAGTCAGCTTTGATTCACCAGAATACACGGTGGATGCTGTAGGAATGGGAACACTGCGTCTGTTGGAAGCAATTCGAGACTACCAACATCGTACTGGTATTCAGGTACGATTTTACCAGGCGGGTTCTTCAGAAATGTATGGTTTAGTACAAGCAGTACCTCAAACTGAGACAACGCCCTTTTATCCCCGTAGTCCCTATGCCTGTGCAAAAGCTTACGCCCATTGGCAAACTGTAAATTATCGTGAGTCTTATAATTTATTTGCTTGTAACGGCATACTTTTTAACCACGAGTCACCACGGCGGGGTGAAACTTTTGTAACCCGTAAAATTACTAGAGCCGTGGCTGGTATCGTTGCTGGTAAGCAGAAAAAGATTTACATGGGTAATCTAGATGCCAAGCGAGATTGGGGTTATGCGAAGGATTACGTCAAAGCAATGTGGTTGATGTTGCAGAAAGATCAGCCAGATGATTACGTAATTGCTACTGGTGAAACCCATTCAGTGCGGGAGTTTTTGGAACTAGCATTTAGTTATGTGAATCTCAATTGGCAAGATTATGTAGAGTTTGATGAGCGTTACCTCCGTCCATCTGAGGTAGAACTGTTGATTGGCGATTCTACTAAAGCACGCCAGAATTTAGGCTGGGCACCATCAGTAACCTTTGAAGAACTAGTTTCCTTAATGGTAGAAGCCGACTTACAAGCATTAGGTCACACATCACCCAATGGTAATGGTTCGCAATTTCCAAATGATATTGCGACTATTCGTCAACAACTGGGCGCTTTACACTTCTGATTCGCAGCACAGAGGATAAAAATATGACCGCCTTAGAACTAAAAAATAAACGCATTCTCGTCACCGGTGGGTCAGGGTTTCTAGGTCGTCAGGTGATAGATCAACTGTGTAAAGCTGGGGCTGATCGTGAGAAGATTACGATACCGCGATCGCGTGATTCTGATCTGCGTGTATGGGAAAATAGCCAACGTGCAGTTGACCAACAAGACATCATTATTCACCTAGCAGCTCATGTCGGTGGTATTGGTTTGAACCGCGAAAAACCCGCAGAGCTGTTCTACGATAACTTGATTATGGGAACCCAGCTAATCCACGCTGCCTATCAAGCTGGAGTAGAAAAATTTGTTTGTATTGGCACAATCTGCGCCTATCCTAAATTCACTCCCGTGCCATTCAAAGAAGATGACCTTTGGAATGGCTACCCAGAGGAAACCAACGCCCCTTACGGAATTGCCAAAAAAGCACTTTTAGTCCAATTGCAATCTTACCGCCAGCAGTACGGTTTTAATGGGATTTACTTACTGCCAGTAAATTTGTATGGACCAGAAGATAACTTTGACCCTGGAAGTTCCCATGTGATTCCCGCATTAGTTCGCAAAGTTCACGAAGCCCAAATTAAAGCAGAAAAGCAACTTCCAGTTTGGGGTGATGGCAGTCCCACCCGTGAGTTTCTGTATTCAGAAGATGCAGCGAGGGGGATTGTTTTGGGGACTCAATTATATAACGAATCGGAACCAGTTAACTTGGGAACCGGTTATGAAATCTCCATCCTAAATTTAGTAACTCTAATCGCCGAATTGATGGAGTTTAAGGGTGAAATTGTTTGGCAAACTGACAAGCCTAATGGTCAACCCCGTCGCTGTTTAGATACTGAACGGGCGAATCTTGCCTTTAATTTCACGGCCCAGGTGAGTTTTGAAGAAGGGCTAAAAAATACCATTGAGTGGTATCGTCAACACGCTGCATAACGATGTACTAGTCCCGGATTTCTCACCAGATTTATCAAACTGAAGTGCAGAGGTCGTAGGAGCGGGTTAAGCAAGACATTCATGAATGATGGATCATATATGTTAACCCGTCCCTACTGAAGAGTGAGAAATTCGGATAATAAGTGTAAGGTACTTAAGCTGGGCATTGCCCAGCTTATTTATTTGCAGCTATAAATTTTCATGGACAAAGTTAATCATCAATTAAATAAAGCAGAACTACGCCGCACTCTACTCAAAACACGTCAATCAATGTCCGTTGGAGAATGGAGAGAAAAAAGCGATCGCTTATGCTCTCATTTACAAAACTCTACTTTGTTTACCCAAGCAAAAACAATCCTCGCTTATTTCAGCTTTCGCCAAGAACCTGACCTCAGTCCCTTATTTGCAAACACCAAATATCGCTGGGGATTTCCTCGCTGCGTTGAGAAATCTCTGTGTTGGCATATTTGGACACCTGATGATTCTGTCCAAAGCGGCGCTTATGGCATTACTGAACCTCACCCAGACACTCCAATTTTAGATGCTGCGGAAGTAGATTTGATTCTCGTCCCTAGTGTAGCTTGCGACTATCAAGGATATCGTTTGGGTTATGGTGGCGGATATTACGATCGCTTGCTCAGTTTACCGCAGTGGCAGACAAAGCCGACTATCGGAATTGTCTTTGATTTTGCCTATTTCTCCCAAATACCGATTGAGCTTTGGGATAAACCACTACAAGCTGTTTCTACGGAAACCGGATTGACTCAGAAAGGCTGAAGGATTCAGGATAATGAAGACACATTATCAAATGTTTTATGACTAACCCAACGTCATCTACCACTGAGCAAGAAGCAATAATTGACGAGATTATCGCAAGTAGTCTTCAAGCTCAACAAAAAAATGGCCCAGACCTCCGCCAAATTCATAGCAAAAGTCATGGACTGCTTTGGGGAGAGTTTATTATTGAACCCAATCTTCCTGAAGACCTGAGAGTAGGTTTATTCAAAACGCCCCAAACCTATCCTGCGTGGATTCGGTTCTCTAGCGGTGGTTCGCCTCAAAAGCGTGGTAAATTCAACTCCGATAGCCAGCCTGATGTTCGTGGTATTGCCATTAAGGTAATGAATGTGGACGGGCAGAAAGTGCTGGATGATGAAGAAAAAACCCAAGATTTTATACTCAACAATTATCCTACTTTCTTGGCTAAAGACGTTCGTGATTACGCGGATCTCTCCAAAGCAGGTAGTGGACAACTTACCCCAGAGCGGCTGGAAGAACTTGGTTACGCATTTGCGATCTTGCAAAAAATTGGTAGCCAAAAGGTAGGAAATCCGCTTTTGATTCAATATTGGAGCATGGCTCCGTTTAAATTTGGTAGTCGCATTGTCAAATTATCTGTCAAATCTCAACAGCCGGAACAACCACCAGAAACGCTTCCAGAATCGGAAAATTACCTCCGAGAAACGCTAGTCAAATATTTGACTGAAGAAGGTCGAGAAGCATCTTTTGACTTCTTCATTCAATTTTATGTAGATGATGAAAAAACGCCGATTGAAGACCATATCAAAGAGTGGCAAGAAGTAGATTCACCGTTTATTAAAGTTGCAACTGTCCGCATTCCTAGTCAGAAATTTGACTTTGAAGAACGCAAACGCTTAGATGAAGGTTCGCTATTTTCCCCTTGGCATACACTACTAGAGCATGAGCCTGTTGGTAGTATGAATCTCTCTCGCAAGAGGCTTTATAGCGAACTTGCAAAATATCGACGAGAACAAATTACTCAACGTTTGCGAGAACCACAACCTTATGTTGCAGTTGAAGATTAACTACTGTGAATTGGCTTCAAACTGTAAGATGATAGGCTATGAGCCTACTTGATTAGATACGATTTCTGGTGTTGCTGATTTGATGTATAAAGTTTATAAGTTTTGCAACCAAAACTCTTGTAGAGACGTAAGATTTTATGTCTCTACATCTATCTATATGGATTTAGATTCCGACTTATTGAAGAAGTCGGCAATTGCTTTAACCAGATTTTTGATGATAGGTTACGATAAAATTAACCAAATTCTTAAGTAAAGCTATGTCTGACTCAGTTCAGTATGTCACTAACGCACAGGGAGAAAAAGTTGGAGTACTATTAGATTTAGAAACTTACCAACAGCTAACAAACTTATCTGTAGATTCTGAATTATTGATTGGTTTAAACCTAGATGAGTTGCAAGCTTTGGCAGAAAGTTATTTATCTCCCAAAGCTCAGATACAATTACAGGAATTATTAATTAAAAACTCTGAGAATGATTTGTCACATGACGAAACCGAAACCTTAGACAGATTATTGGCGCAAGTTGACCAATTAAATATTCTTAAAACTAGAGCTAGATATACCTTAAATATTTTTCAAAATAAACAGCAAGTAGCGTGAGTGTTTACATTCGTGTTGAATTAAAAAAGTAAGGAAAATCACAATAATTTTGCTGTTTTTAATTGCAAGTCTCCAAATGTAAGCAGTAATTATATATAGGTTTTACTGTATTGAACTATTTCAAATTATCCAAGATTTTCCCATTCACCCCATTCATCCTGACACCAGCCAAGACTACGCCAGTGACCATTATTATTGGATTGTTTTTCAAAAGTAAATGAAAGAAAACTTTCGCCTGTTTTTAGGCGTAACCGATTGTTACCAGTAGTATCGAATAAGAATAGTAAAATACTAACATGAAAAGTATCCTCCGACTCTTCAGTTCCTATGATATCGCCACCAATTAAGGCTGACCAAGTTAAAGATAGAGGGAATTCTCCTTTTTCATCAGTCCATATCCAACGACCAAATGATGGACAATTCGGGTTCTCAATATTTAATTGAATTTCAGGATCGCGGTGAAAATCCTGCCCAACAAACTGATGAAAATCATCTAACAAAGAATCGATGATTTCATACCATATTTCTTTGCGGTATGCTTGTTCTTGTTTTCCTGCCTTCCAAAGCTTCTCTTCAAGTTCTAAATTCATGTTTAAATATCGCAAAATAGTAGGTTTAGAGTATTTAGGTTATTAATAAAATGTTGAACTGGAAAAAATCACGATCGCAGATTCTACTAATGTATGCAGTGTTGGGAGCGATCGCACTGTTGATGCTCTTTCCTTTACTATGGCTAATTAGTACAGCCTTAAAATCGCCGACGGAAAATATTTTTCAGTCGCCGCCACAGTTGCTACCTAGTCAACCAACACTAAATAACTTCTCTAGTGTGTGGAACTCTCTACCTTTTGGACAATACCTCTATAACAGTACTTTGGTGTCAGTGCTGACTGTAGGCTTAAATCTGCTGTTTTGTGCCTTAGCTGCCTATCCGTTGGCGAGATTGTCATTTGTGGGGCGAGACTGGATTTTTATAGCGATTGTCTCCACGATTATGATTCCCTTCCAAATCGTGATGATTCCCCTCTATATTTTGACAGTCCAGTTGGGTTTGACAAATAGTTATTTGGGGATGATTTTTCCCAGTTTAGCTTCTGCCTTTGGCATTTTTCTGTTACGCCAAGCTTTCATGAGTGTCCCCAAAGAAATAGAAGAAGCCGCCCGCATGGATGGCAGCTCAGAGTTAGGATTATGGTGGCATATTATGTTACCGGCAGTTCGCCCAGCACTGGTAACTTTAGCTATTTTTGTATTTATTGGTGCTTGGAGTGACTTTTTGTGGCCTTTAATTGTCATCCAAGACGAAAATTTATATACTCTTCCCTTGGGAGTCGCAAAGCTAGCAGGTACATTTTCCCTTGATTGGCGGTTAGTAGCTGCTGGTTCAGTGATTGCGATCGCCCCAGTATTATTACTATTTCTGTTTTTACAACGTTACATTGTACCCACAGAAACAGGTAGTGGCGTCAAGGGGTGAAGAAGGCAGGGGGCGGGAAGCAGGGGAAGAAATAACGAATGACAAATGACAAATGACAAATTCAATAAGCACCAGTCTTTTTAAATACCACCCAGATAGTTTTAATAATTAGACTCAGGTCATAAGTTACAGACCACTTGCGTTGATAATCTATATCCATTTTGACAATGGTTTCAAAGTCTGTAATGCTCGAACGTCCATTAGCTTGCCATTCTCCGGTAATACCTGGTTTAACTCGTAATCTATCCCAGTGGTGTAGCTCGTAATGGCTGACTTCATCAGGAGTAGGTGGACGAGTACCAACTAAACTCATATCTCCTAACAAAACATTCCAAAATTGAGGAAATTCATCTAAGCTAGTACGCCGTAAAAATTTACCTACAGGAGTAATGCGAGGATCGTCAATAGACTTAAAGATGTGACCTTTAGCTTGATTTTCAACCAAATGCTTAAGTTTATCAGCATCAACAATCATGGAGCGGAATTTCCAGATGCGGAAAGTTTTTCCGTTCAAACCACAACGAATTTGGGAATAAAATATTGGACTTGGCCCATGAATAAAGGTAACAATCGCCACAGGAATTGCTACCATAAATGTGATTATCAGCCCCACAATGGCTCCAACAATGTCAATTAATCGTTTTCTCACGCTCAAAGTTGACGGGTGTGAAGGCTGTTGCGAACAATTAACTGAATAAAGATAAAGATTATTCACAGGGGCTAACTTATTTCATAACAGGAATCTTTTCATCAGTAGTCTAGACATAGACATGATTGTTGGGCGATTTTTAGTGCTGTTGTCCCTACTACTGAGTGTTACTATACACAGATTTTAACCAATATAAAAACCGAAAAGTTAAATTTTACAGAATCTTTCAATTAAAGTCATAGATTGTGAATCTACAGTATTTTTATCTATTACCTAAACAAAAATATTACTATCGTACACATCAAAAAAATTACTGTGCTGAAGTAATACTAGTACTTTACTAAATTCCAAATACCTATGTTATGAGCATTTGGAATTTTGGGTAGTATTCTTATTTCTAGCGTCATGTACCAGTTTCAATGAGCAACCTCTAAAGCGAAATTCTCTGTATATGGTTCCTCAAATGATTGCTGATTACTAGCTTTGATCGCATCTAGATAGCGACGCAAAGATAACAGTTGTTGGGAATTTGGACGATAAGTAAGACTCCCTTGTTTTTCAAAAAGTGATGCAGTGGCGATCGCTTGATAGTCAGGATTTTCTTGCGAACTCTGGGTGAGCCAGGTTGAATCTGTAACTGAAGGTATTAAACCCGAAGGCAATTCACCTTCCAAAAAAGCTAGCAGCCGTTGCTGACAAATGCGAGTATTGATCCCACGACCCTCAAATAACTGGATAACTTCACCGAAAGATAAGGGGCGATCTGGTAGCAGCCGCAGCAATTCTGTAAATAAGAAATAATCAGTGTATTGTTGCCTGGGTATATCTAAAATTTGGGGATGCAGAGGCAGCATCGCCAAACCATAAGCAACCCGACTGCAATTAGGAGCGCCATTTTCACCGAGATATGAATCTTGAATAATCTTAGCGCTGGGGAGTTTTTGGCGTAACCAGCGGTTCACAGTGGCGACACAAGCCACTCCTCCAGTTAGGATCGCTTGATTAATGGCTTCTGTGGGAATGCCACGAGCTACCAATAACTTGTTGAGTTCTCGATTTAGGCGGCGCACAAAGGGGATAAATACCTGGCTTTCTAAGTCTCGTCGCTGCAAAATCCACTGCTGATCGGCTAATTCTAGGGTAAAAGAGTCTTGGTGTTGCAAAATCAGCTTTAGTGCTAGTGCTGCATCTAATACAGCCTGTCCCAGTAGAGAACTTTCTAGACGTTGCTGGAGGCGAATTCGAGCGGTGATATCTGGTTCTCCGACTCTAGGTAGTTCTAATTCTTCTAACCCTAAAGTCTGCCAACGCATTTGATCTAAACCGGGAATTGACGGTTGCCATTGCCAAGGATTACTAGTAGTAATTTTGCGCTCGCTTGGTGTTTCTGAGCGTGATTGTCGAGATTTCGGTGGTAATAGCAGCTGGCAAATAATATCTTGTTCAATTCCTTTACCAGCATAAGCAAAACTATGGAGCATAAAATCATTGTATGTCAATTGCACCAAGTTTTCTGGTACATTCACCAGCAGCATTTCTGTGGCAGTTGTCCCAATGTTAATCACCAGGGTGTTGCCAATAATCGGCTGTTCGCTGGTTTTTGCTGGACGATCGCCTTGACCATCGGTTAATTTTACTTGCTCACCGTTAGCGGCATCGAGTTCTGGGAGTAGACTAGCGATCGCTTCTTCGACAAAAAAGACTTGCTGCGGATGTTGAATAAGCTTACTAGTGAGTAAAGCTTCCCGCACGTTAAAGCGGTATTGTTCCGACCAGCTAGATGGACAGGTGCAAATGACACCCGCAATATTATTGATAATCTGGGGAAAATTTTGTTCGCTGATCCCAGCAGCAGCAGCCATTAAACTAGGAGTGGTACTTGTTTTTTCAGATTTGAGGGTTAATAGTAGCTTAGAGAGCGATCGCACAATCCAAATCAAAGGGCCTGCTGAAAATTCATTTAATTGCAAAACAGGTTCCCATTTATGTCTTTCACTCTTGTAGGGAATAGCTACTTGCAAATAGGGCTTCAACTGCGCCGAGTAGAGATTATTGATCGTGGAATCTGCTGTTGATCTCGGTGTTCCAGGAGTGTTGGGGGAGCGTTCAGGCACTTTATCTTGAGCAACAGCCGCAGGTGCAGTCTGCTCATGTGTTTCGGTACTTTCATTTTCACCGTGGGGTATAGAAGCTGTAGGCAGATAAACCTCTGTTGGCAAACGAAACGATTGTTGGAAGGAACTTGTTCCCGGTGGATTTTCTGCTGACCAGTAGATAGGATGTACAACAAAAGTCGAGCGATTTAATAAAGCGGCAGAAATTCCTGTTGTACCTAAATCAATTCCTAAATACCATACTGGTTCTATAACATTAGGCGCAACTTCTAGATTATTTATGGAGTTGGAAATTGTTGCCGAAGAACTTTCTTGAACAGGAGTTACGACTTCCTTTTTTTTCTCCGCTTCTATCTGGGGAACTGCCAAAGTGGAGAAAGCAGCAGTTGAGGTGTTTTCTGCTATTTGGAGATTTGCAGAGGGAGTCGTGGGGATTGTGTCTTGAGTTGTATCAAGTATTTCCGAGAAAATATCCAAATTGGTGGCTGGTTGTGACTCAGAATTTAGCTGCCGATCAAAATTAGCCAAATCCCGATCTAATTGCTGCAACTGTTCTTCATCTAGGGAAATATCAGGTACGGCTGGAGCCTGGTTTGACTCAATAGAAAGCAAGTTTTCTTGGGGTGAAGCAGCAATGTAGTTATCTGAAGTCGGTTCTGGCTGATCGTCGTTAATTAATACTTTTGATGTAGCGATAACTTCTTTGGCAGTTGCTTCGCTTTCCTGTAGGGGTGCAGTAGGCTTCTCTTCTCCTGTCGGAGACGCTGCACGAACGGGAGGTTGCGCGTAGTTTTCTTCCTCGTAAGGATCTGCCAACGTGATTTCTGCGACTTCTGGAGTAACTGGTGCTGTAGTTGTGACATCCTCCACGAAGGATAATACTTCTAGCGATCGCTGCTCACTACTTGTATCAGGCAATAGGTCAGTTAGGGTATTAATTGTATCAACACTAGCTGGCTGAGTGTCGAGTTGCGTGGGTAAACTGTCTGTTTGTGGAGTAGAGAAGCTCAGAGGTGAGTCTAGCTCGGTATCCTCTTCAAAAAATAGTTCTTCCTGCGGCTCTGATGAATCTGTGGTTTCTCCTAAAGTTGCTTGGGTTGAAAAACTTGTATCTGGTAATACAACGGCAGAATCCCCAGTTGGAGTTACAGATGGGGAGTCTGTGGAAGCAGATAAGTCATTGGTGGCAACATCAAGGCTGGAATTATTAACATCACCAGCACCAAACAAACTGGCGTAAAGTTGGTCTACTTCATCACCAATTAACGCCGAAATATCTTGCGGTAATTCGGTCGGGGTTTCAGAAGATTCAGACGAGTCTAAACCAAGCTGCAACAGCGCTGCATCTAAATCTTCCGTGAGGGTAGTCTCCTGTTGCTCAGAATCAATAATGAGTGGAGATGAAGTTTCTGGCTGTATCAGTTCCAAGGGGTGGGGCGCAACTTCAGCAGCGATCGCCGTTGGTTCAGGCAATGATGGTAGTGTCTCAGATTCTATCCCCAAGAAAGATGCCTGGGAACTAGGGGATTCTTGCTGCAAATGCTGGGTCAAATTATTGAGAAAGCTGGCCATCAACTGTTCACCCTGCATTCCCTGGCTATGCATTCTCGCCAGTGCTTGCGACAGAGATTCGTAATAAGTATTAATGTTGCGCTGTAGTGCCTCAAAGACTACATTCACCGTCCCATCTAGTGATAATAGGCGCTGATCCAAATCCCTAGCTAGCTGGGTTAACCGCTCCACACTGTCTGGTGATTCTAAAAAAGGTTGAGTTGCAGAAGTTGTGTGATTAATTTCTCCTGAAGAACTGGCGGAATTTTCCCCCGTCTTTCCAAGCAGTGGTGTTAAAGTTGGCACAAGACGACTCATGAGTACCTGTAAAAACTCGGTAATCATTTGCTCCTGGTTAGTCAACTGCTGCGCTAGGGAATAGTTTTGCAAACGCTTTTGTTCTAGCTGGCGAATTTCCTGTATCAGGTTGGCTCGCTCTTGCAAGAGCAATTCTAATTCCGATCGCAACGGCTGAATCAATCTCGAAAATTCATTTTTTAATTGTCCAGCGTCAACAGGACTCTGTTCCTGACTGGGTGCGAGCTGCGGTAGTGGATACTGGTTGCGATCGCGATCAATAAATTTTGTTAACAAAGGCGAACGCGATTCTTCAGAAGACTGATTTGGGATGCCGTTTTCTAATGCTTCTGTTTCTTGTAATCTCACCAAAAAGTCGCGAATTCGTTCTAAAACTTCTTTAGGCTCTTGTGCCTGACCAGAAAAAAATCTAGACAGGCGCTTGCCACCACTGGCAAGTAAATTGTCAATGTCTGCGATCAGCTTTTGAATTTCATCAGTGCTAGAAGTCACTTTTATTACCTTACTTAGAAAATTGTCTCAACTAATATAACAAGTACTTTACAATCACTATTCGCGCAGCGTCTCCCATCAGAGAAGTTTTGAGTGGCAAAAACTGCTGCTTGGATTTGTGACTGTCATTATGTTATGGATTACTGGCAGCCGTGGCAATCTTCAGTCAGTCTTTGTTCGAGAAGCTTCGTTTTAGAGGTCATTAGTTGCCTATTTTTGAAAATCGCTAAAATACCTGAGCAATAATTTACTCCCTTTAGTATCATTGATGTTGTTTGCCTATATTCTGAACTAATCAAGTTTGCAGTGCAGCTAGCCCCTAAGCAATACAACCGCCGGCTATAAACTACTTTTTGCAAAACTTTTACTCCGTTTAAACTTATAGGTGAAGATTATTTAGAAAAACGTTCTTGTCGCTTTCTTGTGTAGCATAGTTTAGTTTTCTCTGTGAAAGGGAACTGTGCAATGATAGCTGAGGCTAAAAATGGCGCTCTTATTTGTTGTGTGTACATAGCAGCTTGAATAAAGATGTTGTAATGGAAGATCGATATAGCTTGCAAGCACAGGCTAATCCCTGGATGATCACCTCCGCTCCCTTTTTTCAAGGGTTGCCAGAAAGTGCTGTGGAATCAGCCCTCATCCATCTTGTCACCCGCACTCACCCAGCCAATCAGGTAATTCTCCTGGAAAATGACTGGGGCGGTTCTGTGTATTTTATTATGGACGGATGGGTAAAAATTCGCACCTACAATCTGGAGGGGAAAGAGGTAACGCTGAATATTCTTGGCAAAGGAGAATTATTTGGTGAGATGGCGGCGCTAGATGAAGTGCCTCGCTCTACAGATGTGATTACCTTAGCGCCAACGGTAATAGGCAGTATGCCTGCTCAGGATTTTGTCAAGTTGCTTCAGATAGAACCCTTAGCAGGAGTTCGATTGGCGCAATTAATGGCCCGACGTTTGCGGCAAGTAAATCGCCGATTGCGGTTGCGGGAATCTGATAGCCAGTCACGGGTAGCAGATACATTGTTATTTTTGGCAGAAGGACAGGGAAAAAAAGGGCAAACAGGAACCGAAATCCCCAATTTACCTCATCGGGAATTGAGTAGCTTGAGCGGACTGGCGCGGGAAACGGTGACGCGAGTCTTGACAAGGCTAGAAAAAAAAGGCTTGATTAAACGGGATCAAGATACTATTTGTATTCCCGATTTGTCAGCCTTAGAAAGAATGATCGTTTAGCAGGTAACGCCCTTTCCTTGTTCAACTTCTCTACGAGACGCTATGCGAACAGCTAAGAAAAGTTGTCGAGAAATGGTTACTGGGTACTGCAAAAGAAATTCTTTTAAGATTTGGTTGGGGCATAAATCCCCATCCAATTTTTCCAAGTCACTAGTAGTCTGTCCCAAAAGTTTTGAGAGGTTAGTGGTGTATCGCATTAAATTTGAGGGATAAAAGAACGAACCGCATTCGCGCAGCGTCTCCCCTTGGGAGAAGGACGCAAAGAGCGCAAAGGAAGAGGGAAAGAAGAGAAATTGAAATTTGATTCACCTATCATAATTAATGCGATAGACCACTAGTCTCAAGTCCAGTACAGCATAAATAAAATACTTTACGTTGTATTCATTTTTAATTTTTAATTTTTAATTTTTAATTCCGCCTAGCGGTACTAGTCCCCAAATCCCCAGTTTAAGAACTTGTGAGATATGAGTATTTTAGATTCTCTCCCAAATGAGCCAGAGGAAGATCCATCCCCTGAATCTCCAACTCCTCAGAATCATTGGTTAGACAAAGAACAGCAGTTAATGCCTCCTCAACTCAAGGCTGATGCGCCTTTAAGAATGGTAGAAACGGCATTTTTAGCTAGTACCGCTAGCTTAATTTGGTTTATTAATTTTTACTTCCCCTTGGGGCCAGTTTTGCGGATATTTTTTCCGGTGCCGATCGCTTTAGTTTATCTACGTTGGGGTAAACGTGCGGCATGGATGGCAGCACTCACCTGTGGATTACTGCTGACAGTACTAATGGGGCCAGCCCGCAGTTTGCTGTTTGTTATGCCCTACGGGTTCATGGGCGTGCTATTAGGAGCGATATGGTATCGTCGTCGTGTTCCCTGGATTGTTTCTATCACCTTGGGTACGCTATTGGGTACTTTGGGAGTTTTTTTTCGGCTATGGTTGCTGTCTGTTTTGTCAGGTGAAGACCTATGGATTTATGTGATTACCCAAGTGACAGAGTTCATTGAGTGGGTATTTTTGAAGCTGAGTTTGTTGGCGAGTCCCAGTGTGTTTTTGATTCAAGTAGGAGCGATCGCTTTAATCCTACTCAACAACTTTATCTACCTTTTTGTAGTACACCTGGCAGCATGGTTGCTTTTTGACCGCCTGGGCAACCCCATTCCCCGCCCACCCCACTGGGTACAAGTCCTCATGGATTATGAGGGATAGTGAGGAGTTGTGAGTTAAAAGTTATAAATTAAACTTCTAACTCCTAACTCCTAACTTTCCAAATGATTCGTATTTATACCCAAAAAGAACAAGCTGAAGAATGGCTACGACAATATCGTGGTTGTCTACCAGTATTTGCCTGTGTTTTAGGATTTACTGAAACTGGTTTAATTCCAGGAATTTCAGCAGCCGGTCGCACTCCAGAGGATCGGAAATATACCGCTTGTGCTGATGCCGAGTTTTTGTATTACGGGCCAGAACATAAAGCCCAATACCCCCTACCACCATTAGCGGCTGGGGCTTCACCTGTGCTGATTTCTCGCGCCGTCTTTGAGTCACTAAAAATACCAGTTCATTTATTTAATGCTGGTTTACCCCAGCCTCCTGCCGTGCCAGTAATTGATTTGGATGGCGCTCCTGCTAAGTGTTTAAGTGGAGGTGCTGCTATGGAAATCACAACTGTACACCACTTACTTGAACAAGGGCTACTTTGGGGAGAACGCCTTGCTACTAATATCCAACAGGGATATCTGATTATTGGTGAGTGCGTCGTCGGAGGCACTACAACTGCCCTAGCAATCTTAACTGGTTTGGGTATAGATGCTGCTGGAAAAGTTAACAGTAGCCACCCTGTTTGTAACCACGCGCAAAAGTGGTCACTAGTGCAAACTGGACTGGAGAAGATAAACTTCCAATCTCAAATCCAAAATCCAAAATCTCAAATCCAAAATTCTGTAGATCCTCTAGAACTTGTAGCCGCCGTGGGTGATCCCATGCAAGTAGTGGTAGCTGGGATGGCGATCGCAGCTAGTCGTAGTTGTGGTGTAATGCTGGCTGGAGGGACGCAAATGTTAGCGGTTTATGCACTGATGAGTGCGATCGCTCAAGCTTACGCCTTATCATGGCAACCAGAACAAATAGTTGTAGGCACAACTCGCTGGGTAGCAGAAGACCCTACCGGCGCTACAGTTGACTTAGCCCTCAACTTAGGAAAAACCAGCTTAACCGAAAGTGGAAGAACTCCTCCCTTATTAGCAACTCATCTTAGCTTTGCTGATTCTCGTTATCCCCAACTGAGAGCTTATGAGCAGGGCTTTGTGAAAGAAGGTATAGGTGCTGGAGCCGCCTGCATAGCCGCCCATCTCAGCCAAGATTGGCAGCAACATCAACTTTTGGCAGCCATTGAAGCCCAATTTGAACGACTAAGTACTGCCTTGAACTAAAGTTAAAGTCGGAGAAAGATAGTTGTACTATGTAATACGGAGGAGAGGTATTTTCTGCGTGTCTATACGTAAGAGCATCTTTAGCAATTCAATAAGTTATGAGCAAAAAGACCCCCGATTTCTTGAAGAAATCGGGGATCTGAGCCTTGGTTTTGGCTGGTGGACAAAGCGAAAGCAAGCAGTAGCTTTCCAGAAAAAGCCTCATAGAGGAATCTACCTATAAGGTTCGTAGTGCATCTCCGATCTTGATTGCGTTAAAATGCGCCTGCTATCTTACTCTTGCTTAAAGTAATACCAAGTCGCCTTCATGATGTATCACTAGACGACTTGGTATTAAAATATGACATCAGTCGTAGCTTGATTAAAAACTTCCAGGATTGTCATCAAGTGCCAGCAAGAAATTAATCAGGTCTGCTTGCTGGTTGTAATTAAACCCAGCTTGTCTATCTACATAGAAGTAATGACCTGTACCATCAAGATTACTACGCACTAAACTAGGGTTAGCTTTGTTGGCTTTTATAACTAAGGCACGAAGATCGCGATCGACTAAAGCACGCAAGCTGCTAGCAGGATCGGCAGGTATACCAAGGCTTAGAGTGCCAGATAGCCCTAAGCCACTCTTGTTAACAACCGTAAAACAACCATTTGAGTCAAATTTTAGGCTTCCTGCCCGTACTGCTGCACCACCATCGTGCAAATACGGTGCGCTTGCATAAAGACCACGTAATGTAGTAGTTTTATAACCACCTTTGGGTAATATTCCTTTAGGTAGAGTTGTGGGAGTATCAGAGATACCCTGCGTCGGTACATCCAACACTTCAGCATTAGCAGGTATGGGAACAGGAGTGTTAAAAGTGTATAACTTGGGTGCTACTAACAATTTATTCAGCGCTAAGTGAGACTGGGCACGGGCTGGGTTAGTATGAATTTCATCAATTGGATGAATTTTGTTGTCGGTGAAAAATGGTGGAATATGGCAAGTTGCACAATTAGCTTTTTCAAATACTTTTGCGCCACGTTTAACAGAATTGCTGGTCAAAGCTTGCCAGTTTTCTGGAGTCTGGTTGGCAGGTGGCACTAAGCTATTTTGAAAAGCAGACATGGCGTTGCTAGCAAATAAAAAAGAGCCACTGGCAATATCACCTGGCTTTCCAGTATTTGGGCTGAAAACCAAACCGTTTAAACTAAACAAACTGGGACGCAGTTTTGGATAAGTTCCTGTGCCAGGGGCAGGAATTTGGTCTTCTAATTCTGCTTGTGTAGGATTGGGTGCAATTACCCCCCGCAGCCATTCAGAGGGTTTTACTATTACTCCTTCTGGTAAACGTAGGCTGGGAACGGCAGCATTTTGCAGAAATGTACCAATATAAACCTCTGGGTCAATACCGAGAGTATCTGCACTGAGTTGAGCGGCTGCCAACAGATTTATTTCTGAAGAGTGAACACCATTATTAAGAGCGCTTAGTCCAGCAAATGGGCCACTGGCTCCTTCTCCTGACGCTCCATAAGGATGATTTTTAAACGTGAAGAGACTGGGAATTTGAGTACTATCTCTGATACCATCAGGTGAACTCTCGAAATGACCGAAAGGTACATCTAACACTGCATCGTCAAAGGCTTTTTCTAACTTCTCAGGATCGGGTAGTTCTACCTGATGACCTTTACTATCAATAATAGTTTTACCATTGCCTTTATATTGTGGGTCTAAGGGGTTGAAGTTTAACCGTGCAAACCCTGCGGCTGTATTTGGTGCTAAAGCAATCAACAAAGGGCTTGCTAATTCTCCATTAGGTACTCCTGGAATGACTTTACTATCATTAGAAAGAGTTGCATGACAAAGCGCGCAAGTAATGTTAAAGCTAGGTGTCAATCCTAGTGCAACACTCTGTCCCTTGAGAACTTTTAAACCTGTAGGAATAACAGTCCCTTTGGGAAAAGTTCGACTACCTACGGTTAAATCTTTCTGGAGAGTAATTTTTAGGTTTGTCGTTGGCTGACCTTGTAAACTAGCGATCGCTACACCTAATTCATTCGATATCTTAGCGAAGCCCAGTGCAAAACCAAATACCCCTTGCAAACCAAATGTGTCTCCAATCTTCCGGTTGAAGAATATATCTTCTCCTTTTGCAATTAATTCCTTAGTAATTTTAACTGCCCCTACCCGTTGATAAGAAATAGGGTCATTAGGGTTGAGTCGTTTATTTACAACTAGTTGTGATGCTTCTTGAGGACTCAGCAGTTTGCCAAAATAGTCGTAATCGCCTAGCGGTTGAGTAGGAGCAGGTTGCAAAAGATCAATTTTTGCAAAAGCTGTTTGGCTTGTCATCAACCAATTTGATAACAAGATGGCAAAAACACTAATGATAAAAATGCAAATTAATAAGAAAATCTTGGTTTTTGAACCATACAATACCCTAAAAACACCAATCTTAGGGTTATTCTTTTTTGGTTTCATAGTGAGGACTCACTAAAAGATTACAGGTAGATATATCACACTATTACGTAGATATATGCAATAGTGTTTTTAAGTTTTTTATCTATGTTGATGGCTGGATTAATTACTTGTATCTAAGTATATGCCTATAAAACCATCACTCGATATTTAACCTAAAGGCTTGTCTTCCCTACCTCAATCCATTTTTTAATTCGTTGAACTCAGGTTAAATTTAATGAATTCTCTCTCTAAGTAATTGTTCTTCTAAAGCCGCAATGCGATTGTATGCTGCTGTTAATTGTGCTGTCAGTCGTTGTATTTGAATTTCTGGTGTGATGTTATCTCCACTTTGACGATGCATGTCTAGATAAATACCATCTGTCAATACATCCTTGTGTTCCATTTCTGGATTTAAATTATTACGTCCTTTGAACTGATAGCCCCCAGCCGCCCCATTTCCTTGATAATTATCCTTTGCTTGTGTATTCGCTAAAGAACACTCTGAAAAAGCTTGAGTGACTTTACCATCAAGCTGCTCAATTACTTGGCATAGGGCATCCAGCTTTTGGCTTAAAGTCAGGATTTGCTGCTCTAATAGCTCCATTTAATACCTTTATCCGTACATTTTCTCTATGTTATTCAATTTACTCCCAACCTTAACGATACTTATGGATTATTTAAGTATTGATAATTTTTGATGGAAATCTAAATACAAGTCCACTTTCACTATAAGTACCACTAAGGAAATTTATGGTGAAAAATTAGTTTTTAGGTAGCTTTTTGCCAAAAAACTCGCTCATTCGAGTCAAATATGCAAAATTATCGGTATTATAGACAAAAAATACCGATAATTTTCAAACTCTACTTTTTCGGTTAGTTAGCCACTGGTGAATCTCTGCTTAATATTAGGTATAATCAAAAATCTCAAATCCAAAATCAATGGATCGACGGTCTTTTTTGCTAGGTACAAGCACACTGGCACTTTCACAACTGCTTTTTGGCTGTGGTGGAAACAACCAGACGCAACTAAAAGTACAGTTATTAAAAGGTTCTATACCTGGTCAGGTGGTGAATCAGTTCCACAAAGGTTTGCAGCAACAGGTGCAGTTAAAGTTTGCTCCAGTTGAGCGGATACAGGATTTATTTCAGCAATTACAAAGTTGGCAGCAAAAACCCAAGACCAGCGATGAGCAGGGATGGAGTCGCTTTATACCCTTTAGGCAAGGTCAAAAAACAGCTGAGGCAGACCTAGTAACATTGGGAGATTACTGGTTAACAGCAGCTATTGAGCAGAAATTGATTCAACCACTCCAAGAAGTACAAGGAAACCAATTAAAACAGTGGTCTACTTTAGATGAAAGGTGGAAGAAATTAGTAACGCGCAACGACCAAGGTAATTTGGATACTCAAGGGAAGGTGTGGGGTGCGCCTTATAGGTGGGGTAGCACAGTGATTATTTATAATCGTGACAAGTTGCAAAAGTTGGGATGGACGCCCAAGGATTGGAGTGATTTGTGGCGAGATGGAGTGCAGCAGCGCATTTCCCTACTCAATCAACCACGAGAAGTTATTGGCTTGGTCTTAAAAAAGCTCGGAAAATCTTATAATACAGACAATCTTGACCAAGTACCAGACTTGGAAAAGGAATTACAGACATTAAATCAACAAGTAAAGTTCTACAGTTCCAATCACTACTTGGAACCTCTAATTATGGAAGACACTTGGCTAGCGGTTGGTTGGTCAAGCGATGTGTTGCCAGTCTTGGGACGTTATCCGCAACTTGCCGCTGTGATCCCCCAGTCAGGAACAGCAATGTGGGCAGATTTATGGGTACGTCCCGCAGGGATTGCTAAAGGTACTTTATCAGATCAATGGATTGATTTTTGTTGGCAACCAAGCACAGCTAAACAAATTTCGGTGCTGACTAAAAGTAATTCGCCAATTTCTACAAATATTAGTGCTTCCGATATTCAAGAACCATTATGGAGTTTGTTAGAGAGCGATCGCAATGTTTTCGATAAAAGCGAATTTTTACTTCCCTTACCACCATCAGCAATAAAACAATACGAGTCTTTATTCGCCAAAATTAAGGTTTAATTGGGAATTGGGCATTGAAAAGAGGCAGAGGGGCAGGGGGCAGGGGGCGGAGGGGAAAATTCTTCTCCCTGCTCCCAATCCCCAATCCCCAGTCCCCAATCCCCAGTCCCCCAATCCCTAAAAAGAACGCTGGAATCCTATCTTGTTCTTGACAGTCGTTTGGATACTGCATAAAGCTGGACTTGCACTAAAGTTGCAAGTGTAGGTTGCCAAGGGTTCTTTTTGGTAATTAAATACCCGGACGTTGTAACCAAAGTTTCGGGCAGCACTACCCAAGCGATTTACAAAGTCATAGCGTTCTACATACTCTAGTAAACTCCAAATTTGCTGATTCACGATCAAGTCTACTCGTGCAGGTTCTTTGTCTGAAGCTGGATATGCTATCCAATTATCCAATAGCTTTTTCTCAGAGTTTTGTTGTGCCCACCATAAACTAGGAACGGTTAATCGTTCTGGATGAATGGTGTTAGCTGTGATTACATAGTCTTTTGGCTTGGTCAATAAGTCTAGTTCTAAAGGCGCACTAGAAGGTGACGGTATTAGGGGCGTTTGTGCTAGTGAGGGTGGAACTAGCAAAGTGGTAAGGCTAATGGTTAGTAGTAATGAAAACGATATCTGGCGATGGCTGCACCAAAGCCAAAGACGATCGCACAATTTGGGTATATACATAACTGATACTAATTCATAATTTGTGATGAAGGTATAAGTTAAAATTCGCACAAATTAAAGTTTAACGGCAACGATGCGAATTCTTCGATAATCTGCTGTCCAAGTTCCTTGTTGATATAGTGTTGGCTTCAGATATTCCTCAATGACGGGAATTATTTCTATTTGTTGCTCAGGTGAAAGTCCGGCGAAGAAAGAGCCGGCGAACATTTTAATCCAGTTTGCGATGCCAGCTTCTCCCTCTGCTAAGGGAGTGGGACGAGGAAAGAGGATAGCATAAATGGCATCAAAGCCTTGTTGTTCTAGTAGAGTGGTGTACTCACCAATACTGGGGTAATACCAAGGATTCTCTACTTGTGTTTGGGGGATACCAATGGATTCTAAAGCGCTGTATAAAGCTGTGACGATCGCTTGCACATTTCCCTTACCACCAAATTCTGCGACAAAATGTCCTCCAGGTTTTAGTGCTTGATGTATGGAAGCGATCGCGCTATCTGCTTCTTTCACCCAATGTAGTACAGCGTTAGAAAACACAGCATCCAATGGCTTATCTACTTGAAAGTTCCTTGCATCAGCAATATCAAAGCGGATATGGGGATAGTTTTCTCTTGCCTTTTCAATCATCGCAGGTGCGCTATCAATTCCCCAGACTTCAGCACCAGCTTGGGCAATTTTATCTGTGAGTTGGGTAAACTAAGCGATTCCCTCACGAGAACCGCTCGTCTTCAGAACCGGACGTGAGACTTTCACCTCATCCGGCTCCTCAATGAATTGGCACTTGTCATGCGTACCTCCAACCGAACCATCTTCGGTTGTTTTTATGTCGTGGCAGTGTTTATGTAGAATCTGGAGATTTTTGTATTCGTCTTTTCCCTTTTTACTGAGAGGAATTATGTGGTCAATCTCCAGTACATCCGAATCTCGAAAATACAGTCCGCAGTGAGTACATTTCCCTTTTTGCTTTTTAAGGAGTATGGACATCCTTATATTTGCTTCTGGGTGTGTACCCATTCTTGAACTCCAGTAAATTAGGTTGCCATCATAAGGACTGACTTCGCCTTTAACTTTCACATGACGGATAATTTTTGTTTCCGTGTGTGAGTGTAATCGCATTGGGTTTTTACCTTCTTGCTTGTTTGCGAATACCCAATTATCCCCGCCAATGGTTTGCCAATATTTATTTGACATCCATTCCCATGATTGGTTGGGGTGGCGGCGTTTTGCCCAAGACTTTAGCTTTGGATACATCAGGTTATCTATTGTGGCAAAAATTTTCTTACTTACCACTGTTGAATAGTAGTTTGACCATCCTCTTATTACCGGATTTAGTCGGCTGATTAGCGCCGAATGTGGCGCTGCCTTATGGTCATCGATGATACTAGCTATTCGTTTGTAATGTATCTTTTGCTTTTCTTTGCTTGGGCTGATGATTGTCTTGAAGCCTAGTTTTGAGTGGTTTTTGCCCACCTGGAACTGCCTAATATTAAAACCAAGAAATTCAAATCCAGGTTCTTCATTTCCATACTTGTTTAGAGTGTGGGTTAGGCGTGTTTTGCTTGGCTTCAGTTCAAGACCCATGCCTTTTAACCATTCAGAGATAATGCTCTGGCATCTTTGGACAACGGTTATATCTTCGTGGAGAATTACGAAGTCGTCGGCATATCGGATTAGGCTTAGGCTTGCACGGTTAACTTTTTTACCGTAGCCGGCTCTGGTTGGCAGTGTTTCAGCATACTGCTTTACCCGATTTTCCATTCCGTGGAGGGCGATGTTAGCAAGTAGTGGAGAAATGACCCCACCTTGCGGCGTTCCCTCAGATGTCTGTTGGTACTGCAATTTATCCATCACTCCCGCTTGTAACCAGGCTCGTATTTGACGGCGAATGGTGGGGAATGTATTTATTTTTTCTAGCAGTGCCTTATGGTTGATACGGTCAAAGCATTTTGCTATATCAGCATCCAGCACATATTTTGGCTTTTGCTTAATTGCAATAAATATTGCTTCAATCGCATCATGGCATGAGCGTCCTGGTCTGAACCCATAACTGTTAGGTTCAAATCGCGCTTCCCATTCTGGCTCTAACGCCATCTTGACAAGTGCTTGCAAGGCTCGGTCGTACATTGTAGGGATACCCAATGGTCGCTTCTCTTCTGTTCCAGGCTTGGGAATCCATACCCGCCTAGTTGGGCGACATTTTGAGCCTAATTTTATTTTGGCAACTAAGTCGAAACGTTGCTTTGGAGTCAGCATTTTAATGCCATCTACACCTGCCGTTTTCTTGCCTTGGTTGTCTTGTGTTACCCTTCTGACCGATAAAACCTTTGCTGACCAAGACTTCATCAGTGTCTTCTGGAGTCTGCGTACTGCTTTGACATCACCACGAGATGAGGCTCTGTAAATTCTTTTTTGCAACTTGTAAACACGTTTTTCTAACTTTCGCCAGTTAATGTGTTTCCATTCCACCGTCGATTTGTCTTTCTTTAACATCAGGGTTGGCAAATCCTGGTGGATTGCTTTTTCTGCTGGTTTAAGATTGACTGGTCGCGTTTTAGACATATTTATTGCTACTGTGACTTTACAATCCAATTCATCGTGAGTCCGTCAGCATATCCTCACCATTACAGTGCGGCATTCGCTTCTGACTCAATCCTGCCTATCTCCTCATGCGGTTAGCACCTGCTCAGTTATCGACCTGGCTGAGAGAGGACGATAGGTTACTTCGTTCCGAATGACCATTGATTGAATCTTTAGAGTTGATACTCTCCACCGGGGTTATTTGGGAGTGCTTACTGGTCAAACACGGGAAAGTGCCAGTCCCTTTATCCTTTGCCTTTTGGCTCCAGCGCATATAGCCTTATTTCGCTGGTTGTGCGTGACGATGGTTAAAACGTATCTTCGCTTGCGCTACTCATGGATTCTTGCTTGGAGGGAACCAGCTTAGGCTGCTAGTTAGGACTCCTTTTCTTCCCGCTTTACGGATTGATGGCTAGTCGCTACCGTAGGGAAGATGCTGTCACCGCTGCACCTGCGGGGTAGGATTTACACCTACATGGTCATTCAGTTGTCATGGTTCTATGAACCAAGCTAACCGTCCCTGAGTATTTCTACTCATTTAGGTTAAACGAATCGCACTCCAGTACCACAGCCGAGATCCAAAATGGATTCTCCTGGCTGAGGGTTGAGTAATTGCAATAAGTCTTCGCCATACTGCCAGACAAAGGTGTGTTTATCTTCATAAAGAGCAGTATCCCAATTATTAGCTATCGATAGATTGTTCATAAGTGGTGAAATTACAGAGTGTTGATTTTCCGATCATCAACCATGTGCCTTCGGTTGATCGCCGCCTATTCATCACAGTAAAAAAGATTTTTAATTATGTCCAATATATATTTTCACATTAACTAATATTTTAAAGATATGAATTCAAGAAACAGATGGAACTAAGACACCTGCGCTACTTTGTCACCTTGGCAGAGGAACTACACTTTGGAAAGGCAGCAGAACGATTACATATTGCTCAACCTCCCCTAAGTCAACAAATTCGTCAGCTAGAGAAGGAATTGGGTTTTGAACTGTTTTACCGCACGAAACGAAATGTACAGTTAACAGAAGCGGGGCAAATATTTCTGGGTGAAGTTCAGCAAATTATGAGGCAATTACAACAGGCAATACAAGTCGGGCAGCAAACCAGTCGGGGCGAAATTGGACAATTGGTGGTCGGCTTTGTCAGTTCGGCGGCATATAATATTTTGCCAACGATCCTACGAACTTTTCGTAGTCACGTTCCTGGTATAAGCATCGAGTTGCATGAACTAACTACAGATCAACAGTTAGAGTGGTTGCGAGAAGGTCGAATGGATGTGGGATTTCTACGTCCACCTGTGGAAGACAATAAATTTAGTTGCGAAACAATTTTTCAAGAGCCTCTGATGGTGGCATTACCTGAAGCACATTTGTTAGCGAATCAATCTGATGTTTGTTGGCGATCGCTAGTCAATGAACCATTTATTTTATTTCCCAGGATATTAGCACCAGGGCTTTATGACTTAATTATCAGTCTGTGTCAGCAAGCAGGCTTTAGTCCGAAGGTTGTTCAAGAAGCCATTCAGATGCAAACGATTGTTAGTTTGGTAGCAGCCGAGATGGGCATTGCGATCGTGCCAGCATCTTTGCAAAACCTGCAACGGATTGGCGTAGTTTATAAAACATTACAAGAACCTAGTCCAAAAGTAGCGTTCGTTGCAGACGTTGGTGTAGCGATCGCGATGATTTGGCGAAAAAATGAGACATCCCCAACCGTGCTGAGGCTTGTGGAGATAGTTAAACAAACTGCCCAGCAGTGGTGAATATGGCGGCTTACAACAATAAGAAAATATTTGGTTACAACTAAAAACAATCATTCAAGGGTTTTATTTTGATGTCAACGCGGATGCTTTTTGGGTTGAACTGTTGTTGCCTTAAAGTAATCCTCTAAGGCGCGAATTAATCGTGTTTATTTGTCCATTCCCTCCGCCCCTTCGAGGTGAGTGCGCCCTTCTTAAAGAGATCCGAGAGGTCGTTGGTGTTCGGTGAGTTTGCATCACCCAAAAATCCGCCGCCTGGTGCGTATACACCGAATAGTTCCTCCCAACTCTTCAGGTCGGACGAGTGAGTGTAATTTACGAAGCTTTCATAGGCGTTGCCTTTGGCCAGAGGTGAGATTACGATTTCCTCTATGGTGTGGCTGAAGTCGTTGGCGTTAGTGCCTTCACTCTCATCCCACCAGATTACGATCGCACCATCATCCTTGTAAGCATCGGAGCGTATGATCTCTGGAATGATCGTGGCAAGAAAATTGTCACCCTGGGCAATTGCGGACTGATCGCCTGTGTAATGCACTCCATGATAGTCAAAGCCATTAGTCAACGCCGTGTGTGAATCGTTGAATTGGTCTGGTGTAATCAGGGTGTAAGTAGCAACTCTATTATGAGCTAGGTCTTCCTTTAATTGTTGCAATGGTGCATATTTAGTTGCTAGAGGATTTGCTGGTGTTGGGTCATTACCACCGTTGGTGTCAGTGAAAAACAGATGACCGTCGTGTTTAGTAGCGAAATTATATTGATGACTACCGTTGTAAGGGTTAGTGTAATCAGGTGATGTACCACTAAAGCTGCTCAGAGGGACAGTCCACTGGTTTCTAGGTAGAACCGTGTTGGTAAGCAGACCATTAGCATTTTTTGTCAGGTCAATGTCTTCCTGGTAGGATTTCCAAGAGATACCAGCTTTCTCAAGTAAAGCACTGAGATGGAGTGTCGTATTCTGGTTAGTGCCCCCAGGATTTTTGTAAGGATCATTATCGTTCAACACGCCGAAGTTATCGCCGGCTTCCTGCCAAATATAGTTTGGCTCGGACGGGTGGATGCTCGGATTATTGCCGGATGGTGTAGCCAGAACGTTATGGTAAGCACCAGCATAGGAAACCTGAGCGGCATCCCGATTTCCGGGGGTAATGAGGCTATTCTGATACGGGGCTGCGGGATTGCCAAATATCTGGTGGGGCGCACTTGTATCGCTGCTAGGTTGCGTGAAGTTGTGGTTCTCCATATCTATGACAAAGAGATGTTTGATCCTTCTGCCCCTTTCACCTGGTTCAAACCTTTCGCCCTTCTCAAACCTTCCAACGCTTTCACCCTTTTCCGCCACTACTGCGTGTACGCTAAGGAGGCTCGCAGCCACAAACGCAACGGGAAGAATCGCCCACTTAAATAACTGTAGTTGCATTGATTTTTACAAAATGATTGTAAGCCTCACAAAAATACTCATATAGGTTTAAGCACTAACTATTAGAGCTTTAAGGAAACATTAACATCTAGCGGTTTCCAACGTTAAGTTGATAACGCAATACAGTTCAGATAAGCCCAAAACACTTGTAGAGACGGCGATTGATCGCGGTTCAAAAACTCTGAACCATATTGCCTAATAAAATAGAACCCCGACTTTTGATGATCAGTCGGGGTTCTGGGTATTAGTTTATATCTAGTTCACCATTTCAGGTATGAAGCTTCAATTCCCTGCTCACGCCGAATTTTGCCATCTTCTTCAAACCAAGCAATTAATTGCTGTGCTGTCAAATCTTCAATTGCAACATCATATTCTTGGGCAATATGCTTTAAAAGCTTCAGTGATGAAATTGTCAATCTTGTTAAAAACTTTTCTGGGGAAGACAACAAGGCTGCGTCTACTTTTGCTGACTCTTCCAGGGTTAAAAATTGTGCTGATGGTTGCTGTGGTAGTACGTCCATAAAAGCTATTTTAAACTTGATTGGGCATTGAGCATTGGGTATTAAAAAAAGGACTAATGACTAATGACTAATGACGAACTTGTACCAAATAGCCACAACGATGTTCGCCATCGATAATCCAGTGGGTGCGTTCTACGGTACAATCAGGTAATACAGCCGCAAACATTTCTAATTCGTGACCACAAATGCTGGGGAAAGATTCGGCAACGTTAGAAATGGCGCAGTTATGTTCTATAAAAATAAAGCGATCGCACTCAAAGCTGTCATTCACATCAACGGGGTGATATTCTGCCATGAAGCCTTCCGCTTTTCTCAACTCTACTAAGTTGGCTACCCGTTCTCGCAGTGAACCGCTACCTACCTGATCGCGATACTCTAGAGCTTTGCGTTGCCACTGTTTCTCTAAAATCGATTTAAATTGATCGTGTCCTACCGTTTCGGCTAAGGTGTCTAGCAGCGAAACCGCAAAATTGCCGTGTCCATCACCAAAGCGATCGCTCATTGTGCGATGCAAGCGATCACGTCCTTGACGACTCAGTTGATAAACGTGCTGTGGCCGCCCCATTCCCGCCGCCTGTACCGATGTCGCATACAAAACTAGCTCTTCCGTCTCCAAATCCTTGAGATGGCGACGAATCGCTTGGGGGGTAACGTCTAAAACTTCAGCTAGCTCCAAAGCCGTTGCTTTTTCGTGTTTGTGCAGATACTCTAGGATATCTTGCTTGGTTGAGGACTGGTGAGTAGTCGCCATCTTCATTTGGTGCGAGACGTTCAGCGAACGTCCCAAAAATTTCTTTGAAAATTTGACCGTGCCGATTTTGGATTTTGAATTTTTTTGGATTAAAAAAGTTTTTTGGTATATGCCCCACTACGCGATCGTCAATCTAAAATCCTTGAGCCAAGTACCCTTGTGGTCTCTTTGAATCCAAAGTTGCAAATCTAAAATCCAAAATTGTTTGACTTTGACAACATTGTTGTTGTTAATTTAGCGTAAAATGAAGATACATTAAACAACATAGCTGTTGTTTTGCTCTCCACCACTATTCTAGCAGCCGTGTAACCATTCCGTAATGCGATATGGGGAATCGGCTAAAGAAAAGTCCGACTCCCATCCTTATAGAGATTCAAGTTCAGAACACGAGAGATTATTACTGATGAGTGCCACTGTCAAAACCTTAGTCAACCAACCTTACAAGTACGGCTTTGTCACCGACATTGAGTCCGACACCATACCGCGTGGACTAGACGAGGACGTTATCCGCTTGATCTCCTCTAAGAAGAACGAGCCGCAGTTCATGCTGGACTTTCGCCTCAGGGCTTATCGCCAGTGGCAAAAAATGACGGAACCAACTTGGCCGAATGTCAAGTATCCGCCAATAAATTATCAGGATATCATTTATTACTCAGCGCCGAAACGCAAGAAAGAAAAACTAAACAGTCTGGATGAAGTTGATCCAACTCTTTTAGAAACCTTTGAAAAGTTAGGCATTTCCCTATCTGAACAGAAGCGACTGGCAAATGTCGCTGTCGATGCGATTTTCGATAGCGTCTCTGTCGCTACGACATTTAAAGAAAAGTTAGCGGAAGATGGCGTTATTTTCTGTTCATTTTCGGAAGCGTTGCAGGAACACCCAGAATTAATCAAAAAATACCTGGGTAGCGTTGTTCCTATCGCTGACAACTATTTTGCCGCCTTGAACGCCGCCGTATTTAGCGATGGTTCTTTTGTCTATATTCCTAAGGGCGTAAAATGCCCAATGGAACTATCTACCTACTTCCGCATCAACTCTGGTGACACGGGACAATTTGAGCGGACTTTGATTGTCGCCGAAGAAGGTAGTTATGTTTCTTACCTGGAAGGTTGCACTGCACCGATGTATGACAGCAACCAGTTGCACGCTGCTGTGGTGGAACTCGTCGCCCTCGATAATGCTGAAATTAAATACTCCACCGTCCAAAACTGGTACGCTGGAGATGCTAACGGTAAAGGCGGTATTTACAACTTTGTCACCAAGCGCGGTTTGTGTCAGGGCGTAAATTCCAAGATTTCCTGGACTCAAGTAGAAACAGGTTCGGCAATTACTTGGAAATATCCTAGCTGTGTTTTGGTGGGTGATAACTCTGTGGGTGAGTTCTACTCGGTGGCGCTGACAAATCACATGCAGCAAGCTGATACGGGTAGTAAGATGATTCACGTTGGTAAGAATACCCGCAGCACAATTATTTCTAAAGGAATCTCGGCAGGTAAATCTAGTAATAGCTATCGGGGTTTGGTGAAAATAAATCCGACGGCAAAAGGGGCGAGAAATTATTCTCAGTGTGACTCAATGTTGATTGGGGATAATGCCCATGCTAATACTTTCCCTTATATTCAGGTACAAAATAACGGTGCGAAGGTGGAGCATGAAGCTTCTACTTCTAAGATTGGGGAAGATCAGTTATTTTACTTCGCTCAACGGGGTATTTCTTCTGAAGATGCTATTTCGATGATGATTAGCGGCTTTTGTAAGGATGTTTTTAATCAGCTACCGATGGAGTTTGCTGTGGAAGCTGATAAGTTGTTGAGTTTGAAGTTGGAAGGCAGTGTTGGATAAGTGGAAGCAAGGATAAACACAGATATATTTGCGTTCTGTGTTTATCTGGAAGAATAACGAACCGCAGAGGCGCAGAGAGCGCAGAGAGGGAAGAGAGAAGATGATTATTGAAAATAGTGAAGTTGTGCTGTCGGTACGGAATCTGACGGCTAATGTTGATGGGACACCGATTCTGAAGGGTGTGAATCTGGAGGTGCGATCGGGTGAAATTCATGCGATCATGGGGCCGAATGGTTCTGGTAAGAGTACTTTTTCTAAGGTGTTGGCTGGGCATCCGGCGTATGAGGTGACTGGCGGTGAGGTGATTTTTCAGGGACAGAATTTGCTGGAGTTGGAACCGGAGGAACGGGCGAGAAGTGGTGTATTTTTGGCGTTCCAGTATCCGTTAGAAATTCCGGGTGTGAGCAATTTGGATTTCTTGCGGGTGGCGTACAATTCTCGGCGCAAGGCGCAAGGTTTAGAGGAAATAGACGCTTTTGATTTTGACGATTTGATTGAGGAAAAGCTGGATGTGGTGAAGATGAATCCCAGTTTTCTCAGTCGCAGTTTGAATGAAGGGTTTTCTGGTGGTGAGAAAAAGCGGAATGAAATTCTGCAAATGGCTTTGCTAGAACCAAAGTTGGGAATTTTGGATGAAACTGATTCGGGTTTGGATATTGACGCGCTCAGAATTGTGGCCAATGGCGTAAATCAACTGGCAAGTCCAGAAAATGCCACAATTTTGATTACTCACTACCAACGGTTACTTGATTATATTGTGCCTGATTTTGTGCATGTGATGGCACTAGGGCGAATTATTACCAGTGGTGGTAAGGAACTGGCGCTGGAATTAGAGTCTCGCGGTTATGACTGGGTGCTGGAAGAGTTTGCAGCTGAGGTGGGTGTATAATGAGTATTCAAGTATCTCCTAGTCCAATACCTAACTCGAATTTAGTCAATTTGACATCGACTCTGTTAGATAAAGATGTCTATCTAACTGAATTGTTAAATCAGGTAACTGCATCCAAAACAGAGGGATGGTTACAGGAATTACGTGAAGGTGCTGCTAGTTGGGTACGCCACTCGACTATTCCCACCACTCGCGAGGAAGAATGGCGATTTACTGATTTGTCGTCTCTGCGAAAGCTGCAATTTAATGTAAAGACGGGAAATTTTGCGTCTCTAGAATTTGATATTTTGCCAGAAGCAGCTAATAGTCGTTTGGTATTTGTTAATGGCGTTTATGCGCCGGAGTTATCAGCAGTTTCAGATTTACCATCTGGTATTGTGGTGAGTAATTTGGCTGGCTTACCTGTGGATGAGCAGGAGGGTATACGGCAGTATTTAGCTCAAGCTGAGGGAGCGCAGGAAGTTTTTACGGCTCTCAATACGGCTGGAATAACTGATGCTGCTGTGGTGTGGGTGAAGAAGAATGTGGTAGTTGAGACACCAATTCATTTGGTATTTATTTCAGGTGAGACGCTGACGATTTCGCAGCCGCGTTGTTTGGTGGTGGCGGAAAGTGGTTCACAGGTGACGTTGGTTGAGGATTATACGAACCGCAGAGGCGCAGAGAGCGCAGAGGAAGAAGTTTACTTAACTAACGCGGTTACGGAAATTTGGGTTGGTGACAATGCCCAAGTGAGTCACACTAGGGTTGAGCGTGAAGGTGCAGAGGCTTTTCATATTGGGAAGACTGCGATCGCACAATCTCGTGATAGTCGATATACAAGTCACGCCATAACTTTAGGTGCAAAGTTGTCGCGGCACAACTTAGAAATTTTGCAAACTGGTGAGCAGACTGAAACTACTCTCAACGGTTTGACGATAATTTCTGGTAAGCAGTTGGCGGATACTCATAGTGCGATCGCACTCAATTATCCTCACAGTACGAGTAAGCAACTACATAAGTGTATTGTAGGCGATCGCGCTCACGCAGTCTTCAATGGTAAAGTTTTAGTTCCCAAGCGAGCGCAGTTGACAGATGCAACCCAGTTGAATCGGAATTTGCTGCTATCATCTAAAGCCAGAGTTGATACTAAACCCCAATTAGAAATTACTGCCGATAATGTCAAATGCGCTCACGGTGCTACCGTCAGCCAATTGGAAGATGACGAAATATTCTATCTGCAAAGCCGGGGAATTGATGAAAATGATGCTCGAAAGTTGTTAATCAACGCCTTCGCTGCCGAAATCATCAACCAAATACCAGTTCCTTCTCTGCGAGAAATCCTTTTAAACACAGTCAATAATCTTAAGTCCATATCGCTTGACTCTTGACCAAATTTTAGATTTTAGATGAAACTTTCCAATCTAAAATCCAAAATCCAAAATCCAAAATTGTTTGACTAATCTACCAATGACTTTCACCACTACCAAAACCCTTGCTGATAAAGTTCGCGCTGACTTCCCAATTTTGCATCAGGAAGTTAACGATAAACCTCTGGTTTATCTCGATAATGCTGCGACATCGCAAAAGCCTTTGTTCGTCTTAAATACCCTACGGGATTATTATGAGCAATATAATTCTAATGTGCATCGCGGTGCCCATACTCTGAGTGCTAGAGCTACCGATGCTTACGAAGGTGCTAGAGATAAAGTTGCCAAATTTATTAATGCTGCATCGCGTCAGGAAATTGTCTATACCCGTAACGCAACTGAGGCGATTAACTTAGTAGCTTACAGTTGGGGAATGAACAATTTGCAGCCTGGGGATGAAATTATTCTGTCGGTGATGGAACACCACAGTAATATTGTACCTTGGCAATTCGTGGCGCAAAAAACAGGTGCAGTCCTGAAATTTGTAAAACTGACACCAGAAGAAACTTTTGATTTGGAGCAGTTTAAAAAACTGATTTCAAACAAAACTAAATTAGTATCAGTGGTGCATATTTCTAATGCTTTGGGTTGTATTAATCCAGTGCAAGAAATTGGTGCGATCGCTCACGAATACGGTGCTAAATTCTTAGTCGATGGTTGTCAAAGTGTTCCTCATTTCCCCATAGATGTACAGCAAATAGATTGTGATTGGTTGGTAGCTTCCGGTCATAAAATGTGCGCCCCAACTGGGATAGGATTTCTGTATGGCAAGTTGGAATTGTTAGAATCTATGCCGCCATTTTTTGGTGGTGGTGAGATGATTGCAGAGGTATATTTAGACCATTCCACTTATGCAGAATTACCGCATAAATTTGAAGCTGGTACACCTGCAATTGGAGAAGCGATCGCACTTGGGGCTGCGATAGATTATCTTAGCAGTATCGGCATGGATAAAATCCACGCCTACGAAGCAGAATTAACGGCTTATTTGTTCCAACAATTAGAGCAAATTCCCCAAATTAGAATTTACGGCCCCAAACCAAATGTGAAAGGCGAGGGTAGAGCCGCTCTTGCATCCTTCACCGCCGGAGAAGTTCACGCCAACGACTTATCTACATTATTAGATCAAGAAGGCATTGCCATCCGTTCTGGACACCACTGTACTCAACCATTACACCGTTACTTAGGTCTTGCTGCAACCGCACGAGCGAGTCTATCTTTCTACAACACCCGCGAGGAAATTGATATTTTCATTAAAGCACTGAAAGAAACTCTGGACTTTTTTGCAGGTTTCCTGGCTTAATAGTTACAGAATATTCAGACACCGATTGTGTCAAATATCAGCAACATATCTTGCTAGTAATTGGCACAATTTAATTATCAGAAAAGTTTCAATGAGCCAGACTAGCCTAAATTTAGTTGCAATATCTATCTTTCTGATGACCCTATCGGTATTGCTGGGGCCATTCTTAAACTTATCACCGGCAGTACCGGCACTTGCTACCTTCACTATCTTAGGCATAGCGACATTAGATAGTTTCAGCTTGCAAGGCAAGGGTGGTACTATTTTTTTAGATTGGATTGCTGGTTTTTCAAAAGAACATCGCGATCGCATCGTCCACCATGAAGCAGGGCATTTTTTGGTTGCTTACCTATTGGATATTCCCGTTACTGGGTACACACTCAGCGCTTGGGAAGCTTGGAAACAGGGTCAACCTGGGCAAGGCGGCGTTAGCTTTGATGATGGCGAATTAGCATCTCAACTAGAAATAGGTAAAATCAGTGCCCAAATGTTAGACCGCTACTGCACTGTTTGGATGGCGGGTATTGCTGCTGAAACCCTAGTTTTTAATAATGCTGAGGGTGGAAGTGATGATAAAAGCAAGCTGATAGGAGTCTTGACAATTTTGGGCTTTTCTGAATCAGCTTATCAGCAGAAACTACGGTTTCATGCCCTCCAGGCAAAAACCCTACTCCAAGAAAATTGGTCTAGTTATGAGGCTTTAGTTAATGCCATGCGACAAGGCACTTCGGTAGAAAGTTGTCAGGCTGAGTTAAGAGTAGGGAGTAGGGAGTAGGGAGTTATTCCAATACTGCTCGGTTAAGCATTTTTAACTCGGAATTTGGTTTTGGGAAAAGGTTAAAGGTTAAAGGTTTTTTCTTTCCCCTTTCCCTTTCCCCCTTAACCGACAAGTATTGGGAGTTATTCAATATTGTTCGGTTAAGGCAAGAGACGCGATAAATCGCCATCAAGAGGAAAGACTGACTATTGTAGAGACGGCGATTTATCGCGTCTTTGTGATGATTTATCTCGTATTTGCGATCTATAATTTTCATCAAAAAACCTTAACCGAACCGTATTAAGAGTTATTACCATCTGTTGAACTCACGTTCAACAGAAAAGTTATTCAACTCTGGCGCGGAGTGCGGGAGATGGAAAAAGATTTTCAAATCCAGCTTGTCGCTCTTCTAAAGATTCTTGGCCATCGTTCCAAAGACTTTCATAATAAAAGAAGGTTACGCCTAAACCGCGTTCTTGGGCAGCCCGCACCTGAGACTTAATTTGCTGCATGGGAACTGGGTTATTTCTTAACCCTGTCATAATGCCAATTCCAGTTGGAATTATTTGTTGCGCTTCTTGAATTTCTGGGCGGGAAATATTGGCTATAAAACTTTGCAGATTCGGACGATAAACTTGCACAATTAACTCATCTACAATATTTTGCCGCATCCAAGTCAGCCAGTCTTGCAGTTGAAACTTGTAAGCAAAATCATAGTAATTGGGAGAAATTGAGAAAATCGCTTGCGGTTTTCTCTGCTTTACAGCTTGGTTAAGTTGTACCATGAACGCCGTAATTTTATCTGCTCGCCACTTTACCCAGCTCTCATCTTGAGGATTACTGGGGGGAGCATTATTAGTTTCTTGGGTGTACAAGGCAACTGTATATTTATCGTAGCCAAATTCGTAGGGCAAACTTGTATGATCGTCAAACTGAATGCCATCGGCATCATATTGGGTGATAGTTTCTAGCACGAGATTGGTAAGGAACTGTTGCACTTGTGGATGAAACGGATTCAGCCACATTACCTCACCTGCCGCACTGATTGAAGTTTGGCTACCATCTCGCTTTTGTGTGAACCAATCGGGATAATTTAGTGCCAGTTCTGAGGTTGGGGGAGCCATGAAACCAAATTCAAACCAGGGAATTACTAGCAATCCTTGGCGATGGGCTTGAGTAATGAGGTCTGCAAGAATATCATGTCCATCTGAACCCCTATAGACAAAAGGTTGAATACCTGCACGTTGCGCTAGGGCACTGGGATACATTACATAGCCAGAGTTCCATACCACAGGATAGATTGTATTGAAATTTAGCCGCCGCAGTTGACTCACGGCATCATGTACTTTATCGCGACTTTTGAGAGTGTCAAAATCATTGTTGGTCATCCAAACCCCGCGAATTTCCTGACGGGGTATCTGTGCGATGGCAGGAGTGAAACTGTCTACTAACAATACCGTAACAAAGGATATTAAAATGAGAAAGGGAAAAAGATATTTGAGCGATGTCTGACGACAAACTGCTAGGCATCTACGCCGCCAATTTTGAATACTAAAAGATGATTTCATAGATTTGAATGATGCATTAACTACCCACACACGCCATTACTCGTTTTTATAAATGAATCTACTAAGCATATATAGTTTACACAGTATTTATGCTTACTACAGGATTGATAAGTTGGTAGTTTTTTGTTCCCTGCTTATGGAACTTTTGCACCAGAATAACCAAGGCAGAACTATAAGGTGCTTGACGTATTTAGTAATCATTAGTGCCCAGTAAATGAAAAGAGGTAGAGGGGCAGGGAGCAGGGTGCAGAGGGGAAAGAGGTAATTTTATTCTCTCCCTCATCTCCCTGATCTTCACATTCCCCCACGTCCCACCTGTGTCACAATAAAGAATTGTAATAAGAAAAATATTGTTAAGGTAATTTAGTGAGTCCAACTGCTCAATCCACGGCAAATGCGCGTCGCGTAGTATTTCCTTTTACGGCAATAGTGGGCCAGGAAGAAATGAAACTGGCGCTGCTATTGAACGTGATTGACCCCAAAATTGGGGGTGTAATGATTATGGGCGATCGCGGCACCGGAAAATCCACAACTATCCGGGCGCTGGCGGATCTGCTGCCAGAAATTTCTGTGGTTGCCAATGACCCCTTTAGTAGCGATCCTAGCGACCCCGACTTGATGAGCGATGAAGTCCGCCAACTGTTAGAACAAGGGGCAGAAATTCCCGTAGCTCACAAGAAAGTCCAAATGGTAGACCTGCCGCTAGGAGCTACAGAAGACCGAGTTTGTGGCACAATCGACATCGAGAAAGCTTTATCTGAAGGTGTCAAAGCCTTTGAACCGGGACTACTGGCAAAGGCTAACCGAGGCATTCTCTATGTAGATGAAGTCAACTTACTAGATGACCACCTTGTAGACGTGTTACTCGACTCCGCTGCCAGTGGATGGAACACTGTAGAACGAGAAGGCATTTCTATCCGTCACCCGGCGCGTTTCGTGCTTGTGGGTTCTGGAAACCCCGAAGAAGGCGAACTACGCCCCCAACTGCTAGATCGCTTTGGGATGCACGCTGAAATTCACACGGTCAAAGAACCAACCTTGCGGGTGCAAATCGTAGAACAACGAGCAGATTTTGACCAAAATCCGCCAGTATTTCTCGAAAACTACAAACCCCAGCAAGAAGCATTACAACAGCAAATTGTCAATGCTCAACAGCTTTTACCAGAAGTGAAAATTGACTACGATTTGCGGGTGAAAATTTCTGAAGTCTGCTCAGAACTGGATGTAGATGGTTTACGGGGTGACATTGTTAGTAACCGCGCCGCCAAAGCCTTAACAGCTTATGAAGGACGCACTGAAGTTACAGTTGATGATATCCATCGCGTAATTACGCTATGCTTGCGTCACAGACTGCGGAAAGACCCCTTAGAATCGATTGATTCTGGCTACAAAGTCGCCAAAGTTTTTAGCCGCGTCTTTGGCGTCGAACTACCAGAAAGTGACACGGTACAAAAAAACGGCACAGGTCAAAAGTTAGGGGCTAGGGGTTAAAAGTTAGGAGTGAGGAGTTAGAAGTTAGGAGTGAGGAGTTAGAAGTTAAGAGTTTTGAATAGAAAGCTGCTTCATAACTCACAACTTTAATTCCTCACTCAGCACTGAGTATATAACTCACAACTTTAATTCCTCACTCAGCACTCAGAACTGGCTATATAACTCCTAACTCAGCACTCACCACTGAGTATATAACTCACAACTTTAATTCCTCACTCAGAACTGGGTATATAACTCCTAACTCCTAACTCAGCACTCAGCACTCAGCACTAAAATATGAGATTTTGGTCTTTTTGGTTCAACAGCTTTGTTTTATCTAGCCAATACAACCCGCCCAGGTTTGTAGAATTATTGATGCTCTTATTAGCGATCGCCATGTTGGCAATAGCCAGTATTTTACCCGATATACCCTATTTAATCTTAGGCTTGAGCTTAGTAGTTGGAGCATCTGTTTCTATCTTAGTGCGGGAAGCGATCGCCCCCTCACCACAGACGCGAATTACCCAACTAACAGCATCTCTATTACTCATCATCAGCCTCTATGGCTTTGCTGATTTAATGTACACTCTTTAAAATGAGTCATTTGTCCTTTGTTAGTTATAAGCCAATACGGTTCAGTTAAGGTTTAATTGGTGTAGGTAATTGGTATTTGAAGACGCGATAAATCGCGTCTCTACATGAGGATTTTGTTGCTAATTCTGAACTGTGTTGAGTTATAAGCACCAATAGACCAATGACCAATGACTAATGACTCCATTTTTGCATTTCCACCAACTCCATACACAACTCATTAATTTTCTCTAAATCAGATTTATGAGGTAGAGCAGATTGTTCGCAAACAACTTCCATTTCGGCGACCAAATCTTCTGCCATTTTCATCACCTGCTCATAAGAATACTCACCCTTTAAAATAGCTTTTAAATCTTCAACATCACCAGCTATTCTCCTATCTACAACCACTTCACCTCGGCGCAATATTTCTACTCCACTGCGTAACAATCTAATGCAGTGCATCCCATGTTTGAGGTCAAAACCCGACTTTCTTTCCATTTCTGCCCTAGCCGGATTTCTATTCTCTTGCCAAGATAAGTAAGCCTTCCATTCTCTTAAAGCTATTTGATAGCTTTGGCTTTTCTGAAGCAGACGGATAAAATCTTTACGGCTATTGGTTAACTTTTGGGTATATTCTAAAGTTTCATCGGGTAAAGTATATTGTTTTAGCACTCCTTTAAAATCAATATCTGCTGTCAACAATTGATATAATTGTTCCGCCTCCTCTAGAAATTCAATCCGTCCTCTGATTAAGTTATAAAGATACTCCAGAAAAGCATTTAGCTCATCTTTACTGAGGGGTGCTTCGTCTTCTATAGCAAAGTCTGATGGTACTGGCTTTTTTTGCGGTGGCTTTAACAACCATTTACGATGAGTTTCCATCTTTTTAATTTGGGCAAAGGCATAACCAGTGTAAGTATGTTTTACCTTTTTGCTCAAAAATAGCTGTTTATGATCGATTAAATGCTGTCCGACTACGCTTAAAAAAGGATAATTATTTAACCAGAGTAATTCTAAAACATTGGGATTAGCGCCCGCTAATAACTGGAGGATTTTTCTTAATTCATATATAACCGTGTCTTTGTTACCATCGACGAATGGAAATATTCCTGGTTCATCCCAACCAGCATCTTTTTGTTCTATGTGGTCAAATCCCAAGTAGTACCTTTTGGGTGCGATAAATACTCCCCTATAATCAAAATCTGAATCAGGACGATTTAAACCATAGCCGTGGCTACCAGCCAAACCAATTAAAATAGTTCTTTGCTCAACTTCTATTCTTTTCATCTACGTAGGTGAGTAAAATTTATAGCTGTATTATCACGTAATACTTTGGGTGACCCGCAGGGTACGTAACTAAGTAGAGTGTACCCCTACGGGGATCTTGCTTGCTACGCGTAGCGTCTCCAAGAGTTGCAATCGCAAGATTTTCAGCGCTTTTACTTTTCGTTACATAGTTAGGTTTAAAGCCTACGCTTAAACCCAGATGAATAAATTGTTTCAGATTTCTGTGTACACCGTAGGGTGGTTTGGGGGAGAGGTTAGGGACTTCCAAATAAAAAAAGGGAAAAGGATTAAAGGGGAAAGGGATGAGCAGGTCGCCCACAAGGGGCGAGGGTTTTACCTTCCTCATAAAATTTGGATTATTTCGCTTGACTTCGGGCGAGGTTTTTACCTTTCCCCCTTCCCCTTCTTCATAAAAAAATATTCAATTAACTCTTGTGGGGTGGGCATAGGTGTCAAGTTAAGCTCAAACTTCCTATGTCAATAAGCATTTATGCTGATAAATTCGGTTTGAAAGGGACAAAAAACGAACTTTTTCAGGGACTATTAATGCTTTGTTTATTAGCATCACTCCCATCTAGCGTATAAAAGTCAGAAAAAAGTTCACCTTTTCTACATTGGGTAAATAATTAAAATGCTGTTGAAAGGCTGCACACAAAAAAGAGTCGGGAGCTACCAATATCAATTTCAAGCTTTCATTTCCTCCGCTTGAATACCTATTTTAAACGTCAGCTAGGGCAAAAATCAACGGTTTTTCTGTATTATCAGTCTTGTCTTTTAATTGTACTACATGTATAATACAAAATATGTCACCACTCAGTTGGTGACTGTTTGTCGCTTGAACAAAAGGAAATTTTATGATTCCCCGAACACGCATCCGAAATATTGGTATCTCTGCCCACATCGACTCTGGTAAAACTACGCTGTCAGAGCGAATTCTCTTCTACACGGGCAGAATCCACGCTATCGAGGAAGTGCGGGGAGGCGGGAAGGGTGCAACGATGGATTTTATGCCAGAAGAAAAGCTGCATGGTATAACCATCACTTCTGCTGCTACCACCTGCCAGTGGCACGATACTCAAATTAATCTGATTGATACACCTGGACACGTAGATTTCACAATTGAAGTAGAACGCGCCCTGCGGGTATTGGATGGGGCAGTGATGGTGCTGTGTGCTGTGGCGGGTGTGCAGTCCCAGTCAATTACGGTGGATCGGCAAATGAAGCGCTACCGTGTGCCGCGTTTGGCGTTCATCAATAAAATGGATCGGACGGGGGCAGATCCATTTCGTGTAGTACAGGGAATACGCGATCGCTTGCAACTAAATGCGGTATTACTCCAGTATCCTATCGGCAGTGAAGACCAATTCCAGGGAGTAATTGACCTGGTGGAAATGACCGCCGACTACTTTGAGGGCGAAAATGGGGAAAACTTGGTGAAAAAGGCAATTCCCGAACCTCTTAGGGATGAGGCGCAACAGGCACGCGATAAGCTACTAGATGCTTTGTCACTGTTCTCAGAATCGATGACCGAGATGTTGTTGGCAGGTGAGGAGATTCCCAAAGAATTAATTTGGCAAACCATTCGACAGGCAACCTTGAGCCTCGAATTCACACCTGTATTGCTGGGTTCGGCATTCAAAAATAAAGGAGTGCAAAACTTATTGGATGCAGTTGCGCTCTATCTACCATCTCCTGTGGATAGAGAAGTCAAGGGACTAGGGACTGGAGATTGGGGACTGGGAACTAGGACAAGCAATTCCCAATCCCCAGTACCCAGTACCCAATCCCTAATCACTCTCTCCCCTGACCCCGATGCTTCCTTGGTGGCATTGGCATTTAAACTCACCGTTGAATCCTTTGGACAGTTGACCTATACCCGGATTTACTCTGGGACACTCAAACCCGGCGATACCGTCTACAACTCGCGGACTGAACAGCGAGTGCAAATCGGTCGCTTGGTGAGAATGCACGCCAATAAGCGAGAAGAGCTAAAAGTTGCCGTGGCTGGGGATATTGTGGCTCTGTTGGGTGTGGATTGTGCTTCTGGTGATACATTCTGTTCTGAGGAACCACTGGTATCTCTAGAGAAGATGTTTGTACCGGAACCAGTAATTACGCTGGCAATTACGCCCAAGAAACAGGAAGATAGCGATCGCCTTTCCAAGGCACTCAATCGCTTTCAAAGGGAAGATCCCACCTTTCGGTTAAGCATCGATCCCGAATCGGGAGCAACTCTGATTTCTGGGATGGGCGAACTCCACTTAGAAATCTACCTCGAACGCATCCAACGGGAATATAATGCCGAGGTTTTCATTGGTACTCCTGCGGTGGCGTACCGCGAAACCATTGGACAACAAGCTACCTTTGACTACCGATTTAAGAAACAGTCAGGCGGCCCTGGTCAATATGCCCATATTACTGGGTGGATTGAACCTACAGATGAGTCGTTTGTCTTTGAGAATCGGGTGGTTGGGGGTGCGATTCCCAAAGAATATATCCCGGCGTGTGAGAAGGGTTTCCGTGAGGCGATGCAATCAGGAAAGCTGCAAGGCTATCCGGTAACTGGGGTGAAAGTCGTTTTGGATGGTGGTTCATATCACCCAATTGACTCTTCAGAATTGGCTTTCCGATCAGCATCCCATCAAGCAATTGAAGGTGCGATCGCTAAAGCAAAACCCTACATCCTCGAACCCATTATGCTTGTAGAGGTGGAAACACCTAACGAGTTTATGGGAAGGGTTCAAGGTGACTTATCGTCCCGTCGCGGTTTGTTGTTGGGTTCCGAGACAATGCAGGGATACACGGTGATTCGATCAGAAGTGCCGCTAGCGCGAATGTTTGGGTATTCTACAGAATTGCGATCGCTTACTTCTGGTATGGCTACTTTTTCAATGGAGTTTGCCTGCTATCGCCAGTCTTGAATCCACATTAGCAATTAGCATCGCTCCAGGTTGTCTTTTATAATCAGACAACCTGGAGCTTAATTCAGTCACCTAATTGATTCTGACCGAAAACGAAAAGGATACAAGCCCCTAAATTTATTTAATCTATCTGTCGCAATTATTTTTCAAATTGGGATTAGCGATCGCCTTTGCTAGAGTTTAAATCATCTGCAATATTTAGCAAATCATTACCATCTACTTTATTTGGCAGTTTATTTGAAGCAACTGCACTATTAGCTGCTTTTATTGGCAACGTATTTAAACTATCTACATCGCTTAATAATTCCTGAGTAACTGGTTTATATTCAGGGTTATCTCGGTTAGCACCTGCTATTTCTTCTGCTTTACCTATGAAATCTTTCGCAAGTCTTTCACTAAAACCAACAACGAATGCTATTACAAAAATTAAAGACCTTTGTTGGTCTTGAGATGATTCTTGATTAGTAGTTGGATTGAGCTTAAAGACACTTGGATTAATAAACATTAAGATTATTCCAGAGTTAATTAAGGCTAAAAATAAAACAGAAAATGCTCCTCCAATCATTGGTTTAAAAGCACCAACAAGAAATGGAGTTAGTGGATCAGAATATTTCTTTTTCTGAAATTCTTCAATCCTGATTAAAATACTGATAATACTACCTAATGTTCCTGCCGAAATAGCTAAACTTAGTTGGAGAAGAAATTCATTATACTTCTCGTTTGCAGCTTGCCTTTTGCTATATTGTGCATTTAATTCAGCAAGATTACTATTTAGTGTTGTTAGTTCTGTACTCTTAAATTCTGCATTTTTTTGCGATATTATACTTAACTCTTTAATTTCTTCTTTACTTTGCTTCAATTTATTCATATCATTTGCAGAAGTCGGATTTGTGCTTTCTGGCTGACTTTTTTGTTCAGCATTATTTTGAATTTGCTCTACTCGGTTATCTGTATATTTTTGAATTTCTTTTATTTCATTTTGTAATACTTTCCTATTGATATTATAATTATTGTTATTATAATAATTAACAAGTTCTGAAAAAATCCAAAGTCCGGCGATAGAAGAAGAAGTAATTCCTCCATAGATGAAAACGGCACTTATAAGTCCAAAAATTACTTTAGTCGTCGTTGATGGTGAACGGTGGACTGATAGAAATGGGTTAATAATAAATCCTGTCAAGGGATGTTCATATTTGCAAACGATTTGTTCAACGTCAAATCTAATAGCTTGAGCAATATTTATATTCGATGATGATTCGCGCAGAGCTTCTATGGCAAATATTAAAGCTTTAGATAGTTCAGTCAGTTCTCTTTGAGTTTTATCCCTATTGTCGGGTATAAATAGCCTCGGTATTCTATCCCACCAAATATTCTGTGGTGCGTTTCTATTGATGAGTTTTTGCAGTCGATTAAACAAGATAATTATTTGAGATATTTCTTTTCCTGCTGCGATTAATCCTTCTTGTTTAAGAGGATCTGTAAAACTATTTAAATTATTCTTGTAAAAATCTTTGATCAGTGCTTGAATTAGTGTCCTACTTGCACTTAAATTCCAATCATCATCAGTTACATCAGTTATATTTTGATTAGAAACCATTTTACCTCCAATTATTTGCTAAAGTTGGGTTCTAGACTGGCTTTTATCTTAAGTTGATATTTATTGTCAATGATTGCTTTTTAAAATATCCTCTTTAACTTTTAACAACAAAATTTCAAATTTTAAATCTAAACTTCAGCGAGAAACTTACTTCAATGCTGTTCGGTTAAGATAAGAGACGCGATGAATCGCCGTCTTTACAATAATCAGTCTTTCGTCTTGATGACGATTTATCGTATCTTTGCGATCTATAATTCTCATCAAAAAACTTTAATCGAACCGTATTGAAACCTACTTTAGTTTTCTCACTGTCAAGCTGAGGTTATTGTATTATATAGAACGAGTTAATGTACTACAAGTTAAAAAAGCTAAACAAAAGTGCGCTTCCAATGGAAGCGCACTTTACAAACAAAAATAACTCTAACTAGTTGAGAAGCAGAGACGCTACTTATTTTTGAATTTTGAATTGTTAACCCCTACTCCCCTTTGGCATCAGGCGCGGGGGAACCCGGTACGTATTTGACTTGCTCGATCGCACCAGTGTATTTAAAGACCCCATATTTTTTGTAGAGATCCCATGATACGGGGCTACGGGCATCTTTACCGATGTCCAATCCTTCATAAGGAAAGCCACCAAAGGTTAGTCCCAGCTTACCTGCTGCGACTTGCTTGCCGTTGACAGAGAGTGTTCCAGAACCCTGGCGTTTGCCCAGTGCATCGTAATTCAAATTGATATTAAGTTTACCTGGCTGTAACGAGACTGGGGGAAATTTAATCGACTGACCATAGTTATTGTGTTCATAGAACAGCTTGCCATTGTCAATATAGAAAATGTAACCAGCTTCCTGTCCACCGTGGGCCAGAATCACCCCGCGATCGCCTGCTTTATACTGAGCCTGCACCTGGATGGTATAATCGCGATCGCTCACCAAGGGCAAAATATCCGGTTCCAGTACCGAGTCACCTGTATGGAATGTCTTCGGTTTGACTTTCTCCTTGATATAAGGCGGTACTCCTCCATGTTGGGGGGATTCTAACAGGGGATAAACTTGATACTTAAATGCTGCCGCATCAAAGGCTGCTGCCAGTTCTTGGACTTTTTCTGGATACTCCTTCGCCACATTATTGCTTTCAGAGTAATCTTTGTTCAGGTTGTATAATTGCCACTCGGAATCACTAAATGGTTTCCCAGTCTGATGTTCGGTGACAGCATACCAACCATCTTTGTAATACCCTCGATTACCGGAATTCTCATAGTATTGTTCAGTTCTTTGTTCCGGCGCATTGGCATCATTTAAGAGATAGGCAAAGCTGATACCTTCCAGAGGTTTCGTGGGTTTGCCGTTAAACTTGTCAGGATGCTTAATCCCCGTTAATTCCAGGATGGTAGGTGTAATATCTGTGATGTGCGTAAATTGTGTGCGGGTAGCGCCCTGATCTTTGATTTTTGCTGGATAGGAAACAATCAATGGATTCCGTCTACCGCCCCCAAGAGTAAAGAACTTGTAACGCTTTAAGGGTGTATTAGAAACCGTTGCCCAACCAATGGGATAGTGAGGCGCAGTCTGAGGACTACCAATCAACTCAAACCGACTGATATCTAGGGCTTTATCGTCTGGTAAACCGGAGTAATGACGAGCTACATTCGTTGTACCATTTGCCCCGCCTTCTCCAGAACCGCCATTATCAGAAGCAACAATAATAATTGTGTTGTCGAGTTGCTTGGTTGACTCTAGATAATCATAGAGTTTGCCAAAGTTTTGATCTAAGTTATCAACGAAGGCTGCATAGGCCTCTTGATAACGAGCAAATAGCTTTTTATCTTCAGTCGATAGTGTATCCCAAGCTTTAACCCCTGGATTTTGGGGTGGTAGTTGAGTGTCAGCAGGAATTAGCTTTGATGTCAGTTGCTTCTGATAGCGTTCCTGGCGTAGCACGTCCCAGCCAGCATCATACTTGCCTTGATATTTGGTGAGGTCTGCTGGATGAATATTAAACGGTGAATGAACAGCATTATTGGCAAAATACAAGAAAAATGGCTTGTTTGGAGACTTCGTTTTTGCATCTTTGAGTAATGCGATCGCTTTTTCTGTCCAGTAATCGGTGGTGAGGAAATTCTCAGGATAGCGATCGACTGAAATCGGTGTATTGTCTTCGTAGAGAATATGGGGTGTCTGGGGATGTTCCAATCCATCTAAGAAACCAAAGAAATGTTCAAACCCCCGCTGTAACGGCCAAGAATTGAAGGAAGCGGTGGCGGTGCGATCGTAAGTCTGAGTCAAATGCCACTTACCGGTCAGCAGGGTAGAATAGCCGTTGCTACGTAAAATTTCTGCCAGAGTCACAACATTACTCTGAATTTCACCCGCATAACCGGGAAAACCAGGGTGTCCCTCAGCAACCCAACCGACACCCGCAGAATGGGCATTTAATCCTGTCAGTAAGGAGGCTCTTGTAGGAGAACAAAGCTGATGGGTGGTAAAGTTGCTAAACCGCAGTCCGTTAGCTGCTAATTTATCAATATTCGGTGTACTAATTTCTGAGCCGTAGGGGCCTAAATCGGAAAACCCCAGATCGTCAATTAGGAAAACAACAATATTGGGGGCCTCTTTTGGCGCTGCGGTGGTAGAGGATGAAGCTAGAGATGTTTTGGCTGATGGCGGTTGTGGAGTCCACCAAGGTGTTGATTCTGCCAAAGTTCTGCCGATTTTGCCTTTAAATCCCGCATAGGCTTGTGTACTTGTATCACCTGCTTCCTGAGCAGGGTTCTGGGCGAAACTGCTAGCGATCGTTGTGCTAATAACTAGCAAAATGCTAAACGCAACCACTGCTAACCAAGCGATGGGTGAAACAAGTTTTTGCTTGACTTTTTGAATGAATGATGAATTTCGTTTTCTGTTCAACAGACCTGCCTCCTGACAAGCGATAGTAGTTAGGCCAACACATCATCAGACCTCAAGACTTACGCAGAGGTCATGGAAAATCGCACCACAGAGGCGCAGAGGACACGGAGGAATAAGAGTTTTTTGTTTCTAGTACAAATAAATGCAAATATCATACTATATGTTGATCGAATTATCGTAGTATGAGGTCAAGGTACTCCGACTCGCTAATATTGCCTAGCTAGTTTTAAAGAGGCGATCGCAGACCATTGGTAAAAGACAATAAATAATTGATGGATAGATTCCTTGTAGAGACGGCGATTTATCGCGTCTCTCCAACCGTCAAAATGAAAATAGACATCTCCAGAAATGAAATATGCGTTACCCAGAAACCTTGTAGAGACGTAGCACTGCTACGTCAAAACAATTCTTTTTCACCAGATGTCTAATGAATTTGACACACTACTATGAATAAAAGTTAGGTTTTGGCAGTTCATCATTTAACGCCCAATTTCCGATCTCTTGAATTTTGTAATCTACTGGATCGTGGAGAGTGAACGTGCGGAGATTACGCCAATAGCGGTCAAAGCCATACTTTGCCGTAGTAGCGCGTGCGCCCATAACTTCAAAGATGCGGTTGGTAATGTCTAAACCAACTTTAGTCGCTGCAACTTTGGCAGTAGCGACGTAAAGCGCACATTCCCCACGTTGTTCGGCGGTGAGTGACCATTCTTCTTCCCAAGCCGCTTGTAGTAATTCTCCTGCTTGCTCAGTCAAGCTCTTAGCTGCTTGGAATTCAACCCATATTTTGCCATAGTGCTGAAGGATGTGAGGATCTTGGGTTGCACTCTCTACACCTGATGTCAGCCAAGGTTTTGTATTCGTGGAAGTATACGTTTTAGCAGCTTCAAAGGCTCCCTGAGCAATTCCCAGGTAGATATTAGCAAGATTCAATTGAGTTAAGCAGGCACGAATAGTAGTGAATGGTTGACCTTGTTTGTCTCTACTACTAAGAATTTCGTCAGGGTATACCAACACATTCTCAAAAGTCACACTACCACTGTCTGTTTGCCGTTGCCCGATATTATCCCAATCATGATGAACAGTAACGCCTTGCCGTTGGGTAGGAATTACCAAAATACTCAATTCACCAGTTTCTTGATGAATCGCTGTGATCGGCAATATATCTGAGTCTTGAGAGCCAGAGCAAAAGCTTTTAATCCCGTTCAGACGGAAATAATTATTTTCTGGTGTCAGAGTCGTTCTTTTATCTAGGGGGTTAAGAGCATTGCACCAAAACCAATTATTGTGAATAGTTTCTGAGTAATATCGCTGTTTTTGCTCTGCCGAACCAAAGATATGAGGAATAACTACACCTAGATGGTGGTAAGAAAAGACGTGAGCAATGGAACTATCAACCTTGGCAAACTCGCGGGTAATTTGCAAAACGGTAATCCAGTTTTGTCCGAAACCACCGTACTCTGTGGGTATAATCAGTTTCAGTAAGCTGCTTTGACGCAAGCGATCGCGTTCATATTTTGGTGTTCCACCTTTGGCATCCCGCTCTACAGCAGTTTGGGCAAATTCCTTTGCTAAAGACTTAGCTATATCAAGATAATTTTGAGACTCTTTAGTTTCGATTAATTGCATATCTTGCAACTTCTCCTGCTAACTTTTCCTGAAGAGTAACTATAAATTTGGTTGGAAAAACTTTCAATTTACAGTGTTTCGATAAAACTACCGTACCATCACTACATCATTGCATAGCTTAACTAATAAAGCAAGCTAAAATTAAATTATTTTTGCTAAATTTATAGCTTATTAGTGCCGGATTAAAAAATATTTACTTGAGAGTCAAACAGAAAAAAAAGTAAATTATAAAAAATATTTTAATGCACTTGTTTTTTAAGAAAATATATGCAATATTAGTAACTTGAATAGACTAATCTACTCTAGCTTGATCGACAAGTAGTAGTTAGCAAAGAATGGGCAAAAATTAGATTTTTTGTCTAAAAGTTTAAATACTTTTACAGATAGATATTTCCTTGGCAAATAGACCAGCTTTTAGAGGAATTCTATTGTTGTAAAAACAAGTATTTTTTGACACTAAAATATGCAGACAAAACTTCAGTAATTCACTGATGTATCTGATTATATCTGTAAGTGTACCAATATTAGTGAACCCTTTTAAGGGTAAGAGCAATTCAACATTTCTCAGGGCTAGTCATAAGTTTTTAGCTAGACAAGTCACCGAGAAGTCTGATGGCTTTCACTAAATTTTTCAAATCAACAATGTGAGGAGTGATAGAAATGTTCAATCGTTCATTTCATAATTTATTTATGGAATCGGTGATTTTGGGGGCTACTTTGCTAGTCAGTACATCAGCCCATGCCGAAGACAGTAAATTAGTAGCTGAAACCGCCAATTTTAGAGACAATTCCTCGGTAACAACCATTGCCCAAACGCCTAAAATTCCTGCAATCAATAGTGATGCAAATGTCCAACAGACAAACAGGATGTCTCAGGTAACATCTGTATCTCAGTTTTCAGATGTGCAACCAACTGATTGGGCTTTTCAAGCACTCCAATCTTTAGTTGAGCGTTATGGATGTATTGCAGGTTATCCAAATAGCACTTATCGAGGAAACCATGCCATCACTCGCTATGAATTTGCAGCAGGTTTAAATGCTTGTTTATCTCGAATCAACGAGCTAATTGCAACAGCTACATCTGACTTAAGCTGTTTCACATTCAACTTGCATAATTAGGGCGGGCAAGATGCCCACCCCACAAGAGTGATATAAATTTTGGATATGCAAACTAGATGTGGTTTAGCTTAGTTACCAAAGAAGACTTAACTACCGTCCAAAGACTGCAAGAAGGATTCACTGCTGAACTAGCAACTCTACGAGGTCGTGTTGATCGCTTAGAAGCTAGGACTGCGGAGCTAGAAGCCAATCAGTTTTCTACAACTACAAAGCTTTCTGCGGAAGTAATTTTTGCGATTACCAATGCCTTCCAAGGCACAGTTAATGGGAATAACACCGTTTTTCAAGATAGAGTTCGCCTCGTTTTCAAAACTAGTTTTACAGGTAAAGACACTCTCAATACTCGTCTAAGTACCGGAAACACTACTATTTTGCAGCTTCCTGGTGGTTCAGCCGAAGGTTTGCAAACCTTCAATCTTGCTCCTAGTAACAACCAATTATCTGTAGATTGGCTCTCTTACTACTTCCAAGTTGGCAGCAAAATCGATGCTTATATAGGAGCCGTAAACGGAGTATTTTTTGACTTTGTTCCGACTCTGAGTCCTTATTTGGACAGTGCCACAGGCGGCGGTCGTGCTTTGACAGAATTTGCTTCCTCTAGTCCTATCTACCGTATTGGTGGTGGTGCTGGTGGGGGATTCAATTATCGATTAAGTGACCAATTGGTATTAAGCTTGGCTTACTTAGCAGGAGATCATGCCAATCCTCAGCCAGATAGCGGTTTTTTTAATGGTCAATACAGTGCCTTTGGACAAATAGCATGGAACCCCAACAAGAACTCTGGCATTGGTTTGACTTATGTAAATGCCTACCAAAATCGGGGAGGAATATTTGACCTTGGTAGTGGTTTTACACTGGTCGGAACACAACAAGCCAATACTCCATTTGAGCGGACGATTACCAACTCCTACGGGGTCGAAGCCTTCTATAAATTTAGTCCTCGATTTGCAGTTAATGGCTTCTTTGGCTACACTAACACCAAGAATCTGGCAGGTAGTGGTAGCGCAGATATTTGGTACTATGCTCTGGGATTGGCATTTCCAGACTTAGGTAAACAAGGCAATCTTGGTGGTGTTCTTGTGGGTGCAGAACCTTATCGGGGTGGTAATCCTGCACCTGCAAACGATTTATCGTTACACATTGAAGGTTTTTACAAGTATCAGCTTACAGATAACATTGCCATCACCCCTGGCGTAATTTGGATCACGGCTCCTGCTCAAAACAATGACAATCAGGATGCGGTAATTGGTACTGTCAGGACAACCTTCACTTTTTAGATAATTAGCAAAGGTGCAAAGAGCAATTTATATTATGTCCGCTGAATTACCGATAACAAAATAACCTCACCCCGCCCCTCCCCTGCTAGGAGCTATGGTGTACACACAAGTGGTATCTACAAGGGTTTCAAGCTTTCTAGACCCAATAAATTGTCATTACGAGCGGAGCGAAGTAATCGCATAATCCCGTAGTTTTTGCGATTGCTTGTCTGCGACACGCTCTTGCGTTCGTCGTTCCTCCTCTCTACGAGACGCACTCGCGTTCGCAATGACAAGCTTTCGGAGCGATCCAACAGCTTAGGGATAGACGACGAAACCAAGTGTGAGGTGTAATTTCAAGACTTGTGTGTACACCGTAGCCTGCTAGGAGAGGGGCGCTATCTGTCTATGCGCAAAACAAAATTCATCCTCATAATCAGCAATGCAGAGATGAGAGCTAAAAAACTCTCCCACTGACTGCTAAAAGGACAGAGGGAGCAGAGATAACAACATCACAACTATTAACTAATTACTAATGAGATTGTTGGTGAATTAATAGGCGGTCTAACCCATCATTATTTATTGCTCTTGATTTCTCTGATTGGAGTCCGTCTCAACGCACTTGAACTATTAGCCCGAAATTTATTTCAGGGCGGGAAAGGAACGCCAAACCAAGGTTTTAGGGGTAAGGGGTGAAGAGTGCTGAGTTCCAAGTACTGAGTGCTGAGTTGAAAGACCGCCCACAAGGGGCGGGGCTTTTACCGTAGTGCAGAAGTACTGAGTACTTCTTAAATTTACTCAGCACTCAGCACTCAGCACTGAGTGGGTCAAACCCATCGAGAATTGACCAACAGTCTCATTACTAATTCGTAGCTAATAATTAAATTACGAATTACGTAGCTTGCTTCTCGCCTTCTCTATGAGACGCTACGCGAATGGCGAGTATTACGAATTACGAACTATTCTAACGCCCTTCACGATTCAAGCTCAGGGGTTGCTGTTCTTCAACTAGTGGTGGCGCATCCTGCCAAAGACTAATTCCATCGTATAAGCCTGGAGCCATTAAGAATACTTGAACCCAAAGGATATTAAACCACCAGTAAAGCCCTTGGATAATATTTTCCTGACCTATCAGGGATACTGTCACCAGGTAGAATAAGACCGAAATTATTAAACTAGCAACAGATGCAACTATACCTTTTGTGGGTTGTGACAACTCCGTGAAAGGCCACATATTGAATTGCCAAACAAATCCTAAACCAACAGTTGTCCAAATCGCTGCAAAGGTTGGCCCTGTCGTTGTGGTAAACAAATCCAGTCCTAGCTGTTTGAGGAACAATTCTGTAATCAGAGTGAGTAGCAAAATAATACCTGTATGCAGTAACCCCAAACGTGGCATTCCTAGATCCAATTTGTTTAAAGGCCAACGTTCAAAGAAACTACCGAATACTGTCGAACAAGGATACCAATACCAAGGAATGTAAAACGGTTGAAGTCCCCACATTTGTGGTAAGAAGGTGAGGGCAGGGGCAATAAAGAAGACGGCAAAAAAGATATTAATAAAGCCGCTTACTGGATGCCAGTTGCGTACTTCGTCAGTGGTGACAATCGTGTTGTCAAAGAAAAACAAACTGGCGGCAGCAGCAATAATTGCTGTCTGTCCCCATAAGCCAACAGGTGTATCAGTGATAGCTGGTTTTGCAGAGATAAACTTCCAAACTTCTCCAGTTATGTAAACTAGCGCTAACAGCACTACTAAATTCACTGTTCCTCGTCCAAATCGGGTAGAAGAAAAGCGTGAACCTGGATAGCCGTTGAGGGAAAAACCTAGATGCCACCACCAAACGAAGCATATAGTAATGTAAGTCAACTTTGTGCCCACATTCAGCTGAATAATTTGACCAAAAATGAGTTCAAAAATATAGCTAATGACAGCAATTACAGCAATGAAAAGCAGTCCCTTAAATGGCTGGCTTTTCCAAATGCTCCGCCTCTGGGTTGGGTTTGCAACGCTCATAGTATCAAGTTAAATAATGTTGGATTTATCAGGGGCAAAGCATTCTGGTAATTTTAGATTTTAAATTTTGGATAATGGAATTGAATAATTCAAAACCCAAAACTTTAAAAAAAATTTTCAATTTTAGATTGGCGATCGCTTAGTTAAGGGAACTCCAAGAAATAAATTATCCAGTATTGTGGGGTGGGCATCCTGTCCGTCCACAAGAGTTAATTGGATATTTTTTATTTGGAAGTCCCTTAAACCCGATCTATGAGCGTCTTTCAGATTGAAAAATTTCCTAATCCAAAATCTAAAATCCAAAATTGAGTCACCCAATAGAGAATGTGTCAATTACAACCAAGGATGGCGTGGGGGATAGACACCATTGAGGAAATAGTTACCAACAGCGTAGTACTTCCAACGCACGGGATCGTGGAGTGTGTGAGCGCGGGCATTTCGCCAGTGGCGATTGTAGTTGAATTCCTCCAATGTGGACTTAGTACCTGCTAGTTCAAACAACTTGTTAGTAGCTAGTAGTGATGCTTCGGTGCCTAAGGCTTTGGCTTCGGCAACTGCGATCGATGCTTCAACTACCTTGGGTTCTTCCAAACCTGACTCATTGGCAACGTCAATAAATTCGCCTGCACGACGCAGCAATGCTTCAGCAGCGTGAACCTGAATTTGGACGTTGCCTAAGTTATATAGTGTCAGCGGATCTTCGTAGCCTTTTTCTAAATTGCTGTCAACCCAAGGGCGGGTATAGTTGCGGACAAAATGGATGGTGTCACGAACTGCGGCTTTAGCAATCCCTACGTCTACGGCGGCTTGGATGATTTGCGCGATCGCACCCATTGGAGTCGCCCTTTCAAAGGCTAAGTAGTGCGGAATCACGTGTTCTGCTTTAACTTTCACATTTTCAATAATGGTAGTGCCGCTAGCAGTGGTACGCTGTCCGAAGCTCGTCCAATCATCAAGTAAAGTTAGTCCTTCGGCATCTCTTTCGACAAATGCCACCACTGTCTTACCATCTGGATTACTGGCAATCACAGGAACCCAATGTGCCAGTAATGCCCCAGCAGAGTAGTATTTGCGTCCGTTGAGTACAAAGTCAGAACCATCTGGTGTTAACTTTGTCTGCACATCGGTGACAGACTTTGTACCAATTTCCGAGAAGGCATTACCAAAGCGCTTGCCTTGTAGAACCAAATCAAAGAAGAACTTCTTCTGCTCATCGGTGCCATCCAAGCGGACTGCTTCGACCATGTAGAGGTGGTTTTGAGGAATTTGACCGAGGCTAGAGTCGGCTTCGGAGATGATTTTAACTACTTCTGCCAAGGTGGCACTGGAGACAAAAGCACCGCCATACTCTTTCGGGACTGTAATTCCCCACAATCCGCTTTGGGAGAACTTTTCCACTTCCTCAGCAGGTAAACGCCGAGTTTGATCGCGTTCTGAGTCTCCCTTGGCAAACTCAGCTGCTAATTCGTGAGCGATCGCGATCGCTTCTTTGTCATCCCGAATAATATGGGCTTTTTGTTCGGTATTAATTACTGATGTCATGATAAAACTCCTTGATTGTAATTGATCATCTTTAAACGCAGAGGAACGCTAAGGAAAACGCGGAGGTACGCAGAGTTATCCCAAATTTAACGTGAGTTCGACGAACCTCTCCCTGCCTTGTACTGAAGTTCAAGTCTGTCCCTCTCCGACTCGGAGAGGGACGGTTTTGCGTAGTAAACCTTCTTAGAGGTTTTTTGATTGAGCAAATTGGGTAGATATTATATGAGCAATCGAATTCACGTAAATTTAGGAAGTTTATGCAATTAGGCGTTGATGTCTGCGTAGCGTTTCGCTAGTTGCTGTAGAAGTGGGTTTAGCTCCACAAAACCCACTCCTACAAAATATGTGCCTGTTAATCTACACTACAACTAACTCATCAGCAGTCCGACGATTAGATTTAAGTTCGCGCACAATTGGTATTACTGTCCTACCAAATGCTGGCAAATCATCTGAGTAGTGTAAGAAGCCACCGAGAATTAGATCGACTCCCGCTTCATGGAACTGGCGAATCTTGTCAGCGACTTGTTCAGCTGTACCAATCAAGCCTGACTTGAAGCCGTCGTTATACTGCACCAAGTCTTCAAAATTGGAATTCGCCCACATTCCCTGACGTTCGCGAGTCGAAGATCCCGCCTGTTTCACGGCTTCGCCAAATCCTTTCACGGCTTCTACATCAGCTTGGGCAATAATATCGCGCAATACTTCATGGGCTTCTGCTTCCGTATCTCGCACGATGATAAAGGAATTCAGACCAAACTTAATTGTGCGTCCTTCAAGACTCGCTAATTCAGATACTTCTGCAATCTGCTCTTTCACCCCTTCTATGGTGTTGCCATTCATGAAATACCAATCGGAGACACGGCCAGCCATCCGGCGTGCGGCTTTGGAGTTACCACCTTGGAATATCTCCGGGTGGGGATTCTGATTAATTGGTCTAGGCTTCACCCAACCGCCGTTAATGCGGTAAAAGTCGCCTTTAAAGTGAAATTCATCCTCAGTCCACAAACCTTTGAGAACGCGGATAAATTCTTCTGAACGACGATAACGTTCGTCATGGTCTAACCAATGTTCACCATATATAGTGAATTCATCTTTGAACCAGCCGCTAACTACATTCAGAGCAAACCGACCGTTAGAGAGAAAATCAATGCTAGCACCGACTTTGGCAACTACTCCGGGATGCCACAATCCAGGGTGAACTGCTGCAATTAGCTTCAATTTTTTGGTGACTGGAGCCAAGGCTGACACAGTTGTAAATGCCTCTAGCTGGTACTCAGCACCGTAGCTGGCGATAAATCTGGCTTGTGCTAGAGCATATTCAAATCCAACTTCTTCAGCCGTCTGAGCCAGTTGAGCATTATATTCGTAAGTCCAATCTGTGCGTTGGGGAATTTTACTAACAACTAACCCACCGCTAACGTTGGGAATCCAGTATGCGAATTTAATATCTACCATAATTGTGCGTTTGTAATTGAAACTGCTTGGCTATTTATCTAAGTTTGCTTATGATGCAACAAAGCCAGATTTGTCATCATTAACAAATCAGCTAAAACTTGATAAGGCAAAATCTTAGTCAAAATCGAAAGCTTGAAAGCGGTTGGAAACTACTCTGAGTTTACAAGTAGACAAATCTTTGATGGCAATAATATACCATAACCCGATCGCGCTACCGTAGTTCGGAATGAATCAGACTGTATCACAACAATTTTTCTAATGTAGTGACTCGATATACTTAAACTCCATTTCTATATTCCATTTTGGAATACAGCCTAATTTTGCCGAGTATTTAATTATTTTTTATTTTGCGGGCTGTTATCCTGATTCAGTCAGGACAATTAGGAATCAGGACTCGACAAAATGTCTATACTATTCCATATCGTGATAAGAAACTGCTTTTCATGTATCATCTGCAACTGTACACAGCAGAAATAAATGTGGTAGTGTGAACTACTAAATCACGGTAAAAAGATATAGATACCGTAGTTTAGTTGATGCCTCGTAAAAAAAAGCACAGGAAAAATATTTATGCCGCTTCAGTTTGGAATTTGGTCGCCGGTTTGTGGTGGATGGTTGCGGGTTGTCAACCATGAGGCTAATTTATCTACCCAAGATTTAGTAAAACTTGCAGTTCAGGCAGACGAGTTAGGTTATGACTTCTATTACATTCCTGAACATTACTTAAATGCAGTTCATGGGCCTAGCTATAATGTCGCTGACGCTTGGATTACAGCAGCTTTAGCAAGTTTGAACACCAAGAAGATCAAGATTGTTGCGGCTATACAACCTGGTTTTAAACTACCTGCGGTGGTGGCCAATTTGAGTGCAAACATTCAAAATCAACTTAGTAACGGCAGATTTGCTCTCAGTGGGATTGCAGGTTGGTGGAAATTAGAAGTAGAAAGCTATGGAGATATCTGGCTACCTCACAGCGATCGCTACGCGCGATTAGAAGAGTATATTGAGGTAATCAAGGGGCTGTGGACAGTCGAAGGCTTTAATTATGTGGGCAAATACTACACTATTAAGGGTGGTATTCTCCCAGATCAGCCGACACCAACACCACCTATTTTCATTGCTGGGGAATCAGACAGGGCGATTAACTTAGCGGCTCGTCTGGGAGATTATTTATTTATCAATGCTGATGATCCTGAAAAAACGGCAGCATTGGTGCAGAAAGTGAAAACATTGGCTAGCGATCGCTACGGTCGTCAGATTAAAGTAGCAATGAGTGCCTTTCCGATCGTTCGTGAACATACTGCCGAAGCCGAAGCCAGATTAGAAGCGATTTATCGTTCTGCCGATCAAGAGCAGATTAAGTACTTTCAAGAGCAAATCGATCCTAACGTAGTTGCCCACAACAAACTAGATATCAGTCAAACCATTGAAGCCAATCTTGGTTTATCTGCTCAACTGGTTGGCGATCGCTATACTGTTATCAACCGTCTGAAAGAATACGAAGCCGTTGGCGTTGACTTAATAGTACTCAAATTTGAATCTATGTTGGAAGACACTATTCGCTTTCACAAACTAGTTATTTCCGAATATGCACAACAGAGTAGCTTAATTACATTGTAGTTAAAAATCTTGCCTTACCTAGCATGAATAAAATTAAACTCGAAGACATTACCCTAAATCACCTGAAAATCTTAAAAGCAGTAGATGACTGTGGTAGCTTCTCAAAAGCCGCCCAAAAGCTAGGATATAGTCAAGCATTAATTAGTAAAAAAGTCAAACAAATAGAGGATTATTTCGGAGTAATTCTCCTAAATCGCTCTCCTGGCTCTATATGCTTGACTAATAAAGGCAAGAAATTGATTTCCCAGACACTTAATGTAGTAGAAACTGTAGAAAATCTGCAAGAAGAATTTCAGGCAACATTTAGCGCCGAGGGCGAAGATTTGACATTGGGAGCTACTAATTTAATTTTAGAAGTCTGGTTCCAACAATATTTGCAGCGATTTCAGCTTTGTTTTCCGGGTAGAAATATTAAAGAGATTGCAGTTAAAGATAGCAGCTTTTTTTCAAATTCTCAACTCATAGAAATGGATCTCTTGCTCAACAGTTGCGCTGGATATAAAGAAGAACACCACTGCACTAGATTAACAACTCATAAAATGCTGTTGGTATCCTTTGGAGCAAGTAAATATCTCAATGAGCGTAGCTTAGTTAAAATAAATGATATCGATCTGGCTGATGTTGTACTTTTAGACGAGGTTCATCAGGAGCTATCTAAAAATGGATTTTTGATAAATAAATTAAGTGGCGTACAAGTGCTACAAAGTTATCAAGATGTACTCAACTATGCTTCAAAAAATCAAAAGCTAACGATTTTACCTGACTTTTGTCAAGCTGATATAATATCTGAATACGAAGTCTTAATTTTTCCGATTCAAGATGTTAATGAATATGGAATTTATCTTCATGTTCCTCGCTTTAGTGAATTGTTAATATCCGCAGAGAGTTTGGTGAGAAGTTTTAGACTCGATCAAGATAACTTAGAAAGTTTACCCAATGTAAATCTATTTTTAGGTAGCGGTTCTCCCAAAGAGGAAAATGTTCTCAGGATAGGTATTCAGAGGGATTCTATAGGACAGTTTATTGCTGGGTATGGAACTAAGTATATTTCTGATTTACAGAGAGCATCATCACTGGAACAGGCTATTTTCAAAAATGTTGAAATTAATCGAGATTTTGAGTTACAAATTCTGCCGTTTGCTTCTGGGGAAGAAATGAACCGTCAGATGAAACGGGGAGAACTAGATATTTGTATTTTAGACGATATTGCTCTTTTAAATAATGGTAGCCAATTTTTTGATGATTTAAGTTTTGGTTCTAAATTAATTGGGATTGCTTCTTATAATATTTTGGGTCAAGATATAAATATTGTTCTGCATAAAGATTCTTCGATAAACACTGTCCAGGATTTAAAAGGTAAACGAATTTCCACTTTATTTGGTTCAAATGCTCATAGGTTCATCATCACTCTTTTTGATCTCTATGATCTAGATGTCAGTAAAGATTGCAGATTAGTGAATGAAGATCCTCGGAAAGCCAGTAAGAGCTTGGCAAATAAAACTATAGATGCTTACGTATGTTGTCACACCTTTGCCTCAATTTTAGAAGTTTATGCTTTTGTTAGAAAGCTGCCTTTATCTCAAACCATTAGTTTAAGAATTCCATCAATCAGAGGAATTGTTTGTCGTTCACAGTTTATTAAAGAAAATCCAAAAATTGTAGTTGCTTATTTACATGATTTAGTAGTTGCTAACTATTGGTTTAATTCATCTCCCATTAATGCGGCAGATTTATTAACTAAAGTGAGTGATGTTAGGACAACTCAAGTAAATCAGTTTTTTAATCCTGTATTTGGTAATCGTATCGATCCGACCCTCAAACCTCAATGGTCTTGGTTACTGAAAACTTTAAATCGTCGGTTAGAAGGAAAATATGGGATTTCACTATTTGATGTAGATTTTTGGATAGATGATTATTTTTTAAGACTTGTCTACAATTTGTTGAATTTAGATTATCACTTTCATCAAGTTTCTTTTGCAAGTGAATTTTCTAGCAGCTATTTTGTTGAGGAACAGTTTAGCAGACATCTAAAAGTCCTCTATGATAAAGATAATCTACCGCTACCAATACCTTTGCCAATTTATGAGGGTTCAACGCCTGTTGAAACAGGATGAAGAGTGCTGAGTATGGTAAAAACACACCTAGTGGTCTGTCCCATTAATTCTGATAGGTGAATCAAATTCAATTTCTCTTCTTTCCTTCTTACTCTGCGTCCTTTGCGTCCTTCTCTAACGAGACGCTGCGCGAATGCGGTTCGTTCTCTTAACGCTCAAATTTTATGGGACAGACCACTACCCTGGCGAATGGAATTCGCGGCTATACAGACAAAACCCACCTCCGTGGGTTTAAAATTCTTTGAGTCCGCGTAGGCGGACGAAAGTTTGTGTAGCCGCGATTTCTAATCGCCTGGTATATTTTCTCAGGAGTTTTTTGTGCCTACTTTCAGAACCCTGCAACCTGGAGATGAAGTATTGTTGGAAGCATTTCTCTTGCAACACACTGATACTTCTATGTTTTTGCGCTCTAATTGGCGAGCTGCGGGACTGCTTGACCAAGGTGCCAGATTTCAAGGAACTTACATAGCAGCCTATATAGATGAAACTATAGTTGCAGTTGCAGCCCACTTTTGGAATGGGATGGTAATACTCCAAGCCCCTGTATATTAGACATCTCCGAAAATGAATGTAGAGACGTAGCAGTGCTACGTCTCTACAAGGGTTTTGGATAACGCATATTTAATTTCTGGAGATGTCTATTTATCAGAGGTGGTGCAAGCAGTTGTGGCACAATCTGGACGTGCCATCTCTGGAATTAGCGGGCCAGCAGCACAAGTCGAAGCAACAAAAAGCATTTTGGGACTTAGTAACCGAACAACTCAACTTGATGAATCTGAGATTTTGTTTTCTCTAGCACTGCCAGATTTACAAATACCCCAAGCCTTAGCATCGGCAAAAGTGCAGTGTCGCTTACCACATCCAGATGAGTTAGAATTACTCACTGAATGGTGCGTTGCTTATAACGTGGAAGCTTTAGGGCAAATAGAAACCACCAGTTCGCATCCAGCTTGCCGTCTCGTAATTGAAGCCCGTCAAGCTACGGCTACGCATTGGGTTTTGGTAGCAGGAGATACTCTAGTTGCTTACTCTGCCTTTAATGCCAGCTTGCCTGATATTGTGCAAATTGGTGGAGTTTGGACACCGCCAGAATTGCGGGGTAAAGGCTACGCTAAAAGTGTGGTAGCAGGTTCGTTGTTAAATGCGCGATCGCTCTTAGTCAAACGTGCCATCCTATTTACAGGTGATAATAACCAAGCAGCCCAAGCAGTTTATCGAGGAATTGGCTTTTTGCCGACTGGCGAGAAATATGGCTTAGTGTTATTTAAAGAAACATCGAAATTTTAGATTTTTTAGATTTTGGATTTTGGATTTAATTATTCAAAGTCCGTTCAATCATAATAGAACTGAGAGTTTCATCATCAGGACTGCTTTATGATGTATCAAACTGACCCGCCGCGATCGCCAAAAGATGTATTGCCGACCATGTATGATCTTCCCAGTGAAGATCCACAGGAGCCTGGTTTGCCCGATCAGTTTCATTTATTGCAACCTCGTCTGTTAGACGAAACCTTTCGTCCACCAAATTATCCTAGCGACGAAATATTTGTTGCTAGCGATCTGAATCTTTATTATGACCCGCGCTATCCACTGTGGCATAAGCGACCAGATTGGTTTGCCGTTTTAGGTGTTTCCCGTCTCTACGAACAACGTGATTTACGCTTAAGTTATGTCGTTTGGCAAGAGGGAGTTCACCCTTTTATTGTGATTGAGTTGCTGTCTCCTGGCGCTGAAAAGGAAGATTTGGGGCAGACATTGCGGGATATTAAGCAACCACCAGGAAAATGGGAAGTATATGAGCAGATTCTACGTGTGCCTTATTATGCAGTATTTGATCGATACAAATATGAATTAAGGGTGTTTAAATTAGATGGCGGTCGTTATGCTGAGATAGCATTGTCAGAGTCACGTCTTTGGATACCAGAACTAGAATTAGGTTTGGGTATCTGGCAGGGACGCTATCAAGATGTAGAACAGCCCTGGTTACGGTGGTATGATGGGACTCTCAATTGGGTATTGACTTCTACAGAACAAGAAAGCCAACGGGCTGAACGAGAAAGTCAACGAGCTGAACAAGAAAGACAACGGACTGAACGGTTGATTGCACAATTGCGATCGCTAGGCGTTGAACCCGATCTAGATTAGCTTTTTGCCTACCTTATAACCCTGCAAACCACTCATAGCCCTTATCCTCCCAATAGCCTTTTTTAGTAGGTAACAAGTTGCTGACAAATGTAATTTGAGTTACCCACTTGCTTTGCTTGTAGCCCAGTTTTATCGGAGATGCTAGGCGCATAGGCGCACCATTATCAGCTGATAATGGTTGTCCATTCTTTTCATAAGCCATGAGAGTTTGGGGATGTACAGCAGAGGCAATATCCCAGCTTTCATAATAGCCATCAGCAGATTTAAAGTAGACATAGCGGACGTTTGACTTAGGCTGTACCAGCGCTACTAAATCTCGCAATCGCACACCTCCCCATTGAACGATCGCAGCCCAGCCTTCAACACAGACATGGCGAATTACCATTGAAGTCAAGGGAAGTTTTTGAATATCTGCCATACTCAATTGCATCGCGTTATTAACCTCACCATCAATCGTTAGGCGAAACCGCGCCGGATCAATTTGCGGGGTGAAGTTAAAGGAATTAACCAGCAATTTGTCTGCTTCTATGGCATTGACAGAAAATTCAGGTACTAGTTTTTGACTTAGCAGGAGTGCTTCAAAACTTTGGTTTAGTGGCTCAGATATTTGCCGCAGATTATCTGAGAACAAATCTGTCCCACAGCCACCTAAAAGAAAACTTACCCCTGAAAATCCAGATAGTTGCAGTAACCGACGACGGGATAATGTGCGTTTGGGAAGAATCAGACTCATAGAACCTCTACAGGAACATAGATTTAACTAGACGGATGCTTCCTACCTTCAAGGCAAGTAAGGAATGAGCAATTGTAAACAGTATGACAGTGGGAACAGTGATAAAGTGAACAGTCCGTAAAGTCTGCCAACTACCAAACAGCCCAGAAAGCCAATGCAGTTGAGCAGGTTTGTACATTGCCAAACCACTCAAGATGGCCAGCAGCAGCACTGGAATGATAGCAGTATAAACTAGACGATGCCATGCGTAATTCTTGCGCTTTGGGTTCTGGCTAACTTGCAATGCTTTTAAATCACCGCCATCGGCAAAGCGACGCTGCCAACGACGAGTTGCAAAGATATAAAGTCCATACCAAAGTAAATTCATTGAAAACAGCCACATAGCAGCAAAATGCCAGTGTCTCCCACCTCCTAACCAACCTCCCAGCAACAAAAAGTCAGGAAAATTCCAACCTGCACGCCCTCCAAATACCGGATTAGCATTATAGATTTGCAGTCCACTAGCGATCATCAAGATGAGACTGATGATATTAATCCAGTGAAAGGTTTTTGATAATAAAGTCTGACTTGGTGTTGAGCGGACTTTGCGTTTAGATGAAATCATACCAATTTTGGATTTTGGATTTTGGATTTTTAGATTGTTCCCAGTTAGACTTTTGGATTGAGTCTTCTAACCCAAAATCTAAAATTGGCAGGTTTCACAGGGATTGAGTGGGAAAGAATGGAGCTAGTGGTATGTCCCATTAATTTTGAGGGTTAAGAGAACGAACCGCATTCGCGCAGCGTCTCGTTAGAGAAGGACGCAAAGAGCGCAAAAGAAGAAAAGTTAAGAATGAGTTCACCCATTATATTTAATGGGACAGATCACTAGTACCCAGTACAAGAAAAGTGAGATGCAAAGCTAGTTGTGGCTAAGGTTTGGTGGCAGCAGGCGATTGCTTCATCGCATCACCCGCTTTGTCTTTACCCATTGCATCTTTACCCATCGCATCACCCGCTTTATCTTTACCCATTGCATCTTTGCCCATTGCATCGCCGGCTTTGTCTTTGCTCATAGCAGGAGAGGCGTTAGGAGAAATTTGATTGTTGCTTGCAGGACTGCTAGAACAAGCAGTGAGACTGGTAGTTAAAATCAAACCAGCAATTAAAGAAAGTATTTTCCAGTTCATAGTCTTCTTTCGTCCTTTGGATAGTTCTTTTGTATTGATTGATCGGAGGAAACTAAGCTAAAAGCAGATTTATAAAGGCTATTGGAGTAAAGAAGATGTCTTCTTGTAAAGGACTCCATCAGATTCTTGTTACTGCAATCGCATCTACATTGCAATCAAATAACGTCTTCGGTTATAACACTACTGATGTTTGAGTTATCCTGAACATCCAAAGTATCTCTGTTAGGACTGAAGCCTATCTGAAACAAAGCCATGATTTTCATAAATTTATCCCTTGAGAAAATTTAGTTAATTCTCAGCATTTTCTCAGGTATCTATGTTAATCAAGACCACAGCCTATATTTCATTTGTCTTAAGCGCTATTTTAGAAATATTAAAAAGCTGATTAGCTACAAATTTCAAATATGTCAAACAACAAAGAATTTTCATCCGAAAAAAGCTCTTCCGTTAAAAATGTCCTGATTATAGGAGCAGGCGGCTATATTGGCGGAGCGCTGTGCCGTAAGTTTTCTCAGACAGAAGATTTTGCCGCATTGGCACTTGTGCGACCGAGTAGTGATATTGAGGGTATAAAGCCTTTCTGCAAAGAAATAATCCGCTCTCAAGAGGCAGATATTTCCAGCAATGATGTTGCACAAGCAATTCGCAAACATGATATTACAACAGTAATTAATGTAGCGTGGCACATGCCTCTAGAATCAACCAAAGAAGCTCAATTCGCTTTCGACCGTATACCATTAGAAGCCGCCTTACACGGTGCTAGTGCAGTTTCACCAGATATTCATGTAATTACAACCAGTGGGAATTTCTCTTTGATTACCACCAATGGAGGACGAATAACAGAAACACCTCCACCAAAAGGTTATACACTGCCCGAATATTTAGTATGTCTTGACTTACTAGCAGGTGTAAATGTGTTGAAAGATGGGCTAGTAGAAGAATATATCAGCAATGGCGGTAACGCCTCGATTGTCTATCCTTCATCAGTGTATGGTTCAGCCCCAACTCGTGGCGGTTTCTGGGATTTTGCAATTCAGCAGTTCATTACAGGGAAACCACACCAAGGCTCTCAGCCATTTCCACCAGATTTTATGACCGCGTGGATTCATGTTGAAGATTTAGCAGACTGCTATATTGGCGTAGCGCGATTTGGCTCTAAAGGAGGACATTACCTTGCTGCGCCTGAAAATTTGAGTATTAGCCAAGTGTCAACTTTATTTGCCCAGGCTGCTCAAGTAGAATTTCTCGCGCCAGTCTTTGAAAACAAAGACAAAGTTATATTTGATGATTCTCATACTAGAGAAGTACTTCAACTTCAATGGAAGTATAAACTGGCTGATGAGGTAAAAGGTTGGATAGAGAGAATAAAAGAGTTAGGAACTTATTTTTTAGAGTAAGTAAGGGGTAAAAGTTAAGCAACTGAGATGAATATTAATTAATATTTATGCAAATCTGATTATCATATCAGTGCTATAGGGGTTCTCGTTTACGTGGGGTAGATCCGTAGGGGCACGGCATATTCCCTACACCTTTCAATATAAAGTTTTACCCCATTTGAATGGGAAACGCTATAACTAGCAATTAGGGTGGGCATAATTCCCACCCTAATACTCTAACTTGCTACTGCTTCAGCAGGAGCCGCCTCAACAGCAGCAGCTACAGGTAAATAAACACTAACTTTTTTACGGGTTTTGCCCTTTCTCTCAAAGGTTACAACACCGTCTATTAAGGCAAACAGAGTGTCATCGCTACCAATACCGACATTGTTACCAGGGTGGAATTTGGTGCCACGCTGACGCACGAGAATGTTTCCTGCACGTACAACTTGACCGCCATAACGCTTAACACCTAGACGTTGAGCATTAGAATCACGACCGTTACGTGTACTACCTGTTCCTTTCTTATGAGCCATAATTTCCTCTTGTGTATCTACTTCTTTTATTATTCAGCAGCGATTTCTAGTTCTTCGGCAGGAGTTTCATCGATAACGGGGGTTTCCTTTTCCGGTTCTCCTTGGGCAGCAAATACTGCACCGTTAAGGGTGATGGAGTCTATCAAAAGTCTGGTAATTTCCTGACGATGCCCCCGTTTTTTGCGGGTTTTCTTTTTCGGCTTCATTTTGTATACCAGGACTTTACGACCTCTGTAATGTCGCAATACAGTCCCTTCTACAGTCGCCCCCGTCACTAGTGGCTGTCCAATGGTGACTTCACCATCGTGCTGCACGAGCAATACGGAATCTATTGTAACTTTTTCATCTGGTTCGATCGCAAGCAGTTCAATGTCGTAAAACCGACCTGGCTCTACTCGTATTTGTTTGCCGCCAGTTTCAATAATTGCGTAGGTCATGGAATTGTCCTTGAGGTTGCCGTACAGGTAGCTGGTTTTATCTCTTATAGAGACGCTTTTGCCAGCCTTTGTAATATGTCTACCTGATCCGAGCAGGAATTAGACAGACAATCTAACATACTATTTTATTAACAGTCATCAAGTCAAGCTTTAACAGGATTTTTGGGTTTGGCATTGCTGTCTCCTCTGCCTGAAAATGAAAACTCATTTTCCAAGAGTGGGGAGGAATTAGCCAACAGTCGTTATTGATGTAGGTGTAGTCCGTCTTAGATATTGCCCACTCGCACAAATGTAAATTGCATTTACAAAAAATCAGAAGTAATACTTTTTAGATAAAAATTGCTACTATCTTAGGGCTGAATTTAAAAAAAATAATATTAAGATTAGCATAAAATTTATATTTTTTTATCAAAATCAACACATTGTTCTTCTTTGTTTTAAGATCAAATGTGAGATTGCATAATTTAGAAATTCTTTGCAGAAGTTAGTGAATACCCAAAAGTTAAATTACCACATTCAAACCTGATATTTCAAACAGGAGATTGATTGTCATGACACAGCAAAATGCTGCTCGACTTTTTCAAGCTGTAAAACAAGATCAAGCATTACAGCAAAGACTCAAAGCAACAGATGATCCAGAAGCCTTCATCAAAATTGCTCAAGAGCGTGGCTATGATTTCAACACCAGAGAACTGGATAGTGAAATTAGCAAATTATCTGAAGAAGATTTAGCCGCCATTGTCAATCCAGGATGGGGGACTAGACGCCACATTTATCCTAGATAATTCTTGCTCTGGGAAATCGAAAGTATAGGAACAATTGAATTGACAAGTTTTGCTCCTCAAGGGGATACTGTTGCATCATCTCCTTTAGGGGCATTCTTGTTAAAATAAAAATTCATCCCATACCTCACTCTTAGGAGAGTGAGATGAATTTTTGGGGGATAAAGAATTGACCCCTAAGGTGAAGATGGTGTGGTGCGATCGCTACTGAATGGGAACCGCTATAATTATTTACCTCAGCCTCAAAGAAAAACTTGTTGTAAAACATGGTAGAGCAACAAGAGATTTTCTGGGGGCACAATCTTGGAACAATCCGACGATAGTTGTTACGACTTATCCTCAACCACCAATGTAGACTCAGCAGTTCGCCCAAATTCTTCTGGTGCATATTGCAAGCGAACTTCTGCACCAGGCCAAGAAAATGTCCCAGGAGTCACAGAACGGACTAGGTAGTGCAAGCTATAAACTCCTGGTTCCAGGTGGTCGGTGTAGGCGATAATGCGATCGCGGTACACATTCTTAAAGCCAAGTTCCCAGCTATCGGCTTTTGCTTGTAATGCAGCAGTAGCAGTCTGAAAACTTGCATCCACCGCCTCAAAACCTGATGGTAGCGGATCTTTGATCACCAAATGATCCACAGGATGATCGGCAATAATTTCTAAACCAATATCAAACACTTGTCCAGAGGCTAAAGTCAAGGGTTTATCGAAAGCATAAAGACCTGTTTTTTGCAAAACTTTCTCTTGATTTACTTGACTAATTTCTCGTGTTATGCGTAGACCATTAAATCTGCCTGGTTGATTGCCTTGCAAGCGATAATTATAAGCAACCAAATAGTGCAAAGTGCCATTACCTGATTTTTGCAGCGTTAAATCATTACGCCCACGAGGTAATTTATTCATCGGCACATTTAGCTGTAAACTGGGATTTTGATAGCCATTAAAGCGATTTTCTCCTAACTTATTACCAGCTAATTCCACTGTGGCAACAAAATTCGGTGGTGTGGGTTGTAGTTGGCTATATTCTACCAAAGCTGTTAATGCTTGAGCATTATTATAGTTAGTTTGCCATGTACCATCCCGTCGCAATGCCAGAAGACTTTGGAATAACTTATCTATAACTTCGGGTTTACTTTGTTTGGCAATAAATAATCGTAAAGCTTGCGCTTGCGTCGTGGTAGATGAACTCATCCATCCCCAATTACCTGGTAAACTTACAACTGCTGTGCGACCAGTTTCATAAATATTCTGTTGCAGCTTGTTGACTAATTGTTGAGATTCATCTTGCCATTCGGGGAATTGAGATAAGTATCGCGCTAGTTTAATTTGAGTTACTACATCAAAGTTGTTGCGCTGTTCATAAATATCTGCGAGGAAAGTATTGCGTTTGTCTCCCAATTCTGCTAGAGAGATTAAAGCATTAAATTGCAGTTGTCTTTTACAGAGTATTTGTTTACAAAAGTCGTATTCTCCGGGGTTTGCTAGAACTTTTTGTAGATAAGCTTTCAAGCGAGATACCATTGCCGAATCGACTAAATTCGGGAATACCTGACTGGCTTTAGCTAAAGATTCACCTGCATAGGAAGAAACCCAAGGGTCAGATTTTTCTTGTCCGGGGAAAGCTGCAAAACCACCATCGGCTATTTGGAGTTTTTGTAACTTTTCAATTGCTTGACTTGCCTGTTGGCTAGGATTAAATTCTGCAAAAGTCTGACCATATTTTTGGGAAATAGTTTGCAGGTTGGCAGCAATTATTAACTGACTCGCCGCCGGTTCAGTAAACGGCAAATCATCATCTTCTAAAACCTGCTTGGCTGGTGCTTGAATCTCCGTTATCAAAGTACTCGCCAACTGAATATCTAAACCTCCCGCATCAGGGAAGGTATTTTTATCAACATTCAGGGGAATCTTCACCTGTTTTTCAGTAACACCAGTTTCCACGACTTGTTCTGTAATTTCAATTGGCTTAATTTCCAAAGGTACTTCAAAAGCATCTGCGGCTGTACCATTTAGCTGAGTGGTAAACCGAACTTTCCCAACTCCCACACTATCCGCCACCATTGGAAAGCGATAAGCGTGAGTTGCGGATTCGGCTTTGGTTTGTAAAGAAGTTGTTGTGGGGTTTTTGTCAGCAAACTTCACATTACCGCTAAGTTCGCCATTAATTGAGAGATTTCCTGGATTCCCGGTGTTATTAGTTACAGATAACCCAGCGAGGATGCGATCGCCTGGACGGGCAAATTGTGGCAAGATAGCATTAGTTAGCAGTGGCTTGGTGCTGATAAACGTCGCGTCCCCATTCCCGAAACGTAGATTTCCATCGGTGGCCACAGCCATCACTCGCCATGTAGTTAAGTCATCCGGTAATTTGAAGGTTATCTGTGCATTCCCATTTGCATCGGTGAGAACAGAACCGTTGTAGTAAGCTAAGGCTTGAAAATCGGTGCGGGTGCGAGTATTTGCTGCACCAGTTGAGAAACCACCACCATAACCCCAACCTTTGGGTTTAGCAACATCTTGTGCTTGTAATATGACATCTGCGCGATTATCGTTAAAGCGGGTAGAAATTGTCTGTTCTGCATAAACTGTATCTACCAAATCTGGCGGACGATAACCAGAAAGTTGTAACACCGCTTCATTTACCACCATGACTGTAAACTGTCCTTTGGTGGGGTTTCCTTGATTGTCCTTCAGTTCTAGTTGTACTGTTTCTTCTGCACCAGGTTCTAGTGATGCTTGCACTGGCTTAACTTGCAGTTTTAAATACTTATCCTCTAACTTAACTTTAAAAGGTGTAAAACCAATCTTCACCAAGTTATCTAAACTTCCCGGTTCCACTTGGTTTATGGGTTTACCTTGTCTCACTAAGACAGCTTCAATGGCTGCATTAGGTAGCATTTCTGGCGTGACTTGAAACTGAATTTGTGGTGCGCCTCCGTGAACTTTGATAATTTGCTGATAAAGGGGTTTATCTTTAATTACAGCAAAATACAATTCTGCTTCTGGATAGGGAGATTGAATTAGTGCAGTAGCAGTTTCACCAGGTTTAAACTCTTTTTTATCTAATTTAACTTCTAAGACATCTTTTTCTCTAGAACCCCAAAATACAGAATTTCCTCCAGTTGCCCAAATTTGTAAATCTGTCGCACTTAATTCGCTTTTGGCATCGCTAAAATTAACTCTAATCCGATATGAAGCAGATTCCGGTGCTGTTAAACTTACTGATTGCGGGTTACTAGCAGATGTAATTTCTACTTGTCCTACTGTTTTATATTCGACTTGATTTTTTGGTGTTCGGCTACCTTCAACTAACTGCGTGACGCTGCTATATTTTATCTGCTGTAATTCTACCCGGACTCGTTGACCTGTGATCGGTTTTCCTGTAGGGTCAGTAACAATCACTTCAATGGGAAAAGCCTTGCCAGCATCGGTGATGAAATTACTTTTTAAGCCGATGAGGCGATTACTTGGTAAGGCTGTAAAAGTTTTGGAATTGGCTACAGACAAATTAGAAACATCTGCAACTTGTACATCTACCTGATAAGTCATCGGATATGGTAAATCATTAGCCACATTCACCGTCTGACTACTTTTACCATTAGCATCTAACTGGGCATTAGTTTGCAAGACATCACTAGATATACTAGGAGTTTCCTCTGGCCATAACCATTGCCTACCAAAAGTAAATTCTTCCCAACCTTTAGGAACAAAATTTGCTTGCTGGCGAGTGATAAAATATTTTGCTTCTCCACCTTCTACAGGTGCGCCAAATAAATAATTGCTTGTAGCATTAATATTAACTTTCTCGTCAATGAGAGCAAATTCTTTATCTAAGTTAAGTTCGACTTTAAAATTCGGTGGCTTAAATTCAGCTACCCGAAATTCTCCAGAAATTTCTTGTCCATTCTTCCCCTTCGCCTGGATTGTATAGTAGCCTAAGCGCTGAGTAGTTTTGATTGGCAATTCCAGAGAAAATGTGCCAAATTCATTTGTGGTTTGTGTACCTAAGCTGGTTTTTTGTCCATCAGGATTTACCAAAGTTAAGTGGTAGGCAGCATTTTTATCTTGTTGAATCGCGCCATTTTGTAAAAAGTCAGCGAAACCAGTCAACCAAGCTTTTTCACCTGGTTGATACAATTGTCTATCCGAAAAAATTACCCCACGTGATTCAGGTTTAGCATCTTGCCAACCTGCATCAATACCATAGCCATAAACGCCGCTGTATTCTTCAGTTCTAGCGAATGCCCAATCTTGATTTTCACGGGCAATTACTAATAATTGTGGTGATTTACTAGAGCTTTCATTCCCAGAATAACATTGCTGTAATCCTTCACGAACAATTCTGAAAATTCCATTTTCATCAGTTTTACCTGTTGCACAAGGTACTGCTTCAGGGCGAGATTTTGCTTGTAATTTGGATTGATAAATTTCTATAGCCCCATTTTTAACTGGCGAACCATCTGTAAGATGATTGACGCGAATTAACCCTAACTCAGGAAACCACTGAGTAAATACGCCCAAATTTGTCAATTCAACTAAGCCATAAGTCGTAGGTTCACGCCACAGTTCTTTACCATTATCCTGATATTTATTCGTGCGGGCTTGGACTCCATAAGCTAACATTCCCGTAGCTGCATTAATTTTTTCCCGCAGAGGAACAGCAATATCAACTGATTGATTTTTTTTACCTGATACCTGAAAGCTTTGCCATTCAGAAGGTTGTGGTAATAAATCACTACCATTATTAAAATAAACTAAATCTGTCGGCTTAACTACTCGATAAGCGGCTTTATATTTAGATTCTGGCAGATTTCCCGTACTAATATTTAGCTGTAAATCTTTACCGGTAGGGAAAATATTCAAATCTGATGGCACCCAGATATCCCCAGCTAAATCTCCAGTATCATATTTAAGTGTTAGAGGTTTACCCAAAGTCTGCCCAAATTTATCTTTGAGATTCCCGCCGATAGTAATTGTATAAGTCTTGGCAGGTTCTAGCGCATAAGGATTGATGCCGACAATTTTATCTTCATCATTGATTTGGATAATTCTCGCAATCTCTTTTGGTGCGGGATTAATTGTAATATTTTCTTTAGCTGAATCTGGCAATAAAACATTATTAAATTCTAGCTGCGGACTACCTTTAACAAATCTTCCAAAAGTTCCCCCTGAATCTGGCTGTCCATAAAAGTTAATTTTCTGAAATGCCAAAGGCGAATAAGTTGCTAACTTAGTAGCAAATTCTTTTTCTGTAGGTAGATTGCCATAAGCCGGACGTATTCCAGGAGAAAATACCAGACGATAACGGGTTGCTTTTTCGAGATTTTCTTGGGGGATGAGGTTATAAATCCAATTGCGTGCTGAAGGGTCAAATTTTTCTAAAGGTTCTTCTTCATTTTTTAATGGTTTTTCTTCTTTGTTTAATTCGACTTTGAAACCTACACCCTTGTTTTTTCCTTCAGGGGTTAACTGTAAATGTTCTTGTACAGAATTTAAATCTAATTCGACATTGGAAGTAAACTGTAACTTCTGTTGTAAATCAATTGGCTCAATATCAGCTTTTTCAATGGGATTGACACCGGGTAAATTAGTCAGGTTGATAGATTCGGTATTGAAAGTCCAAGGTAAATCTTTGTCTAGGCGATGATTTTTTAAGTCTGCTAAACCCGCTTTGATGGTGACTTGAAATCTTGTCGCTATTGGCAAGGCTTTATCAGCTTGAAAACCCACCATACGCGGTGTTAAAAAGCGAAATTGACCGGGTAAAGGCGGCCAAAGGGCAAATTTTTGTAATAATTGTTGCTGTTCTGGGCTATCAAGGCTTTCAACTGGGATTAAAGCCTCTTTAAAACGGATGCGGATTTGGTTAAGAGGTTTGGCATCTCCAATGGGACTAATTTGTTCAATCCAGTCTGGTAATTTTGGTGGTGTGAGTGGAGAGACTACTGGGAGTTGTTCTTTGGTTGAGTTGATACCAAAGAAGTTACACCCTGTCATTGCCAATGTAAATGTAAAGAGTAGAAGAAACTGTATTGTTCTCTTGTGATTGGAGGAATGTACAATTTTTTTTAACGTAGACGCTTCTCTACGAGACGCTACGCGAACGGCTTGCCGCAGGCTACCGCCAAGGATGCTAAAGAAGAGATGGAGAATTTTATAGTGAAAGCGGAGTAAAACTCTAATAATCATATTTTTAGTAATTAAAAATTCACAAACTATAACGAATAAAAATTTGTATTACCTTATGTATTGGGCAATGTCAATGCTAATAGCAGTATGACTAGTTAGTTGTACCCAAATTTTGATTTAACTATAGGAGTGTGATTTGATTTCTGAAAAAATCTAAGTATCTGTAGGGTGTGTTATGGCGTAGCCTAACGCACCTAAATCGTTAACTGGTGCGTTAGCCTTTGGCGTAACGCACCCTACGTATATTTCAGAAATCAAATATGAGTCCTATATGTTTATTTATATTGATAACTAACTCAGTGTGATTGTTCCAAAAAATAACTACAATTCTTAACTATAAAGAAGTCTTTAAATTTCGCAAACATTAATTTATATCTGCTAAGTTAGTAATAATAAATTATTAAGTATTTGATATATTTACTGATGTAGATATAACTAAGTCTGCGGGAAAGTAAAGGTAAGTTTTCTTAGACAGGGTATTCCCTGATGAAACTAGTTTCACGATCGCTACTCAAACTTAAGCACAGTAGCAAAGTTATCCTGGCTGTGCTGCTAATCTGCTTGATTATATGTTTACTACCCTATTTTGCGCCCGTTCGGGCCGCAGATATTGCCCAAAATCAGTTGGCAATGCAATTTAGCGATCGCAATGGTTTACCATTAGGAACACTACTCACTCGTGACCAAGAGCATACATCAGTAGTACCACTAAATCAGGTTTCGCCCCAGTTTATCCATGCCATTTTAGCCGCCGAAGATGGCAGCTTTTACCATCATGGCGCGTTGGATATGAAAGCAATTATCCGCGCTGCTAAAGAAGCCATCCACGCCAAACGAATTGTTTCCGGCGCTTCCACTATTACTATGCAGTTGGCGCGGATGTTAGATCCAGTGCCGCGTAGTTTCTCTGGTAAAATGCAAGAGATTTGGCTATCTTGGCGGTTAGCAGCAGGGATGAATAAGGATGAAATTCTGGCTGCATATATCAATCGGCTGCCAATGGGAGGGAATATATATGGTGTGGAAGCAGCCGCACGGATTTATTTTTCTATCCCAGCGAGTGAATTGAATCTTGCTCAAGCTAGTTTGTTGGCTGCTATTCCCAATAATCCCACATACTTTAACCCTTATGAACATTGGGAACGGCTGAAACAGCGACAAAAATACGTCCTTAATCGGATGGTACAGGAAAAGTATATTAGTGAGGCGAACGCAACCCGAACATCCGCCGAAAAAGTTGTGTTTCAATCTCGCCAACGGGGAATTATCGCCGCACCACACTTTTTATTTTGGTTAGCCAATCAGTTTGATAAGACGCAAACAGAACAAAATTCCCCTATCCGCACCACCATAAATCGCCCTTTGCAGCAGTTTGTCGAAGCACAGTTACAGCAGGTAATTTCTTCTCTCGCCGCTAACAATGTCCATGATGCAGCGGCGTTGGTGATTGATAACCATACTGGGGAAGTTTTGGCTTATGTCGGTTCACCTGATTACTTTAATGAAGCCAAATTGGGACGCAATGACGGAGTACAAGCGTTACGTCAACCAGGCTCTACCCTCAAGCCTTTTGTCTATGAATTAGCTTTAGAAAAAGGTTTAATTCGTCCCAATACCATTTTGGCAGATGTACCCGCCCATTACGCTATTCCCGGTGCGAAACTTTATAGCCCAACTGATTACACCGAAAAGTTTCTTGGCCCTGTGCGGGTACGGGTAGCTTTAGCAAATTCCCTAAATGTCCCCGCAGTGAGGGTGTTAGAAAAAGTAGGTGTAGAAACTTTCTTAGAACGACTGCATCAACTGGGATTTGAACACCTCAATCAAACTCCAGAATATTATGGTTTGGGTTTGACTCTTGGTAGTGGTGAAGTGAGTCTCTGGGAATTGGCCCGTGCCTACCTGAGTATAGCACGATTTGGAGATGCGATTCCTTTAGTAAGCACATTTTCTAATTCCCCAATCCCTACAGACGCGATGAATCGCGTCTCTACAAGTTATACACTCTCTAATTACGGAATTTGGCAATTAATTACTAACATACTCAGTGACAACCATGCTCGTGCAACGGCTTTTGGTGTAAACTCGGTGTTAAATTTACCCTTTCCTTCGGCTGTTAAAACTGGCACTTCTTCCAATTTTCGTGATACTTGGACGGTTGGCTTCACTACAGATTACACCGTCGCTACCTGGGTAGGTAATTTCAATGGTGAACCGATGCGTCAAGTTTCAGGTGTGACAGGCGCAGCACCCTTGTGGAATCGAATCATGTTACATCTGCACGAACATCAAGAACCAGCAGGTTTTCCGCCTCCAGAAGGTTTGGTGCAATTACCTATTTGTGCAGTTTCGGGGTTACGACCAACACCAGATTGTACCTCAGTAGTACAGGAATATTTCTATCCAGAAGATAAAAATAATTACAAACGTGAAAATCAGTTCAATTTGCCGCCGGAGTATGATGAATGGTTGGCGAAACAACAACAATCAAATTTTACTGCTAATAACTTGAGAATTTTATCTCCACATCAGGGCGATTTATTCTTAGTGTATCCAGGTGAAGAAGCGAAGCAGAAACTTGAATTTAAATTAGTGGGAAATAAATCTGCACCCGTGGAGTGGTGGCTGAATGGTGAAAAGTTAGATACCAACTCAGCTAATTCTTTATTTTGGTATTTGCGTCCTGGAAAATGGACTTTAGAGGCGAGAAGTGGCGAAATGAGTGACAAGGTGAGTTTTCAGGTAGAGTTAGCTAGTCTTAAACCTACGCGTCGAGGATTTTCTATTAGTAATTCCCATTAAAAAAAGCGGGAGTTACCCGCCTAGTTCCGTTAAACAGTTTGATCAGCTAACTATTGCACATCAGATTGACAAAGCTATTGCAAAATTATGTCAAAGGTGTTACCACAAAATGTAATAGTTGGAGTTGGTATTTTGAGAGCGATCGCAGTCTGCAATGTAATATAAGCCTTGGTAGACTAACAAACTCAAACTATGACTCAGCAACCAACTGATCTAGACAATAAAGCTGTATTTGAGCAGTTGTGGGAGATTACAAAAGAACTCCGTCAAAAACTAGAGGCTCGTTTTCAGTTACATCCAGACCCTTCTGTAGAAAATTTACAGCAATACAGTAGTCTTGATGGTAATGCGAAGGGTTCACTGACTGCTTTTTCCGGGGAAGAAATTGACTGGCTAGTGCATTCGTGGCTAGGAAACCCTGAAAAATCCAACTTTAGCACTATGCGTCTCACCACTTGGTTAAAGTCGCATATTCAGGTTCCTCATTTAGCCTTTGAGTTTGGCACACTTCCAAATGGAAATATTTTATTTTATATAGATTACATTGCCCGAACTGAGCTTTTAACCGATTTGGCATATCTCGATCGCTATTATGAGCCAGTTAATCCAACATTCTTAAAGTTACAGGAAGATTCACGCCTCAAGGTATTTACCAGCAAAAGTACCTATATTCGTCTATTTCAATCACCTGTTAGCTTGTGCTACACAGGCGCACCAACATTTGAAACCCTCGAACTAACTCGCACACTTGCACACGAAACACTCGATCGCTGGCTTACTTGGGTAGATGCAGCTGAAGCAGTGCCAGAAGATGCAGGGGAGGCTCTAGCCGCTCGTGATTTAGCACTCCGCCGAATCAGTGCGGAACGCGATCCAGGTAATAAATTTGCCGCGCAGATATTTGGCTCGGAATTGACAGATAAACTAGTGCGATCGCTCTGGGGTGGCGATCGAATTAGTCATTAGTCATTGTCCCATGCCCCATACCCAATGCCCAATGCCCCATGACAAATTTAGAATCATTCCGTGCTTTAGCACTGCAAGTTACCTGTCATGCAGTCAACCAAACCAGCGATCGCCACGAAGCGCGATCGCTCATACAAAACTCCATCAACCGTCTAGCTCAACAAATTGCTGCTAGTATCGCTTTCATTGGCTTTGATTGTCGTTTAATTGTACTGCCAGAATATTTCCTCACGGGTTTCCCGATGGGAGATACTCTCGCAGGGTGGGCAGAAAAAGCCTGTATAGAAATGGCTGGTGCTGAGTATGAAGCCCTTGGTAAAATTGCCCAAAAGCATAAAATCTTTTTAGCTGGTAACGCCTACGAAGTTGACCCCAACTTTCCTGGATTGTACTTTCAAACCTGCTTTATTCTTGACCCTTCTGGCTCAATCGTCTTGCGCTATCGGCGGCTAAATTCCTTATTTGCTCCCACACCTCATGATGTTTGGGATAAATATCTCGATTGCTATGGCTTAGAGGGAGTTTTCCCCGTTGCCAAAACGGCGATCGGTAATTTGGCAGCTTTAGCATCAGAAGAAATTTTGTATCCAGAAGTGGCGCGGTGTCTGGCAATGCGAGGAGCAGAGATTTTTGTCCATTCTACCTCGGAAGTATATAACAAAAACCTCACCCCTAAAGACGCAGCAAAAATCACTCGTGCCGTCGAAAATCTAGCTTATGTAGTTTCAGCTAATACCGCAGGCATCGCTAATATTGCCATCCCCATTGCTTCGGCTGATGGTGGCTCTAAAATCATTGACCATCGCGGAATCGTTTTAGCAGAGACAGGTGCAGGCGAGAGCATGGCGGCATTTGCAGAGATTGATTTAGCAGCATTGCGCCGCGATCGCCGCCGACCAGGGTTAAATAATTTACTTTCCCGCCAACGCTTTGAACTATACGCCGAAAGTTACCGTCAATCACACTTTTACCCCGCTAATACTATGCTGGAAACAGAAGTAGACCGCAAACACTTCCTGCAAACACAGCAAGCCACCATTGAACGCTTAAGCAACCTGGGGATAATTTGAATTTGGGAATGGGGCAGAAGAATTTTGGATTTTGAATTTTGGATTGAAGAAAAAATCTAAAATCTAAAATCCAAAATTGAATAATTCTCAACTCCTACCCCCTGCCCCCTGTCTCCTGCCTCCTGCCTACTCATGACAAAACCAATAGAAGTCCGCAATCCCCGAACTGGCAAATTTGACTACGTAATCATCCCGCCGCCTCCAAGGCTGGTGGTACAACAATGTAAGCGCACGCGTCGGGCACAAGTTCGCTGGCAGCAGTTGGGTTTAGAGGGAAGAATTGAAGCTTTACAGCAGTGGAAACAGGCGATATTATCTGGACGCGATCGCCTCACAGAAGCTTTGGTAAATGATACCGGAAGATTATCAACCTCGGTATTAGAAATAGATTCTTTCCTCTCTAGCATCGATCGCTGGTGTCGGTTAGCACCGGAATTGCTGCAAGAATCTGCCAAAAATACCGCCATTCCGTTTATTGCCTTGCAACAAACATCCATTCCTTATCCCCTAGTTGGGGTAATTAGCCCGTGGAACTTTCCGCTGTTACTATCTACCATTGATACCATTCCGGCATTGTTGGCAGGTTGTGCTGTCATTGTCAAACCTAGTGAAATTACTCCCCGCTTTGTAGCACCACTAATGACAGCACTCAACAACGTTCCCAAACTGCACGACGTTTTAACTTTTGTTGAAGGAGCAGGTGCAACCGGATCTACTTTGATTGAAAATGTAGATTTGGTATGTTTTACAGGCAGTGTGGCGACAGGGAGAAAAGTTGCACAGGCAGCTGCAAAACAGTTTATTCCAGCCTTTTTGGAATTAGGAGGAAAAGATCCTGCGATCGTTTTAGAATCAGCCAATTTAGAATTAGCAACCTCAGCCATCTTGTGGGGTTCCGTCGTCAACGCCGGACAGTCATGCCTCTCAATTGAGCGAATTTACGTTGCAGATTCCATATTTGAAAAGTTTTACCATCAACTAGTAACCAAAGCCCATCGCCTGCAACTAGCCTATCCCACAGTCGAAAGTGGAGAAATTGGCCCGATCATCGCCGAAAAACAAGCAGCTATTATTAGCGATCATCTCCTAGATGCAGTAGAAAAGGGAGCAGTCATTCACAGCGGCGGTGTAATTGAAGATTTAGGTGGCGGTTGGTGGTGTCGTCCCACAGTGCTTACCCAGGTTAATCATTCCATGAAAGTGATGACCGAAGAGACTTTTGGCCCCATTATGCCAGTGATGCCTTTTTCCACAGTAGAGGAAGCAGTATCTTTAGCCAATGACTCAATTTATGGATTAAGTGCTGCTGTATTTGCTTTGGAAACAGAAGCCTTAGAAATTGCCCAACAGATAGATGCAGGTGCGATTAGTATCAACGATGCTGGACTCACCGCCATGATGCACGAGGGAGAGAAAAACGCCTTCAAATTCTCCGGTATGGGAGGTTCACGCATGGGTGCGGCGGCGCTGAAACGGTTTATGCGAAAAAAAGCTATTTTGATCAAAACTAACGCTACTAATGATCCTTGGTGGTTTGAGAATGGGGAGTGACCAATGCCATCATCACCATACAACTCATTACCGTAACTAATGGCGTAGCTTGCCGCCGTTCGCAAAGCGTCTCTTAGAGAACGTGAGTTCGACTGGTCGTCATATCATGTCCACCCAAAAGACCTCTCCCTGGTTTTACTACGCAAAACCTGTCCCTCTCCGAGTCGGAGAGGGACAGACTTGAACTTTAGTTCAAGGCAGGGAGAGGTCTGTCAAACTCACGTTAGAGAAGGCATCGCATTCTCATTCTGTTCAAAATATTTGTTTTAATGCTGTGTATGCTATTGGTGGTTCATTAGTCAGGACGATACAGTAATACAGAAGATTATCATCTCAGCATTGATTTTTATGAAGGTGGCACTGTCCTGGTTGATAATCTTGCCAAAGAAAGTAAAGCATTCACGGTGAATGATGCTCAGGTACTTGAGAAGATGTAAAGCCTTCTCTTCTCCCATCAGAGAGAGATGTTGCGCGAACCAGATCGGGCAGTATTCCTCCTACCCCCTGCCTCTTGCCTCTCTATTTTGAAATTCGGTCGATGTCTAAAGCTTTAATGCGCGGCAATTTTTTTTGTAACAAACTTATGCAAAGCTGTAAGAGAAAAATGCCTTGTTAAAGATTATCTATGAACATCCGTAAAGTCTCTACTACACCCTTAAGCGATCAAAAGCCTGGTACTTCTGGGCTACGGAAAGCAGTTAAGGCTTTTCAGCAGCCCCACTACCTGGAAAATTTTATCCAATCCATCTTCGATTCTGTCGGGGATTTGCGGGGACAAACCTTAGTTGTGGGTGGTGATGGGCGTTATTACAATCGCCCAGCCATTCAAATCATTTTGAAAATAGCGGCGGCCAATGGCATTGGGCGGATTAAAGTTGGTCAAAAGGGGATTTTGTCTACTCCTGCAACTTCCGCTATTATTCGCAAGTACCAAGCTATTGGCGGTATCATCTTGTCTGCTAGTCATAATCCGGGCGGGCCAAATGGTGACTTTGGTGTGAAATATAACATTAGCAACGGTGGGCCAGCACCGGAAAAGGTGACAGAGGCGATCTACGATCGCACTAAAGTAATTGATAGCTACCAAATTCTAGAAGCGCCAGATGTAGATTTAGAAACCTTGGGTGAGTCACATTTGGGAGAGACGGTAATTGAGGTGATTGACTCCGTACATGATTATCAAGAATTAATGGAGTCGCTATTTGATTTCGATCGCATTCACCAACTGTTAACAAGGGGAAATTTTCGGATTAGCATCGATGCCTTACATGCGGTGGCTGGCCCCTATGCCCATGCCATTTTCGAGGAACGTTTGGGCGCACCGGTGGGAACTGTGCAAAATGGTACACCTCTAGAAGACTTTGGCGGCGGACACCCTGACCCAAATCTGGTTTATGCCCATGATTTGGTAGATATTTTATACGGCGAGAATGCGCCCGACTTTGGAGCAGCTTTTGATGGAGATGGCGATCGCAATATGATCTTAGGGCGTAAGTTCTTTGTCACACCTAGCGATAGCCTGGCAGTGTTAGCCGCAAATGCCAAGCTAGTTCCTGGTTATAGTTCGGGTTTAGCCGGGGTAGCACGATCGATGCCTACTAGTCAAGCAGTAGATCGAGTTGCGGCTCAAATTGGTATTGAATCTTATGAAACTCCCACTGGCTGGAAGTTTTTCGGCAATCTTTTAGATGCACGTAAAGCTACTCTCTGCGGTGAAGAAAGCTTTGGTACCGGCTCTAACCATATCCGCGAAAAAGATGGGCTATGGGCTGTTCTCTTTTGGCTGAATATCCTCGCAGTTCGGCAGCAATCTGTTGAGCAGATTGTACGGGAACACTGGCAGACTTATGGACGTAATTATTACTCCCGCCATGACTATGAAGAGATAGAGACAGCACCAGCTAACACCTTAATCGAAAGACTGCGTTCCTTACTACCAAACCTTAAAGGCAAGCAGTTCGGTAACTATCAAGTTGAATACAGTGATGACTTTAGTTATACCGACCCTGTTGATGGCAGTATTAGCGAAAAACAAGGTGTTCGCATTGGCTTTACCGATGGCTCTCGCATTGTGGTGCGACTTTCTGGTACTGGTACTCAAGGTGCGACTCTGAGAGTTTACCTGGAAAGCTACGAGCCAGATCCCGCCAAACATGACCTCGATCCACAGCAAGCACTTGCTCCTTTAATCGCTATTGTTGAGGAGATAGCCCAGATCCGCGAATTGACAGGACGAGAACAGCCAACTGTAATCACCTAGTACCGCAAGGCGGAAGTCAAAAGTTAAAAGTCAACAAAAATCGGCGGGAATCCCATCCCAACATGAGGGGTGTCCGGGAGCCGCCCGCCGATTTAGTCATTAGTTATTAGTCATTAGTGCTAAGGACTAATCTAAAGTTAAACCACAGTAATATTTACCAAGTGAACTGCCGTTACTAATTTGGGAACAATAAATTTAGAAATCACTAGAATTTAGCAGTATGTTCAGTACTCGTGTGACTATTCCTGGATACCAGGTCAGTGAAGAAATCTTCAATGGTTCGAGAACCATAGTTTATCGAGGGTATCGAGAAACTGACTCATTACCTGTAGCGATGGTGATGAAAGATTTTGGTGGAATTTCTCTAAAAGATTATTTCGATCGCAACCAAACACGGGGCATCGGGTCTTTACAAGAGTTTTTACAAATAGCGATCGCACTATATCATACCTTAGATATACTCTCTAGTCAGCGCATTATTTATAAAGACATTAAGACGAGGAATATTTTAATTAATCCTGAAACCAAACAAGTGAAATTAATCGACTTTAGTATTGCCTCTCTATTACCAAGAGAAATGCCAACGCTATTTGCACTCTTAATTCCAGTTCGACAGTAAGCGGGAGAAACAAGTCATGTATACTGAAGAACTAGAACATGAAATACTCTTTCTTCGCCAGCAAAATGCTGAATTACAGAAGCAATTAGCAAAATCCACCAGTGAATTCATTGCAAGAATCACTCAACTAGAACAAAAGCTCAAAGAATCAAAACAACTATTACAAAGCGATCGCCAAGCAGAATTAGCCGAATTACTGGCACTGTTTAACGCCATACAAGATGTAATTATTATCCTTGATGCCGAAGGACGCTACCTAAAAATTGCTCCTAGCGGCGCGCCTTTAATGTACCAACCACCTACGGAACTACTAGGCAAAACCATCCACGAAGTTTTTCCTTCTGCTTTTGCAGACTCTTTTATCGGCTGTATTCAACAGGCACTAAAAACCAAGAAAGCTGTCAAAATCGAATATAGTTTGCCCATTGGCGATCGCGACGTTTGGTTTGAGGCGAGTATTTCGCCAATGAGCGAAGACACTGTTGTTTGTGTAGCGAGAGATATTAGCGATGTCTACAATGAGCTTCTCTTACGCAAAGCGGCTGAGGCAGCCCTAATTCAACAAGAAACTCGCTATCGCAATATTTTTGAGACTGTGAATGATGGCATCAGTGTTATTGATTTAGATACTGGTAAAATTGTCGCTGCTAATCCGGCTTTTTATCAGATGCATGGTTATTCTCAAGCAGAATTTTTGCAATTAATTCCTACAGATTTCATCCATCCCGATTATTTTCATATATTCGGGAAATTTATCAAATCAATTAAAAAAGGAGATGAATTTCACACTCAGGCTGTAGACATCCGCAAAGATGGTACTTACCTTGATATAGAAGTTACAGGCAAACTTTTGAGCTACAATGGCAAACCCCATGCACTTTCAGTAGTGCGAGATATTAGCGAGCGTAAACAAGCAGAACAAGAGCAAAGAAGACTGCTAGCGATTCTGGAAGCCACAACTGACATCGTGGGTATGGCTGATGCAGCCGGAAATAATTGCTACCTAAACAAAGCAGGGCAGAAGATTTTAGATATTCCCGCCTCAGAAACTAACAAGTTTCATATTAGCGAGGTTGTAGGACTATCGATATTAGAGGAATTCCAGAATCAGATCGTACCTACCGTCGTTCGAGAAGGAATTTGGTCTGGAGAATCTATATTTCGCTGTCGCAATGGTGAAGAGTTTCCAGTTTCTCAAGTACTGATTGCCCATAAAAATGAACAAGGCGAAGTCGAATTCTTCTCAACCATAACCCGTGATATCCGCGATCGCCAACAAATCGAAGCCCAACTTAGACAACAAGCAGAAGATTTAGCCCAAACTCTTCAAGAACTCCAACGCACCCAAGCACAAATGATTCAGGCAGAAAAAATGTCCAGTCTAGGCCAACTGGTTGCCGGAGTTGCTCATGAAATCAACAACCCTGTCAATTTTATCCACGGTAATCTCAGCCATCTTGAAGAACATACCCAAGATTTATTACGACTAGTTCACCTATATCAATCCAGTAACGTTCCTGAATTTCAGAACGGCAGTTGCTACCCTGCGGGAACTTTAAGAGCATCTTTATGTGAGGAAATCGACTTAGAGTTCATTCAAGCAGATTTACCCAAAATCTTAAATTCAATGAAAGTCGGCACTCAACGCATCCGTCAGATTGTCCTGTCGTTGCGTACCTTCTCGCGCATGGATGAAGCCGAATTTAAAGCAGTGGACATTCACGAAAGCATAGATAGTACTTTAATGATTTTGCAACATCGTCTTAAAGAAAAGCCAGATTTTCCGGAAATTCATGTGAGCAAAAACTACACATACTTACCTTTAGTAGAATGCTACGCCGGACAACTAAATCAGGTTTTTATGAATATTTTGGCAAATGCTATTGATGCCTTAGAAGAAAGAATAGACAATGAAATTTCTCTACCCACAATTACCATTCAGACCGCATTAATTGATTCTAATTGGGTAAAAATTGCCATCGCTGACAATGGTTTAGGAATGCCAGAAAAAGTTGAAAAACAGGTTTTTAATCCATTTTTTACCACCAAACCTGTGGGTAAGGGAACAGGTATGGGAATGTCTATTAGTTATCAAATTATTACCGAAAAACATGCTGGCAAATTGGAATGTTACTCAAAACTAGGACAGGGAACAGAGTTTGTGATTGCAATTCCAATTCGGCACTAGAGATTCCAGAGGGACTATCTCAACGAAAGCAAATATACCAGGCGATTAGAAATCACGGCTAAACAAACGTTCGCGTAGCGTCTCGCAGAGAAGTCCGCCTACGCAAACTCAAAGAATTTGAAACCCACGGAGGTGGGTTTTGTTTGTATAGCCGCGAATTATATGAGACTGTTGGCGAATTAATAGGGTGTCTAACCCATCATTATCTATTGCTCTTGATTTCCCTGATTTGAGTCCGTTTCAACGGACTTGAGTGAGCTATTAGCCCGAAATTTATTTCAGGGCGGGAAAGCAACGCCAAACCAATGTTTTAGGGGTGAGGGGTCAAACCCACCGTGAATTGACCAACAGTCTCATTCTATTCGCCAGGGCAGGCTCCAAAAAACCGCGATTAGCACGTACGTCGAATAGGCAAAAGTCAGAGTGGAGACTTTCTCCGCTCTGAACTTTGTAAGAGAGTGTTTTTATTTAAATCCCCTAACTTTAGCTATGAGGATTCACTATTAGCTGATAACTGTTAAGCACTATATTTCATTCAAAAATTGAGATAGATGTACTTACCCTGGTTTGATTTTTTGTACAGTGTGATTTACGAGAGTTCAGAAGCTTTTTCTTCTTTAGAAGAAAGAGAGCGAATTAGCTCCCGAATTACATCAGTCGCAGGTCTCCCCGTTATTGAACAGTATTGTTCAAGCTTCTGTGCCTCGCTTGAGGTAAGGTTTATGGTAAGTCGTTTAGCAGCCCATTTTTTATTCATGTATTAGACAAGCTATGTTTTTAAACTACTTCTCTAATATCAATCATGTAGACTGCTACTACAATGGTATAACTAATGACATTTGATTCAAGTAATCGTGAAGTTGATAGGATGTTTTCCTCAGCAATTAGTGAAGAGGTCTATTATCTTGTAAAGTATAAAGTTTAGCTACTTTCCAGGCAGTAATTATAAATTAACTGTAAAAAATATCAATATATATCAAGTGAAAATAAGTATTATCACATAACCTTTAACAAAACCGTTAGCAAATTGATCGGCGATCTAACCCATCAGCCCAAATTCATCATAGAGGTTGCTTTAAACAAGAGAGGTAGGAGTAATACTGCTATCTGTCTCCTGCTGCGACGCCTTGAGAGAAAGTGTTGAAGTCAAGAAAACAAAAGCACCATCGTTGGCTTGACGGATTACTAATAATTTTAATTTGTTCAGATATGGAGCGATCGCAGAATCTTCTAGTTGGCTTGCTCTGTGGAAACTGTTTATGTCATACTTACGAAGCTTGCATCTACTAAAATCCGACCGATTTTAAGTAGTATTGTTAACGATCGCCAAAAGACCTGAGATCGAGATGAACAAAAGAAAGCAGGATTTAGACTACAAGTAGTTGCGATCGCTTAACTCCGATGGAAGCATCTACAAGTTTGCAGAAACATCAATTTTTTGCGGGATGAGATTCAGTAGTAGTAAAGTGAGTTTTAAAGGAGTATTTATGTCACAGTTGAAGCAAGCAGTGCCAGACACCTTTGTAGCCAAAGGCTTAGAAACTCTCCCCAATATTTTCGAGCGAGTTGAGGCTCTAGCCAAGGATTTTGCCACCCGTGCAGGGGTACATGACAAAGATGGTTCCTTTCCCTTCGAGAATTTTACTGCTTTGCATGAAGCAGGACTACTTAGCCTGACCATCCCGCGTGAATTCGGTGGTCAGGATTTGGGGCTGCCAGCTATCTGCCGAGTGATTGAAGGGATAGCGCGTGGCGATGCTTCGACCGCATTAGTACTGACAATGCACTACCTTCAACATGCCCATGCGGCCCGTAGCCGTCGCTGGCATCCAGAAGTATATAAGCGGCTGTGTCGTGAATCAATCGAAGGTATTGCCCTGCTGAATGCTGCCCGTGTTGAACCAGAGTTAGGAACGCCAGCTAGAGGCGGATTGCCTGCGACAATTGCCGAACCAACAACAGAAGGCTGGCGTTTAACAGGACATAAGCAGTACACCACAGGTAGTCCCATCCTCAGCTACTTTGTTGTTTGGGCACGGACAACTGAGGATGAACCACAAGTTGGAAGTTTTCTGGTTCCGCGCGATCTGCCAGGTTTGCAAATTGTCGAAACCTGGGATCACTTGGGGATGAGGGCTACAGGTAGCCACGATCTCATTTTAGAGAATGTATTAATTCCCTCAGAGTATGCTCTCAGTATCAGTCCTATATCTGCTGCACCATCCTTTGATCCGCTAATTTCCACTTGGGGTAGTTTGACAGTGAGTGCCTTATATCTCGGTGTGGCTACTAGTGCGCGAGACTGGCTCGCTAAATATCTTTGGGAGCGATCGCCTTCTAATCTTAAAGAGCCACTGGCAACTTTGCCCCGCTTCCAAACTGCTGTAGGTGAAATAGAAGCACTCTTGTTTGCTAACAATAGATTGATTTATAGCTTGGCTGAAGATATTGATAAGGGCGAGTATGAGCCGAACATCGGATTACAAGCACAAGCTGTTAAATATCTCACCACAACTAACTCAATTCGTGCCGTGGAGATTGCTTTAGAACTAACTGGTAATCCTGGTCTATTAAAGAGGAATCCTTTAGAGCGACACTACCGTGACGTTTTGTGCAGCCGTATCCATACACCGCAAAATGATGTTATTTGTCAATCTTTAGGGAAGTCGGTGCTGAAAGTTAAGTGATCGGGGACTGGGGACTAGGGAATGAGCAATAGTTCTACCAATCCTAATCCCCAAGCCTTGATACCTAGATCCCTATATTAGTATCCAGCTTGCTTATCTACAACATTCCGCAAAGGCTGACCAGTTTGGTAGCGTTTGAGATTGTCGATAAACAGTTGTGCTATGCGTCCTCTTAGACGTGGCGATAAGGCTGAACAATGGGGTGTGATAAAGGCGTTCGGTAGCGACCATAAGGGACTTTCTGGCGGCAGAGGTTCGGTTGCAACTGTGTCTAATCCAGCGCCAGCAATCCATCCTTCACGTAATGCGGTGATTAATGCAGCTTCATCTACTATTTCACCACGAGCAATATTAATTAGGTAAGCAGACTGACGCATAGAGCGCAATGCAGCTTCATCAATCAAACCTTTAGTTTCTGGAGTTAATGGTGTAGCAAGAACCACATAGTCTGCTGTCGGAAGAAGCGATCGCCACTCATCAGCACCCACAACCTTGTCAAAATTTGGTAGGGGTTCGGGATGGCGGCGACTACCCCAAACTGTGACTCCAAAAGCTTTAGCACGAGATGCGATCGCTTGACCAATATTCCCAGTGCCAAGAATTAATAAAGTTGCGTCTGCCAACTCTTCGAGAAACACTCCTCTTACCCAAGTGTGTTCATCCTGCAAAGTTTGCAATTTTCGCAGATTCTTGGCGTGATACAGCATGAATGCCAATACAAATTCTGCAATTGGAATTGCGTGAACTCCTGCGCCATTAGTGAGGATAATATCCTTTTGCAAAAAAGTTGGTGTGAGGATATGATTTACGCCAGCGCTTGGTGACTGTTGCCAACGTAGCGCGGGTGCTGCTGTCAGTACTTTGTCAAGGGTAGAAGTTTTTAGGTAAAATCCGTTGACATAAACTTCGGCATCACTGGCATCACCATCAAGATTACCTTCACTATCCACTTCCACAACATCTACATTAGATGGTAGGTGTGGCTCAATATCTGCAATTAGATGATCTGGTAAGATTAGTTTCACCATTTGCTACTCCCTGATTTCATTTTGGATTTTTAAAGTGATTGGGGTTGGGGGATTAGGGATTAGGGACTGGGGACTGGGGACTGGGGATTGGGGATTAGGGACTGGGGACTGGGGATTGGGGATTAGGGATTAGGGACTGGGTATTCTTATTAGGAAACCTAATTCCCAGTCTCTAGGGCGTGTTTTCAAACACCAAATTAGACTTGATTGTAGATTTGGTTGAGAGACAAAACCCAACGTTTACGCTGCTTTACTGGGTTTAGCTTCACTATGGGACGCTACTCGAACGCTTAACTCAACCTACATTTCGAGATTGAAAATAAAACCATCCCCAGTCCTCAATCCCCAGTCCCCAATCCCTAATATCCTGCTTCTTTGTCTACGACATTTCGTAACGGTTGACCAGCTTGGTAACGCTTGAGATTATCGATAAATAGTGCTATTGAACGCTGTTTACTTTTTGGGGAATGGCCGGAAGTATGGGGTGTGATAAAGATGTTAGGAAGTGACCACAAAGGACTTTCTGGTGGTAGTGGCTCTGAGTTAACTGTGTCTAATGCTGCACCTGCAATCCAACCTTCGGTAAGCGCTTTGATTAATGCCGATTCATCAACTACGCCACCACGAGCAATATTAATTAGGTAGGCATGATTTGGTAGCGATCGCAATACAGATTCATCAATAAATTCTTTGGTTTCGGGAGTTAGGGGTGTTGCAATAACTACATAATCCACCCCTGGTAGGAGCGATCGCCATTCATCAGCACCCACTACTTTATCAAAATTGGGTAACTCTTGGGGATGACGGCGACTGCCAATAATTTTTAAGCCGAAGGGTTTAGCACGGGCGGCGATTTCTTGACCGATACCACCAGCGCCAATAATTAACAACGTCGCATCTGTCAACTCTTGGATGGCAAAGCCTCTTTTCCAGTGACGTTCCGCTTGTAAAGCATATAACTCTGGCAGGTGTTTGGCATGAGCCAGTATATAAGTAATTACAAATTCTGCGATCGGAATTCCATGCACTCCCGCCCCATTTGTGAGAATAATATCTCTCTTCAAATAAGTTGGTGTCAGGATGTGATTCACCCCTGCATTTGGTGCATGATGCCAACGTAATGCTGGTGCTGCTTCTATTATTTTATGCAGCGTCGGACTTCTGGATAAAAACCAACTGAAATAAACTTCAGCATCGCTTGCATCGCCATCTAAATTTCCTTCAACATCTACCGTGACAACCTCTGTATCAGGTGGTAGATGAGGCTCAATGTCAGCAACGAGATCGAGCGGTAAAATCAGCTTCATTGTAGATTACCTCTTAATTTATTTACAGAGCTATCTTTAGAAATTGTCTCTGTTTGATTAAACAAATACCTTTTTTTCTTAGTCTAAATTATGATATTTAGGAAGAATTAAGATATTTTATTTTTATTTAATCTGTAAACGCATAAACTCCAGATCAAAATATTGATGATTAGATTTATATGCCATTTCCTCTATTCCATATATTTGAAAACCCAATGATAAATAAAGTTGTTTTGCTAACAAATTATTTCTAACAATATCAAGTAATAATATTTCTAACTCATTAATAGCTTTTGCTTTTTCAATTAATTCATTTAGCAATAATTTACCTATGCCTTTTCCTCGATATTCTTGTTTCACATACATACCACTAATATATGCTTTATGCCTGAGTTTTATTCTTGATTCTTGGTTAAACGCGACTATTCCAATTAACGTTTTATCCTCAAAGCAGCCCAAAATAAAGTTATTGTTATTTTCTGGTATTCTATCCCGAAATTTTTCTACCGTCTTAATTGTTTCTTCATGATACGATGTACCAAATGAATCTGGATTTTTATATAAAGCTTCTAATCTGATCTGTCGATAATCTTCTGCATCATACTTTGTTAAATTTCTGATTATCATTAGATTAAATATAAATAATAGATATTGATGTTATTTTCAATAAAGCTATATATTAATAACTACTATCTTTTACTTTGTCTAGTTTGTGAATATGAAAAAATTACCCAGAACAGTATAGAGGAGAGTTGAGAGTTATTTTAAGTATTCATAAATAATTTTCGATTCCTATAGCTGCTTTTCAAGAGGAAGTTTTAATCTCGAAGTAGCCTATTTTACCGCAGCTACCTCAAGCATTACATTAATCAACTTATGAAAGCTAAATCTCAACTACTCAACTGCAACAATTGATTATTTGACTGAGAACTTTCATTGTTCATAACTCGCTCTAAAACGGCTTCTCTGATATTGATAAACACTTCGCTACTTCGATCTCGTGGGCGCGAAAGTCTCACAGGTAAATCTACAGAAATCTGTCCTTCATCAATCACTATCACTCGGTCTGCCAACGCCACAGCCTCTTCCACATCATGAGTAACCAAAAAGGCTGTAAATCTCCGCTCTTGCCACAAATTTTCAATCAAACCCTGCATCTCTAAGCGAGTTAGAGCATCCAATGCTCCCAAAGGTTCATCTAACAATAACAAATGGGGTTGACTAACTAATGCTCTTGCCAATGATACCCGTTGCCGTTGTCCACCAGACAAAACATAAGGCCACTCATCAGCCCGATCTTTGAGTCCGACTTTATCGAGTGCCCACAAAGCTTTTTCACGCCAATCACCTTGCAAGCCTAACCCTACGTTTTGGATAACGCGCTTCCACGGTAACAAACGGGGATCTTGAAACATCACTCTTACAGAACCACTGAGTCTACGCAGTGGTTCTCCATCTAGTAGTATTCCGCCGGAAGTTGCTTTATCTAATCCTGACACAAGACGCAATAAGGTGCTCTTACCACAACCACTTCGTCCGACAATAGCGACAAACTCACCTGCTTCAACTTCTAAATTCAACGAGTTTAAAACAGTTTTCTTGCCAAAAGCTTTCGTCAAATCCAAAATGCTTAGTTGTGTACCCTGTACATTTGAACTCACTTGCAAAACCTCCTTGTTTACAACAATTGGAATTTAATTAATTACACTTATGACTTTTGATAGTTGGGGTTCCAAGCCAAGAATTTTGTTTCTAATCCTCTGGCAACGGCATCTGCTAATTTACCCAGCAGTGCATAGATGACAATACTCAAAACTACAACATCGGTTTGCATAAACTCACGGGCATTCATTGCCATATAACCAAGTCCGGAATCTGCCGCGATCGTTTCTGCCACAATTAGTGTCAGCCACATAATCCCCAAGGAAAAACGGACGCCAACAAGAATTGAAGACAATGCTCCTGGAAAAATGATTTGCCACAGAAGTTGTGGTGTTTTTAATCCATAGACTTTTCCCATTTCAATCAATCCAGGGTCAACACTACGGATGCCATGAAATGTATTGAGATATAACGGGAAAAATACCCCCATAGACACTAGAAATAATCTAGCTTGATCGCCAATACCAAACCAGAGAATCACTAGGGGAATTAATGCCAAATTGGGGATGGTACGGAGCATTTGCAAGGAACTATCCAATAACTTTTCTGCTACGCGGGAAAAGCCATTGAGTAATCCCAAACCAAAGCCAATACTGCCACCAACTATAAAACCAGATATTGCCCGTCCAGCACTAATTCCTATATGTTGGAAAAGTTCTCCAGTTGAGCCTAATTTAATCGCTGTGGCAATGACACCACTTGGCGCTGGTAAAATTCTGGTTGAAAGTAGACCGGTTCTGGAAGCAAGTTCCCAAAGAACTAATACGGTAATAGGCACAATCCAAGGAACTATCTGCTGGAATTGTTGATTTTCCCACAATTCGTTCAGGAATATTGTACTGTTATGATTGTTATTGCTTTTGGTGCGTTTAAGGGTAATAGTCATGGAATTTGGGATTTTAGATTTTAGATTGTCCACAAGGATGAATCTAGAAGCAGCAAATTTCGGATTTTAGACTTTAAATTTGGCGTTTTTACTTAATCCAAAGTTCCAAATCCAAAATCTAAAATTGACATCATGAAGCACTCGTTAGTTGTTTTGCAAATTTTTCATTGGCGATGATTTCGCCAACAGGACTTAAAACTGGTGGTGTTAAAGGTGCAGGTTCGTTCTGCAAAGGTAGACGTGGAAATAATAATTCAGCGGTGCGATACGCTTCTTCTAAATGGGGATATCCAGAGAAAACGAATGTTTCTATCCCCAAATTGCGATATTCCAGCATCCTCGCGGCAATGGTGTCGGGATCTCCAACTAAGGCCGTACCAGCACCACCCCGCACCAATCCAATTCCTGTCCATAGGTTGGGGCTAATCTCTAAGGTTTTTCGACTACCGCTATGTAGTTGGCTCATGCGCCGCTGTCCTTCAGAATCAGAACTAGCAAGGTCTTTTTGAGCTTTAGCGATCGCATCCTCATCGACATACTTAATTAGCTCATTGGCCGCATCCCAAGCAGCTGACTCGGTTTCTCGCACAATTACATGCAGGCGAATCCCAAAACGGACTGTTCTACCTTGTTGGGCCGCTAATTTGCGGACTTCGGCAATCTTTTGAGCCACTTGCTGCGGAGGTTCGCCCCAAGTCAGGTAAACATCTATATGTTTAGCAGCAACCCGCTTGGCAGCAGCAGATGAGCCACCAAACCATAAAGGTGGATAGGGTTTTTGCACTGGTGGGAATAAGAGTTTACCGCCTTTGATATCCAGGTATTTTCCCTGAAAATCAACTGTTTCCCCGCTGACGATACCCCGCCAAACTGTCAGAAATTCGTCGGTTAAATCATAGCGATCGTCATGACTAAGATGCAGTCCATCCCCGGCCAGCTGTACAGGATCTCCACCTGTCACCACATTAATCAACAATCTCCCTTTAGAAATCCGGTCAAATGTTGCTGCCATTCTTGCCGCAGCACCAGGGGAAGTGATTCCTGGACGAATTGCCACCAGAAATTTCATCTGCTTGGTGACAGATATAAAAGCAGCGGCAGTTATCCAAGCATCTTCACAAGAACTTCCTGTGGGTAACAATGCGCCCGTGTATCCTAAACTATCTACAGCTTGGGCAATTTGCTGTAAATAATCAGGTGTCGCAACACGAGAGCCTATATCTGTGCCTAAATAGCGTCCGTCATGAGATCCAGTAGGAATAAACCAAAGAATTTGCATCTGTGTCAGGCAGGGTAAGGATAAAGTCTACGGTAGCTCGACCGAATTACCGTAGTTTATAGTCAGTATTCTACAGGAAATTATTTAAAACGCCAGTAATAGATTAACGATTCATAAAGAATAACTGCCCACAAAATTGACTTTTTCATGGGCAGTTCTGATAATCATGACACTTTTGTTGCAACAATGGCTGTCGTGAAGAATACAAGTTTTGTGTTTATCACCCACATTTTTCTGTGAAACCGAAGTGTTCACATTCGGTTTCATCGATAGAAGCCTTGCTCCTTATGGTTTCTTTGTCTGTACCTGAATAAAGGTTATGATCGCTTATGGTTAAAACTATCTAATTACAATAGACATTTGGTGAAAAAGAATGTAGAGACAGGAACTTGAAGTGGGCTTCTCTACGAGACGCGATCGCGAACGTCCCGTTACACTAAAGTGTTTCCACAAGGATTTAAATTTCAGAAAGGTGGGTTGAGTTACAAAAAAGTAGGAGTAGAGTTCTAGTGTGGAACTTGAAAGCTGGTATCTTGCTACTCACACTGAGTTGCATAATTGCAACTGGTATAGCAGTATATCTTCTTGGCGGTATTGAACCAGCCCAAATCCAAGCATTGCTAAAATCTTCTGGTATTTGGGCACCTGTGATTTATATTGCTTTGTACGTTGTCGCAACGATGTTAGTTTTGCCCTCAACGGTACTCAATTTGACTGGAGGTGCAATTTTTGGCCCTTGGCTGGGTACCGTCTGGACTAGTGTTGGAGCAGTGATTGCGGCAATAATCGCCTTTATTTTTACTCGGACTATTGGACGCCAAACAGTTGCAAAACTACTAGCAGGACGCTGGCAAGCTATGGATACTGAGGTGCGTCGGGGAGGGCTTTTTTATATGTTTGCCATCCGACTAGTACCGATTATGCCCTATGGCTTGGTCAACTTTGTTGCGGGACTGACTTCGATCAGCTTTAAAGATTATGTTTTAGGTACAACACTAGGAACAATACCAAGTGTCTTGCCTTTTGTACTACTAGGTAGTTCTGGTTTGAAGGCAGTTAATACAGGCGATTTTTTGCCGCTAGTACTTGCTTTAGGCTTAACGGGAACGTTGGTAGCAGGGTCTACTTGGTATCGCCATCGTCGGACTTTTCCTCAAAAAGCTGTAGAAAGGCTTAAAGAATCAGACTCTTCAGATGATATTAACTCAAAGAAAGAATAAATAAATTATAACAACAATCTAACTTGAGTTTTACTAAGTATACTGAGAACCAAACCCTTACGATCGCAAGTAGTTTGTTAGCTTGGCTGTTCAAAAATTAAACCATATTTTTAGATGCTACCAAAGTATTCATTCATTGTTCCAATTTATAACGAAGAAGAAATTATTCCTGAGCTATACCACAGACTGAGTGCAGTCATGAATCGGATGGATGGACTGGTCGAATTAATTTTAATCAATGATGGTAGCCGCGATCGCTCCCTACAATTATTGCGAGACCTCTATCAAAAAGACCCGCGCATTTGCTACTTGAGCTTTGCTCGTAACTTTGGTCATCAAATCGCAGTTACAGCTGGTCTTAATTTTGTTCGAGGTCAAGTTATCATCATCCTAGATGCTGACCTGCAAGATCCACCAGAACTAATCCCCGACATGGTTGAAAAATGGCGACAGGGCTATCAGGTCGTCTACGCTCAACGCACTCAACGCCTTCAGGAAGGATGGTTTAAGCGTTTGACTGCCTATTCCTTTTATCGCCTCCTTAAGAAGTTGGCAGATGTAGAGATTCCTACTGATACAGGTGATTTTTGTTTAATGGATCGGCAGATCGTAAATATTCTTAATTCTATGCCAGAACGCACCCGTTATATTCGTGGTCTACGTTCTTGGGTTGGCTTTCAGCAAACAGCAATTAGGTTCGAGCGTGATCCCCGCTTTGCTGGGGAAGTTAAATATACTTTTAGCAAATCCTTGGCCCTTGCTATTAATGGTCTAGTGTCCTTTTCAATAGTGCCACTGCGATTATCAACCTACTTAGGATTAGTAGCGGCGGCGGCGGCCATCTTGATGGCTCTATTAGTCTTGTATTGGCGTCTTTTTGTGCCTCATTCGCCTTTAACTGGGTTTACGATTATCTTGATGGCAATTTTCTTTCTCGGATCTGTCCAGTTGGTTAGTGTTGGCATCTTGGGTGAATATATAGGGCGCATCTACGAAGAAGTTAAAGCCAGACCCCTGTATACTTTGGCAGAAGTAGCTGGTTTTGATCGCAAATCTTCCAACTCAACAAGCAATCCTGACAAACTAGATAATCTAGAAGATCCTACTATGCAAAATCTAGATAAGTATTGACAGAAGTCCCGATAAACGAGTTTCAAAAGCCTTGGATGAAAGAATGACTGGGGATTGGGGACTGGGGATTGGGGATTGGGGAGGAGGAGGATAACTAACTCCTAACTCAGCACGGGCTAAACGCCCCGCTACCGCTAACAGCAATTTCCCATGCCCTAAAACTCCACGCTACTTGCGGGGTGGAGTTTTTTATTTACTTTGGGGCGATCGCAGTTGCTTGAGTGAACTTGGCCAAGAATTTTGACATATTTTCGCCTCGAAGAAAAGTACTGGGTCTTGCATTGTACCAAGCTCTATGCAAAGATAATTCTACAAAAGTACGGTAAATCGATAGAAGTATCGTATTTAACTAACAATTGATGCTGTCAAAAGATAGCTAATTACATTAAAAATTAGTGTTAATTGGCAAATAGTCACTTGAATCAAAATCAATTTTTAGTCAATGTCAGTAGCCATTGATTAACTTTGTACAGCATAACCAAAAAAATGGCATCTAGGATGTCTCAAAAGTATCAGTTTAGATAGCGTGTGGTTGAGTTTACCTTAAAAGGAGAGAAGTCTTTGCTAAGTCAGTGATTGTTTCATCCAAGACGTTTCTAGTATTGTTGAAAACGTCATAGTTATTAGTTAATACGAATTTTGGACTGTACATTCAACTGCTTGGTATTGGCTTCAACATTCATCAGAGATTTGTACTTTTCTCACCAGTAAAGCCTTGCTAAATAAACGATCTAGTGGTTGGCGACAAACATTAGACCGAGGATTTATCCTGGCTTTTCTGTCAAATTGAGAGCTAGTTTGTTCATCTTTAAGGTTGAGGAGTTAAGGATTCATGTCTAATTTTCGCTGGAATTATAGATCCATAGTGTTTCTGCTTTTGTTGCTAGATACTCTAGCTATCCTGGTTTTTTCTCCAGCTAAAAGCCAGGCTGAAGTGCCTAAATCAGATGTCTCGACTACTGAAGTAGAAAAGAACAAAGCTCCAGAAGCAGTTGTCAATCAAACAGTAGACACTTCAATTGCACCAACAACTAACAAAAAAGCTCCAAATGATCTTCGAGATCGAGTGACACCCGTCTCGCAATTATTGCAAGCTGCACCGCCAACTAACAAAAAAGCTCCAAATAATTCTGCGGGACAAGTGACATCCGTCTCGCAACTGTCAGATATTAAGCCTACAGATTGGGCATTTCAAGCATTACAGTCCCTAGTTGAGCGCTACGGTGTAATTGCGGGATATACAGATGGTACATTTAGAGGCGATCGTGCCCTAACGCGCTATGAGTTTGCTGCTGGGTTGAATGCAGCATTAGATCGCCTCAATGAACTAATAGCAACTTCAACGACAGATTTAGTCAAACGCGAAGATTTGGATACAATCAAAAAACTACAAGAACAATTTTCTCCAGAACTCGCCCAACTTCGAGGACGCGTAGATAGCTTGGAAACGCGAACTGCGAAGTTAGAATCAACTCAGTTTACAACCACAACTAAACTTGTAGGCCGAGGTCAGATTGTTATTGGCTCAGTTTTTGCAGGCAATAACGTCGTCACCAAGACACCAGCACCTCACAATGTCACACTTCAAGGCTCAACTTCTTTACGCTTAAACACCAGTTTTAACGGTAGAGATTCACTAGGTATAACACTGGGAGGCGGAAATATTGAATCAATAGGACAAACAAGAGCCGGATTATTAGGAACTTATGAGGGGAGAACTGCTGATAACTCCAGTATTACTTTTGCACGCAACACTATTACTCTCGGTGGTGTCCGCTATCGGTTTCAACCTTATCAAGGTACCCAAGTCAACATTTATGCCTTGTCTGATGGAGCTAGTGAGATCGGCCTTTCTGGCCCCATTAACCCATATTTTGAATCGTCTTCTGCGACTGGTGCTAATGGGATTTCACGATTTTCACGGCGGTCTTTGGTCTATAACTATGGAGATAGCGGCCCTGGAATTGCCATACTCCAGCAATTAGGCAAACAGGTTCAATTCGGAATAGCGTACAGCGCACCAAACGGTAACAATCCGACAGCTAATAATGGCTTATTTACAGGCAGGTATTTAGCTTTAGCACAGTTAATATACTACTCTTCTAATCGGAATTTTCGGGTGGCTGCAACTTACGTTAATACCTATAGCCCGGCAAATACCATCGGTTTTAGTGGAACAAATTTTGGCCCAGCAGTTGGGAGTAATCTGGTAAACAGCACTGTGCCTGGAGCGGGAACTGTAGGAAACCTTTATGGTTTACAGGCGTTCTATCAAGTTAGTCCCAAGTTGGCAATCAATGGGTGGGTAAGTTATGCAGCACATCGCTATTTGGGGTATGGGGATGGCGAAGCTATGGATTGGGCAGTAGGACTGGCATTCCCGGATCTTTTTAGTCGAGGCGCTTTAGGAGGGGTTTTAGTTGGTATGGAGCCGAAAATCATCAGTCTCACTAAGGGTGTAAATTTGGGAGCAGGTTTGGGACAAGCGGACAAAGATACTTCCCTACACGTTGAGGCATTCTATCAATATAAAATAGGAGATAATATTGAGGTGACGCCTGGCTTGATCTGGATTACTGCACCGGACTCTGATAGCAGCAATCCTGATACTTTATTTGCTTGGTTTCGTACAGTCTTTAGGTTTTAACGAGTTGCGGAAGTCCCCAGGCTTAATGTATTCATAGCCTATCCCAAAAGTTTTGAGAGGTTAGTGGTATTCAGATCCCCGACTTCTTGAAGAAGTCGGGGATCTAGGAACCAAACAAAGTCCAAGATCGAATGGCACCAAGAAAAGCCGAAAGTCTTGTGTCACCTCGTTCCCAGTCTGAAGACTAGGAACTTATTCCCACAGGCTTTGCCTCTGGTGAGTTCACTGGAGGCGGAGCCTCCCAAAATCGGTTTCCAGCCTCCAGGCTGGGAACCAGTCAGTCCAAGGGCTGTGTGTTAACTTAGTGCCATTCGGAAAGAAACCCAACATATTGCAAGGTATGTTGGGTTTCACTTGCCTACGGGTTTTACTCACCACTCAGGACTGTTTCGGTGAGTCTGCATAGAGAAAAGTCTGAGTGCCAGAAGCCAGTACTCAGAATTTTGGAGTAGATTTAGTTGATAAATTGGGTTTTTATAGGTATAGAAAAAGTCTACCAGTTAGAAATTGAATGTACTACGTATAGCACCTACCCAAATTGGATCGTTGACAGAATCTCCTTGGGGGTTGAGAATTACGAACAAAGTTGGAGTAATACTAATGTTGTCATTCACCCGATAAGTATAGAAACCTTCTAAATGGAAGGAAGTATCTCTGTTGACGCGAGCTGCGACATCATTGCTAGTGACTTTAGGGGGTATACCAAAGACTAACCCACCTAGATTCGCTTTTTTAAATAGGTCTGGAAAAGCCAAGGTAAGCGCACCATTAATTATGGTTGCATCGTTACTAGTACCTTCTTGATGGGCAAGAGTATAACCAAACCAACCACCTATATTAACTACACTACTGGCTTTCCAGTTGACCTGCAATCCGAAGTTATCGGATGAAGTGGGATTGGCGGCAAAAGGAAGAATAGCGAAACTAGTACCTGTACCACCAGTGATGTTATAACCAGATCCAAAAGCGGCAGTTGAGCCAGTACCAACGGGGACAGGGGCAGGAAAGTATTTGCGGGCGTAGGCGAAACTAATATCTAGACTGCGACTGGGTGTGAAGGTTAGTTGACCAAGTGCCTCATAGGAGTTACCAAAGAGTCCTCCTTTATTGGTTGCATTGCCTCCAGGGTTATTAGCTAGACCGTCATCTACTACATAACCTGCGTTGAGTTGGAATTGATTATTAAACTTATAGGCAAAAGCTAGACCAGCACCGTCAAAGCCGGGTCGGTAAATTACAGGGTTAAAGAGTGCAAACCGTGAAAGAGTACCAGTTTGGGCATTACCAATCAAGGGATTTAGTGTCGGGGTAAAAACCGCCGGTGCTAGTGCCCTTGGGCCTATCCAAACAGTGGTTTTAGCTCCCAGTGGGAAGCGATAGAATAGTCTATCAAGATAAATAGAACCATCTGTGTAAAAAGTATTCCTTTCAACATTAAACCGAGTCTGTGGAGTTCCTGTTAGAGGTGTTGTTCCTCCAGGGAAAACTGCGCCTGACAAGACTGGAACGTTAACTGCTGTCAAACTAGTGGTCAACTGGTCTTTACCAGTAAAGCTAGTTTGCAGGGCAAGTGTAGCGCGGTAGCTAAAAAAGACGTTGGTGTTATCCCTGTTACTATTGACACCGTTGCCAAAGGTATCACCCACAAAGAATTGTGCAAGACCTTGCAGTTTAGTAGTTGTAGAAAACTGAGTTGCTTCTAACTTAGCAGTACGTGTTTCTAAGGCATCTACCCGTCCCCGCAATGTGGTAAGTTCGGCGGCAAACTGTTCTTGCAGTTTTTGCAGAGTAGCTAAATCTTCCTTTCGTACTAAATCTCCAGTGCTAGTAGCAATCAGTTCATTAAGGCGATCGAGGGCTGCATTCAAGCCTGCGGCAAACTCATAACGAGTCAGCGCCCGATTACCTTTAAATGTGCCATCTGGATATCCTGCAATTACTCCATAACGTTCAACTAAAGACTGCAATGCTTGAAAGGCCCAATCTGTAGGTTGAACATCAGAGAGTTGTGAAACAGATGTAACTTGCTCTGTGCGATCGCTATGAACACCTAAAACTGGCAATTTTACTGTGTCACCCAATGGTTCTGCATTCGATGAAGTCTTCTGAGTAATGCCAGTTGGGGTAATCTCTGGTATTACTTGCTGTGTCGGCTGTGCTATCTTTTCTACTTCAGCTGCACTTGTTGCTGAAGACAGGGCTAAGAGTCCACCAAACAAAGCTGGAATCACTAGCAAATAATTCCACAAAACTTTAGGCATGGGTTGTTTGTTCCTCACACAATATCAACTAAATTCCGCTGCTCAATCTTTTTCGGTAGCTACAAGACCTTGTGGAAGAGCGAACATCCGTATATGTAATTCCTGACAATTCAGATCATCTGGAAAACCTCTCTCCTTTTAGGAGAGAAACTTTGAATTTTCCCCCTTCCCGCGACGAGTTGGGGGCTAGGGGGTTAGGTTTTTGGTGGACTTTTCCACATAACGTGAAAAGTCAGATATATAATTCTTGGAATTTCTTCGGTTTCCAAGTAGGGATGTACAGATGTACGTCCCTACGACCGATTCATTTGTTGCAAAGATTTAGCGCTGGAACACTAAAAACCCAGTTGGGCGTAACCAACTAGAGAGACGCGATAAATCGTCGTCTCTACAAGAGATTTAGCCATCAATTATTTATTGACAGACTAATAGCTAGGGTTTCAGAATTTATAAACTTTAGACGCTAAACAGCTTATTAGCTGTTTAGCTACTTTCACTAAGCTCGAATTCTGAAAAACATTGGTAGCTAGATGCTGGGAGCCGGAATAGGATTCCTGGCTCTTGTTTGGAAAAATTTATTAAACAACGATAAGTCTATCGAGATTAAGTACTTTCTGTACTAACATTGGATATTTGCACAAAAGACTTTAAAAAGCAAGCCTCTTGAGAGAGATAATCAAGTTTATTTTACATAACTTTATGTTTAAAGATGTTTCTTGAAATACTTGCTTTTTGTCGAAAACTGTGAAAAGCTTTGTTATATCAGAAACTACGGTTTATTGATCAAGATAAAGTAGTTATGATGATAATCTAGTGACAACTTGTCTTTAAGTGCCCATAATTTCAGGCTACTAGCTAGATTTCTAAATTAATTTATTTTGCAGCATCGATGGGGTGAAGACTTGATGCTTAAGACTTTATCGATGGGGGGAAATGGTAAATGATAAAGACGTTAACAACTGATTTGGAACTCGACTTAGAAGCAGATGTGCTTGTGATTGGAGGTGGCCCATCTGGGACTTGGGCGGCATGGAGTGCTGCATCAAGTGGAGCTAGGGTGATCCTCGTAGATAAAGGATATTGTGGCACAACTGGATGCGCTGCTGCATCGGGGAATGGTGTGTGGTATGTGCCACCTGACCCGGAAGCACGGGAAACAGCGAAGGCGAGTCGGGAATCGTTGGGTGGGTTTTTAGCCGATCGCAATTGGATGGATCGGGTACTGAATCAGACTTATGTAAACGTCAATCAGTTAGCAGAGTGGGGTTATCCCTTCCCTACCGACGATGAAGGCAAACCCTATCGGCGATCGCTGCAAGGGCCAGAATATATGCGGCTGATGCGGCGGCAGATTCAACGCGCTGGAGTCAAGATTATAGACAACAGCCCCGCCTTAGAACTACTGGTTGATGATGATGGTGCTGTTGCTGGTGCAACAGGTGTGAACCGTCAGACAGGTGAGAAATGGATAGTGCGATCGCTAGCCACGATCATTGCAACAGGTGGCTGTGCGTTTCTCAGTAAAGCGTTAGGATGCAACGTCCTGACAGGGGATGGTTATCTGATGGCGGCAGAAGCAGGAGCCGAGATGTCGGGTATGGAATTTTCTAATGCTTACGGCATCTCCCCCGCCTTTTCTTCAGTCACCAAAACCCTGTTTTATAATTGGGCAACTTTTACCTACGAAGACGGTACTGTGATTCCGGGGGCAAGTTCTCATAGAAGATCAGTAATTGCTGAAACCTTACTGCAACAGCCAGTCTACGCCATCATAGACAAAGCGGCAGAATCGATGCGACCATCTATGCGTTTAGCGCAGCCGAATTTCTTTTTACCCTTTGACCGTGCAGGCATCGATCCATTTACCCAACGTTTCCCTGTGACTCTGCGTTTAGAGGGAACTGTGCGCGGTACAGGGGGAATTCGGATTGTCGATGAGAGTTGTGCCAGTTCTGTACGGGGACTCTATGCGGCTGGAGATGCAGCAACACGGGAACTAATTTGTGGCGGTTTTACTGGCGGTGGTAGTCATAATGCCGCTTGGGCAATATCTTCTGGTTATTGGTCAGGCAAATCGGCTGCTGAATATACCCGCAGTTTGGGAGAACATAAAACTCAACGACTAGTTTTGGGAGTTGGAGAAGTAGTATTACATAGTGGGAGCGATCGCACCTTAGCGATTGATGAAATTATTCAGGCAGTCCAAGCTGAAGTATTCCCCTACGAAAAGAACTATTTCCGTACAGAACAAGGCTTAACCGAGTCTTTGGGTAGATTAAATCATCTTTGGCAAGAACTCCGCAGTAGCCAGGTAACATCAGAGAAAGAGCTTCCCAGGGCGCGAGAAGCTGCGGCAATGGTAGCCACAGCACGGTGGATGTACAGCAGTGCTATTGAACGTAAAGAAACTCGTGGGATGCACAGACATCTAGACTATCCAGAACAAGATGCTAATCAGCAACATTACCTAATTAGTGGCGGATTAGATCAAGTCTGGGTGAAGAGTCAGCCGCTACTAAATACAGAAGATATTTCGCAATCCAAAATCCAAAATCCAAAATCTAAAATAGGGGTGACAGTGTGATTGAGTTGGTCAGCGAGTCGCGGTGCATAGAATGTAATATCTGCGTAAATATTTGTCCAACTAATGTGTTTGACAGAGTGCCAGATGCACCGCCAACCATTGCCCGACAGAGTGACTGTCAAACATGTTATATGTGCGAATTGTATTGTCCAGTTGATGCTCTTTATGTTGCACCAGAAAGCGATATGAAAACTTCAGTCAACGAGGCAGAATTAATAGAAATTGGCCTATTGGGTAGTTACCGTGAAAACGTTGGTTGGGGACATAAACGTACTTCAACAGCAAAAGCCGATGAAACATTCCAAATTTTGAAGCAGATGAAATAGTAACGCAATGTGCAACTTATCCTTAGAACCCCACTTCCATTCCTCTCCCCCACTCCTGAGAGGCTTTGATTCCTGCTCCCCTTCCCTTGTAGGGAAGGGGTTGGGGGTTAGGTCTGAGAGAAAGTTGCACACTGCGTATAAATAATACGGCGGAGAAAAAGTCATGCTGTCGTTCCCAATAGGAACAGATTCTATCAGTAAAAATAAATTTACTTCCAAATTATCAACCTCAATGGCTTGTGTCCTGCTACTACTAACTACAGGATGTAGCCAAGGAGAAACTAAATCCGCTCAATCGGTTGAGGCTATTAATGCCAAAAGTGCTACTGTAGCTGCATCTAATAGCGTTTCTACCCTGCGTATAGGTTATGTAGGTAATTCAGAACCTACAGGGCCACTTGGTTGGGCAAAGAAAAAAGGGATTTTAGATCGTGAGTTGCAAAAAGCAGGATTTAAAAACATTACTTTTGCAAGATTTCCTAACGGGCCGGATCTAAATGAGGCGCTGGTCGCAGGACAATTAGATGTTGGCTCTTTAGGTGATACACCAGCCATAGTTTTGAGAGCAAGGGGTCAAGAAACTCGACTGCTAAGGATAACTCAGTTTAATACAACTGCCTGGTTAGTGGCGAAAAAGAATGGCCCGCGATCGCTTGCTGAACTTAAGGGTCAAAAAATAGCTACCCAAAAAGGTTCTTATATGCATCGATATCTGCTGGGACTATTAGCTGAAGCTAAAATTGCCAAAGATGTAAAAGTTGTCCACTTGATGACTACTGAGGCAAAAGCAGCTTTAGAACGTGGTGATGTCGCAGCTTATGCAACTTCAAGCGATCTGGGGCCTTTTCTGAAATCACAAGGGTTTCCAGTGATTGATTCTTCAGCAAATCATAAAGGTTTGTCAGGGACATCATTAGTTGTTGCAACCGAAAGCTTTTTGGCGAAACAGCCTGATTTTCCCCAGAAGTTTAATGGAATTCTGACAGAAGCAGCCAAGGATTTAAAAGCTAATTCTGAAGAATATTATCAGTACCACGCCCAAATTACTAAATATCCCCTTGATATCATCAAAGTATCGTTACCACTCAAACAGATATCAGAAGAACCATTACCAGCAGAGGGCGTGAAACTTTTAGAGGGGACAAAGAAATTTTTAGTCTCGCAGGGTTTAGCCAAGTCGGACTTTAAATTAACAGATTGGGCTGTTAATGAACAGTCGCGTTAATTTTATCTGTATTAGCAGCTTGTTATACCATTTCTTTATGAAAACGCATAGAAAGTTTGTGGAGAAGGAAATTATCAGCAAAGCTGATTTTCGAGATTTTATCTTTACTAATCTCGCCACATTATTATGTAAAGAAAAATCCCAACTTCTTCAAATAAATGCTGTTAAGGAGAAAGTAGACAACCTTCTTAATCAGTACTATCTACCCAATCCAATTGAAAAATCAGGTAGAACACTATGACTATTGCACTAGACCGTCCACACAAAACTAAGTCTGCTCAAATTCGGGAAAAACTGGGTTATCCGATCATCGATACCGATGTACATACCCAAGAATTTCCCCCAGCATTCTTGGATTATTTAGAGCAAGTTGCTGGAACTGCGATCGCAGAGCGTTTTCAAGAACACTTACCTGGTGCATCTCGCTCTAAATGGTTTAAGCAATCTTGGGATGAACGCCGCGCTAACCGCACCGCCCGCCCTCCTTTCTGGACTCGTCCCACTAACGATGCTTTAAATTTAGCTACCGTTAGTTTGCCCAAGTTGTTACACGAACGCTTACAAGAAGCAGGTACAGACTTTGCCGTTGTGTACCCCAACTTGGCAACGATGGCACCACATATCGGCAATGAAGAAATGCGGCGGGCTGTTTGTCGGGCAGCTAATACATATCACGCTGATATTTTCCGTCCTTATAGCGATCGCTTAACACCCATTGCTTCCATCCCCATGAATACGCCCGAAGAGGCGATCGAAGAGTTGGAATATGCGGTGAAAGTGCTGGGACTCAAAGCAATTCAAATCCCCGGACATATCCGCCGCCCGATTCCCGCCTTTGAGAAGTATGGCGAAGAAGTAGCCAACGAAGCCATCTGGATTGACACCTTTGGCTTGGATAGTAAATATGATTACGATCCCTTCTGGGCGAAGTGCGTAGAACTGAAAGTTGTACCCACCACCCACTCTTCCGGTATGGGCTGGATAAATCGGCGTTCCATTAGCAATTACCAATACAACCATATTGGTCACTTTGCATCGGCTGCCGAAGCACTATGTAAATCTCTATTCTTTGGTGGTGTAACTCATCGCTTCCCCACACTCAAGTTTGCTTTCTTAGAAGGAGGTGCAGCTTGGGGTGCTAGTTTATATACCGATTTGATTTGGCATTGGGATACTCGCAATAAAGATCATTTGGTGGAAAATAACAATCCCGCCAATATCGATCGCGAAGAACTGCTAGAACTCTATACCCGTTATGGTGGTGAACTAGTACATGGTCGTTTGGATCAGCTAGGTAGCGGTTTAGGTTTCCACGCTGATTTAGTAGCGCCGTTAGAACCTGGTGATTTAGATGAATTCGCCGTAGCAGGAGTAACGAAGCCAGAGGATATCCGCGATCGCTTCTTGAATCACTTCTACTTCGGGACAGAATCAGATGATACCCGTGTAGCTCAAGCCTTTAACCGCAAAGCTAACCCATACAGCGATCGCGTTAAAGCTTTCTTGGGTTCCGATTCTGGTCATTGGGATGTACCTGATATTACTGCGATCGCTGCCAATACCTATTCAATGGTAGAACGCAAGATTATCACCGAAGAAGATTTGCAATATTTCCTATCGATTCATCCCTTGGAGTTGTACACCAGCCTAAATCGTGACTTCTTCAAAGGTACGGCTGTGGAGAAAACAGCAGATGAATTTTTGGCTAAAGCTGGCCGTTAATTCCATCTTGTCGTTATGTTCCTCAATCTTGATGATCCCCCCAACCCCCCTTTTTAAGGGGGCAGAAAGTGGTTCAATTACCCCCTTTTAAGGGGGACTGAAAGTGCCTCAATTCCCCCCCTTTTTAAGGGGGGCTAGGGGGGATCTAAAGATACACAAATCTTTTGAATAATTTAGGATAAACTATCATGACGATCGCTTTAGACCGCCCACAAAAAACCAGGTCTGCTCAAATTCGTGAAAAACTTGGTTATCCAATCATTGACACCGATGTACATACCCAAGAATTTGAACCAGCAGTCTTGGATTATTTAGAACAAGTTGGTGGAACTGAACTTGTAGAACGTTTCAAAGAGAATTTACCAGGATCTTCTCGCTTTAAGTGGTACAAGCAAAGTTGGGAAGAACGTTTTGCTTATCGTACTAATCGCCCTAACTGGTGGGGTCGTCCAACCAAAAATACTTTGAATTTGGCTACCATTAGCTTGCCCAAATTGCTGCACGAACGCTTACAAGAAGCAGGTACAGACTTTGCCGTTGTGTACCCCAACTTGGCAACAATGGCCCCAAATATCGGCAACGAAGAAATGCGGCGGGCTGTTTGTCGGGCGGTTAACACCTACCATGCTGATATTTTCCGCCCTTATAGCGATCGCTTAACACCCATCGCCGCCATTCCCCTGCACACTCCCGAAGAAGGGATTGAAGAGTTGGAATATGCGGTGAATGTTCTCGGACTCAAAGCAATTCAAATCCCCGGTTACGTCCGTCGGCCAATTCCTGCCTTTGAGAAGTATGGCAAAGAAGTCGCTAACGAAGTGGTTTGGATTGATAACTTTGGCTTAGATAGCCAGTATGATTACGATCCATTCTGGGCTAAGTGCGTAGAATTGAAAGTTGTACCCACAACTCACGCCTCTAGCCAAGGTTGGACAACTCAACGCTCTGTCACCAACGCCCAGTACAATCACATTAATCACTTTGCCTTTGCAGCCGAAGCATTATGCAAATCGCTGTTCTTTGGTGGAGTTACTCGCCGCTTCCCGCAATTAAAGTTTGCCTTCTTAGAAGGTGGTTCAGCTTGGGGTGCTAGTCTCTACGCTGATATTATTTGGCATTGGGAAACCCGCAACAAACAACATTTGTTGTCAAATAACAATCCTGCTATTATCGACAAGGAAGCACTAGTAGAGTTGTACACCCGCTACGGTGGCGAACTAGTAGATGGACGCTTAGATAAAATTGGTGACGGCTTAGGATTCCACCATCAACTATTAGCGCCAGAAGATCCAGGCGAACTCGATGAATTTGAGCTAGCAGGAATAGAGAAGCCAGAAGATGTGCGCGATCGCTTCTTGAATCATTTCTACTTCGGTACAGAATCAGACGATACCCGTGTCAGCCAAGCATTTAACCGTGCAGCTAATCCCTTTGGCGATCGCGTTAAAGCCTTCTTGGGTTCCGATTCCGGTCACTGGGATGTGCCTGATATCACCGCTGTTACTGCCAACGCCTATTCAATGGCAGAACACGAAATCATTACCGAAGAAGACCTCCGCTACTTCCTCTCAATCCATCCCTTGGAGTTGTACACCAGTCTCAATCAAGACTTCTTCAAGGGTACAGGTGTTGAGAAAGCCGCAAACGAATATTTAGCGGCTAAGAAATAACTGTCATTAGTCATTAGTCATTAGTCATTTGCAAAGGACAAATGACAAAGGACAAAGGACTAAGGACAATTACAACGTTCCATGTTCCATTTCCTCTGTTCACTTGTAGCGTGGGCCTTGCCCACTCTACATTTCTCTTAAGTTCTGTGTCTGATTGCTGCCTACTGCCGAAACAATACCAAGGATGATTTGATTATGGTGCTAGATATTACAAAACCAAAGGATTACATTGACCTAGCAACTTCTCTATCCAAGGAACTTGCTCAATCCGCAGTTGAACGGGATGCTAAAGCTGGAGTTCCAGAACCGGAAATTAATAAACTACGTGAGAGTGGTTTGTTACCGCTGGTTGTACCCAAGCAATATGGTGGCATTGGTGCAACTTGGATTGATGCCTTAAAAATTGTCAGAAAGTTATCAAAAGCAGATGGTTCAATTGGTCAGTTGTATGGTAATCATCTCAACTTGACGGCTTTGGGTCACGTTTCCGGCACAGCAGCCCAAAAGGAAAAATATTATAGAGAAACTGCTAAGAATAACTTATTTTGGGCAAATGCCATTAATACAAAGGATACTAGGCTGAAAATTAATCCAGAAGGTGAGAATTTTCGGGTAAATGGTATTAAAAGCTTTGGTACAGGTATTTCCGTTGCCGATTATCGGGTATTCTCCGCTTTAGAAGATGGCGTAGAATTGCCCTTCATATTCATAATTCCCAAAGACAGGGAAGGGTTAGTTTCTAATCACGATTGGGACAACATCGGGCAACGTCGTACTGATAGCGGTAGTTATACATTTAACAATGTCTTAGTAGAGAAAGATGAGATTTTGGGGCCACCAAATCCTCCCGATAGTGCCTTCTCAACTTTCCTTGGTATTATCGCCCAGCTAACAAAAACCAACGTTTATCTGGGAATTACTAAAGGAGCCTTCGCCGCCGCTCGTGAATATACTAAAACTACTACTCAACCGTGGATTACATCGGGAGTAGATAGTGCTACTCAAGACCCCTATATTCTGCATCATTACGGAGATTTTTGGCTTGAAATTCAAGCTGCGATCGCACTAGCCGACCAAGCAGCCGAGAAAGTGCAAGCAGCCTGGGACAAGGATGTAGAACTGACTCATCAAGAGAGGGGAGAAGTTGCGATCGCAGTTTCCGCAGCCAAGGCATTAGCGACCCGTGTAGGTATAGATATAACCAACCGCATCTTTGAAGTTACGGGAACTCGCGCCACAGCAACCAAATATGGATTTGATCGCTACTGGCGAGATTTGCGAACCTTTACCCTGCACGATCCTGTAGATTACAAATTGCGTGCGATCGGCGATTGGGTACTCAACGATCAGCTACCCGTCATCACCCAATATTCTTAGGGCATTGGGAATGGGAACGGGAACTAAAAAAGAGTTTTCCCAATGCCCAATATTCAAGCTGTCTACTCGCTGTTTTGTAGGGTGGGCGTTATCTAATTCCACCTTACTTACCTAAATCCAAAATCTAAAATCCAAAATCTAAAATTAATATGACTCAACTAAAAACACTTCCTACCTACGACCCAAGTTTATTTGAGGGAGCCGCAGAGGGCTACGCTCAATATAGAACCAAATACCCACCAGTTGTATTCGACAAACTAGCCGAAATATTTCATCTCAATGGTCAAGGACGACTCCTTGATTTAGGTACTGGCCCAGGATTAATTTCAATTCCCCTACGAACCAAATTTGAAGAAGTTGTGGCGATCGATCCCGATCCCGGCATGATTGCAGAAGCCAAACGGCAAGCAGCAACAGTTGGAGCAAATAATATTACTTGGTTAGAGCAAGGAGCAGAGTTAATCGACTCTAGCTTAGGGAAATTTAAGTTAACCACAATTGGTAGAGCCTTCCACTGGATGGAACGCGAACTAGTCCTTGAACGCCTTTATGAATTGCTAACTGATGATGGTGCATTAGCACTGCTTAACACTGGTGATAACCCTTGGGAAAGCAATCTACCTTGGAAACAAGCTGCTGTTGGAGTAGTGAAAAAATGGTTAGGTGATGAGCGACGGACTGGACAACGAGGACAAGGTATTCGTAAGCCAGTCGATCCTCCCCATGAAGTTGTAATTGGCAATTCGGCTTTTGCTCGTCAAGAAACCTATGAAGTACCATTTGAAAAATCTTGGACTGTCGATAGCTATCTTGGCTATTTATACACTACAGCCTTCTCACTCAAAATTTTCTATGGTGATAATGCCCCAGCATTTGAAAAGGATCTTAGAGAAGCGCTACTAGCGGTTGAGCCGTCTGGACATTTTACGGAAGAACTCGAAGCTACAATTCTAGTCGCTTGGAAGCACTAGCAAAATTGAACACGAATCAAACAGAGTTTCATTCACAAATTTCAATCTTCCACTAGCACCACTCTGGAGTGGGTCTTTCTCACTCCACTTTCTAAATTTTTCCTCTTAACTCTTAAATTCTCAGTTCCTCGAGTCGTTATAGAGTGGGTATGACCCACTCTCTTTTCTAACTTCAGACATAAAAAAATTATTTTTATTTATTAAAAAATTGTCCCCAATGACGCGTAAACATGATAAAAGTGGTTTTCATGAAAGTGGTTATAGATACTCTGACCACTTTTGAAATCTGAATTATCAATAAAATTCAGTCCAACAAAAATAAAAACTAAAAATATCCACTTACCCCAAGAAATTACATTGAATCATGTTCAGAAGCTACAGAAAGTCATGGTTGCCTGCGAGTATAGCTCGTTATTTTTTGCTGGCGTTTACGACTTTTCTGTTAGTTACAGGCTGTAGCTCTCCAAGTACTCAAAGCAATACTCCCCAAGTTGAGCCAACTACTGCAAGCTCAAAAAAACTAGAGGTGATCAACATCGGTCATCAGAGTGGTACACCAGGTCTGAACCTACTTAAAGCTCAGGGCTATTTGGAAAAGCGCTTTGCCGCTGATGGCATTGCTATCAAGTGGATACAATTTCGCGGTGGCCCGCCAATGATGGAAGCAATGGCCGCAAATAGTATTGATATTGGTAACGTTGGAAATCTACCACCAATTTTTGCTCAAGCTGGTGATAATCCGATTGTTTATGTTGCTGCAACTGGTTCCAACGCAGGCGCTCAAGCAGTTATTGTCCGTAAGGATTCACCAATCAAAACTCTTGCGGAACTCAAGGGTAAGAAAGTTGCGATCCAGAAAGGAACAGCCCTGCAATATTTGCTTTTAAAAGCTATAGCAAGTGCTGGATTAACTCTCAATGATATTCAACCTGCTTACCTAACTATTCCAGAAAGTCAGGTTGCTTTTGAAGGTGCCAAGGTTGATGTGTTACCCACTAGCGATCCTTTTTATGCTCGGAAAGAGCGAGCAAATGAAATACGAGTTCTAGCCAAAGGTTCTGATGTCGCTCCCCAAAGAGCCTACTATATCGCTACACGCAATTTTGCTGAAAATCACCCCGACTTAGTGAAGATAATCTTGGAAGAACAAAGAAAAGCAGAAGAATGGGCTAAAGCTAACCCCAATGAAGTTGCTAACTTATTGGCAGCGCAAACCAAAGAAGAACCAGGAGTTTGGAAATGGGCTTTAGAGAGACGGCCTATCTTGGGTGTGTTTGATATAACTGATGAATTTATCGCTGAACAACAGCAAGTAGTTGACCTTTTCTACAGTCAAAAGCTGATTCCTAAAACTTTTCAAATCAAAGATGCAGTATGGAAACCTAAAAGTTGATTTATTAAAAGAGAAGTTATAATTCTTGAAGGCTGTACAGCACTTTTTCCGACAACAGTGCTGTACAGCTTTTCTATTTAACTTTGATAGCTTGACATAATTTCTATCACAATGATCTTAATAGCTTGATATGAATAAAATATCGTGATTTATTGATAGATATTTTTAATTAGATAAAAAATATTTAATTAGCCCAATTTTCAACTATATTAATAAGCAAGAGTTTTTTGGCTATTTAGCTCGTAATTAATCATAATCGTTCTGACCACGAATAAAGGAATAAATAAAACAACCCATGCCAGCTTTAAAAGGAAAGTTTGAATTCAGGAAAAGTCAGAGAACAACACGTCGTTCCTTGTTGTTTGCTTTGGGCTACTGCTTAATGCTATCGACAGTCTTATCGAGTTGTGGTGAAGCCAAAAATAACACTCAGCAGTCAACAGCTTCCCCTGAGTCTACTGCTTCATCTAGTACTACAGAAAAGTCCGCTGAGAAGCAAGTAGTGCGGATTGTACGTTCCAAACAACTTTCCGCTTTAGCAGTTCTAGAAAAACAGGGTTCCTTGGAAAAGCGATTAGAGCCTCTGGGTTTTAAAGTACAGTGGCCTGAATTTGCCGCTGGGCCACAACAGCTAGAAGCTCTGAATGCAAATGGACTAGATATCGCATCTACAGCCGAATCGCCTCCTGTATTTTCGCAAGCAGCAGGAGCGCCTCTTGTTTATCTATCTACTACACGCCCCAGTGGTAAAGCTATTTCACTTTTAGTTCCGGTGAACTCTCCGATTAAAAGTGTTGCCGATTTGAAGGGTAAAAAAGTAGCTTTCCAGAAAGCTTCCATCGGTCACTACTTATTAGTTAAAGCATTAGAAGATGCCGGATTGAAACTGAGCGATGTCCAATCAGTTTTTCTCGCACCGGCAGATGCAAATGCAGCATTCAGTCAGAACAAGGTAGATGCTTGGTATATTTGGGAGCCATTCGCTACCAGAAATGTAGAAAATAAAATAGCCCGTGTTTTAGCAGATGGTGATAAGTTGCGGGATACTGGCAACTTTTACTCAACCTCACGCCAGTTTTATCAGGCTCATCCTGATGTGATCAAAGTGTTTCTAGAGGAGCTAGAAAAAGCAGAAATCTGGACTAAGGATCATCCCAAAGAAGTTGCACAATTACTTGCTCCTGTGACTCAACTAGATCCACCAACTCTAGAAATAATGCATAAAAAATATGACTATGGGTTGCTACCAATCACTGATAAAACTATTACCAAGCAACAGGAAGTTGCAGATAAATGGTACAGCTTAGGACTTATCCCCAAAAAGGTGAATGTTAAAGACGGGTTTTTGACACCTGAAGAGTACGCCAAAATTACTCCTTCAGAGGTTCTAGCGAATAAGTAGTTATCCTCAGGAAGAAACAAAAACACAGGAGAATATTATGTCTACTTCGACTTTGACAACAGTTAAAATTAGGTCTATTGATGCCCCTTTGGGAGCGATCGTTACCGATCTTGATGCTAGTCAAGCGATCGCACCTGAAGTTATCTTACAACTTAAGGAAGCTCTGCGCGATCGCCACATTTTAATCTTCAAAGACCAAAAGCTGTCTGACCAACAACTTTTGAACTTTTCTCTATACTTTGGCGCACTCTTTGTACCATCTGATGAAACTCCAGTATTGGCTTCTAAACCAGGAGAAACTCCGGTGGTAATTCCGATTTCCAATGTCGATGGTGGCTATACCGGTACTGGAGAATTAACTTTCCATTCTGACCACAAATGGACTCCTACCCCATCTAGTGGTTCACTTCTTTATGCTTTAGAAATACCAACTCATGGTGGAGATACTTATTGGTTAAATACCAATTTAGCTTATGAAGCATTAGATGAAGCTACCAAAGAACGAATTGCAGATTTGCAGTTAATTACCTACAACCCATTTTTGCGAGACCGGAATGCACCCCGCTCTTTGTATCGTTTAGATAAGAATATTCCTTTAATCAGTCCGGTCTTTCCCCATCCTTTAGTTAGGACACATCCAGAAAGTGGTAAAAAACATCTTTACTTAGATGCTGCTACAGAAGTGGAAATTGTTGGGTTAGAGCCGGAAGAAGGATCTAAACTGATTGAACAGTTAAGGCAACATCTCAATCAACCCAAGTTCTACTACCAACACAAATGGTCAGTAGGTGATATTGTCTACTGGGATAATCAAGCTACCTTGCATTACCGTCAAGCATTTGATCCTAATGAGCGACGAGTATTGAAGCGGGTTAGCCTTGCAGGTAGTCGTCCCTTTTAGGCTTTATACCTCAAAAAATAAAGCTAATGCGCCTTTAAATTCTGCATTTTCTTAAGGTAATCAATAGTCATTAAACGTCGATTATTCATGCGCTTTTTCGATCAGAATACCTAACTGAATTCTGATGAATGACGCATGTATTCTGTTCAACAAACAAGATCCCCGACTTCTTAAAGAAGTCGGGGATCTGTGGATTGCAATTCTTAGCAATCAAATAGGATTGATAGAGTGATTTTGATATAAATAAGTAAAAAACTCATAAAACTTTTTTAAGTGTCAGACTATATTTTTTTTAAGTGTCAGACTATATGCTTATAAAGATAAATAGATAAAAATATTACTTTTTTGTTTAAAACTAGTGTTGATGAATACTTTATTTCAAGAACAAATTAGGTAAAATTTATACTGAAATTGATAGTTGTTTGCAGTCATGAGAAACAACAACAATAATTATTAAATTTAAATAGACGGTAGTATGGCATTTTTCAAATCTTTGCAGAGCCTCAAGTTGTCTAGCAGTAAGCCGCTACAATCAAAATTTCAAAAGATAAATACGGTAGATGAATATAGCCTAAATACTAAATCTATAGAAGTGAAATATAAAATTGAGCGCAAATTATCTTTATTGATAGCTGCTTGCTTGATCACAATGCCAATGGCTATATTTGGTTGCAGCCAAGAAACTAAAACTACTCAAAACGAAGCATCCTCAATTAGTACACAATCTCAGAGTCAAACAGTTTCTAATACTCCACAAAAACAAGAGCTACGAGTTGTTTATTCTAAACTTGGTTCTCTTGCAGTGATGAGAAAGCAAGGAACTCTAGAAAAAAGTTTGGCAGCAAAGAATTTTACTGTAAAGTGGCTAGAGTTTGCTGCTGGCCCACAAGCTTTAGAAGCGTTAAATGCTGGTTCCCTTGATATCGCAGCCACAGCTGAATCACCACCTATATTCGCTCAAGCCGCAGGTACACCTCTTGTATATATTGCAACGACCCCATTTAATGGTAAAGGAGTTTCTTTTTTAGTACCAAAAAACTCTCCAGTTAAAAGTGTCACTGATTTTAAGGGCAAAAAAATTTCCTTTCAAAAAGCCTCTATTGCCCACTATGTTTTACTAAAAGCCTTACAAAAAGAGGGGCTAAAACTAAGTGATATAAAATCTCTTTTTCTCCCACCTCCAGATGCAAATGTGGCTTTTAGTCAGGGCGGAATTGATGTTTGGGTAATTTGGGAACCTTACATTACCAGAAATGTCCAAAAAAATCTTGGTCGTGTATTGATAGATGGACAAGGACTCCAGGATCTTGGTGGCTTTTATACGACCTCACGCAAATTTGCAAAAGAGCATCCTGAAATTCTCAAAATTTTTATGGAGGAGTTTATCAAAGCTGAAGATTGGTCGCAGAAAAATATTGATAAGTTAGCAGAACTGGAGACAGGTGACGTTGGGATTGATGTACCTACCCTCAAAACAATTCATAGTAAAGCAGTATATGGTCTATTACCAATCACTGATGAAGTTGTTAAAAAACAACAACAAATAGCTGATTTATGGTATGCACAAGGACTTCTACCAAAGAAGGTTAATGTCAAAGATGGAGTACTCACTCCAGAAGAATATGCAGCATTCACACCTGATTCCATTAAATCTAATAAGTAAATAATTTTTATCAACTTTAAAAACTGGACAATTTAAGTTATTAACTGATGTCTTTGTATCAGTAGTTAACCAAAACATAGGTGTAAAAATGTTTAACAATTTTGTCAGAACCAAGACAACGATAATCGGCAGACTAGCATTATTTGTAATGCCTAGTTTTCTAGCTTTATCTACTACTTTAATCAGTTGTACCTCAACAGTACCTAACACAAATACGGGAACAGTTCCTAAAGTAGAACCAGCCGGGGAAAAGACTATAACTTTTAAAACAAAGTTACTGCGAATAGGATATCAAAGCTCTGGTGATTTAGTTAGAGTCAGAGGAGTTTTAGAAAAACGTTTAGAGCCTTTGGGTTTGAAAGTAGAGTGGTCACAATTTGCTCAAGGACCACAACTTATGGAAGCGATGAATGTGGGCAAAATTGATATTGGCTCAGTTGGAGAAACGCCTCCGATCTTTGCCCAAGCTGCGGGTGCAAGAATTATCTATTTGGCTGGTAGAAGACTTGGCCCTAATTCCGGGAAAGGTAGTGCGATCGCAGTTCCAAAGGGTTCTCCAATTAAAACTTTAGCTCAAATCAAAGGTCAAAAAGTAGTTTTTCAAAAAGGTTCGGCTTCTCACTATTTTATTATCAAAGCCTTAGAAGAGGTGAATCTCAAATATAGTGATATTAAAGTTCTGAGTATGCCAAATGTTGAAGCACGTGGGGCATTTATTCAGGGGACTATTCCAGTTTGGGTAACTGGTGATCCTCATTTAGCTTTGGTAGAAAAACTCCACGGTGCCCGTGTATTGCGAGATGCTACAAATATTGGCACTCCAGGGGGCTATTACATAGGAACACGTGAGTTTACTAAGGAAAATCCCGAATTAGTTCGCATCATTCTAGAAGAAATTGACAAAAATGGTCAATGGGCAGAAGCAAATCGGAAAGAAGTAGCCAAACTCATAGCACCTGTACTCAAAATTGATTTACCCATCCAGGAAATAATTTCTAGCCGTGCTACTTATCGGCTGAGAGGAATTACCCCACAACTAATGCAAAGCCAACAAAGTGTTGCTGATTTGTTCTATAACGAAAAAATCTTACCCAAAAAGATTGATATTAAAGAAGCACTACTAACACCTCAAGAATATGCAGCTATCACCCCTGAAACACTCATCAGTGAAAAATAAATATTGAACTGGGGATTGGGAATATTTGAATGGGGATTTAGACTTCGAGTAAATCTTACTTATATTTTATTCCCCAGTACTTATCAGAGTTGAAAAAGTGATGCGATCGCAATGAATTTTATAATTGCATCTACTTATTTAAAACACCAATTTACTAGTATTAAATATAAATAAGTTCACTTATATTTGAATGCTTAATTGGTGTTCTAGGAGGTTGATATAGCAACTTCCAATTATCTTACTGACTCTTAAAAGTAAGGCTGAAAAATGAAAAACCAATACTTAGGAGGAAAATCTTAACTGATGAACAAACCATTTCAACAGCAACGCCGCACGCTTTTAAAGCGTATTGTCCAATATTCAGCACTGGGACTATTTGCTTTATCCGCTCCCTTTGTGGGTAGCTTGGTGCAAAATTCTCAAGCACAAACAAGACCTGGAATTAATACAAAATCAGTCAGTTTGGCATATCAAACTTCTGGGGATATTGTCAAGATAAGAGGAGCTGTAGAGCCACGTTTGAAGGCTCTTGGTATTTCTGTAAATTGGGTACCATTTCCAGCTGGGCCGCAACTGTTGGAAGCAATGAATGCAAATAGGGTTGATATCGGTTCTGTGGGAGAGTCACCGCCAATCTTTGCCCAAGCAGCAGGCGCACAATTGGTCTATATTTCTGGACGCAAACCCAGCAAAGGTCAAAGTCAAGCAATTTCTGTTAGCGCAACCGGGCGTAGCCCATTCTGAATTCTCCTATAAATAGGTTCTTAGTCCCTCAATTACGAGTTATATATTCAATATTGATACTAATTACATCTGTAAGAACGTACAGATGCAATTTTGGATGGACAATTAGTTGTAACTAAAATATTCCCCAAATATTTCAGCCATGAAAATACCATTTTTTCCGCAACGGTGTACAGTGTTAAAACGCATTGTGCAATATTCAGTATTGGGATTGTTTGCTCTATCAACTCCAATTGTCGGTAGTTTTTTGCAAACTACTCAAGCCCAATCAAAACCTGGATTTAGTGCCAAAGTTATTAACGTGGGTTATTTTGCTTTTGGCGACCTCATAAAAGCCAAAAAAGTTCTTGAACCACGTTTCCAAGCATTAGGTGTAAAAGTGAATTGGGTTGGGCCATTTCCAGCCGGGCCGCAATTAATAGAATCCTTGAATGCAGGTAGGGTTGATGTTGGTAGTGTCGGAGAATCACCGCCAATATTCGCCCAAGCCGCAGGTGTCACTGAAGTAGCCTATCTTGCTACGGGCAAACCTAACAAGGGCGAAAGTAGTGCGATTGTGGTTAGGGCTGATTCTCCTATTAAGAAAGTAGCAGACTTGAAAGGTAGAAAAATTCCCTTTCAGAGGGGGTCAGGTTTGCACTATTTTGTAGTCAGAGCATTGAAAGAGGTGGGGTTAAAAATTACTGATGTTCAAGCCGTTAATCTGACTTTAGCTGAAAGTCGTGATGCATTTATACAAAATAAAATTGATGTTTGGGTAGCTTTTGATCCATTTTTTGCTTTGGTGCAAAAAACTATTCCGATTCGGATTTTGAGAAATGCAGCAGGAATTTCCACTAGTAGCGGCTTTTATATTGGTAGACGGGCATTTGTTAATCAAAATCCAGAATTAGTGCGAGTGTATTTAGAGGAAGCGGATAAGGTAGGAGAATGGGCAGAAAAAAATCCAAGTGAAGTTGCTAAAGTTCTTTCTACTCAGTTGAAAATTGATACACCAATTTTAGAAACCGTAGCACGCCGACGTACATATCGGTTAAAAAGATTATCACCTGCAATTCTTGCAGAGCAACAGAAGGTTGCAGATTTCTATTTTGAGGAAAAAATTATTCCTCGTAAGGTAAATATTAAAGACATTTTGCTTACCCCTCAAGTGTCTGAAGCTATCATACCTAAACGGATTAACTAAGTCTTGAAAAGTTAGATTACTAAAATATTTCAACCATGAAAATAGCATTTTTACCACAACGCCGCACAGTTTTAAACCGCATTTTCCAATATTCTGTAGTGGGATTGTTTACTCTATCAACTCCCTTAGTAGGTAGCTTGGTAAATAACACTCAAGCACAAACAAAACCCGGCTTTACTGCTAAAGTTATCAATTTGGCATATCAAACTTCTGGAGATATAGTCAAAGTTAAAAAAGTTGTTGAACCACGTTTCAAAGCGTTGGGTGTGACTGTAAATTGGGTTGGGCCATTTCCAGCTGGGCCGCAATTGATCGAAGCGATGAATGCAGGTAAGGTGGATATCGGTAATGTGGGAGAGACACCTCCAATATTTTCCCAAGCCGCAGGTATAACCGAAGTTATCTATATTGCTGGACGTACCCCTAGCAAGGGTGAAAATCAAGGAATTGTCGTGAGAGCTAATTCTCCCATTAAGAAAATAGCCGATCTTAAAGGTAAAAAAATTGCTTTTCAGAGGGGATCGAATGCACACTATTTACTAGCAAAAGCTCTGAAAGAGGTGGGGTTAAAAATTAGCGATGTTCAAATTGTTGGTTTGACTCCATCTGAAGCCCGTGATGCCTTTATTCAAGATAAGGTTGAGGTTTGGGTGGCTAGTGATCCTTTTTTGGCTCTTGTGGAAAAAATTGTCCCGATTCGTAATCTGAGAAATGCAGCCAGAATTAATACTCTAGGCGGCTTTTATCTTGGTAGGCGTCAATTTGTCACTCAAAATCTGGAATTGGTGCGAGTATTTTTAGAGGAAGCAGATAAGGTAGGAGAATGGGCTGAAAAAAACCCAACGGATGTTGCCAAAGCTTTTGCGCCGGAACTGAAATTAGATGTATCAGTTTTAGAAAAGGTAGCACGCCGACGTACTTTTAGACTGAGAAAACTCACACCTGCGATTATTGCTGAACAACAAAAAGTTGCTGATTTCTATTTTCAAGAAAAAGTCATCCCCCGTAAGATAGATATCAGAGACGCGATCCTTCCGACTCAACAATATCAAGCCATCACACCTCAACGTATCAGGTAGCTTGCTTCGCGATCGCTTGCTGTTCTCTCCTTATAAAGGCTACGCGGTGTACACACAAGTCAAAAAAAGCTGAAAAAAGCTTGGTTTTCCATTGTTTTATCGTTACTCTCGAACACAAGCTCTGCATGGGAATGCCTGATTTAGGGGCTGCTGCCTCCAGTCAGACATTGAGTCAGAGACTCAATGAATGCATTCCCAGTCGGAGACTGGGAACGAGAAATCCCAAGGGTGGGATAAAACTGGATCTGACTTGTATGTACACCGTAGCCTATAGACATCTCCGAAAAAGAATGTAAAGACGTAGCAGTGCTACGTCTCTACAAGGGTTCTGGGTAACGCATCTTTAATTTCTGGAGATGTCTTATATATTGGAGAGGGAAGCTAGAGACAGAATGACGTTTTGCATCTTATTTAATCCATGTTCCTAAGCTAAATATATTTTTATTTTTCTAAGATATATTGCAATCTAGCAGATGGTATAACTCTGATTGCACTTATCTAGGTTTATAGAGGGTGTAAGTTGTTGATTATGTACTACATCAATTATCATGCAAGCTATTTAAGCTAGTAATAGAGTTGTTTCAATCCAGGGAATGAGAATATGAGGGTTTGGCTTACCTGCTTTTTGGTGCTGTTTGCCTTGGCGGAACTGTTTGACTGGTTGCAAGAATTTAATCTGCCATTACCTATCTATATTTTGGGTGGCGCTTTTTTAGCTGTTGCTTCTAACTATGATAAAATCATAGGCTCATATTTTGCTGATTCAAGCATTGAAGCATCACTAGAACAACCTCAATTAGATTCATTAACTTCATCTACTAATCCGATTTCTTTCCCAATTGCTAGTTCTGTTGAAGATGCCCAAACATCTCAAACAGATGATTAGCGCTTGTTTTATTTTATAGTTGACACTGCGCGTAAGCTTGCTTTACAAGTAGGAATACACCAAATTCTCTAACCAGCGAGTAAATTGCTACATTAATAGAAGCTTAGGTTAACTAGTTTTTAACCTAGATTCCGAAAATTAACTTCTGTGCCTGCAACATTTATCCAATTCAGGGTATCGCCCCAATGCCGTGATTAGTGGACTATTAGAAAAACTCCGTGTCCCCTTTGTCAAAGTTCAAGATTCTCGTGAAACTTCCAAGAGCAAAAGCTGGTTGCAAATTATTTTTGTTACCAGTGTAGGAGTTACCGCCTTTATTTGGGGAGTTCGGCAACTCAAATGGTTACAGCCTTGGGAGTTAAGAGTTTATGACCAGATGTTGCGATCGCGTCCAATACAAGCACCCGATCGGCGGATTTTGCTAGTAAAAATTACTGATGAGGATCTCAAACGAGAGAAATGGACTCTATCAGGTCGGACAATCAATCAGCTATTAAATAAAATAGAGTCTTATCAACCGCGAATTGTTGGTTTATATCTTTTCCAACCAGAAAACAATAATTTGGCGGCTAAGGAACAAAATCAAGATCGCATTGTCAGCACTTGTTTGTTCAGCAGCTTGGGTAGAGATGAAATTCCACCACCACCCAACTTTCCTATAAATAATGTTGGTTTTAGCGATGTAGTTCCTGATAGTGAAAATGACCAAACTCTCCGCCGCAGTTTGTTATTTGCTTATTCTACAGACAAAAAGTGTACAACATCATTTGCATTTGGTGCCCTAGTTGCAATTAATTATCTAGACAAACAAGGTATTAAATACAAGTTCACTGAGAAAGGAGATTTTCAGTTAGGTAAAACCCTGTTTCCACGTTTACAAGCTAATTCTGGTGGCTACCAACATTTGGATGCAGATGGCTATCAAATATTATTAAATTACCGTCACCCCAACAGCCTTGCCAACCAAGTAACCCTTAGAGATGTTCTTAGTGGTCGAGTAAATCCCAGCTTAATTAAAGACCGTCTGGTAATTATTGGGACTACAGCAGCTAATATGCCTCCAGGTGGCTTTTATACACCTTACAGCGCTTTACCAGACCAACCAGCCAGAATGCCTGCTCTGTTTATTCATGCACAGATAGCAAGTCAACTCATCAGTACAGTGTTGGATGGGCGATCGCTAATTTGGTATTGGCCAAACTGGGCGGAACTTGTTTGGGTATGGAGTTGGTCGCTTTTAGGTAGTTTTTTAGCATGGCGGTGGCAAAATCCGCTGCTGTTGCTTGTGGTGGGAACGATAACTCTATCTGGCTTAGTAGTAATCTGTGTTGCTTTATTTTTGCAAGCTGGATGGATACCGTTAATTCCTTCTGCTCTTGCCTTCGTAATTAGTAGTATCTGTGTGATTGCTTATACTAACTACCAAAATCAGCGGCAAACTCAGGTAATTATTCTGCAAGTTGAAAAACAACAAGAAGCGATCGCCCAATTAAATGTCCTCTTAGAAGACAAAACGGCAGTTCCCGACTCCTATCTTGACTTTCCTCCCCCAGTTGATTCACGAGAAACAAAATCGGGTGATTTGCTTTTGAGTGGACGCTACAAAATCTCTCAAACTCTTGGTGCTGGTGGATTTGGTCGGACTTATTTAGCACAAGATACTCAACGCCCAGGTAATCCGATTTGTGTAGTTAAAAAGTTAATGCCAGCCCGTCAAGATACAAGATTTTTGCAAGTTGCTCGCAGGTTGTTTAATAGTGAAGCTGAAATTTTAGAATCTTTGGGTAAACATCATCAGATTCCCGAATTACTTGCTTATTTTGAAGATAACCAAGAATTCTATTTGATTCAACAATATATTGAGGGACATACCCTAAGCGAAGAATTACCACCTGTGCAGAATGTGCAAAACGAATCATTTGTGATGGAGATGCTCAAAGAAGTTTTAGAAGTTCTAGAATTTGTTCATCAGCATCGAGTGATTCATCGTGATATCAAACCGACTAATATTATTAGATGCGCTGAAGATAATCGGCTGGTATTGATTGACTTTGGTGCTGTGAAATTGATGCAACCATCGAGTAATGAGCAAACAGAATTAGCCACAGTAGCCATCGGGACGCGGGGTTATGCACCTCCAGAACAATTTGCCGGTCATCCCCGCTTGTGCAGTGACATTTACGCTTTAGGAATGATTGCTATTCAAGCCATAACTGGCATACCACCGCAAGAACTTCATCCAGATCCAGAAACGGGTAATGTGATGTGGCGGCAAACAGTGCAAGTGAGCGAAGGATTAGCAGCAATTTTAGATAAGATGGTTTGCTATCATTTTAGCGATCGCTATCAATCAGCCGCCGAAGTTTTACAAGATTTGAAACGGATATAGCCCTGGCAATTAGAAATCGCGGCTGAACTATAACTAATTACACAATGTCATTGCGAGCAAAGCGAAGCAATCGCAAAGGCTGGGATTACTTCGCTCTGCTCACAATGACTGTAAATATTTTTGTTTATCTAAACTATAGGCTGACAATACGATTGTTTCGCCTGATAATGCGATTGTTTTGAGTTACATTGCGATTGTATGGACTAACAATAGCATGTGTGTCAACTTAGAGCTAGGGTGAAGGTCATTCGCGCCTACACAGGCAAAGTCTACCTCCGTAGATTAAGGAAAAATTGAGGGTTTAAAACCCACGAAGGTGGGTTTTGGTTCTGTAGATACGTTTTTCAACCGCCGATATAACTTTCCGTAAAATTGCTAAAATACACTACAAAAGCAATACATGGTTGCAGCAAATGAACCGCAAAGGCTCAGAGGACGCCGAGAGAAGGCGAAATCAAGAAGGGATTAAGCAAGTTGATGTTGTTGGTGAATCTACTACAGATGAAGCAGAAGCTTTGTTTAATCAAGGGACGGTGCTGTATGGTTTCAGGCTATATGAACAAGCGATCGCATTCTTCGACAATGCTATTGAAATTAAACCTGATTTCTATGATGCTTGGCAGAATCGCGGCGTGGCGTTGCGTCAGTTAGGGCGATATGAAGAAGCAAACACATCTTTTAAAACAGCCTTGAATAAGTTAGAGCGATTTGAAGAAGCGATTGCATCTATTGGAAGTGCCCTGAAAATCAAACCCGACGACTACGAAGCTTGGTACAACCAGGGTTTTATATTAAGTAATTTAGAGCGATTTGAAGAAGCTATCACATCCTACGACAAAGCCCTCAAAATTAAACCAGACTTATACCAAGCTTGGTACAATCGGGGTAATGCGCTGAGTAATTTAGAGCAATTTGAAGAAGCGATCGCATCCTACGATGAAGCCTTGAAAATCAAACCCTACGACCACGAAGCTTGGTACAACCAGGGTTTTATATTAAGTAATTTAGAGCGATTTGAAGAAGCGATCGCATCCTACGATGAAGCCTTGAAAATCAAACCAGACTTATACCAAGCTTGGTACAATCGGGGTAATGCGCTGAGTAATTTAGAGCAATTTGAAGAAGCAGTCGCATCCTACGATGAAGCCTTGAAAATCAAACCAGATGACCACGAAGCTTGGCAAAACCGGGGTTTGGCGCTGAGTAGTTTAAAGCGATTTGAAGAAGCAATTGTATCTATTGGAAGTGCCCTGAAAATCAAACCCGACGACTACGAAGCTTGGTACAACAAGGGTTTCATATTAAGTAATTTAGAGCGATTTGAAGAAGCGATTACATCCTACGACGAAGCTTTGAAAATCAAACCCGACGACCACGAAGCTTGGCAAAACCGGGGTAATGCGCTGAGTAATTTGGAGCAATTTGAAAAAGCGATCATATCCTACGCTAAAGCCCTCAAAATTAGATCCAACGACCACGAAGTTTCAAACAGCTGGGGTGCGGCGTTATTTAAATTAGGGCGATTTCAAGAAGCGATCACATTCTATGATGAAGCCCTCAAAATTAAACCAGACTTACACCAAGCTTGGTACAACCGGGGTAATGCGCTATTTAACTTAGAGCTACTAGAAGAAGCAAGCGCATCATACGACAAAGCTCTCGAAATAAAACCAGACTTACACTTAGGTTGGATTAACCGAGGAAACGTAACTGGAAAGAGGATAGATTTATTTAGTGCAGCAGTACCCGACCCTGCTCAAAAATTTGCTCAAAAATTTAACAATCCCGATTTAAACAAGCCTGGCTATGAAGGTAAATTGGCAAACTATAAAGAAGGTTTGAAGCATTGCCCGCAAGACACGTACCCACAATATTCGGGAGAATTGCATAAGACAATAGGTGATGCTCATTATTTGCGAGGGCGAGATGATTATAACGCCCGCTATTTTTTTGACAAAGCTGTTACCAGCTACAAAAAGGCACTACAAACTCTTACAGCAACAAATTTTCCTGAGTTGCATCTAGAGGTTTTGCAAAACTTGATTCACGTCCAGTTAGATTTAAACGAAACAGCCGAAGTTACAGAACTCCAGCGACAGGGTACTGATTTATTGCGGCGCTTATTAAATGAACCAAATCGCTCTGATAAAAGTAAAAAACAACTAGCTCTGAAATTTGCATGGTTTCAACAGTTAACTGTTGATTTAGCTGTGCAGTCTGAGAAGCTAGTACAAGCTGTTGAATTAGCAGAACAGAGCAAAAATACCTGCTTGCGTTGGCTTTTGGATGAATGGACTGATGAAATTTCCTCTGCCAGTTATTCAACAATGCAACAACTGCTGAATCCCTCAACTGCTGTTGTTTATTGGCATCTCAGCCCTTACGCCCTACACACTTTCATCCTGAAACACAACGCACCATCACCCATCATCCTCTCTACTCCCTCCTTTTCCAGCCAGAATGAAAATGCTCCTACAACTCCTCTCTTTTTAAACGGGGCTAGAGGGGATCTGCGTCTACGCGATTTTGAAGGCTGGGTGAAAAATTGGAATCAACAATATGCCGATTATCGAGACAAAGCAAAAGACGAACAAAGCCCCAAAAACAAACTTTGGCGACAGTTAATGCCAGATAAACTTGAGGAGTTGAAAAATATCCTCAATATTTCTGCTATTCAAGAAGAATTAAACGGCATCACAAACTTAATTCTCATTCCTCATCGTGATTTGCACCGCTTACCACTCCATGCAATATTTACAGATAACTTCACCATCACCTATTTACCTAGCGCCCAAATAGGTATTACCTTACAAAGCTTGAAGCAAACAAATCTCAGAGCAATTGGTGAATTGCCCCTATTGAGTGTAGAACATCCCGACAGTGAAGGTTTTCCTATTTTGCCCCATGCAGAAATCGAATCTGCTGCTATTACCCAGTTATTCCAAAACCCTACGCCGAAACGAATTTCTGGAGAAGCGGCGACGAATACCACAGTTAAAGCAGCCCTAAAAGATCGTTACAGTATTTTTCACTTTACAGGACATAGCACCTATAATTTCCACAATCCCCAAAAATCTGCTTTGGCTCTTAGCGGTAAAGAGTTTCTGACTTTAGAGGAGATTTTTAATATTGAGAACCTCAAAGGATATCAACTAGTTAGCCTTTCATCTTGTGAAACTGCCATCACTAGCAATCAAACTATCACTGCTGAATATGTTGGTTTAGTCAGTGCCTTCCTCTATCAGGGTGTTACCGATGTTGTTAGTACATTGTGGACTGTGACTGACGATGCTAGTAGTTTTTTAATGATTTACTTTTACTGGCAAATAAAGAAAGGCAAATCGCCAGTAGTTGCCCTCAATAAAGCAACAAAATGGTTACGTAGTTTAACATTTAGTCAACTCGAAAGAATTTATCGAGTAATCTGGGCTAAGTTACCATCAGATGAAACAACTCTTCGCCCTTTTATCAGAAGAAAACTGAATCAAATTAGTCAAATGGAGTTATCAGAAAAGAACCAACAACCTTTTCACCATCCCTACTATTGGGCAGCTTTCACAATTACTGGTAGATAAAATTTCTTATTTATTTGCGCCTTTGCATGAGACATTAATAAATGACTCTAAAAAATCTCTATGAAACCTAACAACATAATTACTCTAACAGCCTTTCTAACGGCTCTCACACAATTGGATGAACCTTTGCCAGACAATATCCAAACACAGCTTAATGACATCAGCAAAGCCCTAATAGTCGATCCTGATAATATCGGAAAATTAGATGCGATCGCCGAAAGTTATCCACCCTTAGATAAAGTTTATCAAACAGAACTTACTAGAATTGAAAAAACTGGCGAACGTACTAAAGGTTTACCACCTCTGCCTTTACCAACTGAACCAACTGCGGAATTGACGAATGCAGCATTTAATGCTTTTAGTAACAATAATTCGGTAGCTGCTGCAAAGATAGCTGTAAAACCAAATCTTCTGCAAAAGGTTCGGGACTTTATTCATGGCAGAACAGTAAATGACTGAGAAGATTATTTATCCCACTATTGATTTATTCCTCTACGATTTAAAAGATGGTTTAGGAGAAGATCAGACAAAAATCAACGAGAACTGCCAAGATTTTTGTCGAAAAATATATGGCGATTTAGACAAAACAAGCTTTCAGGAAAAGCACCAAGAATTCCTGAAGCATAAAAATAATAGTGGAGATGTAATTGAGTTGCTCGGAAAAGCCCAAACTAGAGACTTTCCACCACCTCTAGATGGCTATTACTATCCACTGCAAATTGGTGATACTTACGCGCTGCAAGTTGACTATTCTGGTGAATTAGATGCTGACAGGAAACCTAATTATGCTCCCCAAGATATTGACGGCGCACCTTTTAGAAAACTAAAAGAAGAAATTACTAAGTACTTATCTCAGCAAACAGGCACAATTGGACAAACTTGGTTACTTTGGGGAAAGCTAACTAACACTAAAACAGAAGCAGAAGTTGAAGAGATAGCTAAAGAATGTTACACCAAAATTGTCAGCGATTACAAATGGCAACGAGATTTTATTGGTAAGGGCAAGTTACAAGCAGGAACGATTTTTGAATTGTGGTATTGTCCACAAAATTTGAGCGTAGATGGTAAAGAATTTTGGGATGAATTTAGAAAATCAAGTTATCACATCTTAATTTGGTTGTTTCCCGAACATATTTCACCAGATGAGATGAGAAAACAAGTACAAGATGTATATTATGATTTATTACGTTTATGGCAATACCGTCATAAAGTAGTCTGGTCATATTATCAAAGTCGCTATCAAAAACAGATTCTCAAAAAAGAATATATCGAAATTCAACCATCGATTCAGCAGACAAGCGAGTTACCAAAGCTACTACAAACCAATAGCCTAAAATTAAGTAAACTCCAAGAAAGTCTGACAAATAATTTAATCAACTTATCAGACTACACGATTGCCTTAAACTATCTAGAAAATCAAAGCCAGACTATTCAATTAAACTTAGAAAATTATAAATCTCATTTAGCAGATATCCAGAAAAAATACACAAGTAGCGACTTAAAATTTCTCCAAGAGTTTAGCGAAAGTGAATTTTATGGCAAAAAATATCAGCGACAAGTAGAAGTAGATTATGCGATTCTCAGCCCTGGATTAACCTTGCTACAAAATCTCAATAACACTATCCAAGGTATTATTGACCTAGAGCAAACTAAAAGCGATCGCACTCTCAATACAACTATAGCGATCGCAGGTGTTGGACTCGCCACCAGCCAAATAGCCTCCGCCGTCATTCTCGCCCAGCCTAACGATTATCAACAACATCTCCGCTTTCGGGCTGAAGTTTTTGGGTGGAGTGTAGGCATCGGTGTCATTTTTTCTGTACTAATCTTTATTGGCCTCCGCTTTCGCCGCTAAGTTTTCAGCAAAAAAAATCGCCCCCTGAATTCAGGAGGCGCATCACCAAGGTGGTGGAGAGACGCAAGATTTTGCGTCTCTAGTTTTAGCTAGCAACGTATTCTTTGACATTGGCACGACGGCGACGCAGATGAGCCAAAGCTTGATGCTCTAACTGACGGACGCGTTCGCGGCTGAGACTCAATCTCTCACCGACTTTCGCCAATGACATTTCATTACCATCTTCTAAACCAAAGCGTAAGGCTACAACTTCTCGCTGTTGCGGGGTTAGTTCCGCTAGCAAGTTGTTCAAGTCTTGGCGTAAAAATTCCTGGTTGGTGTAATACTCTGGTGATGGGCCATCATCTTCGAGCATTTCTTGCAACTCGGTATCCTGGTTTTCACCAACTCGCACATCCAAAGACACTGGTTGACGAGCCATATTCAGATACTCACGAATCTGAGCAGGTTCTAGTTCTAGTGCTTTGGCAATTTCGGCTGGAGTCGGCGATCGCCCCAAGGTTTGAGCTAACTCGCGTTGCACTTTTTTGATTTTGTTCAGTTTCTCGGTAATATGAATCGGTAAGCGGATAGTTCGACCTTGTTGAGCGATCGCGCGAGTAATTGCTTGGCGAATCCACCAGTAAGCATAAGTCGAGAACTTATAACCCCTCATTGGGTCAAATTTCTCTACACCCCGCTCTAATCCTAGTGTTCCTTCCTGAATTAAATCCAGAAACTCCATATTCCGCTTTTGATACTTTTTAGCAATAGCAACAACCAAGCGTAAATTCGCTTCGATCATTTTTTGCTTTGCCCGCTTACCTTGCGCGACCGTTTGCTGTACTTCCGTTTCCGATTGTTGAACATGGTCAGCCCACTCTGACATATTCGGTTCACGTTGCAGTTTCTTCGCCAAAGCTTCTTTGGCGTCGATCAGCGTCATCATTTGTTGTACCTGCTTCCCAAAGACAATTTCTTGTTCGCGGGTTAGCAATGGTACACGACCAATTTCTCGCAGATAGGTTCGCACCATATCAGCCGTGAATTTGGTGTTGAGGTTTTCCGTTTGTGTATTGACAGTAGGCATTGGCGCGATGTCCTCTACTCCGTAAATATAATGTATCTTTTCTTACTAAAAATGGATGAAAAAGGTAGTACATCTATCACGAAATATTGGGAGCTACCAAAAGTGATTATCAATTGATATAGCCGTTTTTAAGACGGTAAACTCCCAATGATAGGTTCCCCTACCTTCACTAAATTTTCAATTTCTTATAAGCACGCTGGTTGTTTTTGAGAATTTTTCTTTTGGGCAGCGACTCATGCCAATCGGTAAATCCGAAGTCGGTATGAGTTCTACTTAACTTTATATTACGACAAATCAGGCAGATAGTAAACTATCTTAAGATAAAGCCTAGAATTATAATTCAAAAGCGGTAGTTAGTGAAAAAATTTTAAAATTTCCTTGAAATTACTTACTACATCTATAGTGACGCCAAAAACCCCTCTTCTGTTGCCAAAAACTAGCCGGATAACCGAACTGAATTTGCTGTGACAATGGAGGGATGTTACGAATTGGGGATTGGGGAGATGGGGAAGAATAATTATTAATTATTGCCCAATGACCAATGACAATCTAGAAACCAAGGTCAGCTTTGGCTAGTTCAGCAGCGGCGAATACTTCTGCATCAGGTTTTTCTTCCCAGGCTGGCTCGCCAATTTCTTCGTAAAAGGTTGCGTCGTAAGGTCGGGTACGTACTACTACTGGCATAGGAACGGCGTGACCCAAAATTAAGGCTTGTTGTTTCGAGTCTAGCTTTGCCAATACCGATCGCAGTCCGCTACCACCAGATACACCTGTAAAAATTGCCTCAATGTCTTTTTCATCATTCAGCAAAGCGGTAATACGAGTCCCAATCTGGGACATAACTTCATTATCTATGCCTGATGGGCGTTGATCAACTACCAAAAGTGTGACAAAGTACTTACGCAGTTCGCGGGCAATAGTCCCAAAGATGGTACTTTGGACAATCGCCGGGTCAAGGAAACGATGCGCCTCTTCAATGGTAATCATCAATGGCGTGGGGCGATCGCTAGGATTTTTGCTTTGCAGAAATTTATCTGCTTTCTTGACGTAATGCTCGTGAATACGCCTGGTGATCATATTTGTCACCAACATATAAGAGAGCATATTAGACTGGGAACCAAATTCTATCACAACATTCTTCCCAGATTCCAGGCATTGCACAATTTTACTAATGTAATTTTGGGGGCAAACTGCTCGCATATACTTCAAGCTATCCATCCGCAAGAGTTTGCGCTGCAATGCCATAATCGAGCCTTTGTGTCCGCGCTTCTCGTCGCAGAACATCTCGATTTCTTCGTTGGTCATATTTAACAGCTGGACAATCCAAGACTTGCCAAACTCGCTGTACAAAATATTGGCGTTATCTAAGGCCGCGTCAGAGAGTCCTAAATCTCGGCTACATAACTTAATATCTTCAACTTCTATTTGCTCATAGCTCAAATAAAGTTCTTGGGCATCACGTACACCCCGGCGCTTTGTCGATTCCGGGTCGAGGGTGTAGACTTCAACTTTACTCGGAAAAAGTTGCTTTAAGCCTTTAACAGTACTGACATTCTTACCTTCTGCAACGGCTTCCCAGCCATACTCCGAGTGCATATCAAAAATCAAATTTACTGCCGCATTTTTACGGATAACCCCAGCTAAAAGTAGCCGTGTGAGAAAGGATTTACCAGTACCAGATTTCCCAAAAACCCCATTACTCCGTTCCACGAAGCGGTTTAAATCGATACAAACGGGCACATCCATATCCAGAGGTTTGCCGATAGAAAAATTTCGCCTTTGGGGGTCATCTTCCCAACCAAATACCCGGCGAAAATCGTCAACACTGGCGTCGTAAACCTGACTAAAGTGGCTAGGAATAGTTTTAACAGGTAACAATTCCATTGTTGTGCTGGTTTGTGGCACAAATGAAGCTAAACCTGTCATCGACGGGATAAAGGGATTTGCCGATTTACCATTTGTTGGGGAGAAAGATTCTTCAGATTCGGGAGTGAACATCAACATCGGCGCGAGGTTGATAGTACCGTAAGTACCACTTCCAGCTAAAACATCTCGTAAAAAAGTGTCTTCCCAACTGGGGGGATTAGCAATAATTCGGGCATTAGCAGCTCCCAATGCGACATCTGTCAGCATACAAAAAAAACGCGATCGCATCCCTTGCACAACAAGAAATTTACCCACCCGCATATCTTCTACAGAAATGTCGGGATGCAATCGTACTTCTAAACCTTCAGTTAAAGAACCTTGAATGACCGAACCTAATGGCTGTGCCGAATTCATCTGATTAGTCATTTGTCATTTGTCATTGGTCATTGGTCATTAGTCCCCAATCCCTAATCAATCTGAATCGAAGTTGGCGCACTCCCTGTTGCGGAAGTGCTACTGATTAACGGTTTGCGGAATTGGGCGTAAAGGCGATCGCGCCAGGTGAAGAATGGTTCATAATCTATATTTTCGGCAAAGATTGGCAATCCTTTTCCTCTGATAGAAGCTGGTAAATCCAGATAGGGGCCAGGGGGGAACTTGAGCAATATCGATAAGCCAGCCACCGCTAAGTCAGCTAGAGTTGGCTCATCTCCTGTTAAATAGGGACTATCTGCCAATAATAACGTCAAGGCTTCCAAATCTTGTTTTAAAGATGCGATCGCTGACTGTATCACATCTGGGCTGTAACCAACCCCAAAACCGAATAGTGTCAGAAAATCACTAGGTACTCCTCCAACCAGACTTTTAAATATATCTGGTGTTGAAGTGGGTAATAAAGACTTACGGAAATTTTGATCTTGACTTATGGCAGCAAATAGTGCTTTGCGACCTTTAATGCCGATGGACTCATCCGCCCATTCTTCTATTAATAAAGTTAAACCCCGTTTTTTAGGATCTTGCGGTATAATCGAGCGTTCGGGATACTCTAAGTCTAAATACTTAGCTATCTCCGTAGAATCCGCAATATATTTATTACCATCCTTTAATACCGGGACTTGTCTTTGACCAGTCAGCCGGAACAGTTCTACCTGTCCAATCCCCGGAGTCACCTCTATTTTGCGGTAATCTAGTCCTTTAAAATCTAGAATGAGGCGTACTTTCTCTGAGTATTGAGAGAGTTCCCATTGGTATAATTCCAGCATCTATTGGATACCTTGTAACTGGTCAACTTCTTAACTTTACAATTGTATCTTTAGTTTAAGTAATTTTTATTGGCATTAGTGCCTTAGTTGTCTATTTAATTGACATTCTGGTTTAATTAATGCCTAATTTTTGGTAAAGTTATTGATTTTAAAATATTGTTTTCTGAATTTACTAAAAATCAATTAGAGTATTGAATTCGGTATATATAGCAATCCGGTTTGATTCCTGAATCACTCGTAGAGAAAGGGAACGGGCAATAGGGAACTCTTAACTGGACTCTTAACTGGGAAGAAGGAATAAAGATATACTGAGTTTTTTTCAAAAATCAAATAGGATTCCTATATACACAAAGGAATAGGCGTTTAACAGCCCCTCAACCGTTCGGAGAAAGGAATAGAAGTGTAGTTTTTTAGTATAATCTGCGAATTTTCACACATCTTAGAGTTTATGCTACGCGCGAGGATTTTAACTCTTTTTGGTGGAATGGAGAAAATTTGCTCAATATATGCTAAATATATTTCATACTTGTCAGTGTCAGTCAAAGTTAGAGATTTTACCTCACTAGCACAAAAAATCTTCTCGGAAAAAATCTTAACTTCCCGCTTTGGTTAGATTTTGTGCATAGCAAAATGTTATAAATCTTTATGTAATGTGTGGACAAAAAGACAAACAAAATTTATGAAGACAAATTACAGCAAATTGCTGACCACTTTGGCAGGCATCGCCGGATTTACTAGCTTCAACTTTCTCATTAGTTTACCATCTGATGCGAAATCGGCACTAAATCCTAACCCTAATATTTTTAAGGAAGCTCCCTACAATCAGGGGCAACGCCTTCAAGCAGACGCTCAATACACAATTGGTGAGACTGCTTCTGAAACAGAAAAAGGCAATACCAAACGCAAACCAGTAGCACAAAGTGGTGGGACGCTAAATCCCAAACCAAGTATTTTCAACGAGCCTCCCTATAACCGTGGTGGTGCTACACCTACTGAACCTGTACCCACTACCCCAAGTACTAACCCAGAAAATCAACCTACAATACCACCAACAAAAGTACCATCTACTGAGACACCGACTAAAACTCCACCAGGACCAGGAGCAAGCGACAATCAAGGCAAGAACTTGCTAGCCTTAGCAGAGTCCAACGCTTCCTTTACCACCTTAACTAAGGCTTTGAAAGCAGCAGGATTGACCGGAGCCTTGCAAGGCAAAGATAACTTAACTATTTTTGCACCCACTGACGCCGCTTTTGCTAAATTGCCACCAGATGCTTTACAAGAATTGTTAAAACCAGACAATAAAGAAGTATTGATCAAAATCCTAACTTACCATGTAGTATCTGGTAAGGTATTGTCCACTGATTTGAAGTCTGGTGAAGTAAAAAGCCTTGAAGGCGGCGCAATCAACGTTAAGGTTGATCCTACAACTGGTGTGACTGTCAATGATGCTAAAGTGACACAAGCAGATATCACAGGCACTAACGGTGTAATCCACGCAATTGATCAAGTGATTTTACCTCCTGACTTGTAGCTTGACCGTATCAGTACAACCGAGAAGATAATTAGGTTGGCATAAATTATTAATAGATAAAAACCCCGTTCAGATGTTACTTTTGGACGGTTTTTTGTCAGAATGGTGAGTTAAAGCTATTTTCAGGTAAATAGACCACGCAGTAAGGGACTTCCAAATAAAAAAATAATCAATCGCTTTGGGGAGACAAGGCAGAGATATTGCTACCTTATCTACCTTGTCCCCCTACTCCTATGGGATGCAAAAATTGAGTAATTTGATTTTTGGATGTTCCTAAGGACACAGCATTGCTGTGAAAGCAAGCCTAGAACCAGCTTTTAGATTGCCTCGTTCCCAGTCTCCGACTGGGAATACCCGTCTTTGAGGCTCCGCCTCCCTTACTGGCGGCAGAGCCGCCAAAAGCAGCATTTCCAGCCAGAGGCTAGAAACGAGATTTGAAAAGGGTTTTAGCTTAAGTTGACACCAATGAGCAATGCTGTGCCCTTAGGACTCCTGAATTTTGTTTCAATAACAATTACTTTTTGTTTGCAATCCGCTTTATATCTTTATCTTGCATTTCTAAAAGTTCAGGGATAGTAACAAAGCTATAGCCCTGTTTGCGAAAGTTAGCAATAATTTCTGGTAAAGCTTGTACCGTTTTAGAACGATTACCACCACCGTCATGCATCAGCACAATCCCACCTGGTTTGGCCTGCCTGAACACATTATTAATTAATTTTGGTACAGCCGGACGCGAGTAGTCTACAGAGTCAGACGACCAGAGAACGATGGCATATTTGCTATTTCTAGCGTAAGCAGCCACCCCATTGTGCATGATTCCCCCTGGCGGCCGAAACAGATTTGTTTTAATCCCTGTAACTTGATAAATCAAGTCTGCTGTGTGGTCAATTTCATAAGCAGCTGCTTGGGGATTCAAGAATTGATACCAATGATGCCAAGTATGATTGCCAATTACGTGACCTTCAGCAATCTCACGCTTGACTAAGCTTGGATAATTCTTCACGTTTTGTCCAATAAGGAAAAATGTGCCTTTGATTTGATTTTGTTTAAGAATATCTAGTACTTGCGCCGTACTCTCAGGCCATGGCCCATCATCAAAAGTGAGAGCAATTACTTTCTGGTCAGGAGTAAGTTTTGCCGCCTCAATTGTTTCCCCTTGAAAGCGTAGTGGCACAGTATATGAGAGATTCTTTATTTGTGCTTGTTGCTGCCAAATTCTCAGCATCGTCGCTTTTAGGTCTTCAATCATCTGCTGAGTTCCAACCTTGGCTGGTAGATTGCTGACATTTATATTGTCTGTACTTTGAGCCTCAGAAGAGCTTGACTTGATAAGCATCATCGCCCCAACACTCAAACCAGTGCTTACGACCAGCAATGTAACTAATATTTTTTGTAGACCAAAAAATGACTTTTTTTCCTCCACTTCATAGCTCCTTAAAGGGTAAAACCATCTTTTTTTCACAAGAATTCTGGCAATTTTTTATACTCTGGTAAGCCTTGCTATGCAAGCTACAGTAGGATTGGTATTTTTTAAAGTTAGCTCCAACCCTGACTCTGAAAAAATGCCTTACCCGACGGATAATCTAATATCTATAAGTAAAATCCTCGCTATGAAGGTCAGAGCCAACTTAAGCGTTAATTTTTGTAGACTATAGGGATGAGGGGAATTTCAAGAACTGTAAAAGGCAATTAATCCTGCCTTCTTAACATGAATATATTTAATGTAGGTTAAATATTGCATATCCTATTGACGAAGCCGTTGCAAAATTATGACGAAGATGTGACCTTCCTTTAGTGATAAAGGCACAGGGCAGACCTGTTAAAAAATTTCTTTGATCCCCGACTGTCCAAGATGAGTTAATAAGCTGTTGCGCCTACAGATTGCATCACAAGCATGATTAGGCAAAACCTGTAACTCCTCTCCCTTGCTCTCTGCACCCTGCTCCCCTGCCGCCTCAATGTGTAAACTATAATCACAACAGCTTACCATTGGCGGCTGAAAATTTTGCAAATAAATCATCTATATTTTGTAGGGTAGGTATTTTACCCGCCCTACAAAATGTTACAGGATACTTTTTTATTTGGAAATACTTTAACAGCTTACAGGCTAGATATTACATCCCGTGCGACTGCTAAAGTCTGATCGATATCCTCTTCGGTGTGAGCAAAAGAGGTAAACCCAGCTTCAAATTGAGAAGGTGCTAAGTAAACACCATGCTCTAACATACCGCGATGAAAGCGTCCAAATTTGGCTGTATCAGACTTTTTCGCATCTTCGTAGTTATGAACTGGGCCAGAGGTAAAGAATAATCCAAACATGGCGCTGATTTGACCGCCGCAAACTGCATGACCATTTTCTTTAGCAATTTGCAGCAAACCATCTCCTAGTTTTTTAGTAATCCGGTCAAGATACTCGTAAGTACCTGGCTTTTGCAGCAATTCTAAAGTCTTAATGCCAGCAGTCATCGCTAGTGGATTACCTGAAAGTGTCCCAGCTTGATATACGGGGCCGGCGGGAGCAACCATTGACATAATATCCCGACGACCACCATAGGCTCCCACTGGCAAACCACCACCAATTACCTTGCCTAAGGTTGTTAAATCGGGAGTGACGCCAAATTTTTCTTGAGCGCCACCGTAAGCAATGCGGAAGCCTGTCATAACTTCATCAAATACCAATAATGCTCCATACTCGTGAGTTAGTTCCCGTAATCCTTCTAAGAAGCCAGCATCAGGGGCAATAAATCCAGCATTGCCGACGACTGGCTCAAGAATGACACCAGCAATCTCGTCGCGGTTTTCTTCAAATAAAGCTCTGACGGCTTCTAGGTCATTGAAAGGTGCAGTTAGAGTGGTGCTAGTTGCTAATTTAGGTACTCCCGGTGAGTCTGGCAAACCAAGTGTAGCAACACCAGAACCCGCCTTTACTAGAAATGCATCGGCGTGTCCGTGGTAGCAACCTTCAAACTTGATAATTTTCTCGCGGTTGGTGAAAGCCCGCATCAGTCGCAAAACTCCCATACAGGCTTCAGTTCCAGAGTTGACAAATCTGACCATTTCGATACTAGGAACGGCATCGATGACCATTTCTGCCAAAACATTTTCTAGGACTGAGGGAGCGCCGAAACTGGTACCTTTTTCTAAGGCTTCATGCAGCGCTGCAATGACTTCTGGATGAGCATGACCGCAAATAGCTGGGCCCCATGTGCCTACATAGTCTATGTATTGATTGCCATCTACATCCCAAATATATGCGCCTTTAACACGATCAAAAACGATGGGTTGTCCGCCCACAGATTTAAAGGCACGAACTGGAGAACTGACTCCTCCAGGCATCAGGTTTTGAGCAGCGGCAAAAACTTCTTGTGATTTTGTTGTTTTAATTGTGGTATTTACCAAGGTTCATCTCCTAACAGTGGGCAATAAGAAGCTCTATCTTAGAATAGGGTCAAACACTGCTTAGAATTTCTATCCTATAGAATTAGCTGAAGCAAAAAAATAACAATATGTTATACAAGTCCAATGAGGACTTGACTTTAGATATTCAAACTTGATGATTTGAGGCAGACCAGGATCTTTACCGAGATGTATGCCTGCATCTGTGTAGGAGTATTTCATATCATGTTCGACTTAATGCTTATGTCATTGCGTTCGCGTAGCGTCTCGTAGAGAGCGGAGCGCAGCAATCCGAAACCTTTGCGATTGCTTTATTCCACTTCGTTGCATCCGCAATGACAAATCGTAAGTGATTTACAAAACATGATATCATAGCTGGATAATATAGTTCAATTCCAAAAAATATACCAGTTGCCCTATTCTGAATGGTATCGTGAATCCATAAGTTATTCTCATTAGAGCAAACTAGCTGGTATGTCTTCTAACGATTCGCGATCGCTGCATTACACTATCCCGGTTGAGCAAATTCGCTACGATGAGCGGGGTCTAGTGCCTGCAATTGTCCAAGATTATCTGGATGGTACTGTCCTGATGATGGCATGGATGAATCAGGAATCGTTACAAAAGACTTTAGAAACTGAAGAAACTTGGTTTTGGAGTCGTTCTCGACAAGAATTGTGGCACAAGGGGGCAACTTCGGGACATCTTCAAAAGGTGCAAAGTATCCGTTATGACTGTGATAGTGATGCGTTGCTCATCGGTGTAGAGCAATTAGGAGATGTTGCCTGCCATACTGGAGAGCGCAGTTGCTTTCACCAAATAGAAGGGGAAATTGCTGCTCCACCGGGGGATACATTGTCACAATTGTTTCGAGTAATCTGCGATCGCCGTGACAATCCTACTGAAAGTTCTTATACCTGTAAACTATTCGCAGGTGGTGATAACAAAATATTGAAAAAGATTGGTGAGGAAACTGCTGAGGTGGTAATGGCTTTTAAGGATGACGAAGCAGATGCGATCGCAGGTGAAGTTGCCGATTTGCTATATCATACTTTGGTTGCCTTAGCTCACCATCAAGTGGATTTGAAATCAGTGTATCGCAAGTTGCAAGAACGTCGTCAGTAGAGCAAAAACATCAGTAGACATCTGGTGAAAATGAATGTAGAGACGTAGCAGTGCTACGTCTCTAAAAGGATTCTGGATAACGCATATTTAATTTCTGGAGATGTCTAGTTATCTTATGGTGAGAAGTATGTTACTCAGCCAAAATTCGATTGAGGTACTGTAAAATTGCTACGGCGATCACTACACTCAAAATGAACCCTAGCCAGTAACTATTAGTAATAATTTGTGGTTGATCTAATGCCCATCCACCCAAGGGATGACCAATAAAAGAGCCAACAGCCCAACACAAAGCGTTGATGGAAAAATAAACGCCGCGTTGATTTTCCGGGGCTAACTCAGTCACTAAAGAGGCAGAAGATGGGGTATAAGAAACAATCGCCACTGCAAATACTCCCAATGCCAATGTTACCCAAACTAATTGATGAGATGGGGCAGTGCCGCTTACCCAAATTAGGGCAAAACCAATTGCCCAGAAAATAGCCGAAACAGTCAGCGCCAGTGTGTGAGAGCAGCTTTTTAAGATGCTGGTGACAGGTAACTGACAAATAATAGCGAACACTAAATGCCAAGCAAATAATCCGCTAATGGTGGTTTCAGCAAATCCCTTGGCAGTACTTTCGACAAGGACAAAGTTTTTGAAGTAAAGCGGTAGGGTACTATGGATTTGAGAAATATAGATTGTAAAGAATATATTAACTGCTATGTACACCAGGAAACGGCGATCGCTTAATACTGCCAGCCAAGCAGCAAAAAGTTCTGTCTTTTCAGATTCCGCTATTTGCTGTTGCTCAGTTTCGCTAATTCCCACATAGACAACCCCAAAAAATACCATAAAAGAGATGGCATCAATCACAAATAGCCATCGATAACTCCCAACGATCGCGATCAAAAACCCAGCTAGCACAATTCCGATCGCTAACCCCAGATTATCAGCTAGTCGAGCGATCGCAAAAGTTTCGCGGCGATTGTCAATTTGGCTAGCATCAGCAACTACAGCTTCAGCCGCCGGCCAATAGAAACCTATCCCTAAACCGCTAATCAAGCTACCAATTATCAAAGTAGTGAAATCATTGGTTGCCGCTAAAACTAGAGAACCAATTGCTGAAATCGCCGTGGCTAGCAACAAAGTGCGGCGGCGTCCCCATCGTCCAGAATCAGCCAAAGAACCACCTCCAATCCGCCCGAAGATGCCGGAAATCGAGGCGCTACCCAAGGCTACCCCAACACTGGTTGCAGATAAACCAAGTTGATTGACAAAAAAGATGGGGGCGTAAAACAGGGTGAAGCCAGTACCAACTTCTGAGAAAAATCTACCAATTGCGAAAATCCAGACCTGGGGATGTATCGATGGCAACCACGATGATAACTGAGATTGAGAAGCTAATTTCATGAGTTTAAATGTCATGATTTGATGACATTTTGGTAATTCTTATCATTGGCTACTATTTTCCTCACTCATTCCACAGGGTTTCCACAGGGATTTTAGCAGTTTTCCACAGGTGTTATACGAGTTAATAGGCTTCTTGCCGCCTGACTGGGGATTGTTAATTATAAGTAGCAAAGAAGTTTAAGGACTGAGTTTTTATTAAGTTAAGTAACGAAAAGTTAGCTTAAAGTCCTATTCTTTCGTTCGTATTTATTTTTTATACAATCGTTTTTAACATTTCGCAGCATTGACAAACCTACCCCCTCTTGGCGCACAATGATGCGGCTTGCTTTTGTAATCCGTTCAACCGTTGGCATCAAATGTGTAAGATATATTACCAATAGATGTCAGCGTAGATTGTTTGGATAGCGAAAGAGCGTGTGAAGCCCTAAGCCGCTTTACCGCAAGCAACTTGTCCCTCTTGATTATCCTCATAGGAGGAAAATCTCATGAAAGCAACGGTTAGCATCTTTACAGAAATTCCCGAAACACTCCACGAATCCTTAAAAAACTACTTAGAAACCCATCCTGATTGGGATGAAAACAGAGTATTGACGGCGGCGCTATCATTGTTTTTACTCCAAAATGGAGATAGCGATCGCCGTGCTGCTCGAGTCTATCTGGAAACTTTGTTTCACCACTCCACAGTAGAAATGCCCTGTACCGACTTACCAGCAACAGCTAATTTACTAGATACCCCGTAGGTACTGGTATGAAGGGCGTTATTCTGGCTCATACCCTATTAATGGGGCATCGCATACCATACCCCATTAACGGGATTTTAAGCCAATAGCGATCGGCAATAAGATAACAAAAAAGATCAGAATCTACTGATCTTTAAAAAGGTTCCAATAGTTTCTTCTGTTGCCAAAACTAGTTGGTAATAGTGCCAGATTTAACTAAATATATTATCTGACCGTTAGTACTTGTTATATAGCGGTTTTCTCTTGGATACAAACACGTTCCTCGGTTACTACAGCCAAAACACAAGAGGAAATTCTTGTTTCTAGCCTCTGGCTAGAAATGAAAATCATTAGACTTCTTGCAGAAGTCGGGCAAATGGCAAGGGGTAAAAGTTTTGCATTTTACCCTTTCCCCTTTTACTACGAGAGTGCAAAAAGAACTTTTGCAAGAGGTCTATTGGTCTGCTGCCGCAAACTTAGAAGGTTGTAGCCCCCCAATAAGCATTTCCAGCCAAAGACTGGGAACCAGAGAAAGCTTTTTCTGTATTTGAGCAATATCTACCTATGTTGATTGTCTAAATTTGTCTTTTACTAAATTCAAAGAAATTCACTAAATATCTGCCCCAAGAGTCAACAGTCAAGAGTTAAAAAACTCTAGACTATAAAACTCAGGACTTGGCTTCCACTTGCTGGGGATGGGCAGGAGATTCAAACTTATAGCCTACGCCGCGTACAGTTTGAATTAATGCCGGCTGACTAGCATCAATTTCAATCTTCTTGCGAATTTGGCCAATATGTACATCTACAACCCGCTGGTCGCCGACATATTCATAATCCCAGACCTCTTGGATGAGTTCTGCGCGCCGCCAAACTCGGCCAGGATGACTGGCTAAAAAATGCAACAAGTCAAATTCCAGAGCAGTTAAAGGTACTGGTTGATTATTAAGTGCTACCTCCCGTCGCACCGGATCAATCATAAGTTTTTCAAATACCAAGCGTTTCTGCTCGGCCGTAGTTATCACTCGCTGACGCCTCAAAATAGCTCCAACTCTGACTTCTAACTCTCCTAGCCCAAAAGGCTTGGTGAGATAGTCGTCAGCACCTTTAGCAAAGCCACGAATTTTGTCAGCTTCGTCAGCACGGCTAGTCAACATCAGAACAAAAACACCATTACGACTTTGCATCTCTTGGCAGAGGTTAAACCCTGTGACATCTGGTAGATTCACATCTAGAATCACCAAATCAGGGTTAAATTGCTCAAATAGAGTTAAGGCTGTCTTTCCATCTTCGGCAGCCTCCACCTGATAGTTCTGCTTAATCAAAAAGCGTTGGATTAAATTCCGAACCGCAGGGTCGTCGTCAACTACAAGAATCTTGGCGGGAGCCATGACCATTACTTTGCACAAAAATTCGTAAGATTAACAAGAGAGTTGCGTAAAAACGCAGTTGCCACTTTGGCACTAACTAAGAATCTACAAGGCTACGGTATAAGAATCCCGATCATTCAAAAATAAATACTCTAATCAGGATTGTGGGCGATGAGAACGCGAAATTTCTGTTAGGCACAGTATATAAGCGTTCTGACTTTAGTCGCAACAGTTCTTGATACTAAGACACCTCTTGATCCCAGTTAGGTGGTAACTTAAAACGTTTTAATTTTAAATCGATATGCGGATATATACCACAAGCGATTATTCAGTATAGTTAAAAAAAATCTATTAGGGCACTGTAAGTTGCCAAATTTGAAATAGGAAAGTTGATTTTTTCATAAAAACTATGCATTTTTAGGTACTCTCCGATCAAATTCTAGATTAAAGCCAGAATTAAGCAACGGCATGAGGGTATACACGGAGTTATAGTGATATGTTAAAGTGACTATAGTTGAAATTAGAAAGTCGATCAAACTAACCCGTGCTACTATCCTGGTAGGGCATAAAGTAGATAGAGACTTTAGTTTCGATCAAAATAAAACCTAAAGCTGTTTTTTCTTCGACATAAAGACTGCCGCTGACTGAGGCTGAAGTAATAAACTCCCATGAGCGATCAAAATCCCTACGAAAAACTTGGGGTATCAGAAGAGGCTAGCTTCGATGAAATTCAGGATGCTCGTAATCGCCTATTCGAGCAACACAATGGCGATGCCAAGCATTTAGAAGTAATTGAAGCGGCTTACGATGCGATTTTAATGGATCGCCTACGGATGCGCCAGGAAGGTAAAATCAAAGTCCCTGAACGCATCCGGTTTCCAGAGTTGCGAGTGCAATCGCCTCCTAAAGAAAGTCCAATCCCTCGCCAGCAGTCACCTGCATGGCTACAACGGCTGCTCGATGAGCCATCGCCTGCGGATATACTCTTACCAGGAGCTTGGTTTCTTGGTTTGAGTTCTATTAGCCTGTTCTATCCAGAAGGAGGCGAGCAGATTTTACAGTTGGCATTGGTGGTTGGTGTAGGCACTAGTATTTACTTTCTCAATCGTAAGGAAGGCAAATTTGGCCGGGCAGTTTTACTCACCCTGGCTAGTTTAATAATTGGCTTAATCGCTGGGGGACTAATTGCTATCTGGCTTTTACCACAAATACCATTCGTCAATCTGTCATCGAATCAGTTCTCTAGTGTACTGACGTTTATATTCTTTTGGTTGGTTAGTAGCTTTCTACGCTAAATCGATAGCCGTCAGGAAGCTTCTAGAAACTTCTAAAAAGAATACATGATTGATGTGTGTTATTTTTCTTGGTTTTAACACGCGGTAAGGGTGCATATACGTGTACCCTCACTACGGATATGGTATTGATTCAAGCTGTTGCAGCCTACAAAGTCTTTCTAGACAAGGCGTTGAGATTCTAGAACTAAATCTACAGCAGTGCTAAAGTCTTTAACTATTAAGTCGGGGTGGTAAAGTTCCAATTGGGTGCGATCGCGAATCCCACATTCTACAGCCATCACCCTAATACCATAATTTTTCGCAGCGGTGATATCGGCTTCTGTATCTCCCACCATCCAGTTATCAGCAGCGGGGGGTAGTTCTTGTAATGCCCTAGCCATTAACAAGGGCTTATCTTCAATATCACGAGTTTTCACGTAGTCGTTACTTAGGCAATAACAACGGTTTTCTGGGAAAAATCTCCCCAAATCGTATTTTTTGAAAGCATAATCTAGTTCTCGAACTCGGCGCATGGTCATCACTGCTAAATCAATTCCAGCTTGTTGAATTTTTAACAGTGCATCCACAGCACCAGGGGCGAGAGTATCATAGTTGAAATAAGCTTCTGTATGCACAGTTTGCCGCCGTAATTGGGCGAATTCTTGGGCTTGGGCTTCGTCTAACCCTGAATTTAAGGCGATTTGTTTTTCAGGAATGCGCGATCGCTTTAACTCCCAAAATTCTTCTTTTGCAAGTTCTTGCACCACTTGGTCTGGACGACGGGTTTTCTCCAAGCAGAATTGATAAACACGGTAGTACCGTTCGGAAACATCAATAATTGGGCCGTCGAAGTCAGTAATCAGTCTTAGCATCGGCGGAAAATGTTAATTTTTATTAAAATTATCTCAGATGTACGGCTATTTTTCGAGACTATCAAGTTTAGCTAAGGTTTTTTTGTAAACTCTTTTTAAGAAAGTATCGGCGATGACCTGGAGGAAAATCTTCTAACTCTCCAAAAACTTCATACCCCAAGTGCTGATAAAATTCAGGAGCTTGGAAGCTGTAAGTAAAAACATATACGTTTAAGCAGCCACGATTAACAGCCTCCTGTTCTGCCGCCAAAAGTAGTGCTTTTCCATATCCATCACCTCTTAACTCTTCTGCAATCCAAAGAGTACCGATATGAAGCCATCCCAAGCCAATAAAACCTTCCAAGCCACCCACGACCTTTTCTTTGGAATCACGAAGCAATAAAAACAGTGGCGTATATTGGTAATCTCCAATTTTGTTTATATTGAATTGGTGAAGTTGTTTGTCTACAAAATCAACTTGTTTGGAGTCTGGTTGACTTTCAATTGATATTTTGTACTCAGACATCATTGCAAAGTACCGCGTTTGATTTGTTCGCTTTCAATAGCTTCAAATAAAGCACGAAAGTTACCTTCGCCAAAACCTTTAGCTTGCAAACGACGTTCAATAAATTCAAAGAAAAATGTCGGCTGTTCAAAAATGGGCTGAGTGAAAATTTGCAATAGTAGGGGTGCGGTTTGTTGTTTACTGACGGGAGTATATTCTTGCCAGTCTACGAGAATTTCTTGTTGAGCGATCGCATCCAGTTCTAGAGGTGATAGTGTAAGTCCTGGACGCTGTTTTAGCTGGGTGTAATAGGTTTGGGGAACTGAGAGTAAGGATAAACCATTAGCACGAAATTTAGCGATCGCACTCACAAGATTAGTTGTCCGCAAGGCAATATGTTGAATTCCTGGTCCCCGGTTGACATCGAGAAACTCCTGAATTTGAGAATTTCTAGAAGCCGGTTCATTAATTGGTAATTGGACGCTACCATTACGCGAAACCATCACCTGGCTGTGTAAAGCAGAGCGATTGGTTTTAATTTTAAATGCTTGCTGGGGTTGAAAATTGAGGATGTTTTCGTACCAAGCCACAGCACTCTCTAATTCCCCAACTGCTACGTTCAGCACTATATGATCTATGGCGGTAAAAGTGTTGTCATTTGTCATTTGTCCTTTGTCATTTGTGTTAGTTACAAATGACGACGGACAAATGACAAATGACCTTTCTATCAATGTATGAGTCAGTCCACCCCAGGCAGCAATTTTGCCGCATTTGATGAACGCTGTACCTACCTGGCGTTCTTGGATGGGTTGTAGGATTGTAGCACCGTGTTTTTGAGCTAGTGCGATCGCGCCTTCGACATCTTCAACAGCAAAAGCGACATCTGCCACACCAGGGGGATATTGACGCAGAAACTCGGCTACTGGACTGGTAGGCAACAGTGGTGAAGACAGAAAAAAGCAGACATCACCACTTTTCACCACTTCTGTACAAGTATGAAATGAACTGATGCGATCGGCTACTGGTTGAAAACCAAGATGGTGTATAAACCAATCCCGCCATACTTTCGCGTCTTCTACATAGAAATGAACGTGATCAATTTTCATAGATACTGAAAATACAGCATAACAGCTTATATCTCTGTAAATTCTGCCATTTTTGCTAGATTTTCACGTCCTTCCTAAGCAAGAATTATCTAGGCGTACTCCCACTCTAAAAGAACAGATGACTATCAGGTTGAATATTAATTTCCATTGGTACAGCTTGCGGTTCAGCAGAAAGGGCAAAGAAAATCGCATTGGCAGCAGTTTCAGGACTAAGCATTTTTTTCCGGTCTACTTTTAGGTTGACGTTATCCCAGAAAGGAGAATCTACCCCACCAAAGTAGAATAGCGTGAACTTGATACCAAAACGCTTGAGTTCTTCTGCCATGCACTTGCTGAAACCGACAACACCAAACTTAGAAGCAGAATAAGCCGCTGCCATCCCCATCGAATGCTTGCCCAGAATTCCTACCACATTACAGATATGACCAGACTTGCGCTTTTGCATCTCTTCAGCAGCCGCTTGAGTGGTGTAGAAGCTGCCTTTTAAGTTGACATCTAGCATCTTGTCTAAATCAGCAGGTTCTAGGCTGTTGTATGGCTTGAGTATACCAGCACCAGCTGCATTCACTAAAATATCAATTTGACCAAACTCAGCTATGGTCTTTTCTATCAAAGCATCTACTTGTTGAGGGTCAGTAATATCTGTAGGAACGCTCAAAACTTCCCCTGGTAAATCATTTGCCAGTGTTGTTAAACGACCGACATCTCTCGCAGCCAGTACCAACCGGACTCCTGTAGGCGCAAGTTTGTGTGTCAAAGCTGAACCAATACCACCAGTAGCACCGACAATAACAACGACTTTATTTTGCATCTTATTATTTACATTTCTTTACATCTTTTTACATAATACAGAATTACAGGCTCAGGTTGTATCTAAATATCCAGAAAGTATTTACTCACAGAGTAGCGGCGTTACCTCATATTCCTTGCCACTCGCCTTTAATGTAAATGTAGGAGATGATTCTAAATATTTAGTAAAATTGGAACCTAACTTTAATTTTTTAATAATTGAATTAGGAGATTCTCCGGTTATTTTATGTAATTCTGAACCTAATTTAGACACAGATAATTTAGTTTTAGGGGACTTTATTTGTATATCTTGAATAATTTTTAATAGTAATTTATCTAATGTTTTTTCATTAGAAATTACCGAAGAATTTTCTTCTTGAGTAGATTGTGCAGATAAGTTATCTAAAATCGGGCTGATTTCCTCAATTTCTACTTGCTTGGGATGATGTTTAATATTGATATTGGCTCTTTCTTGAAATAAGCTTGCTATCGTTGCTAAACTGTTCAATCGAGCATTGATTGAATTTTGTTCATTTTTAATTAAATCTTGTATTTGCTCAACCACTTTTTCCAAAGATGGAACTTCTGTTGCCATTGCTAAGGAATAATGAGTTAATTTGCCAGTATTTCGGTTTTCTATATGCAAAGTTTGTCCTTGTCTACGTACCCAATAAACAATCAATCCCTGGTTTTGGAGTTCGTTACAGAGGTGAATTAAAATTCCATCGCTAGAACAAACCAAAATTTCTTTAACTGTTGGATAAGACCGTAAAATACAAGCACCAAATGCGATCATTTTTGCATCAGCGCTATCCTTACCCTCTGGCACATGGACAAGTTGATACCCACGATTATATAATTCAATATCTTGCTTCCCAATACTGGGATTTCTCCAGTTAGCAAATGCCATTTTAAATTGGAGAGGATACTTACAAATACTGGCTAAAAATAATTCTGAATTTAAATCTAATTTTAAGTTTTCTGCATCCAAAAGCAGAAGTGAGATTCCTGTTTCTAATTGATGTTTAACTTCAGATTTTTGTTGAATTTTTTGGATAAATTGGCTGAATACAGCAGATTCTAGCCAATCAGGCGATAAGATAACTTGCAGCAATTCTTCAGCTAATCTCAAACTAAAATAGTCAAGACTTTTCTCTGTGATTTTTTCTTCTAGTAAGTTTTTTACTAAAGAAAGTTCCGTCGCTTCATCTGTAGATACTTTTGTATGGCCGTTGCTGTTAGTAAGCAAGTCAGTTTCTAAAGAACCAGGGAATGCAGACTCAAGGAATTGTTTACCACAGTTTTTGCAGAGGTAATTCTGCTTGTCATGACGACGACCATTTTTACGATATGAAGTAGATTCGCACCGGGGACATTTCATTTTATGATTCAGGTGGTCTAGAGCAGATACTTATCTTTAAATATATAGTATAAAAAAATACTGTAAATGTCAGTTCGTATTGCCCAACACAAGAAAAACTCAAAGCAAGAGAAAATTAAATTTAACCCCTAATTTCCGCTTGCTCCATTTAGGGAACTCCAAGAAACAAATTATCCAATTCCAATATTGTGGGGTGAACATCTTGCCCGCCCAGTCCATAAGGCTCTCGTGTCGCCCACCCCACAAGAGTTAATTGAATATTTTTTTATTTGGAAGTCCCTTAGTAACCTTCTAAATAGCTAGAATTTTAGAAACACTTCAACTGACGCGGGCAAAAACATAGTCGCGGGTACGAGAATCCATCGGGTTAGTAAACATTTTATTTGTAGTACCAAATTCAACCATTTGAGTAATCCGATTTTCATTACTACAAAAGAAAGCTGTAAAATCAGATAGGCGAGTAACTTGTTGCATATTGTGAGTAACAATCACAATTGTTAATTCAGAACGTAAATTATGAATCAAATTCTCAATTTTCATGCTACCCGTAGGATCAAGACCTGAACAAGGTTCATCCATCAACAGGACGTTCGGCTTGACTGCTAAAGCACGAGCAATACATAGTTTTTGTTGTTGACCGCCAGAAAGCTCTAAAGCTGATTTGTGCAGCTTATTCTTAACTTCATCCCAAAGTTCAGCAGCTTTGATGGCAGATTCAACGATTCCATCTAATTCTACTTTCGGATGCCATCCAACTAATTTCACCCCATAAGCAACATTATCATAAACGCTCATAGGAAAAAGATTTGGCTTGGGAAAAACCATACTAACTTGGCGACGTAAGCGATTGATATTAACACGACGCTCATAAATACTCTGTCCAAAAAATTCTACTTTTCCTTCAACTCTCACTTCTGCTTCTAATTCACTCATGCGATTTAACGATTTAAGAAAAGTAGACTTGCCACAACCACTAGAACCAATAATTGCTGTGATTTGGTTTTGGTAAATATCCATTGACACGCCTTCAACTATCTTTTGAGTGTCGTAATAGAAGCTGAAGTTTTTGACTCTGATAGCTGGAATTAGTTTACTCATATTCCCAAAACTGTGAAACGAAACTTGACTAGGTAAAACAGTAAAAATCAGCGCCGCTGTTTCACTATGTTACCCCCAAAAGGAGATATTCATGGAAATTACGTAGCTACATGGTAGCTATCTAGCAGATAAACTGTTAATAAATACCTGTCTCGTTCCCAGTCTCAGACTGGGAATGCCCTTAAGAAGTAAAAAGATAATCCCCATAAATAAATTTAGGAGATTTAATAATGACGTATTATTTCTCTCTACGAGACGCTAAGAGCGAACGCGCTACGCCACGACGCTCGTTCGCTCTTAGCATCTCCCTTTGGGAGAAGACTCGTTAACGCTGCGCTATCGTTATAAATGTTTTTATTTTATTCCATAAATAAATTTAGGGGCTTCTCTACGAGACGCTACGCGAACAAACTATTTTTATTTTTCTTTCTTTTGCTTTTTTACTTTTTACTTTTGCCTTCTTCGGTCATTGGGGCTGCCGCCAGCAAGAGTGCAAATTAAAGGGGCGCAGTAGCTTAACTATATTCGTCAATTAAAATTTGGAATATCTCATATTCTCTAATCGTATCAAAATCAGGATCGGTTTTAGCATTTTCCAATCTATTTGCTTCAAGTTTGATTGATTGTTGTAGGTTTTCTATTGCTAGAGTGACATTGTTTTGTAGTGCGTAACAACAGGCTTTGTTATACCAGCAATCAGCATTGTCAGATTTAATTTCAATTGCTCGATTGTAGACAATCAATGCCTCTTCATAACGTTGCAATTTTATCAAACTGCCACCTTTGTTATTCCAAGCATTGATGTTATCTGGCTTTAATTCAATAACTTTTTCGTAAGAGGCAATTGCCTCTTCATATTGTTGTAAATAATATAGGACATTGCCACGATCCAACCAGAAACCATAAAAGTCAGAATAGATTGTAATTGCTTGATTGTATGAGTCTAAGGCTGCTTGATAATTTTTCTGTGCTGCTAAAGCTTGTCCTCGTAACCACCAAGTATTGCTATCTTCTGGTCTAATTTCTATTACTTTATCGTAGGCTGCGATCGCTTCTTCATAACGCTGTAATTTTGCCAAGGTTTCGCCTTGTTTATACCAAGCTTGATAAAAATCTAACTGAATGGCAATCGCTTGTTTATATGCTGCTAAAGCTTCTTCATCGCGTCCTAAATCTGTAAGAGCAATGCCCTGATAGTACCACGTTTTTGAATCATCAGATTTGATTTCCAAAGCTTTTTTATAGGAATCAACTGCTTCTACATATCTTTGCAAAAAATAAAGGGAATAACCCCGTGAATACCAAGCATTAACGTAGTTTGGTTGAATTTTAATTACTCGATCGTAGGAGGCGATCGCTTCATCATGTTTGTTTAAAGAATAAAGCGCGTAGCCTCGCCAATACCAAGCATCAGCATTTTTGGGTTTATTTTTAATTATTTTGTCATAGCAAGCGATCGCCTGCTCATATTGTCGCGATGAAACTAATTTATCACCTTTTTTTTGTAACTCTTGGTTTTGATCTCTAAATATCCATAAAACTAAAACTAATCCGATAACTAAATACCGCGAATTCTCTCTAAATATTGCATTCGCAAAAACAGTTAAATTTTCTGGAAGATGAAGATATTCGCTAATTGTATGAGTGAAATTCCATAAAAACTGATTAAAAGGTCTGGCAAACCATAACAAACCAATCAATATCCAAATTCCATATTTAGCAACCTTGTTGATTTGCTGTTGAATTGCTTTTGGCAGCCACGGCTCGATAATTCCATAACCATCTAGGCCAGGAATAGGTAATAAATTAATCAAAACGACATAGATATTTAGGGAAATTATATAAGTTAGGGCAGTAATCAAAGCAAATAAAACTGAATTTGGATTTTCGAGAGCTAAAGAATCCCAACCCAATTGAAAAGGCAGTGATAGCAGGTAAGCTACAATCAAATTGGCAATTGGGCCAGCAGCCGAAACTGCACTTTTCCATTTGCGATCGCGTAATCGACTGTGATTGATATAAACTGCTCCCCCAGGTAGAGCAATACCGCCAATGAGGAGAAAAAATAACGGCATCATTAAACTCAAACTCGGTTCGGTATATTTGAGTGGGTTCAATGTCAAATACCCCTTATCTTTGACAGAAGTATCACCACCCCAATATGCTGCTATTGCATGACCAAACTCATGCAAACATAAAGACAATATCCAACTAAAACAGATAAAAGCTACTACTAGCCACATATTCATATTTATAGATATCTTATAAAAATCCTGGTTAATTTTTGATCGTATTGGCTTTTACAACAAATTTAAGCGAATAGAATTCGCGGCTACACAGGCGAAGTCCGCCTTTGCGGACTAAATTCAAATTCAGGCTTTGAAACCCAGGATCGGTAGCTTTTGTTTGTGTAGACGCGGTTTCTAACCGCCCGTTTCACGTTATGTTGACACCAATGAGCAATGCTGTGCCCTTATGACAGATGTAGTTCAAATACATGAAAACTACTGTAATAGAGAAATCATCAGTGAGCGATCGCCTAAACTTTTGCCCACTGATGATTTATTCTCCCTCATAAATTCAATTGTCGCTATCAACAATTAAGGATAAAGACCCCTGTCAGTTAGTGCCTGAGCCACTCTACCCACCCCTAAAGTGTAAGCTGCTAACCTTAAGGAAATTTGGCGCACCTCCGACTGATGAATCACCTTACGGTAGGCTTGTACCATCAAATGCTCCATTTCGCGGTTCACGCGCTCCTCATCCCAAAATACGTAAGAAAGACCCTGCACCCACTCTAAATAACTCACGACTACGCCGCCAGCATTCGCCAAAATGTCCGGTAGCACTGTCACACCCCGCGCCTCTAATGCCAAGTTAGCCTCAAGAGTAACCGGGCCGTTAGCTGCTTCTGCCACAATCTGCGCCTGTACCTGATTCACATTTTCTTCAGTAATTTGGTTTTCTAAAGCTGCTGGTATTAAGACATCGCAAGGTAAAGTTAATAAATCTGCATTGCTAATTGGTACAGATTGTGGGAAACCCGCAATACTCTTACGATTTTCAGCGGCGTAGACTTTCAACGCTGGAATATCAAGACCAACTTCAGAGAATATTCCCCCAGCACCAGTTGAAACAGCGATAATTTTCGCGCCTGCTTCATATAGTAATTCTGCTGCGGCACAGCCGACGTTACCGAAACCCTGAATCGCTACTCGCACTCCTACCAAGGATTTACCTCGATCTGCTAACGCCTCACGGACAATAATCATCGTGCCACGTCCGGTGGCCATTTCTCGCCCCAGAGAACCACCAATCGAAAGTGGTTTCCCAGTTACAACTCCTGGTACAGCATGACCGACATTTACAGAGTAAGTATCCATCATCCAAGCCATCTCACGGGCAGAAGTACCCATATCTGGCGCAGGAATATCTACGGAAGGCCCAATATCTTTGATCAACTCGCTGATATAACGACGGCTGATTCGTTCTAATTCGCCAACGCTGTAGTGTTTGGGATCTATAGCAATGCCACCCTTACCACCACCGTAAGGAATACCTAACAAGGCACATTTCCAGGTCATCAGCATTGCTAGAGCGGATACCTCGCGCAATGTTACAGCCGGATGGAAACGAATTCCACCCTTGTATGGGCCTAAAACATCAGAGTGCTGTACCCGATGTCCAGCGAGAACTTGTATTTCCCCATCATCTAGTTTCACGGGTATGGAAACTGTGACAACCTTACGCGGGTGGCTGAGAATTTCTAGTAAACCCTGATTTAAATTTAATTCTTTAGCTGCCGCTTCTAAGTAGCTACAGGCTTGGTCAAATGGGCATATATGCGCTGGAGAAGCAGTTTCCGCCAGCAACGAGGATTTTGAAATCATAAATTTTCTCCTAATCACGGTATCTTTACGAACCGGATATCATCTATACTTAAGCCTATCCCTTTTTTTGAGAAAAACAAGATTTTTGTAGTTTTTGTTACAGTTTTATGTTTTATATTCTGATATGTAAAAATTATTCAAAAATCACCATTTGTAGGGGCGCAAATTTGTGCATTGGTGTCAACTTAACGTGAAAGCAAGTCTAGAAGTAGCTTTTAGATTGCCTCGTTCCCAGTCGGAGACTGGGAATGCCGTCCTAGAGGCTCCGCCTCTCTTGCTGGCGGCAGAGCCACCAGGAGCAGCATTTACATCCGGAGGCTGGAAACGAGGTTTTAAAGGAGTTTTAGCTTAAGTTGACACCAATGAAATTTGTGTCAACTTAATCAAAATTTATATATTCCGCCTGATGAAAAGCTTTCTTAGTTTCCCCACTCCCCACTCCCTATTCCCTTTCATCTTGCTAAGGCGATCGCGGCATTCTGTCCCCCAAAGCCAAAACTCAAACATAATACCTGCTGAATTTTACTTAGACGTGCGGCTGTAACAATATCTAAATCAAACTCTGGCTGTTTCGACCCTACACAAGGCGGTAATATGTGATGCTTTAATGCCATGAGAGAAAAAGCTACACCTAAAGCTCCAGATGCTCCTAATGTATGACCTGTGCTTCCCTTGGTGGAACTAACTGCCACGCCTTGGGGAAATAAACGCTGGATTACCATGCTCTCCATTTGGTCATTTAGCAGGGTAGCTGTGCCATGAGCATGAATATAATCAATATCGGTTGTTGATAGACAACTACGTTCTAAACATTGTTTGATACCTGCGATCGCACTTTTGCCTTTAGGTTCTGGTGAATTACTATGATATGCATCGTTGGTTAAGCCAAAACCAAGAATTTCACCATACACTTTTGCTTGACGCTGCTTGGCAAACTCTGCTGATTCTAAGACAAACACAGCCGCACCTTCACCCAACACTAAGCCTTCCCGATGCAAATCAAAGGGATAAGCCCCAGTTTTCGCCAAAGCACCCATCTGCTGAAACCCAGCTAAAGTTAAAGGTGTAATCGGTGCTTCCACTGCGCCTGCGATCGCTTGTTGACATTGCCCAGTTTGGATAAGCATAGCTGCTTGGGCAATAGACCAAATTCCAGTAGCGCAAGCTGCCATCGGTGCTAAAACTATCCCCGATGCACCGATTTGCCTTGCAGCTGCGATCGCATTGATATGAGGTAATGTATCTAGCCAATTTCCAAAAGAGGACACGGGAAAATTTTCTGCCTCATGATGCATTTGCCGTGCCAACTTCTCCCAAGAAGCTTGATAAGAACGACTCGAGCCAATGACTACAGCACAATCAGCTAAAGGTGCAACTAACCCAGCGTCTTGCAAAGCAGAAGCAACAACCATCTGAGTTAATGCTGTCAACTCAGATGGCTGTTGACCAATCAAACCTAGAGGAAGTGGTCTAAGTTCTGGAAATGGTAGATGTAATCGAATTCCAGATTTACCCGCGATTAAATTTCGCCAACTATCTTCTAGGCTTCCACCCAAAGCGGAAACTAAACCAATACCAGTGAAAACAACCTTTACCAATTTAGAAGTTAGGAGTTAGAAGTTAGTAATTATTCTCCCCCTGCTCCCCGCTCCCTGCCCTTTTCCTCTACTTTCCTGGTGTTTTCAGATTTTCAGCACCTTGGGTGACTTTAGCGGAGTCAATGCGATCGCCTTGCTGAATTTTGTTTACGACATCAAAGCCTTGAGTGACATTGCCAAACACCGCGTAGTTACCATCTAAGAACGCCAAATCTGCTAAAGCAAAGTAAAACTGGGCAGAAGCGGAGTCTGGTGATTGCGATCGCGCCATTGCTACTGCACCCTGCTTATGGGGTAATACGACAGGTTGGGCGCTAGCATCAAATGGTTTATTGTAAATCGGAGTATCTGAGCCTTTTGGCTTAACTTCTAAAGGTATATAACGGGCATTTCCCGTTTTTGGGTCAATATAACTACCGGTTCCCAGGCTATCTGCTGGAACTTTCGGATCTTTGCTTTGAGGATCGCCCCCTTGAACTACAAACGGTTGCGGTTCGCGTACAACTCGATGGAAAGCTAAACCGTTGTACACACCCTTTTGCACTAAATCTACGAAATTACCAGCTGTAATAGGGGCATCAGTGCCGTCTACTTCAATCGTAATCGGTGAGCCTTTAACCGTGATTACCACAGTTGCCTTACCTTGCAGCCTTGGTAAATCTGCCAGTCCAGGAATACTCTCACTACTAGTTTGAGATACAGAAGTTGCTTCAGTAGTTGTCTTGGTGCTTGCCTCGCTTGTGTTCGAGGTAGCTGTCGAGGTTGGAGAAGACGCATTAGAAGCGACTTGCTGTGTTGAACATCCCCCCAACATCAAGGCACTGATAAGCACAAAAGAAAGCAAAAATTGTGAAATTTTTAACCGCATTGCCTGTTACCGATTTAACCAGAGTATCTTATCGTTTTAAGGGGTATTAGGGATTGGGGACTGGGGATTGGGGACTGGGGATTAGGGATGTAGGAATTAGACAAATATCAGGCAAATAAATTTTACCAGTACCCAGTACCCAGTACCCAGTCCCCAGTCCTTTACAATCCTTCTAACGACACTCCCAAAAAGCGGGCTAACTCTGCGCCTTCTGTTTCCAACTCTGTTAAAGATAAAGGTTGTCCAACCCGTGTTAAGGGTATATCTCGCCGCCCCTTAATGCGTAGATAGAGGGCACGACGGGGATTAAGACCTTCTTTTACGTCTATGATCACAGATTGTACATCTTCTATGCGGCTATCAATTTCAATTTGGCGGTTTTTGCCAGGAAACCCCCAACGGAAGATTTTGATTGCGCCAGTTTCGTGATTAAATTCGTTGTAACCGCCTCCAACGTCCAATAAAATCACTAGCCACAGGTATGTGGCTAATAGCAAGCCAGCAGCCCCATATAACCCCATTACCAGTCCTTGAGGGACGAATACCAGTTGGGTTGGATCGGAAACTATAAGTAAATTAACTTTTAAATAACTGGATATTCCAGCCAAGAGAAAGCCACTTGCTCCCAAGGTAACGATAGTTGCCCACCAGTAGTTGCTGAACCGACGAGAACCGAGAACATTTTGATGCAGGAGGCGATCGCCTTTGTTAATCGTTGTTGATGTCGTCATTGAACTACCATTGCCCGTGAGATACTCGCTGTTACATACTCGCCCACTAAATGCTTTTGCATAGAGTGGTAGCTGTCTGTGCCCATTTAGCTATTGCTTAGGAGGCACTAAGGGCTATGTTTTAAGTCCCTGGAAACCCTGCCGCAGACCATAAATTTTTTACCCTCTACTCTACAAATTTTACTGTCCTGGATGATGCTGCCTTACTTGCACTACGGGACAAACCACTTAGGCTATTTGTAGTTAGTCAAGGTATGCCAACTTCTTTTTTCTTTGGCTAAGTTTCACCACCTGCATTTTACCAAACATCGTTAACAAAAACTCAACTACGCCCCAATACACTTGGGTTAAGGACTGCTGGCAACAATTTTGGGTTTTCGAGACGCGTCAATGGTCGGCTCTAGAAGTGTTTTGTTGCTCATTCTGAACTGTATTGAACTACGCCCCTCTATGTTCCATACTACCGATATAATCTTTTATGGTATTATGCAGGGTTTCCCGTCCACCGGACTGGCTCCCAATTCTAAGCGCCAGACGGCGGGGTTTTTGACCCAAGTTCGGTCACAGGCTTCAGTGCAGGAGTCAGTATTCCCTCCTGACTTGAAAGTGCTGAGTGCTGAGTGCTGAGTAAAAATACTAGTTCCCAGTCCCCAGCCCCCAGTCATTCTTTCATTCAAGGCTGTGAAACTTGTTTGATCAGGACTGCCCCCTGCCTCTTTGTGGATCTCTTGGAAAAAAGTTACCTACATACGTCCATCTGCATTAATTTTTTTGAGATTTCTGAGAAAAGTTGTGTCAAATTGTAAAAATTCTGATATTCATATTATTTATAAGGTTTGTGTTTCATAGCTCATTTGCTTCTGCGTATCAGGCAAAAACCCTGAGTAGTGTGATAAGTTAAGAATCATTAAGTTACCACAAGCTAGATTACTAGCCGATGGTACGTGTAATGTCATAACCCTGAGAAATAATGACTTAACTAGTCAGCAGGCTCTCAGAATCTCAGTTGGTTAAAAGCAGTTGAGATTGTCAAAAAAAACGTTAATTCCTCACGGCAGTCGGTTACACTGGCTCTCCGTAACGCCTTAGAAACGTTGCAATTTTAGTAAAAAAAGAGGATTTTAGTCCGATGACCATCGCAGTTGGACGTGCCCCCAGTAGAGGGTGGTTTGACGTTCTCGACGACTGGCTCAAGCGCGATCGCTTCGTATTCGTAGGTTGGTC
>NZ_JBALFD010000007.1:0-47614 GCF_036916985.1 Nostoc sp.
AAGCAACCTTTTCATCTGTTTATGTTCTCGTAATTTACACGCGAACAAAATATTCTTTATTTCACCATCTATTTTCCCTTAACCGAGCAGTATTGAAATCTGCACTACTTAGTTGATCAAGCCCAAAGCCTGATATTTGAAATTGCTACACACCCAGACTACAAACGACTGCTGAAGTTGGGATATAGCCCTGATTTAAACATTGCTGATGCTCAAACTGCACTCACCTATCTGCAATGGGAGTTAGACCGTAATCGAGAACTTTCTAATTAGTACAAAAGCGTTCACCTAAAGGAATGCCATTACTTTAGATGAACGCACGGAAGTTTTTCTTCCGCTACAGAATTCCCATTATTGCACACAGAACAACAATCAATAAAACTTTAACCGAGGTGAACATGGTTACTGAAATCAAACTAGGTTTATGCAACCCTCCAGAACCCATCTATTTATATGTCAAAAATGCTGAGTTAGGTGGAGAATCTTACCTGTGGTATCACTACGATATTGAGAGGGAGAAAACTATCCCTGTTTCCCAAAGAGCATTAACTGGTTATCTGTCTGAACTGCGATTTACGACTAAAGAGTTCAAAGGAAAGGATAATCTCAAGCTGGATATTGTCGTGAGTGCAGATGAACTTTATGTTGTCAGGACTGGTGTTGAAACCAATTTCGCCAAAAGCTTTCTTCTCGCTGCCTCATTAGTTCAGGATTTTTCTAAACCACTGATTATCGTTGCGAATGCTGGTGACGAGAATACAGTTTTCTGCAATCTTTACGATGCTGCAAGTAAAAGCAGAATTGAAAGAGAATGGAACAAAAATGCTGATTGGGCAACAATCATTCGTGACATCCAATTTCGCTTAGGTGGCACATCCTCAACTATCCCATCTACACCAAAACTTAGCGTAGTTCCTCAACCAGTACCGACTCAAGACTTACGAGTTAAAAATATTCGCACCTTGCTTGATTATCCACTTGATTTGGTCAGAGAGTGGTTGCAATTTCAGGATGTTGACCGCCCAAGTCTACTTCATATTAGCAAGATTAATGAATTGGTAAAAACCATGTGTTTGGCTTGGGCAGCAGACAAGTGTGAATATCCCAATCATGCCGAATCTTTGTATCAAAAGCTAGTTGTTGATGCTGTTACTAACGGTGCTGATGAATTAACGGCAATCAACGTATGGATGCAACAGTTGCAAACTGCAAAAGCGGGAGCAGTGTAAATCACAAATCAGGATTCAGAATATTTTTACTTCTGAATCCTCAATTAATCAAATAGGAATTACCCATGAGAGTCATCGTTACAGTTGTTAAAAAAATCGTCAGTGAAGCACACATCGATATCCCTGATGGGCTGAACCAATCCGCGGGATTGCGCTGGTGCATAATTCTTGGTTTTACCTTGTTGAATTGATGTCGGCAACGTTAATTAAGACACCAACTATATCGAATCGCTTCTCCCTGGTTGGTGAAAAAAGTTTGGTGCGGGTAAATGTTTAATTCTTTCTAATCACACAACTAAAATTATGTCACAAATTGAAATCGTCGAAATCATCGAACAGATAAAACAAGAGATTGAAGTTGACACTAATGGTCAAGCGAAAGTTAGCCTTCGGGCAACTGCAAGACTGGCTGGGGTCAGCGCTGTGGCAATTCTCAAGACCTTAGACAGCGTTAACCTAGAACCTTCTAAACTGGCTCAAATGCTTATGGAATCAGGCTTTCAAGCTGTTAACTTAACCGAATGGAGAACTGTCGGTATTCCTGATATGGCGATCGCAATTATCTTAGAGTACTACGCTTACGAAGCTGGTAGATACTGCACTAAACAAGCCAGATTGGTATGCCGTTCATTCAACACCATCGGTATTCGTGCGTGGATTCAAGATAAATTGGGCTGGAATAAACCTACTAATCCTTCCGAAACAGCGATGACACAAATACAGTTACTCGCTGCGATCGCACAACAGATGGCACAGCAAGAACAATATTTACTGGAGCAACAACAGCAACAGACCGAAATTTTGCACCGGTTAAAAGCGGTTGAAGTTGAACAGGACAGAGTAAATACTCCATGTGGACATAAATACAGTGTTGTTGGATTTGCCAATCTTCAAGGTTTAGAAATATCGGTAAAAGAAGCGGGTACTAAAGGTCAAAAGTATGACTTGAATCATAATGTGAGCTAAAAGCCCATTTTTTCATTCAAGTCACACGTTTCCCCTAGCTAGCGAGTAAATCACAGCTTTTTGGAACCTCGTCCAGAATCTTCAATTCAACTATCTCAGCAGAAGTGGGAATATCTGATTTATTCAGTAAAGTTTTCCAGTCAGATGAATAGGTACGACGTTTTTTAACCAACTGAGTTACAGTATCATAAAACACCACATTCTTAATGCCATCAGTTTCTGTATAAATCTTGCTATGGACAATATAAGCGGGTTCGGGAACCCTGGGTAGTAGACCCGGAAGAACACGTTGAATCTGTCCAGTCACCTCAGGATTTCTGGACGGCTTTTGAGAATCACACAGGATCGAAAAATACCAACTATATTGTTTGTCAACTTCCAGGGCTTTTTCTTTGCTTGGCAGTGTCAATCCAGCAATGATACCTGGATTTTTATGTAGCTGAGACTCCTCAGAAGCCTGAGGAAGTTGGGCATAAACAGGGGCTTGAACAAGATGTCTGTTTTCATCTAACAACACAAATTTTGCTGATTTTATTGAAGACGGGTAAGGAGGAAGATAAAACCAAAATGTTGGATAATCCTCAACCGTTTTTCCCACTTCTTCTGTAGATGCGGGGTCTGATTTCAGCTTTCTCTCAGGAGCAAGGGCAATTAAAGATGCAAATTCGTCGTCGGCGCAGGGGCCCCGCCTGACCCCGCCTTTACTCAGGAAACTACTCTTCTTGCTGGAGGAACAGAAAACAATAAAGAAACAATCTGCCGCCTGTACTGGTGGAACCCACATTGCGAAACTGCTAAGAAAAAAAGTGACGGTATAAATAACAATACTGATCCAGGAGAGTAATTTAGTAAGAATCATAATGGTGTTAATTAGTAAGGTTACAGAAAACATTTGCAAGGCTGCTTACACTCATTCAGCCTGGACTTTTAGCAACATTTATCTTTTTTGTAGAACCGCCTTGTCGAAGTCTAAATGTCTTGAAAGCTACAACTCCAGCCGTACCGACTAGAGCGAAAATATTTGGTACAAGAGGTATCCAGCCACTCTGATAGGCAAAGATGACATAGCAGATGCCTACCAAGCTTGTGAGAGAGGCTGCACCCATCACCCATTGCATAGGTTGTCGAAATCGCCAAACAACTAGCCCACCCACTGGAGACCAGACACCGATCCAAAGCACGTCAGCCCAAACAGGCCACCACCAAATTAATGGACGTTTAGCTAATACTGCGCTGACAATCTGGCTGACCATTTGCGCCTGAACGATCGATCCGGCTAATGGGCCGTAAGGCGTAGATACATAATCTGCACTGACCTCGCTATCAGCACCAATTATGACAATCCTATTCTTAACTTTTTGCTCAGAATTTTTGTCATCTAAGCGCAGAAAGTCTTCAAGACTGATCTTTTCACCGAAATTTTTAGGAGTCCCCTCAAAAGAGCGATAATTGAGTAATATCTGGGCTGTATTAGGTTCAGATAGATTCCCTTGATATCCTCCAGCAAGACCTTTGAGTCGTTTTATATAAGTCTTGCCAAATTGTAAATCACTAGCATATTTTCCTTGCAATGTCGTCAAAGGTTGGTATGGTTTAGCTTTTTCTTCTACCTCCAAATAGCGAAGGGCGATCGCAAAGCTAAAAGAATGTTCTGTAGGACAAAATTTATCCTCTATGACTGGATTGAGCAAAGGTTGACGGCGCGTAACATCACTGTCTATAAAATTGCTAAAGCCCACGCGCTCTGAAATTTTGTCTCTTATTTCTATAGGATATTTTTGACCAACCTGGTTATTAGTTCCTTCCGGTGATGTACATATACCAACTAAATACTTGTTCTCCCCCAAAAGAATAGCTAATTCCTTTGTTCTAGCCGGGAAATCCCGCAGCAAATCTAACCCGATAACGCGGGGTTGATTCTTCTGCAACTTCTTCAAGAGCCTTTCGAGAGATGGATCTTTCAGAACACTGCTTTGTCCTTCCTCCTTACGGTTGCCTTGTTCCCGAATATCATTATCATTGACTGCAATAATCAAGAATCGTTCATCCTGCCCTTCACTGGGTTTAAGCCGCATCATTTGATCGTAAGCAGCCAATTCTAGCGGCTGGATGATTCCCAAAATACGTACTACTGCGACTACAACTGCCACTGCAAAACTTGTTTTTAGTACAGTAGGAAGCTTTAGTTTACGGCGGGGTAACTCTTGGCTGGCTTGAATAAACGCTTTTTCATCCTGGCTGAAGGCATCGGGAGCCTCCTTTAGATAATCTGTGGCTTTTTGCAATAGCCCACCGCGCAACAATTCCCCGTCATCCTGACTTTCTTGCCATCGTTTAATCGTGGATCGGAGTTGCTGTTGAAGTTTGAGGCGAGGTCTACTTTCGGTTAACCAGCCCTGTAACAGTGGCCAGTGGAGGATGAGAGCTTCATGGGCAACTTCTACTTCATCGCCCTTGGTGATCACTAATCGGGCATTGGCTAATTTTACCACCAGGTTTCTGGTTTGATTTAGGTCACTACTTTCTGTGACCAGTTGATTGCGTGTTGCTCGCCTGCGTGTATCCTTAGGTTGATCCTCTCGATTCGACGGGTCAAAATCCTCATCGACACGGGTTAACTGCTCGAAGATGTGCCTGACTTGTTGTTGTTCATTCGGTGTCAGGTTCTTGTAGAACTCGTCAGCAGTGGTGGCGATCGCCTGCTGCACTCCCCCAATCGCATTGTATTCGTCATAGCACAACCATCGTCCCCGCCGCCGATTCCACAGTTCCTGCAAAGCGTATTGCAGCAACGGCATCGCACCCGGTTCACCCTCGACCTCAGCTAAAATGGCATTACTCAAGCCTGTTTCAAACTCCAGCAGCACTTGGTCTGCCTGCATTTTCATCGCTTTACCCAATTCAGCCGATTCCATCGGGCCAATCAATTTTTGTCGCTGTTCGATCCGCTGACTTAATTTGCGGTAATGAGTACACTCACCCAAAAAATCTGTCCGTAGGGTGATAATGACTTTTTGCTGTTGAGCCAGATCCAATAGGCGATCGATGAAAGAATTTCGCTTGTCTTCATCGGTACAGAGGGTAAACAGTTCCTCAAATTGATCGACCACGAACACGGCAGACTCACCTACTACACTGGAAAGGCTGGCTTCTAGCTGATCCAGGGGTTCGCTAGTCGGCGTCAGATAGGCTAACTTTAAGGCTGGCTCTTGCTGCTGGAGTTGCGGAATTAACCCGGCTAACACGGCTGAAGATTTACCACTACCTGAAGGCCCTAACACAGCTAAGAAATTGTCTTTAACTAGTTCCTTTTGGAGCGATTTAATCAGTTCATCCCGGCCAAAGAAAAACTTGTGATATTCTGCTCCAGCAAAGGAGGACAAGCCTGGAAAAGGACATTCAGCTTTGTATTCAGGGGGTTCTTTACCTAGGGCAGCTAAGGCATCAAAGCTAATTTCCAGCACCTGCTCGCAGAGATAGTTGAGTTCCTTTAGTGCCTGCTTACGTTTATCCAGACCAGTGCTAGATTCGGCTCCTTGAAAAGTTTTCAGGGTTCCCTTCTGGAGATTGAAACTCTCTTTCAGCTTTGTGGCTTGAGGAGCGCGATCGTCAATTAGCTTTTGAAACTCTGCGATGCCAAACTCGATTTCTGCATCGGTCAGCTCTCGACCTTCCAAGCGATCGCTGAATAAGGGCCGTTCCCCCAGGCGGCTGAACAAGGCTGGAACGGCAATATCACGGCGGCTTCCCAGACCGGCTGTTGCCTCCTGTAGCGCCAAATCTACTTCACCAGACTCTCTCAGCCGCTGATAAAAACGCTGACCTAGCGCCAAGGCGGTTTCAATACTTACCTTACGGGTCATCGCAACCACCGCAGGCATGGCTAAGTCTCGCACCAATCGCTGGGCTAATCCTCCTAAGGCTCGTTCTGCTCTAGGATCGGCACTCTCGCAAGTAGAGAGAAAGGTCAAGTGAGGGAGTCCATTTTTCCCGCCGATTCTACCCAGCCGTTTCAGTAAATCTTTTCCATATACTAGCTCTGCTTGATTGTTGTCGGTTGCCCAGTAGAGACCAGTATCACCCTCGCCATCTGTCATCAGTCTGCCGTGACAAACAATATGGAGCAGGGTGTAAGGTTGTTGAGCGTTGGTTAATTGTTCACAGAGTTGGTCAAGTGTCGGCGCACCGATTGCCCCATCAACCTGATTAGCCAGCACATCGCAAGGAATTTCTCCCAACGCCGATCTCACAGTTGCTACAGTTGTCTCGATATTGAAAGGGGCTAATTTAAACTGCTCTGAATTTTCTGGTGAAGCCACCAGTATCAGCGCCCGCAGGTCACGCCGCCCGATGGGGGGAAAGCGGCGATCAAGACTTGTTGGAATATATTGGGAAAAGGGCAACCTTTGATCAAGGGCTAAGTGATTCCAAGCACCAGACGGAATGGGGACGCACAGCCTTTCCCAATGTAGGGTTCTCAACGGATCTTTTTTGTCTACTTCAATTGAGAGTAAAACTCTGAGACAGTCTGGAGTCTGACTGTGAGATGTGATTAAGGCATCCCTGACTTCTCCCTGAAACAGCTGCTTGCCCAAGAGTGTGCCATATTCTTCTGCTTCGTCTTGTAGCTCAATTAACTGATTAAACTCATCCACACTGAACCGAAAAGTGCCTTCTGCGTGGATGGTTAACCCATCTACGGATCTAAATTTGGTAACAACAGGCCAGGCATCTTCAAACTTTCTCTGGATGGCAATCTCAAATGTACTCATGAGTCAACCTTCCTTAACTGAGTCATTATCCGATTGATAAATTGCCATACCACGGGAAGTACCAAGATCAGACCTCCTGGCACATTGACAAGAACAGACAATTTGAGCGCGGCTTGAACTGCGATGCAGAAAATTTGCAATAAAGCATCTCTGGAAGCCAAAGCTAAAGACAATGTGCGTTGATGTAGGCTAACCTGTGTAGCACTTAATCCCGTTTGCCAGATGCTATCAACATCACCTAACCAAGCAACCGAAGTTTGCGCTAGTGTTCGACCTTCCATCTGAGTTTCTACCCAGGTATAATGAGCAACTACCTTCAACAACCGTTCTATGAAGATTTGGAACTGCTCAAATGCCTGATGCGAGAACCCAGCAATCTCTTCCCCTATTCCAAAACTGATGGGTATATCTGGTTTTTGAATCGCTTGCAGAGATGCCAACAGTTCACGTTCCGGTTGTGGTTGTGCCTCGTCAACTGAGACCAGATCGAAAGCTAGATCAGACTCAGAAGCGATAGTGTGAATTAGCCGATGCACCCGATCAATCGCTGTTACCATTGCTTTCTGGGATTGGCTGAGTATCTCTTCACTATGGCTTAAGTGTAAGGTTGCCTTGCTTAGATCCGAGGGGAAATTGGCTCGCCATAAAGGGGCATTTATAACCGTCTCGGAATTCAATGCAAAAGTAACAGTTGCATCTGCTGTTCCAGGATTAGTTGCCCATAAGCCGATCACATCTGGGATGTTTTCTGCTAAGGTTGGATCAAAGAGTTCAAAGATAGGTGATTGTCGGCTCCAATTCACAATTACACCACCTTAAACACTTTCAACAGTTCAGTTACGGTGGAAACCGTTATCTTAAGTAGTTCTGTTCGATGGGTTCGAGCTTGACTAACAGCTTCTTGGTGGATTTTCCCCAGGGTTTCATCCAGTTTGCCCTCTTTTTCCTGCAAGCAAATAAAGGTATCTCCGTTGAGATTAATGCGGGTCAATGCTTGGAGTTTTGCTGTTCCCTCAAATTGTTCAGACGATGGGTTGTAATGTACACTGCTGAGATCATCACTGGTGTAGGTAGACACCTCAAGGCTGGAAGTTTCATCGATTGCCTTCTGTAAGGATTTACTCAGTTGCTCAGAGAACTGTTGCAGTGTATCCATTAATCGCTGCTGGGTTTGCTTCAAGGCAGAGGCATCAAATAAGCCGTAATCTTGTACTGTAGACTCGGTTATCGTTACTTTTTCAACCATGCTCACAGACTCCTTTGCTAAAGCTTCTGGGGATAGTGCTGTCGGTAGGAATACTGGTTCAATGGTGGGACGTTCAAAAGCGTTAAAGGGTTGATTTCCCACCACCAAGCGCACTGCGGGATCGCCAATAACGGCATAGCTGCGGGCATCATTATTAGCTGTCCACATCCCTGCCAAGCTCAAAACATCGGCATGTTTGCCAAACTTAATCTCTTCTAGTTCGGCACTTAGATCGGAGGAAAGCTCGGCATAGCGCTCGTTGAAATATTCCACCGCCGACCCCACGGGATGTCCTTCGAGTAAGCGCTTTAATGTACTTTGAAAGACGCTTAATTGACGGCGAGATTGTTCAAAGCCGCGAATGTCTGGCCAAGAAAAAGAGTAGCCCCAGGCTCGTTCCACATGGCCAATCACCGCCAGTGCGCCACCTTGGGGATGGCTGAGTAGTCGTTGGGGCAGGCGGGCAACAAACGCTTGGGGGGCGATCGCTGATCGTCCGGTACTGTTTCCTCCAGCTAGGTTGCTTCGATGGGCGAAGTCATCCAGTTTGGGCGTGCCTGCTCCGTAACAAGCAAAGTGAAAGGCAATTAAACCAAGCAATCGCGCTTCGTCACCGACATCACTTGCTGAAAAGTAGAAGTCTTCTGGAATTGCAGTGTGCCACTGCGAACCTGGCCAATCCTGACAAAGTAATGCGCCCTGATGCGAGGTTTGGCGAATATCTCCACTGGGAAACCCCATCCCATGACTGGCGGTAAACAGTAATCCTGGGGTGGCATCCCCGCCTAGTAACTCACCTAAACGGGCTTTAGTGGCTTCTTCTCTTAGGATTGACTGCACCTCCCAGCTTGGTTGCTCTTGAGCGATCCATTCGGCTAGGGGTTGAACCAGATGAGCAGCACTTAGTTCTGTAGCTTTATCTTCGTGATTGCAGACACCGAAGAAGCTGGCGCGACGCGGCAGTGAAAAGTGACCCGTTTCCGCTTTTACCACACTACGAGCATACTGGGCATACTCCTGGGGCTTGTCGAAGCAAATTCGACCCACGGCATATTGTACATCGAGTTGATACTGAAAGCGATAAGGAATGCTTTCAGGCTCACCTACAATCAGTAAGTAATAGGGCATTTTTTCCGGATCGGCGGGCCCCGGGCCGACACCATACCGGGCTAAAAACTGATTTTTTGATTCACCGGGACGATAGAGGTATTCTTGGTAGTATTTCTGGTTGTTCTGGGTTGCCTGCGTTTGCCGATGCTCTAATAATTCCCGTAGCGCTTCCTTAATCTCTGGATTCGGGCCTTTTGCCTCTGGGTCAAAGGCAAAGATTACCCCCCAGCCAGTTTCTGCCAAATTTTTGGGATCAACGCCTTCGATGGGGGCAAAGTCTCGTTCCAAGCCTTTAACAGAACGATCTTTGCGCTGGAGTTCTTTCAAGTGCGCTGGGTCAAATTCTTCACCCTGAGCAATTTTAGCAACCTGCTCAGGAGTCAGTGGTGGAAGGAGATACTTACCAGTTGCACCATCGATACCATTGAAATAGAGTTGTTCTTCGAGCATTCGTGTCCTCCATGAGTCATTTTGGATGGGGCTAAACACGGGCTAGAGCCAGTTGCCGACGAGTAGGAAGGGTGCCCAGTAGCGGGGGTGGGTATAGGGGCCATCCTGTGCTTGTAATAATGCCAATTGGCCTTGACGCAGAGCTTGGGCGCGACTTGTCTGAGGCTGAGTAATGGCGTTGTAGAACTTTGCGATAAACGTTTGGCTGGACTCGTCATCTAAGCTCCAGAGAGAAGCGATCGCACTCCGCGCACCAGCTTTAACAGCTGTTCCGGCAATCCCCAGGGTGGCGCGATCATCACCGGAAGCGGTTTCACAGGCACTCAGGATCAGCAGTTCAATAGCATCGGCTCGGTTGAGTTCTCGAGTCCGGAACATTGCATCAAAATCTTTTAACCGGACTTTGCCATCGGAAAGAAAGTTGCCGTCTGCGGCTGAGTTGCTACCTGCGGTTAAGATGAAGGTGTCTTGAGGGTTGGAGCTAAACTGCCCGTGGGTTGCAAGGTGAACAATTTTAAAGGGAGAATCATTGAATTTTTGGTTGAACAAATTGCGGGTAAATTTTTCATCCTGAATCAGAGTCACACTGACTCCCTTCGTTTTTTGGATCGCATCCAACTCTTTCTTTACATAGCTCAATTTGGCAAACTTAAACTTGTCGTCACGTTGCTTCGGAGGATCGGTAAGGCTAGCTGCCAATACTTTTAAGTCAGCGTTCGGGAGTGGGCGAGGATTACTCAAGTCCAACCCTAGAGAAACTGAAACTGCATATTTCTCAATCAGATAATGCTCTCCGTCATAAAGCGCCGCCATCGGAATATTCCGAAAAGGGCCATCCATAACAAAGACAATCGTTTTAATTTGTGCGCTTTCTAACTGTTTTTGAGCAGGCTCAATCAGCCATTTGTAAATTTTCTGTCCGTTTTCTTTGACGGCATCAAAGGTATAAGACTCTTGCAAATCGCGCTGAAATTGGGTGATCGTAGCCTTAGCGGTTGCTTCTGGTAAATCGGTTCGATAGTGAAACAGCTTTTGATTGGGTAGCCTGACGATCACCTCAATGCGATCGCCAAAAATGATCGGAGAGACGGTAGCAGTCGGCGAATCTGACTCATCCGTAATCTTGTCAATCTGTTGCAAGCTTGCCTCGGCACAGGGTTGCTGAAGGAAGTTTTGCAATTCGGTCATTTGCAGCGATCGCATAACCTCGCGTGCTTCTTGCAGATTCTTATCATCTGCCTCTTTTTCTTTTGCTCCTGTAATTTGAGGTTGCAGCAGCAAATCGGCCAATTCTCGATAGGCTTGTTCTACTGGATGTTCTTCAAAGGAGAATTGCAATTCTGTGTTATCGAATGCCAAATCTTTTCTGAGCAATTCTATTGTACGGTAAGCTTCCCTGTAGTTCTTGATTGCCCCCTCTGGATTATTGGCTCGGTCGAGACGACCTAACTGCCAAAACCAGCGATAGGCAATTTCGGGAGCATTGATCGTTTTGGCCAGGTTCAGCGCTTGAGTGGTGAGGCTTAACGCTTGCTTTGTCCGATTGAGAGCATCATCGCTCTGCTGCTGTTGGGCATAGGCTTGACCCAAATAACCTAATGCATAGGAATGCGCTACTTGGTCGCCTAGTGTTTGGGCTTGTTTGACTGCAACTTCTAGAAGTTGCGCGGCTTGATTGCTGGCTTTGCTGTCTTTGAGTTTTGAGGGGATCTGGTCTAGCCGCAGCAGATTATACCCTAGTTGAATTTTTGCATAAAGAGCTATCCGACTAAGGGGCAGGCGATCGAGTTGCCCTTGAATTTGAGATGCGATCGCCAACACTTGCTGCGTTTGTTGGGTATTATTGGCATTAATCGATTCATAATCAGACTGAGTAGCCAACAGCAGACTTTGTTGATTGGATAGGGCCTGAATTTTGCTAGTTGGGGAATCAGTTTCTTGAGCCGCCTCCTGATAATATTGCAGTGCTTTGTTTAGGTATGCCAGCACCTCCGGCTGAGGACATGGATTAGGTTGTAGCCGTTTTTGCTGTTGATAAATGGCGCGGTAGGTATTGCCTAAACTAATCTGGGCTTTGGTAATGTCAACGGGAGACTGCAATTTTTGAGCCAGTTTCAACCCTTCCTCTAACACGGCTGCGGAGTTTTGCGATCGCTGTGACGTTTGGGTTGTCAGTAGTTGATCTACTTGTAAGTGCCCCACTAATCTCAAGGTTTCGCCATAGTTGAGCAGAATGGCAAGCTGGAGGGGTTCTTCTGGTGGCAGTTTTTCATACAGTGACCCCAGCAGTTTATTTGCTCGCTTGTAAAGACCGAGGGTTACTAATGCTTGGGACTGGTTGATTTGACTACGGATGACACCTGCTCGATCGCCTGCCTGCTGAAAGGTCTTGGCGGCAAGTTGCCAGCTAGTGAAGGCATCGGATGCCAGTCCTTGGTCTAGTTGCAAGCTACCTTGAATGGTTTGGGCTTCTGCCAAAATGTGCAGCCGATCGCCTGTTGTTCCTTGATTGGATTGTTTCAGCAGTTCCAGACTCTGAGCGATCGCGCGGTTGGCTTTGTCCCATATTCCTAATTGTTGGTATGCCTGAGCCACATAGCTCAAGGTCATAGCTTGATGCAAGCGATCGCCCTGGGCGGCAAAGGCATCTGCTGCTTGTTGCCAATGAGTGATTGCCTGTTCCAGTTGTCCTTTCTGGTAACTGGTTTTACCTTGCTGCACTAGGTCAATAGCGGAACTGGTTGACTGACTGGCTTGAGTAGGGAAATTACTTTGCGTGGATAAAGCAAGATCCCCGCTCCCCTGAAATAGAGGAGGAGCGAAATCAGGGGGATGGCGATGAGATAGAATCTGCTGTGCATTACTAGGAATAGAAATGAGGCTCAAAACCAGAATCAATAGAGTTGTGCCAATTCCTAAACCCAAGAATCGTAATAAACGTTTCATCTGCCGTAAAAGCGGTAATTGCATGGTTAATTCCTTTTTAGGGCTTCATGGGGCTGGAATCGGCTGGGCAAGTGATGGGGTTCTGCTGGAGGTTTGATGCAGTCGGATTGCTGGATTGGGCAACTAGGCGAATCTTGCCATTAGGGGCAACAATCCATCCTTGAGCCTCGATCATGGCGCGAGGTGAGATGGGGGGGGCGGTAGTACCAGGGGTAGCAGGGCTGTTGGCAACATTATTTGTGACTGTGGGGGTTCCTAACTCCGTGAGTACGCGGGAACTGCGGAAGATATCTTCTGGACTGGCGGGAATGCCACTACGACCTGTAACCACAAATTTATTTTCATTCAAGGTAAACCGTTTACCAGTGGCACAACCCTGAGCGATGAGTCTTGAAGTATCGATTGGTAGTAGGTTGAGTTCTCCAAGTCCCTGGCTGGGGTCAAGGGTCAAGGTGTTGAGAACAACTACCCCATTAATGCCAAGCTGTGAACTAGCAGCGATGTCACTGAAGCGAGTATTTAAAATACCCGGCGGAGCCTGAAGAAAGCCCAAAACTCTGTTGGCGTTGATGGTAACTTGGCCACCTTTACCGGTGAAAGCATTCGCTACAATGTCACTATTTTCGGACAAGACTCCAACCAAAAAGCCTGCTGTAATATTGATGTTTCCACCATTGCCACCACCAGACTCTTGTGTACCTGAAGTGGTAGAAATCTGACTGCCACCACGTAGCAGCAAAATATCGGGATCAATCGTGATGTTGCCCCCATTACCGTTTATGCTAGTAGCAGTCACTGAAGAATTTTTAAGAGTGATGCGATCGCGGGCATTAATGACGATATTCCCAGCCTTAATGCCAGTATTTGTGGAATCAGGAGAGTCATTGGTTGTAATTGTAGAGTTATTCAGCAGCGTCAAAGAACTTAGTGAGCCTTGGGTAGTTGATACATTATCAGAATTCAAATTGGCTCCAATAAAAATTCGTCCAAAATTACCCTGACTAGAGACTTCGCTTTTATCTTGGAGTAAGACTTGTTCGGGGGCATTAATAAATATATCCCCTGCCAGAATTTTACTATTTGTATTAGGTTTCGTGGAATCAGGAGAGTCATTGGTTGTAATTTTAGAGTTATTCAGCAGCGTCAAAGAACTTAGTGAGCCTTGGGTAGTTGATACATTATCAGAATTCAAATTGGTTCCAATAAAGATTCGTCCATTATTACCCTTGCTAGAGACTTCGCTATTATCTTGGAGCAAGACTTGTTCGCGGGCATTAATAAATATATCCCCTGCCAGAATTTTACTATCTGTATTAGGCGTGGAATCAGGAGAGTCATCGGTTGTAATTTTAGAGTTATCCAGCAGCTTAAAAGAACTTAACGAGCCTTGCGTAGTTGAACCATTAGAATTCAAATTGGTTCCAATAAAAATCCTTCCATTATTACCCGTGCTGGAGACTTCGCTTTTACCTTGGATCAAGACTTGATCGCGGACATCAATAAATATATCCCCTGCAAGCTTACTACTATCGGAACCAGAATTTGTTGTTGTAATTCTAGCTTGGTCTTGTAAGGCCAGTGTCCCAGTTTTAATGTCGATAATACCGCCGTTTCCGCTTGCACCTTCTTGAATACTACTAAATACACTGCTACCAAAACCATCAAATATAGTAGCTTGAGAGGCATTAATTCTTATCTTACCTGCGTCTCCTGTTCCACGAATCAAGGTTTGCAGTTGAGCGCCGCCTTTTACCGTTAATGTCCCAGTGTTAATGTCGATGATGCCGCCGTTTCCGCTTGCATCTTTTTCAATAGTGCTAAAGGTAAAACCATTGTCAAAGGTGACTGCATTATTAGTAACAATATTTATATTACCTGCTTTTCCATTTCCACCTCCATTAACCTGAGTTTGTATAGATGTGAGTTTATTTGGTTCTGAATTTATAGAACTTTTTTCTACAGTCAATGTACTAAAAGGAATATCACGTGAGTCACCAGAAATACTTATTCTTCCCCCATCACCTAGTCCAGAGGTGCTGGAAATTAGTTGCGCTCCATTAGTTAATTGGATAATGCCACTTGCATCCATACTCTGAATATGAATGTCTCCAGCTTTCCCTGAATTTCCCCCTAATCCAGTTGTGTCAACTTGCATTTCAGTGGAAATTGCAGCATTCGACATCGAAAGCGAATTAGTTGTAATGTTAACATTACCACCGTTCCCCTTTGTGGGAATACTATTTACCGTTGGGGGACGTTGCACAACACTTTGTATAGCGCGACGATCTTGATTGTCATTAGTTAACTTTATGGTTTGTGCTGTGATATTGATTGCACCTGCATTTCCATTGTTTGTAGTACTGTTATCTATAAAGCCACCATTACTAACCTCAAGGGTACCAGTTTCAATATTAATGGTTCCAGCATTTCCAGTTCCAAAAGTTTTAGCAGCGATTCCTGCATCACCGCCATTTTTATTTCCTAGATCATTGTGACCGATTATCTTTAATGATCCACCAGAAATAGTAATCTTGATATTGCCTCCTGTGCCTAAATCACTTGCTCTACTAGCTGCTCCTGCTCCATTACCTACTGTGCTAAAGATTCCAGTGATTCCCCCTTTTCCATCTGTCGGCCCCTCGATTGTCATGTTTTTCGCAGTAACAATGATGTCTCCAGCTATTGTTTTTTCACTGGTAGAACTTTGGAGGAAGGTATTAACTTGTGCTTCATTTTTTAGAGATAGTAAAGAATTTGCGTTGAGCGTAATGTTACCACCTTTACTCCCATTGGGTGCAAATATATAAATGTAATTAGATGTGGGATTGGCAGGATCATTCCTATCAATAGAAATATTCTCTGCTTGAAGAGTTAAATTATTGGACGTTGTAGCGGAAACTCGAGCTTTAACATCAATATTATTAGTCGCTTGCAAGGTAAGGGAGCTATTAGCAAGGAGAGTAGCAATTACATCTGCCCCAATCGTCTGACCGCCAGGGTCTTCCGTAGAACTCCATATCCCATCCGCAGCATTGGGTGGATTAGGGTCAGTCCCAGGAACTATCGTGATATTAGTTGGGTCGAGCAGCAATGTTCCAGTTTTACCAACAATTGCTGAAGTATCCACAAATCCCTGAAAGGTGAGATTTTTTGCTCCGCTAACCTCTACAAATCCACCATCCCCAGCCTGAGTTCCTCCATTGGCACTAATATTTCCATAAAAGCGATTTGTGCCATCAGCCCAGACAATTACCTTGCCACCATTCCCCTCAGTTTTGGCATTTGCATTAATGACTGCATTGGGACTGACATAAGTTTGAGCCGCATTCGGAACCGTCCCCTGTCCTTTGTAGTCTCCACCAATCAACACCGTCCCACCCCCTGTAGGGCTAGACACATCTACACGGGCATTGTCTAACAGCGCAACGCGATCGCCTAACACCTGCACAGTACCTCCCGGTGCTGTCAGCGTTCCTGTACTCGTTGTTGTCCCACCCAACAGCGTCAGGTTCTGCCCCTGTGTCACTGCTAAATTACCCGCATTCGTAATCGTTGATCCCGGTGGTCTCGCCCCAAACTGCACCCCTGGCACTAAATTCACTGCCAACAACGGCGGAGCCTGGGGATCGGTAGCACTAAACTCACTGCCATCTGGTAACTTCAGACTCCCTGATGTTGTCGCCACAAACGAACCGCCAATATTCAGACTGGCGTTGGGGCCAAACACAATCCCATTTGGGTTGAGCAGATATAGGTTAGCGATACCATTCGCTCGAATTAAGCCATCAATATTGGAGAAAGAGGAGCCTGTCACGCGAGTCAGGATGTTTTGAATCTTAAGGGCATTGTTGAAATAAGCTTCCCCGCCCGTGGGTATGGAAAACTCTTGGAAGCTGTGGTATAGGTTCACGCCCCGCTCGGTGCCGCCCGTGATGGTGCAAACTTTGCATCCAGGTGTGACGCTCGAATTCACCGGCAGCGTCGCATCAGGGATGATCTGAGCCTGAACAGTAGTAGTACTTGTCAGAACTCCAAAAGTAAGGCTGCCAATTATCCAGATTGGAAGTATTTTGCTTTTCATCGGCAGATAGAAAATGTTGCCTAAATTTATCATGATTTTTCTGTGGAAATCTTTAAGTTAAATTAACATCAAGATGTAAAAATCAAGAAGGTTATCCTGATTTTGAGGTACATAATTTTAGTTTCCCATTAGATATCTCTATTCTGTAAATCTGGAAAAAGAAAAATACAACTACAATCCTATAAGCCTATTTTAAAAAGCATTTTACCATTTAATTTATCTCCCATAATAGATAAAAAGTTTTCATAAAAGTGTTACGCTACAAGCAACCTAGACTATTCATTTCTGAAAATTACGAAACAAATCTATGATACTAAGTTTGTCGGAAAATCTGACTTTCTCTGATGTAATATAAATTTATCAAAGAAATTTTTGTTCAGATGTTAACGCATGAATAATTAATAATTCTCCTTATTTGCTAACATTATTTCTTCATAGATATCAGAACGGCTGTTTATAGCTTAAGGAAAAATTAAACCCCTGCTCTTGCAATGTTTCTTTGTCCCCAGAAACGCTAATTAGAGGTATACCCCAATCAAATCGAGCCGTGAGGCGATCGCTCATATTAAGCAACAACCCTGAACCAACCGAAACTAAATCATTCGGGGAAGGATTGGCGGTAGTCCCTTGGTTGAAGCCGTAACCAAAGTCTACAAAGGGAGTGAGTTGCAAAACTATCTTCGGATTGCGAATTCTAAAGATGGGAATTCTGGCTTCAGCAGACAGAAAGAGTCCACTATCTGTAAGTAATAAGTCTTGTCGATAACCCCGGACGCTTTCCTGTCCTCCTAGCCCAAATTGTTCTAAAGGAACCAGAGGTTTGTTAGCCAGTTGGATATCTCCTCGCAGCAGTAGCAATGTATCTTCAGCCAACAACCGGACATATTGTGCCTGCCCTCTCCAGGCAAAAAAGTTGCCTTCAGGAGTATTGGACGTAGTATCCAAAGCATCTAAACTGCCTAATCCAAAACTGAACTGAGAACGAAGAGCCAGCACTTGTTGACTATTCTGGATTGTGTAATCTTGAAAAAAGCGCAAGGCTGTAATGCGGGTTGTTCCCCCAGCATCGGCTCCCGGCGATGGGAAAGGGATATCGCCTCCCAGCAGCGTTGCTCCACTTTCGCGGTAGCTGCCCGTCAATCCAAGAGCAAACTCCTGAGTTGTAGTTTGGATAATCGGTTGCCGCACCGTTAGTTCAACATAATTGGAATTAGAGTTGATATCGAGGATATCAAACGGTTTCTCGATGACATTGCTAGAGGCAAAACCGCCACTTAATGTAATCGTTCCATTACGGGCATTGAAGGGAATGGTATAGCTGGTATCAAAGGAATTGCTACCATCAGTATTGGTATAGACCATAACTAGGCTATCGCCCAAGCCCAGGAGGTCAAAATTGGTCAGTTGCAGTTGGCGACGAAAAGTACCCACACTGGGTGTGCGTCCGTTATCGAGAGTGAGTTGAGCCTCCCAAATGGGAGCTTCGGTCACTTGAATCTCCAGTAAACTTTCACCAGGCTGTGTCCCCGTAGACAGTTCGGCTGAAATATTCTTGATCAACCGATCATCTTTGAGTCGCAGAAGCTTGAGAGCTTCAACCAAACGCTTTTGATTCAGGGGTTTGCTTATGGCTAGTGCTACACGACTGCGGACATAGCCTGGATTGAGATGCCGAGTTCCCGTAACTTTGATCTCTTCCACTCCCCCTTCACTAATTTGAATTTTGACCACTCCACCTTCTAAATCCTGGGGTGGAATATAGGCCCCAGAGGTAATGTAGCCCTGATCAAAATAGAGTTTAGTGATCTTGGTTCGTACCTCAAACAGTTCTGCCAGAGAGATGGGATGGTTAATGTAATCTTTGGTAATTTGCTCAAAATCTTGGGATGTGAATACTGTACTCCCGATGATCTCAAATCGGTTGACTGTAATTGTGCCTGGAACATCCCCTGAGATGGGTGCCGAGGGCGGAGTTACTGGGGTGCTGGGTTGAAGAATTGGAGATGAAGGGGGCGGTTGGGGTGAGATCGGCGGAGTTGGGAGGGTGGGATTCCTTGGTAGGGGTATGGGGAGGACATCCTGTAAGGGTGGCAGGGGGTTTCCAGAATTCGGCAGGGTAGGAACTTGAGCAGAATTGATAGTTTGGGCACTGAGTGGCCTGTTCATTAGACTGCTGAAGCCAAGCAGACTTAACCCAAGCCAGAATAGACGAATTTTACTAACCATTAGCAATACATATTAAAGACAAGTTACCACCTCAACGAGTAAATATAAGTGCGTTGGCGAAGCCTTCGGCAAGGCTTCACCATTTCCTTGTTCAATCAGATTTTCTTAATCACCTGATTTGTTTGCTTGAAACGCTTGTAAATTAGCGTCTTTTAGGGAATGAAACAGCCCTGCTGGGGTTAGGGGAGATCTAAAAGTGCCTAAAGTCACAGTGAAACGCTTTTCAAACAACCTCTAAGCTCAACAGCTTTTAGCTTGGTACTCTTACTAATGTCTTATCTGCTGATTTTTAGCTATTTATGCAGATTTTAGAAAAACTATCGGATTGTTTATTTACAGAAGCCATGTGTTCTTGAATATTTTTTATAAATCGATAAAAAGACATGCAAATCCTTGATTGAAAGAGTGACTAGTTTTCAATCTTGCAGTTGTCCAACTGGACTAACTAGATTATGGGGTTAACTTTAAACTTTTCAATGAATTAAATCTAACTCCTTTATCTGGCTTATCTTTAGTCCTCATGAAATACAAGATGTATCAATTTTTTTAGTCCAATGACAGTACTGATGTTTCCCCATTACTAAAGATAAGGGCTTGATGAATCTTACTATTTACAATCTTTACAATGCTAAAAATTCACAAAGCTCGATTCCATAAAATACTACCACTAATGATGTTTCAAGCCTATTTTGGTATTTTTGAGATCACTCCACTGTCTGCTAGCATTAGCCAACCTAGCCGTTAGTCCACATCCCTCAAACTAAATTCCTATTTCAATTAATCTCTTTAAGCCTTGTTTATTGATTGAGTCAATACAATTAGTTATTTATTTATCACTATTCCTCATTCAAGTAAACTTATTTACCAAATCTTCAATATATAACTTCTTCTAAAAGCTAATACATTTTAAAATATTCATAATCAAAGATTTATTCTTTGCACAGATGTATTTGATTTATTTATCAAAAATTCGATATATTATGAAATTTAGTTTTATTTTCAACAAAAACGTAATTTCTTCTGATACAAAAAATAATTTTGTGAGATAAGATCGTCCTGAAACATACATAAGTTAATTTACATATAAGCTGACAACATTTTTGCTCGAACAAACAATCAACTTCATGAAATCTTTATATAAACACTGTTGCCCGTAGTAAACCCGCCATAAGCTGATGAACACGTTTTAAGCACGATTATCCTGAACTCGACCCAGCAACTTTAAGCGACTTCGATGATCTTTAAGAGCGATCGCAACTTCCTACCATCGCTGGTGATTAAAGTTATATGTGCTTTTGTTGCATTTTTTACGCTTATGGGGTGGGGTATTCATTTATCCACCTCTTCTAGCTCAAGTATGCTTAGGAGGAAAAATACTTATGATGCCTCCTTATTAGGCGTTAACCATACTACCTGAGTATTAGTTTTAGCTGATTTACCAGAACTAGGTAATCGCTCATTCTCAGCTTTTTCTACTGCTGTTGGCTGAATTTCAGCAGTCGTAGGATCACCATCATGATCAAAAGTATAGTCAAACAAATCTCCCGGTGTAATGACGCGGTTATCACCCGTAGCAAGATATGCCTTTGTCAAACCGTTGCATAGACTGTTTAAAACTCTCCCACTGATCTGTTCAATCTCATCGGCATTTTTTAATTTTGAGATAGAGGTTGGGTGAATACCCGAAAGTTCAGCAAGCTCTTTGTTACTGATTTTTTTTTCTGCCATTAATATCCTAAGCCGCCAACGAATCATTTTTTGAGAGTCTTTTATTCTTGTCCTTACTCTCATAGTTTCCTCCACTAATGCTTTTATAGCTAGCTTGCTTTTTACTTCAAGTGATTCATTTTAATATAGCAAGGAAAGTAATTAATATACAAGCTTGACATAAATATAGCGACCTTGCTATATTTATAGTTAGCAAAAGGCGATCACCCCTCTCTCGCAAATTGGAAGCGATCGCCCTTTGACCCTTTTTACAGGAAATCTTATTATGTCCCATCCAACCTACACACAGCAAGCCCTTTGCCGCTATAACCTACCTCGACTCAAAAGAATCGCTGCCGAATTAGGCGTTACACCCACCGGGGACAAAAGAGCGGCTGACACCTGGGTAAACGCAATCATCACCCACCAATCCACCCAGCTTCAGAAAGTTGACAACCAAGCCACAGCCCAAGCCGAACTCCACAACTACATCGCTGACCAAGCCCAAGCTGTAGCTCCCGAACCCCTCACAATAGTCGAAATCTCGTTTGACCATCACGAATATTACGCTGATGACAAACTGGTAGCCAGCATCAGCCATGACGACAACCATCTAACCCAGCCTTGGGTAGTGATGATAAACGACAAAGAAGTATTCCGTGCCAACACTCTAATGCGTTGCGCTCGCTGACGGTTCATTACCTGTGCAGGAGAAAGCAGAGGTGCAGGGGAGCAGGGGTGCAGAGGGGAGAAACCTACAACAACTTTCTCCTCTGCCCCTCTGCGCCTCTGCCCCCATGCCTTCCTCTTCTACCGAAAACCAAATCATGGCGCATATCTTCAACGAGTGCCAAAATTACGGGTTTGAAATTCTCGATGATGGCATTTATAACAACAACGGCGTGAAACTGGGGCAAGTCGGATGCACTGACGGGAACTGGTGGGTGAAGAGGCGTTATTCAGTCCAGCAGCAGTATTCTAACTCGGTGCTTGATGCTGTGCGCTCATTGTCGATGGTGGACGTGTCTACTGATGGTAAATCCATTTTTGATGAATATTTTTTAGATCAGCCGTTAGAACAGCTAACTGGCGATAAATTGCAACGGCTGCTGGAGAGAACGGAGTTAGTCACAGCGTAATTCAGAATCCAGGAGTCAGGAGTCAGGAGTCAGGAGTGATTAAAGAAACAAAGAGCAGGGTGGAGAAGTTAATAAAATCTGCCTTCCTTTCTTCCTCCTCTTTTTCCCACCTCTTCCCGAAATTCTGACTTCTGAATTCTGACTCCTGAATTCTTCTCTCATTTTCCCTTCATTCACCTATTCATATATGCAACCCACAATCTCGATCCCTCAACACTGGCCCTACCCTCGCTTTAACTTGGAACAGCGTACACAACAGGGCATCATCCTGGGACTTTATTACTACCCGAATGGTACAGAGTTGGCTGAACAATTTGATGAAGGATGGCGCTATGTACTGATGCCTAATAAAAATTCTGACGAGATATCGTACTTGCAAGAGAATCAAATCCAACCGCTATCTCCACAGGAATTGTTCACGCAAATTACCGCAGAGATTGACTTTTATCAACAACAAATAAGCATTCTCAACCGACAGTTAACCGTATTAACTCAAGGTGCAAACAATGGCTAATTCTACAAACAATTTTGACCGTAGAGCCAATCATTTGCTGCGTGTGCTTCAGTTTTGTGGTGGTTGTGTGCCTCTGCACCGTTTGCAATTCCAATTCTCAGATTCAGTTATTCAAACACTGCTGGATAAAGAACTGGTGCAAGTACAGAACACGGGAAGCGGTTTTTTGTTGGAGATTGCCGAGGATTTTTAGGTTATTAATCCCAGAGGACACAATCATGAAACTTTACGCTAAGACGATTCCACAAACTTTACCTGCTTGGGCAACTGTCGTTACGAAAAGTGCAGATTTATTTGAGATTGAAATTAACGATGAACACCCGAATTTCCAATCTCTGCTTGAAGAGTTAGAAACCGAGATTGAGCCAGGAATCAGGGGTGTGAAAGTGGAAGATTTATGTTCCAGGCTTGGCATTGAAATGTCTAACCCCAATCTCTACCCATTACTTGAACAAGCTCAAACTCTGATGTCCCTTATTGCTACGCACCCAGACTACAAAAAACTGTTGGACGAGGGATATAGCCCAGATTTAAACATTGCTGATGCTCAAACTGCACTCACTTATCTGGAATGGGAGCTAGAGCGTAATCGAGAACTTTCAATTTAATACAAAAGCGTTCACCTGAATGAGTGCCGCTTACTCAGATGAACGCACGGAAGTTTTTCTCCCGCTACAGAATTCCCATTATTGCACACAGAACATCAATCAATGAAACTTTAACCGAGGTAAAACATGGTTACTGAAATCAAACTAGGTTTATGCAACCCTCCTGAACCGATTTATCTATATGTCAAAAACGCCGAGTTAGGTGGAGAATCTTACCTGTGGTATCACTACGATATTGACAGGGATAAAACCATTCCTGTTTCCCAAAGAGCATTAACTGGCTATCTGTCTGAACTGCGATTTACGACTAAAGAGTTCAAAGGCAAGGATAATCTCAAGCTGGACATTGTAGTGAGTGCTGATGAAGTTTATGTCATTAGAAGTGGTGTTGAAACAAACTTCACCAAAAGCTTTCTCTTGGCTGCATCAGGTGTACAGGATTTTTCTAAGCCACTGATTATTGCTGCTAATGCTGGTGAACAAAATACGGTTTTCTGCAATCTATATGATGCAGTAACTAAAACCAGAATTGAAAGAGAATGGAATAAAAATGCTGATTGGGGAACTCTCATTAATGACATTCAATCTCGCTTAGGTGGCACATCATTAACTATTCCATCTGTAGCAGAAACCCAAGTAGCTCCACCCAAACTTAGCGTAGTTCCTCAACCAGTACATACACTTGACCTACGAATCAAAAATATCCGCACCTTGCTTGATTATCCACTTGATTTAGTCAGAGAGTGGTTGCAATTTCAGGATGTTGACCGTCCAAGTCAACTTCATACTAGCAAGATTAATGAACTGGTGAAAACAATGTGTTTGGCTTGGGCAGCAGACAAGTGCAACCATCCCAATCATGCTGAGTCTTCATATCAAAATCAAGTTGTTGATGCTGTTGCTAGCGGTGCAGATGAGTTAACAGCAATCAACGCATGGATGCAACAGTTGCAAAATGCAAAAGCTGGAGCAGTGTAAATCAAAAGTCAGAAGTCAGAAGTCAGAATTCAGGATTCAGAATTATTCTGATTTCTGACTCCTGACTCCTGAATTCTCAACATCAGAGGAATTACCCATGAGAGTCATCGTTACAGTAGTCGAAAAAATCATTAGTGAAGCACACATTGATATCCCTGATGGGCTGAACCAATCCGCAATTAAACAGCACATTGTAGACCGCTACAACACAGGGGAAATGTCCACAGATATGAACATCTTCCAAGTAGATTTTGAATCTATCAGCGCTCGGATTGTCAAAGAACATTCTTCTACTAAATCTGCATCAATATCAGAGGTGAGATTATGAGTATCAAATGGACTGATGAAGAACTTGCAATTATTGAGGCGAAAGCTGAAGTCTATACAGTCAAACAAATAGCTTCAATCCTAAAAAGGCGAGGATATCAACGCACACCAGTTGCAATTTACCTGAAGTTAAACAACTTAGGTTATTCAGCCCGTCCCACTCTTGATAATTATAGCTGTCAAGAAATTGCTCAAGTTCTTCAATTGAATTTCTCAACTGTTACAAGGTGGGTAAAAAGAGGATGGCTCAAAGCTACAAGACGCTCTGCCAGACATTACCAAATTCGGAAATGGGATTTAAAACAGTTTTTTGATAACCCACCTCAATCAATTAAAAAACGTATTGCTGCTCTTGATACCGAAGCGATCAATTACCTATTAGGGAGACAAGCATGATTGACCATATTAATGCACTTCAAACAAGCTGGTATCTCTCTCCACCTTGGGGACAAACAATTCCACCTGTTGCAGTTAATTTACTGGAGAGGGTATACCTCAGAACCACGAGAACATTCGGTTACTGCTGCGGTATGCAATGGAAACACGAATGTTGGATTTATTCAATTGATTGCGGTAAAGAAATACTCCACGCTGCACAAAACCAAATCATTGCAACTGGAGAATTAGAAGCCATCAAAGTGCAAAAACCTGCTTTTGTTCTGGGTGAAAGAGTGATCCTCTGTTCTCACGACAAGGGAACAAAACAACGGCTGATTTTAGGGATTGCACTGGTGCATAATTCTTGGTTTTACCTTGTTGAATTGATGTCGCCAACGTTAATTAATACACCAACTATATCGAATCGTTTCTCATTAGTTGGTGAGAAAAGTTTGGTGCGTGTGAATGCCTGAATCAATTATTTGTTCAATACCCAGGGAATGAATCATGTTGACACATTTTTGGCACGACTCAGAAATTAATCAAATGCCTCAAGATGGGGAAATAGGTAAATATGCTGTACCCAAGGGCTACGTGAATGCAAGTCAAATGTGCAAAGCTAACGGGAAATTCTTAGCTGATTACACAAAGCTCAAGTCTACAAAGCAGTATTTGCAAGCACTTTCTAACGATATGAAGATCCTCATATCGTTATTGGTGATAGATATCCAGGGATACGGAAGCGAACAAAGCACTTGGATTCACCCAGAAATCGCCATTGATTTAGCTCGGTGGGTTTCTGTTGAATTCCGCATCTGGGCCAACAGAACTTTAATGAAAGTGATGCTCTCAACGCAAGTAGAGCAAGTATTACAGCAAGAACCACCACATACATTAGCTCCGTCCCATGAAGCTGCACAGCTAGCGATGATGTTGGGGGAATTTGCAGGACTAGAAAAATCCCTCACCGCCCAGTTAGCAGTTAATGCCGCCACTAAAGTTAACCCTGCACTTAAGCCAGCAGCAGATGAATTAAAAACTGCGTTCGCCCTTGGCGTTGGCGCAGCCATCGCTCAAACCAATGTTGCAGAGGACGCATTTCTAAATCCAACACAAATTGGTGAGGTAGTTGGAATGTCTGCACGGGCTGTTAACCACTGCTTACTAAATTCGGGACTGCAATACAGAACTGATGACAAGAAAATTCCCTATCGTCCTACTGAATCTGGTAAGCAATGGGGACGGATGGTTCCCGCAGTCGCCAAATCTTCAAATCAAACTGTTTTTCAACTGCGCTGGTTGCCCGAAATAGTAAAAGTTATCTCTCAATAATTCCCTACGTAACTCAACAACAATTATGAACAGTCTACGAAAAACCTTGGCAGAAAAATATGGTCTTGTTGCTGATATTATGCACGACGATTATTTTTTTGTTCAGCTACCAGATAACGAAGATCATTCGCTCAAGTTTTTAGAGAGCAATTTACCAGACTGTATTCGGGTTGAACTTGCCGAATGTTTCGCTGGTAGTGTAATTGCGGCTTGGGAAGTCCCGTTATTTTTACTTCCTCAAGTGTTACAGCAAGCGCATGATTTTGTTACTGAGTATTGGGAGCAAGTATCTCAAGAAATGTGAAGTATTCTCCACCAAATAGAACTAACAGCAACTGCTTCAGCACACGTTCTTTAATTGCAGAAAACTACCATGCAACAACTCACACTCTTCTCTGAATCAACCCCAGTTTTACCCATTACTTACTATCCCGATTTCTTAAGCCAAGAACTTGCAAACGAACTTTACCAACACTGCTTGAAACTGGAGTGGCAGCAAAATCAAATCAGAATTGCGGGTAAAACTATGCCCGTCCCGCGCCTTGAATGTATTTATGGTGATGCCGGATGTGATTATCTTTACTCAAACAGCGTGTTTTTGAAACCACTATGGTGGACAGAAGCTCTGTCTAGCTTGCGGGACAGAATCACTGCGCTAACTGGCTACAAGTTTCGTATCGTCATCGGCAACCAATACCGCAGTGGACAGGACAGCATCGGCTGGCACGCAGACAATGAACAATCGATGGGTATAAATCCAGGTATCGCATCAGTCAGCTTAGGGTCATGTCGCAAGTTTCAAATCAAACCGAGAAATGGCAAACCTACTGACTTCTGGCTGGAACACGGGAGTTTGTTGATCATGCACCCCGGTTGTCAATCAACTCACCTTCATCAAGTTCCCAAGACCAATAAAGTGGTTAGTACACGTATTAATCTGACGTTTCGACCACACACCGGAGGCGGGAGATGATTCTGACAAGTCCAGCGATCATGTAGAATGACAGCTTATTGGTTCATTTGTACTATTTAATCCGGTTAAAAAGCAGTCAATAGGACGAAAAAAACACAAAACAACTACCAATACAAGTCCTGTTGATTGTTTCCCTTAAAACCTCGCTTCTTTAACCCGTGTCTACGTAACCAACCTAAAAGGGGTATGACTCAATACCCCAAGCTTTGCATTGCTTCAAAATATTGGAGGAAATATGCGTATAATCGAGTCTGATTCTCACTTCAAACATTTACAAGAATGGCGAGGCAGCGGAGTTGACGAAGAAATCATTGCTCTGAATGTGCGTTCGCTGTCTGGGACTTTACCCTACGAATATCTCCTCTACAGTCCCAAAATCTCCCGCCGCAATGATGGACGATTGCGCGATCGCGATTTAAAAAAGTACCAGCACATTGAATTAGGCGGCTGGTGGTGCAATGGAGTTGACCCGCTCAACAACTACGTCCTGATGATGTGGGGTTGCTTCAAACCCGACCACCCCAGACGTGACCGCCAAAAAATCCACAAGTTCATCAAGTACGAGCATCCATACAGAGACGAGACACGCGCTTTCTTCCTCTTAGTGCCGAATCGCATTTGGGTGAAAGTTTCCAATCGTAGCGGTATCCCCATCACTGAAGAGGACTTACAACATCCTGGCGGTTTCTGGCACTGGGTTTGGCGACACAATGTGCCAGTGACAATCGTGGAAGGGGTCAAGAAAGCGGGGGCATTACTGACTGCTGGTTATGCTGCAATCGCAATTCCGGGAGTAAACGCTGGATACCGCACACCCCAAGATGAGTACGGTATTGCCATCGGGAAGCCAAACCTCATTCCCGACTTGAAACATTTCGCAACACAGGGCAGACAGGTTAATATTTGCTTTGACCAGGACAACAAGCCAGAGACAGTCCAGCGAGTCAGAACTGCTATCAGTCGCATGGGACGACTGCTGGTAAATGAAGGCTGTTCGCTGCGAGTGATTGATTTACTTTTAGGGCCAGAGAAAGGGGTTGATGATTTTATCGTTGCGAAGGGGAAGGAAGCCTTTGACGCACTTTACAATACAGCCGTTGCACTGGAGTTGTGGGAGATTAAGCTGTTTACTTTGCTGACTTACCCGCCTGGGATCGCACTCAACCAAAGATTCTTGGGCCAGCTTCTCGTCCCGGAAGGTGAAAAACTGATTATCCTCAAGGCTCCCAAAGGTACTGGTAAAACCGAATGGCTGGCAACTGAGGTGGCGAAAGCACACGACCAGGGACAGAGAGTATTAATCATCACCCATCGCATCCAGCTAGGCGAAGCATTGTGTAATCGCTTTGGTGTTAACTATGTTACCGAAGTCCGCACAAATGAAACAGGCACATTATTAGGATATGGCGTGTGTGTTGATTCACTGCACCAGGAAAGTCAAGCCCGATTCAATCCAAACGACTGGTCTAATGATGTCATAATTATTGACGAGTGCGACCAAGTATTCTGGCATTTGCTTAACTCTGGTACGGAAGTGCAGAAACGTCGGGTATCTGTTCTCAAAAACCTCAAACAACTGGTACAGAATATTTTGGGCAGCAGTCAGGGAAAGATTTACCTATCAAGCGCTGATGTTTCTGACACAGATGTGAAGTATGTTTTATCACTCGCTGGGGAATATCGAGTTAACCCGTTTGTAATCGTAAACAACTATCGTCACGTAGCTGGCAATTGTTACAACTACTCTGGAAGTAACCCGAAAAATCTCATCGCTGCACTGGACAAGGCGATTTCTAAAGGTGGGCATCATTTACTATGCTGCTCTGCTCAGAAAGCCAAATCTAAATGGGGAACGCAAGCTCTGGAAGAACGGTTTCGCCGCAAATTCCCACATTTACGGATTCTGCGAATAGACAGCGAATCTGTTGCTGACCCCTCTCATGCGGCTTTCGGTTGTATCGCTCATCTGAACGAAATTCTGACCCAGTACGATTTGGTTATTGCCTCTCCAAGTCTTGAAACTGGGGTATCCATCGACATTCGAGGACATTTTGATGGTGTTTGGGGGATTTTTCAGGGAGTGCAACCGGTTAACTCTGTGCGTCAGATGTTGGCAAGGGTTAGGGAAACTGTTGACCGTCATATCTGGGTCAGAGAGTGGGGGATGTCGGTTGTGGGCAATGGTTCCACATCCATCGGAGGATTGCTCAGAAGTCAGCACGTCGCAACACAAGCTAACATTGCGCTATTGTCGGCGGCGGATAATGCGGATTTGAGCTATGTTGACCAGAACTTTCAGCCAGAGTCATTGCAGACTTGGGGCAAGCGTGGTTCTGTAATCAACGTAGAGATGCGGCGCTATCGAGAATCGGTGCTTGCGGGTTTGGTCGAAGATGGATATATCGTTATTGATGCTGAGGATGTTGATGACGATGAGAGTGGGGCTGTAATCGAGTCGGTTAAGGCGGCATCTGTTGAATTGTATGCTGCGGAGTGTAAAGCGATCGCGGATTCCGATGAACTCTCCCCAACCGAATTGAAAAAGCTACAAGATAAAAGGGCGAAAACGAAAACCGAACGACATCAGCAGCGCAAGGCTGAATTGTCCCGTCGCTATGAAATTGACGTAACCCCTGATTTGGTCGAGAAAGATGACGATGGGTGGTATCCTCAACTGAGAATGCACTACTATTTGACCCTGGGGCGGGAATTTCTGACGAACCGTGATACTAAACGGGCTAAGACGCAGTTAGAGGCTGGGGAAAATTCGATTTGGAAACCGGATTTTAACAAGGGGCAGCTATTACCTGCTGTACTGTTACTAGAAAATCTCAATCTGTTGCAGTTTCTTACACCAGACGTTCAGTTGCGTGGAAGTGATGAGAAGATGGTTGAGTTTAAAGCGCTGGCTGTAAAGCATCGGCACGTTATCAAGAATTACCTGAATGTTTCCATTTCTGAAAAACACACACCGATAGCGATCGCACAGAAGTTACTTGCGAAGATTGATTTGAAGTTGAATTATGTTGGTCGATTGGGCAAGCGTGAAAACCGGGAGTGCGTTTACCAGTTTGTTGCACCTGATGATCAGCGTGATTCGATTTTTGGACAATGGTTAAATCGAGATGAAGCGTTTTCAAGGGAATCGGTGTCAGTCACTAATAATATAAGTACGACTATACCAGTCATTGACACCCAATCCCAGGATATTCCCCAAACACTCACGCCACTGGAAAGTCCGGCTGTCCTTGGATGGAAGGGGCTGAAGCTGAATTTGCGCCAAGGACTCGACAATGCTGGTCAATTCTACAGTGAGCTAGTCTCCAAAATTAGCAATGCTATCGGGGTTGCTGATGGTGAGCCGTTCTGGAACGCACACCTGGGGCAGTGGCAGGTTTGGGTTAAGTTTGGGAGCGACTGTAGGTCTGTGGTCTGTGATTGGTTGGTGGTGGTGTAGGTCACATCCTCACAAAGCTCACCCGATTAATTACAGGGATGATCGCTGCATTGGTTAGGAATTTGTCAAACCTGCGTGCTGCGAGGGGTTTAATGCCATGAAACCTTAAAATGAGAATTGGCGATCGCTAGATATTTACCACTATCAACATTATTTATAAATTTTGTCAAAGTAGATTTTAGAAATCAAAAATATCCTTCATACTTTAAAACAGTAATCCTACGTAAAATTTAAGGAAGGGATGGCAATTACATCTCTATTACAGCGACTAAGTGCAGAACGAAATCGCAGATTTGTAGGACGTGAGCGGGAAGTGGAGCTATTTCTTGATGCGATCTCATCAAGAGAATTACCTTTTCACATTTTGCACGTCTTTGGCCCTGGCGGTGTGGGCAAGACAACCCTGATGCAGCAGTTTTTACGGTTTTGTGAACGGTCAAAAATCTCAACTATCTACGTAGAAGGACGTAATATAGAAGCCGCGCCAGAATCTTTTATTAGCACGTTGCATTCGTTGATGGCATTGAATGAATCAGATTCGCCTCTGGATGTGCTAGCGCAAAGAGAAGAACGTAATGTAATTTTAATTGATACTTATGAAGCTATTACCCAGTTAGATGAATGGCTGCGGGAAGTATTCTTACCCCATTTGTCTGTTAATACCTTAATTGTGATTGCTGGACGCAATCCTCTCTCATCTGGTTGGTGTAGCGATCCAGGTTGGCAAGCTTTGATGCACACCTTGCCCCTACGCAACCTTACCCCAGAAGAAAGTCAAACTTATCTCACCACACGAGATATTCCCACTACACAACACCAGGCGATTCTAGAATTTACCCACGGACATCCTCTAGCATTATCTTTGGTTGCTGAGGTGTTTGCTCAGGGAAAAGAAATCTCTTTTCAAGCAGAATCTGCTCCTAATGTTGTTAAAACACTGTTGTCAAGATTCATCAAAGAAGTACCAACGCCCCTACACCGTATGGCTTTAGAAGCTTGTGCGGTGATCCGGCTGACTACCGAAGCCGCACTAAATCAAATATTGGCTGTGCCTCAAAATACTTTGGCTGGTGAGGCTCGCTCTTTAGGGGAAATACTTGATGTTCACGATTTATTTGAGTGGTTGCGCGGACTGTCGTTTATCGAATCAGGGCAATTGGGTTTATTTCCCCACGATTTAGCACGCGAAGTTTTAATTGCTGACTTGCGTTGGCGTAATTCGGAATTTTACAATGAATTACACCACCGAGCGCGTCAATATTATACCAAACGACTAGGGCAAACTCAGGGACAAGAAAAGCATCGAGTGCTACTTGATTATATTTTTTTGCATCGGGATAACTCGGCGATTCGATCCTGTTTTACCTGGGGAGAGCAAAGTAGTTTATTGACGGACTCACTACGGGAAACTGACAAAACTGCACTGCTGGGGATGGTGGCAGAATACGAAGGCGAAGAATCAGCAAAAATAGCAGATCGCTGGTTGAAGCGCCAACCGCAGAATGTAGTAGTATTTCGTGACTTGCATTCCGAACCTGCGGGATTTGCAATGATGGTGGCATTGCACACAGCAAGTGTTGAAGATTTGAATGCAGATCCGGGCGCTCTTGCATCTTGGCAATATCTCCAAACCCATGCACCATTACGTCCTAGCGAAGGTGCAACTATTTTCCGCTTCTGGATGGCACGGGACACCTATCAAGCTGTTTCACCCACCCAAAGTCTAATTTTCATTAATTTTGTGCAGTATTTTCAGAAAACACCGGGGTTAGCATACACCTTCCTACCTTGTGCCCAAGCAGATAGTTGGACAGCAATGTTAAACTACTTCGACTTAACACGACTTTCTGAAATTGATTTTACAGTTGAGGGAAGACACTATGGTGTTTATGGGCATGACTGGCGAATTGTGTCGCCTGCCGCATGGAAGGAATTTTTGGCTCGAAAAGAGGTTACAACTGCGGGAGAATCTGTAGATAATACTCCAGTCGGTGAACCTCTGTTAGTTCTTAGTCAGCCAGAATTTGTGGAGGCGGTACAGAATGCGTTACGTAACTTTAGTTGTCCCGATGTATTACAGAATAATCCATTAGTGCGATCGCGCAGCGTGTACGAAGTACTGCGAAGCGTCTCAGAACAAGTTGCCACAAAAGCAAGTATGAGCGAGAGTCCTTTGGACACGCAACTCCCCGATAAGTCCTTCTCTGGGCACTCACCCGAACACATTAACGCTTTACAGAATCTGGTGAAACAAGCAGTTGAATCCTTACAATCATCCCCGCGTGATGAAAAACTCTACCGCGCTGTTTATCGAACTTATTTAAATCCCGCCCCCACGCAAGAACAAGCCGCTGAGTTACTAGATTTGCCTTTCAGTACTTATCGCCGTCATCTAAAAGCTGGGATGACAAGAGTTACAGATATTTTATGGCAAAGAGAAATTAGCTAATCGGCGAAAATTACGAGGGCGGAGTGGGAAATGATTTCGTGAGGGAGGATTTCAAAGACTCAAATTCAGCCAAAAAAGTTTTTCAGCCTGTGACAAGCTAATTTCAAAGTAGCCGATTATGCACAAAGCAGTTATTAAAGAAATGAAGATAAATCGTTTCATATTTTCCTCAAAATAAGATTTTCTGAAAAAATCATCACATACAACTAGCAATGAATTAGATAGACTACGACTATCTTTAGGAACATGGATTAAATAAGATGCAAAACTTTATCCTGTCTCACGATCCCTCTCCAATATATCGGAGAGGGATTGAGGGTGAGGTAAACCAGGGACATAAATTGTATATTATTTAATTCTTATTCCTTAGTTATTGCTACTTTTGGGAGTTTAGATTTAGCCATTAACGGGTGATTGCCCGTTAAATTAATACCAATTATCCATTAAGACGCACTTAATATTTATTCAACAAACAGCCAAGTATGCAAAGAAATAAATTAGTTATTAAGTGCAAGTTTACAGAAAATTGGTATAAGTAATGAATCTGGATGATTTATTCGGAGGTTAGTGGTCCTGTGATGGTATTGGTAAAATTCCCAAAACTGTTATTGCTATTGTCAAATCCAGTAGTGACTAAGAAATATTGATTATTGGCAGTTAAGCTCAAGCCGCTAAAACTAGATGTGCCTTCATCTGGGAAAGGATCATTCCCACTGAGTAAATTAACTAATGGGGTAGTTGGGTTGAAGCTGTTTTGGTACAAGAACTGGATGCCCAGAAAAGCTTGAGAACCTACAACATTATATAAGCCAGTAGTATCAACTAAGAAAGGCTGGCTGTAATAAGGGACGGCAGTACCATTACTAGAAAGTGATGTGGGTGGGTTTGTACCACTTTCAAACCCTTCCGTTTGCGGACGGTTAAAAGTTGGTGCATTTGTTGTGTCACTAGAATATGAAATAGTGGATGCCTGAGATGGCAAAATAACACTTACAGATAGAGCGATGGCTACGCCCAACCCAGGCATCGCAGCAGAGGCAATAGGGATTGAACGTAAGAGCGATTTTTGCCAAAAATTAAATGAACACTCACTCAAACTCTTAAGCTTGGCTATTTTGGAAAACTTGGTAGAGCGATGGGATAGATTGTTTTCTGAGACGATGGATTCTTTAATTGCTTGTGACATATAGTTGTTCTAGGTTATTTTTACAAAACTGAGTGCTTTGTATGATTGCACTTTCATCTAGTTCCAGGGATGAGCAAGCAAAGCCTGGGAAGTAATACCTAAGCCAATTAGGGTAATACATAAGGCACTTGCTACGGGTAACATCTTGATCCTGGGGATCTGGAGTGGCAAATGCTCAAACCGATTTTTGGCGTAGACTAGCATTAAGCCGATTCCAGTTAGCACTGCTGCTAGACCTAAGCTAAAGGCAGACACTAGCGCTAGTCCAAAGCCAACTCGTCCCATTGCGATCGCACTCAGCAACACTACTAAGGCTGAAGGACAAGGTAACAAGCCGCCCGATATTCCCAGCGCTAGTAGGCTAGACCACTTCATGGAACTTACATCACCGTGAGACGGTAGATGCGAATGCTCGTGGTGATGATGGTGATGATGATGGTCGTGGCTGTGTTGATGGTTTTCATGCTCATGGTCGTGTGAATGACCTTGTAATCGACTGATGAACAAATTTAAACCAATTCCAATTACTAGCAGACCAGAGATTACACTTAGCCAAGGGTATAATTGTTCAGTCAGCACAAACTGAGACGTGCCAAGTGTTACCAGCCCTAAAAGAAATATGCTAGCTGTATGAGTAACCGTCACAGTCAACCCCAGGAATAGAGCGTGTTTGGCATTACTACGGGAACCCACTAGATAAGCACCGACTATCGTTTTCCCATGACCAGGGGACAGGGCGTGTAAACCACCCCATAAAAAGGCGATCGCTAGAGCTATTAAGATAGTCAGGAAATTATGATTTTCCTGGGTAATTAGGTTAGTGAAGATATCGTTGCTTCTTCCTGTCAAAGCATTATCTAAACGGCTGGATGATTTAACTTCCGGTGGAGGCGCTTGTTCGCTCGATGTCAGGGACGGATTGAGTTTAAAGTCAATCCGACGCTGGTCGAGAGGACTGCTGAGTAATTCAGTGGGGTAATCTCTCAAGCGGTTGGTGATACTCAAAGAGGTGAAATCACCTTGAATGGTCACGCCACTTGCAGCCACAGTCATCTCACGCCAGCCCAAGCGCTGTGGATAAAACTGATCTTCAAATTCTATTAACTGATTCGCGCCGACTAACTCCATTGATCCCTGAAAATTACAACTCAGCCGCAGTGTAGATAATCCTCCGACACCTGGAGGAAATTCGACTGTTGATTTTACCAAAGACAGTGCTTGCAGATGTTTATCGATCAACAGTTCCAGATGTGAGTTGACTTCCTGGCATTTTTGTTCGGGGTATTGAACTGTCTCTACAGGTTCAGCTTCGCGATCGCGATTAGTATCTAAGTGATTAATTTCCTGAAAAGCCGGAATCTCTGCCATGTCTAGAACATAATCAATCCCCACCCCATCGGTTGCTACCTGCACTCCTGCGTAGTGATTGATGGTAAAATTGCCTAAAGGATGGGCATCCGCCTCCGGCATCCAAAATAAACATACTACGATGATTGCAGTATTCCAAGCGAAGTAATGTAGCAGCTTTTTCATAAAGAACTCCCTATAGTGTTAGGAGTGGGAAAAGAGACAGAGGATACTAAGTTAGCCAAGACTTGACGGGCTTGATCGGCATACTTGTGATGAAATTGAGGATTGAGGCTAACAGCTTGAGTTAGTCGCTTTATTGCTTCCTCACGATTACCTAAGTGAAACGCAATCATGCCAGTATGAAATTGCAGCAAAGCATCCTCTGTCCCAAAACGAGTTGCTCGTTGTGCTGCCTTTTGCGCTTCTTGCCATTGCCCATTAGCCGCAGCTGCCCAAGCTAAAGTATCAAGAGCATATACATCGTCTCGCACTGCTACTTCACTACGGGCAATTTGTAGCGCCTCTGGTAAGTGGATTCCATGTTCAGTGTAGTAGACAGCCATTGCGCGATCGTAGATTCCTTTAACCTTGCTCAGGTAAGCGACTACCCCAATTAAATCTTCAGTTTCAGCTGCGCCTTCCTGATCTCCCAGAGCTACTTGAGCATCAGCCTTATACCCCAGCGTTTCTACCAATGGCATCAGTTCTATACCCTGGTTGGCGATATTTAGAACATCCTGCCAGCGATGCTGTGCCGCATAGAGGCGGGCTAGTCCTGTAAATGCAGCTATATGCCGTGGAAAGAGGTCAAAAGCTTCCCGATATCGCTGCTCAGACAGGGCAAAATCGCCGGCTGCAAAAGCCAGATCCCCAGTCCGCACATGAAACCAAGCACGAGTTTCGGCACTTGTTGTATAGAAAGAATCCATCTCCTGCATAGCCTCATCTAGCAGTTGCCGTGCGGAGGCTAGATTGCCAGTTAACTCTAAGTAACGAGCTAAAACCGCATTATGACCAGAGTTCGATTCTTCCTGTGCAAGGTTCTGCAATAGTTGATGAGTTGCTTCATAATCACCCAACTCCATCTGAATCGATGCCAAGAGCGAGACAATATTGGGATTATCAAGAGATGAATTATTTAACACATTTAAAGCTTCTCGAAACTGATGTTGAGATAGTAAAGCTGATGCTAGGAGCATGGAAGAAACCTGATTATGGCGCGGCTGTAGTGCCAGGGATCTACGTGCCGCTTGTTCTGCTCGTAACACATCGTCTATATCTCCAATTTCTCGAAAGCGCCTCAAATATTGATCGGCTAACAGACGTAAAAATATTGAGGAATCGGGAGATTGGGCAACTTTCTCCTCATAGACGCTGATAATATGCGATCGCTGTAAATAATCGGGGAAGACTAAATCTGACTGTTTTCCTGGTAATATCTCCCTGGAATTAACAGTCAGCAGTTGCACAGCAGAGGAATATGCGCCTAAATTACTATTGGTGTAGCCTAAACTTAGCGCTTCTGTATCACAGGGTCTTAGTAAAACCAGTAGGCTAGTCAGCACTAAGACCCATAGTATTCGTAGATACATAAACCTTACAAAGGATTGCCTAAATAAGGGAAGGTAGGAAGAAAGTTGGCATTATTAGCCCCAACATTATCGCTAGTCAGCCCCGGAATAATACCAGTAGAAATGCCTGTAACTGCATTACCAAAGACAACAGATGCAGTTACATCAATTACGTCATCTTTTGGTCTTCTACCACCAAAATTTTTGCCTAACTGAGTCCCAAAATAACTACCGCTAGGTTTAGAAAGGTCAGCTTGGATAACATCAGGAATCGCCACTGAGATCACTGCATCGGCTATACCTTGAGGTCTACCGATCGTTTTCACAAAGGCTTGAATGAATTGGGATTGATTGCTAGCGTCTTTAGTTGGTGTCTGAAGATTACTATTATTATGAGCTTTAAAGTCCATAAAAAGTTCATTCAGGGCTGGAACTGCTAACCGCTCAATCTGAGCAAAATGCCCATTTCTGAGTCTAGGAGTTTTAACACTAGTTGTCATCCAAGCACCAATCTTGCCTTTACCAAGCAGTTTCCTGGGTAGCTCGACAATAATTGAGTGGACATTAAATGGGGCTAGGGTGTCTTTTGCTTGTCCAGGTGGTCTAAAGGAAAGAACTTGGAAGGAAGGACTGGGATTAGGCTGAAGGCTATAGTTCCGATCCGGGATGATTTTAAAGAACTGTTCCAAATCGAAAAAGAACGGGTCTTTGCGTGTCCCAACAAAGAACTTCATGCCGTTATATGCGGCGAATGTTTGGTTGAGTTGCCCTGTCCAACTCACTGGGAGTAAAGCTGACTCTGTTCCTACTGTGGTTGGACGACATGGGCCGCGCACTGTCACAGTTTGGTGTGAGCCTTTACCATTTATATTGAATTGGAGTACGACATCTTCAATACTGTCGCCAGTGTTATCAATCTTGAACTGATAAAGAACATTTGGATCGAATGGTCTTTTTTCACCAGAAACGATCAGAGGGTCGAAATCCATCACTAAGACAACATTTTTGGGGTCTGTGGGACTCTCAAACACAAACAAATCTGTGAGATCCGCAGCAGTCAGCTTAGTGGCAAGAAAAGTTGTGTCTTGGTGGTCTGAAGCCAAAGCTTTAGGAGTTGCATAGGTTAGCACTACCAGCAAAATAGCGACAAATGCCACTATGGGACGAAAAAAACGAGTAGCTTTAGTCCAATATGGCGATCTCTTGATACAAAAAAATACCATATTTTGGACTGCTTTATCTATGAGTAACCTGCTTTCAGTTGGTATAAAAGAGGTGATACTCCGAGCATTTATTCTCATAGTTGCCCTTCTTGAGGTGTTTAGCCTCTACTGTTGGTGTGAAAATAGCAAGTTGATTTGGATTTCAAAAAAGACTGGCGCTATTACCGAAGTGCTTCCCAGCTTATTTGCTCTTACTACTCACTTTCCAGACCAAAACTTGCTCATTTCTTGCTCACTTTTCTAATTTCCAGATTTAGTAGCTTTTAGCACTACATTTGTAATACATACCAGTTTTACTGGATATGTTGTTCGACCCGACGCTAAATAGTGGCGGCAGTGCTTCGCAAGACGTAGAAATGTTGAATGCCCGTCGCATCAAGGAGAAAATTCTCCAGAAAAATGAAATGACTGCCTTTCTCATCCGCATTGACAGAGAGACAGGCAGACGTGGTGCAGAGAAGGATTGGGCATTGGATACCTCTTGCCAAATTGAAGCACAGCGCAATTGGTCGATCAATAATCTTCGGGCTGATTTGCGTTAGCGTTCGCGCAGCGTTCCGCAGGAAAGCTTAACGAAGTTATCGCTATTAGAGGAAATGGGCAATACGATTATTCCTTTGGGTGACGGTGGTGATGAAGCGACTTCCCGGTGGATGAAAGCGGCTGGTATTGCCATCGATGAGGAGCATTACCGCAAGGTGGCGAATGCTAAAGATATTGACAGAAGGACTTACAACAGTAGGCAGCACCAAGACTATCTCAAACCAGAAGAGGTTTTGGAATGTGAGAAGTTCCGCATACAGGATACTTATGGCATGAGCGTAACCCCGGAACTGGTTGAGCAAGATGACTCTGGGCGGTTAATTAAGAAGATAGTCGCACTTGAAGCGATATTGGCCGCACCCCTTGAAATGGTCACTGATGACCAGGGGCGAGAATTTATTCCACCGCCGACCATTGTTGCCGAACGCGATAAATCGGAACGGGAGCGATTAGCCATTTGCACTGACTGGAGCAATCTTTCTACTGCGTGGTTGATGCGTCATCGGCTGGGACTCAGGGCTGTGCTGATGGATCTCATGTCTGGGGTTGAGATTAAAGGCGACGAGGCGATGATTCAGGCTTTGGCTGACTTTTCAAAACGCAATGCCTCTCACGTTAAAGGTATTCTCAACCTGACGATCCCGCTATCGGAGTATCCGATGTGGATTTTGGGGCAGTACCTTTCACAACTGGGTTTGTCTACTGAGTCACGGCGGCCATTGGAGGATGGGCAGCGTGTTCGGTATTATCGGCTCAATACTTCTGATGTCGAGTTTGCCCAGAAGGTGTTGGATTATCGGCAGAGGCAACGGGAAGAGAGGGAACGGAAACGCCAAGAATCACTTGAGCTTCAGGCGGCTTATGCAGCTAGAATGCAGTCTCAGTATGGTATTGAGCAGAGGGGCACTTGTGCAGAGGAGCAGAGGGGAAAGAACTTATACAATAATTCTCCTTTGGAGCCTGTCAAGAAACAACTTTTACAATTTATTATCTGGAAAGCTTTCTGAGAAAGCATTTCTAGCTCAAAAGAGGCAAGGTTGTTACTTGACAAGCTCTTGCACCCCTGCACCCCTGCCCCCTTGCCTTCTTCATCGCCGTCCACACCCCCCAATGATGAAAGTGGAGATAATAATCGGGGGGGTATGGACACAGAAGCAGAACTCAGTGATTCTTGGTGGGAGCGGGTCAAATATTACGCTCGACTGGCAATTGAATGTGTAGAGAATGGGGTTGATGCGGTAAAAGAATTACTCAGTACGCTAACGAGTGATGAGCGTTGCGGTGTGATGCTGGAGTTTGAGGATCTTGACCCAGACAAATTTGCTCAATTGGTGACAGATGCGCCGCAGTGGACTGAATGGATGGGGTGATTTGCCATTCGTTACAGACCAGTTGACTGTTAATTCCTCAAGCATCATTTAAGTGTTGAGTGTAGGTGAGCAGTCCTGTAATATCTATTGCTTCATTTATTGACTTATTTTTGAAGCCGAGCTAATTCTGAAACTTCTGAATCTGGCGAAATTTCCGATGCTTCGTCACTATCCACCTTTAAAGAACGCAGTAATTCCCGGATTACATCGTTAAAGGGTCTTCCTGTTTTTGCACAGTATTGTTCCAGTTTCTGTCTTTCTGTTGATGTGAGATTTACTGTCAGTCGTTTGACTGCCCATTTTTTATTCCCCATTTACTTTTTAAACTGCCCTATTATTGCCACATAAAATTATACCTTTGTTTCAAAGCCTCTCCTAATCTACCTTTTAGCCTATTTAATCCAATAAATCTCAAAACAATTGGCTTTTCTATTGGGGTAGCTGATGGTGAGCCTTACTGGAATGGGTATCTGGGACAGTGGCAGATTGCTGTTAAGGTAAAACTCAATGCCAGATATTATAGATACTGCAATCAATGCAGGTACTTTCAACACTTTGGTAACAGCAATTACAACTGCTGGTTTGGACACAGCGCTCAAAGGTTCCGGCCCATTTACCGTATTTGCACCAACAGATGAGGCATTTTCTAAACTGCCATCTGGTACTGTAGAAGCATTACTTGAAGATGTGATTGAGTTAAGAAAAGTTCTAGAGTATCACGTAGTAGCTCAAAAAATTGTTGCAGTAGATTTGGCACAGTTGTCCGAGGTAACAACAACCCAGGGAACAGACCTCAAAATTGATTCTAATAATGGTGTTAAGGTAAATGATGCAACAGTTGTCACACCGGATGTGTCAGCAGATAATGGTGTGATTCATGTTATTGATCAGGTATTAATCCCTCAGTAAAATGCCGTGAAGTCTTTTTGAGATTAAACATCGCGATTGCTGCTCTGTGCGGCTTCTTCTGAGTCCATCGGTGAGAGGCTCATAAAACTGTGGTCTTGTGGTTCATTGTAGGTTGCTCCACCGGCGGCAAGTCCAGGGAGCAACCATCGCATCAACTTTTTCTCGGCTTGATGAAGATAAACATACAAGCACCTCATCCCTAGTAAGAAAGACTCAAGCTTTCGCCAAAAACTCATCTAGGCAGTCAAAAGTGGAGTTCCACCCTTCGATCACACCCATCTGTTCATGCTTACGCCGATCCTCAATAGACTCATGCATAATCTGGAGTGTGAGTTTAGTTTTGCTATCTAAATCCTCGAAAATGGCTGTTACAACCATTCCCTTTGGTAAATCAGCATTTACGACTTTTTCAAAGCCTTCATCAAATTCATCACTGGTAACAATCCTCTCAAAGGGTACGATTTCACGAAAAACACCTTTGGCCGGGTACTCCCTGCCGTCTGGGCCAGTCATCACATAGCGCCATTTCCCGCCTGGACGCACATCCATCTCAATCACACGGGTTGTGAAACCTTTGGGCCCCCACCACTGCGCTATGTGTTTCGGATCAGTCCACGCTTTAAACACAACGGAGCGCGGCGCTTTCAAGATGCGAGTAATGACTAGCTCACGTTGGGATTGAGCATCAATGGAATCCTCAATGTTACTCATCTTGTTCCTCCTGGGTTTGTAATTCTTGTAGGTAATCATCAAGCTGATCAAGCCTCTGTTCCCACAATTGACGATATTGCTCAATCCAATCCGCCGCTTGTTTAAGCGGCTGTGCTTGAATCTGGCATGGTCGCCATTGAGCTTCGCGACCTCGCACAATCAGTCCGGCACGCTCTAGTACCTTTATATGTTTGGAGATTGCAGGAAGACTCATCTTAAAAGGCTTGGCTAACTCACTTACCGACGCCTCACCTTTGGAGAGGTGAGCCAGAATTGCACGCCGAGTAGGATCAGCAAGGGCAGCAAAGGTAAGGCTCAGTTGTTCGTTAGACATTTTTATTTAACCTAATGGTTAATTAACTACTAGGTTAAATGTACTATTGAATCATGTCAAGCCCCCACTTAAGGGAAATCCAAGAAATAAAATGCCCGTTTGGGCAATATAGTTGTACCGCGTAACACTTAGTGCTTCACCATACAAACTTTACGTGGTGGTGAGCAGAGGGGCAGGGGTGAATGGCACTAATAAAAGCGTAAATCCCTAATATTTCTGGATGAAAGGTATAGAGAATTAAGAAGATGTTGTACTATGTGACATACTCACGTTTTAGCGTCTTAAATACTACATCTAATACTTGCCTCCAACATCCTGCCCTCACTGTCTTTTACAAAATGATTTTGGTACGCACAATGCCAAAGTTATTGTTCTTGTTGCCATAAATAAAGACATTGATAGCCATAGTAAATGACTACTATGGAAATACATTGCTGTAATTGCTGATGGAATAAAACCAATTACAGTGGCTTTCAGCATCGCTTGACGAAGTGTATGACCTTGAGTCAATCCTAGAAAATAACCGTCTAGCGCATAAGCGACTGAGCCAAAACCTAAAACTGGTAACAACCAAGGAATATAAGAACGTAAATTATTGATAATTTCAGTATGATTTGTCAGAAATCTTAACAGTGATTCTGGGGCAAAAATAAATGCAGTAGCAAACATTAATCCCATAACCAAGCTACTGACTACAGAAGTTTGCAACAGTTGTTTTAAAGAAGTAATATTTCCACTACCTTGAAAAATTCCAGCCAAGCTCTCAGTAGCGAATGCCAAGCCATCAATGAAATATGCTGCCAAGCTCACCACTTGCATCAGGATGGTATTCGCCGCCAGAATTTCAGTTCCTAACATAGAACTAAGGTTGCTAAACATCGCCATTGTCGAAATTAAAGCAAAAGTCCGAATAATAATTTCTCCATTCAGCATGAAAGCTGATTTTAAAGCAGACAGGTCAAATAGTTCCCCAATTAAAGCTTGTATTTGTTTAAATGAAATTGTTTGACAATATAGCAAAATACCTACCATCAGCATCAGATACTGACTAGTGGCTGTCGCTAACCCAGCTCCTCTACTTGACCATCCCCACTGAACAATAAATTTTGGGAGCATCCCAATTTGGCAAAAATAAAAGAATCCAGATTATTCGCGAGTTTGCATCGCGAATAATCTGGGGATTCAATCAAGTGGTTCTTCTGACTCTTGCTCAGATCCAGAACTAATGTCTAGTAGACAATCATCCAGAGCATGAATTATTCTCTGTATTTCATCCGAAACAGAACGTCTAAAAACAGACATAACAGCATCAATATGCTCTTGAGTACCAGCTTTACCCAAATGCTTATATTTACTCAGTTTGTTTGATGTCGCGCATTGGAAGTATGGGATTGGCACTTGTAATTTGTAGTACCAATATTTCTTCAAATTTTGACGGACTTGATAACGCGCTACCCAAGCCCCGGATGCAGCCAGATCACCCTGCTTTAATAAAAGTGCTTGTTGTTTTTCTAAGGCTGTAATAGTCTTTTTAATTCGCTCAAATCGAGCTAATTTATCCTGTTCAGTATCGTTGGCTCTTTGTCTGGGCATACAAAAACACACCAATATATTCGCGATGATACCTCGCGAATAACAATCTTGTTCTTTTTTGTGCGATTTATTTTACATTACAAGTAGTCGGAGCTAGTTTGCCATTTAAGTAAGCACAGCGCAAGGAGAGCATATATGGTATGAAATCATACTTCCACTGCGCTCCAACTATTTGTAGTCGCTTATCGATCTGCTTAACGGCTGACTCTACTGCTCCAGAACCAATCGAGCTTAATTGCTCGGCTTGGAAGTACATATAATTCACCAAACGATGTCTATGTTTGCGTAGATAGTTTGTAAATTGGGTAACTCCTACATATTTAGTGTTGTTGAGCTTGGTAATTGCTTGTTCGACTTGTCCGTACCAAAGTTCGGCCTCAATGTCTACAAGAAATTTTTTAGGAGCCTGTATTTTATACAAATTTTCTTTCAAATGATACCAATCTAGAATTTCTTGCCTAGATTCTGGGCGAGCTATTTGGGCAAATAAATTCCAAATCCCATCATGTCCATCTCCCAAACAGTAAAGAATTTTACCAGTGTTTTGGCTGTTGACCCAATCAGTTAAAGAGAGATTATCTTGAAAAAATGCCCCGTAATAAATACCCTGCAATCGTCCCGTTTTATACTCTTTCCAATAAGCGGGCTGACCTTTTTTTTCGGAACGAAGTCGCACCTTTCCACCATCTAAACAGACTTCTGTTAATTTCTGTTTGACGTTCGGGGGAGATAAGTCTACTTTTTTGACTTGGCGATGGTGTGTACTATGACCAACTTCTATCCCTGTTAGAAGCTTAAGATCATTCTCTGCGTCCTGGAATGACTCGTTAGCTGCAAGTAATAAACAGCACTTTTCAAGCAATGGGCTAAATCGCCGATACGGTTCTATTCCCAGACGAGATGCCTGTTGATTTGTGACTTTAATCTTACCAACACAACTCCTTATTGTCCGTGTTTTCCCCTTTGTTGTTCCAGTCTTTTCTCCGACAAAAAAAAGGCGATTTTCGGACTGATATGTTCCAAAACCTGATCGCGTACAGATGTTTCGATGCCCTCAAATGTTTTGATTTTTTCGGGTGGGGTATTTTTATAAAGGATTTTGGCTATCTCTTTGATGTGGACTTCTAAAAGTTGTTTATCTTCTGGGGTCATTGTTTTATCCTTCTTTTAACCATACTTTTTGACTGCCATAATTTTCTCAGCTATGGACAGCATTCGTATAGTCCCCCCATAATTCGCGATGATGCCTCGCGAATTATTTTTCCTTTCTTTGGTCTTCTTGCCAAATTGGGATGCTCCCCAATAAATAGATAATCTAGTAGTACATTTGCACAATTGCTAATAGCTGAAAGCAACAACACTCTACTACTTTGTGCTTGCCCAAGAAACCAACCAATCAAGACAAAGTTAATCAATGTTGCTGGGGCACCCCATACTAAAGCATTATAGAAATCGACTCCAGAATTTTTAACTTCTGGTGTAGCACTTAGAATCGCAAACCCTAATATTTGTAAAGGTTGTTGAAATATCAGAATGGCGAGTCCTAATATCAGTGCTAAAATTCCATGCTGTAAACCAATCAGTACTGCTGATTGGTTATCTTTACGCCCTATAGCCTGTGCAACCATTCCAGTTGTACCCATGCGTAAAAATCCGAATGTCCAATAAATATAATTAAATAAAATTGTTGCTAGTGCCACACCTGCTAAATGACGAATCTCCGTTAAATGCCCTAAAAACATTACATCTATTAGTCCTGCCAACGGAACCATTAGATTTGAAAGAACATTTACAGATGCAAGTTTTAGAAAATCGCGGATGAATACTGAACGTTGAGCAAAGATAGACAAAATTACTAAATCCCTTGACCCCTGCTAGAAATTGTAATTTAGAAATAACAACACTAACTAAGCTGTTCTACAAATAAACTTGCATATACTGGGCAGGCAGGATGCTTACCTACAAAAGTTATCGATATCTAGCAGCCTATTCTCCCACAATGCCATCCCTTGAACAAACCTATCGAATCGCTTATGGTTATATAAAAACTAGCGCCTATGCGGGTAGTCTACACCAAGTAAAGGTACAACTTGAGGATTTGCTGTGTAGACGATCGCCCAATTACACCCGCTCGGGGTTCAAGAAGAACAGCACCGTCAAGCGTTGTTTTCTGCCTATGGGGTTGCCTAACAAGCACCAAAAATCGCCCCTCGGTTTGCTGCAAAATACTCCCCAATTTTGGGCACGATTTACGATAACACCATATTGCTTTCTCTTCCTTTTTTTGTATTTGCAGATAATTCATAAAATATTATTCTTAGTTAAGAATGAAGATGAATAGAGAACGGAGGCGGCAGATCGTGAACGACTGGAATTTGCCTTGAGAGGGCGGATGTCGTTGTGGACAGATACGGCTTCAGGTGAGTGCCCCGCCTCTGCTGACGATGGCTTGCCACTGCACAGGTTGCCAGCGAATGACTGCCAGCGCTTTTTCTTTAAGCGTTGCGATTCCAAGCGTTGGGTTCTCAATACTGAAAGGTCAGCCGACCATCGGCGGTTTGCATGGCGCGACTCGCCATTACTTTTGCCCAGACTGCATGAGTTGGATATTCACTCGCCCGGAAGGAATGGACGAGTTCGTTAACCTTCGTGCAACGATGCTGGACGATGCGTCATGGTTCACGCCTTTCATCGAAACTTGGACGAGGGAAAAGCTGCTATGGGCGACGACCTCTGCGGTTCATAGCTTCGAGACCCTGCCCAAAAAAGAAGACTATAAAAGTCTTCAGGTTTGATCTGGATCTTTGTCACAAGTTCTACGACGACAGGCAAAATCTTAAAACCCTTCTGCCTCCAGCAAGAACTGCCTTCTGCCTTAAAGCGCGTAACCTTTCATCATCACCAAAAGTTGCCAAGAACCCAAAATATGGATACTGAAGAACTCTATCCTTGTCCCTGTTGTGGTTACAAAACTCTGAACGCCAAGCCACCTGGAACATACCTTATTTGTCCTATTTGTTTTTGGTCAGATGATAGCGAAACAATAGATTCCTATGGATTTAGCTGGGTGGGATCTAATCAGGTATCTCTTCGCCAAGCACAAAGAAATTATATTGCCTTTGGAGCTTGTGAGCAGGAATGGCTAGATATTGTTCGTTCGACAACAGTTTTGGATGTGCGAGATAGCAATTGGCAAACTCTTGATACTTTAGAGGAAAATACTAGGCTAGCCTTAATTGAACAAATTACCGCCGCTTTTGATGGTGTCAAGCGGTCAGACGGAATTACATTACATGAAGCCAGAGCACTAGATGACTATGCAGATGCTCAGAAAGCCAGAAAATTAGATAGTGAAAGCCAATGGCAGGATATACCAGATGAATGGATTGAATATTTCTCTGATGTCTTTCCTTTTTTTGATGCAAAAGGATTTCGCTACTACATTCCCGCTTACATAATTTGGTGCTTAAAACACTACAAAACTTCTAACTCCGACACTTTAGATAACACAATCTATGCCATCAAAAATAGAGGGGGTTATTATCACCCTCACTTGGAGTTGCTCAATACAACTCAATTACAGGCAATTAAAGCGTTTCTACAATTTATGAATAATGGCTCTTCGCTGTGACGGCTGGTATCTTTTCTCAAGGCTTGTGCCTTAAAAGTCCTGCTATCCAAGGCTCGTTGGGGCTGAATTTGAAAATGCAATCGGGGATTTAGAACGCTGTTTTAACCAGATACAAAAAGAAAAGTTGATATTCAACAAAGCTATCTCCTGTGGAATCTGCACTAGTAGTCTCTAGCCAACGATTCGCACACTAAGGCTCTATTCCTTCATCCTGGAGTTTAGACTAAATGGCAGGCTGTCAAAGAAAAAATAGAGGGTGTGCTTGAACACAGGCCCCCTATTAGCAGAATCTGAGAGAAGAACCA
>NZ_JBALFD010000008.1:0-8649 GCF_036916985.1 Nostoc sp.
TCTGCTTAGTGCTGTAGATTTTCATCTCTGAAGTCTGTTTCTTTTCAACTCAGCGTTGCTGAGTCTTTTCTTGTTGCCTAGTCTAAACTCCAGTGTCACCGTCACCGACGCTTACAACTGTAGCGGTAAGATTGTTGGCAAATACAGGTAACGACATTTGAGCTACAAGCAGAACGCTAATTGCAACAAAGGGAATTTTTGGAAGCATCTGTAGTAATAATCACTATATAATACTTATGATGCCCAGACAACTAATTAAAAGTTACTAATAAAACTAGCAACGTTAAATTAATAACCTAAATTGTTAGTTAACTTGGTACTGCTCTTTTGTCGCAACTGATATCTGATGTTTATTAGTAGAGAATGAACCAACCCACGCTCGCTTATGTGGAAATGTCGCTACCAGATGGAACTCAGGCGGAAAAATTTGCAGCCATCCGGCATTGGGGCATCGGTTTAGAGATTGCTAATTTGGGGGATATACAGATAGACGTGTATAAATCTGCCCAGATCCTAATTACTGCTGTGCAGGCATATCAAATGCACGATTTCCATCCGCTTCATCGGAATGCGGAACATCGTCATCAAGCCAAAATTCATGTAGAACATACCTTGGAGGTAGCCGCTCAACTGAATGCCCCTAGAATTGTGACAGTCTGCGGCTTTGGACATGATCTAGCAGATAATCCATTAGAACGAGCGGTGGATTTCTTCTCCAACTTGGCTCAACGAGCGACAAAGTTAGGGGTTCGCATCATGATTGAACCCTTGAGTCCCAAACGTGCTGGGGCATTAACACATCCTGATGAGATTGTGTCTCTCATTAGATGCTTAAATCAACCAAAGGTGTTTTCTATTTTGCTAGATACTGGACATCTGCTCGATAGTGGCTTTAATCTCAATTTGTTTTTCTCTCTTTGGCAGTATCCAGTTGAAGAACTGCAACTCAAAGGCATGAACTCAACTCCACCAACCTTGGCCATACCGCTTACGAGCTGGATAAAAGCTAAGTCCCCGCCCGATGTTATTTGTATAGAGCATCGTCAGACTATTTCCTGGAAAGAATTTGACCAGATTATCCAAAAATGTTTCCACTCACTAGGGAAATTGAATAGAAACATTTGAGTTGCAATTACCCTTGTGAGTTTACAGGAACTGAAACAGCATTGGGAATTCTGAAGTGATCGTTGCAACAAAGGGAATTTTCTGAAGCATCTGTAGTAATAATCACTATAGAATACTTATGATGCCCAGAGAACTAATTAAAAGTAGCTAATAAAATCAGTAAAGTTAAATTAATAACCCAAATTGTTAGTTAAGTTGGTGCTGCTCTTTTGTCGCAACTGATAATCGTCATACACTAACATTGACTAAATCAACATCAGCAAGCCATATTGTTCTGCTTTGGGCAGACACTTCTTCTAAAATTGGAGAGCGCCACTCTACCCCATAAAGCCAATTATCTTTGAGGCTAAAAATTCCTTGAATAATACGGCGTGTCGGCTGTTCACCGAAATCAACCTCAACTATATCCCCCAATTTAAAAGCTGGAGTAGAAACAGTGGACTTTTCTAGTAGATTTGTTCTATGAAATTCTTGTTCAGCTAAGTAGAGAGTTTCACTCTGGCAAACAATTGCATAAATCCATTGCTGTCTTTCCCACTGAACACCACAGCAGTAGCCTGACAAGTCTGAGATTGGCAACAAAACTTTTTCTAACATTTCCACTGCTAATGGAGGCATGGTCTGACCCCACTCAGGAGAAATATGCCAACAGGATTCTAAAGCGGTAATTTGGTTAATCATCTGGGAATGTAGTTCTCTTTTTTATACATACACTCACTTGCATCAGTCTGATCCGGAATATAATTTAAATTTCGGTAAGCTAAGGCAACAGATGGGAATTCAAACCCAATCAATTCGAGAGCCTCCCAATTTGAGAAGACTTTACTGATACACTAATTCGTAACTAAGATAAAATTGTTTTGGCAGTAGCGATTGCCTGCTCCACACTCTCCACAATATAAACATTTTCTGGCGACAATTTTTTAAAGAAAAGTTTACTTTCTTGATCATTATTCAACAAAATTACTTGCTTATTTGCCTTCAAAGCTAGAGCAATTTCTGAAGCGGTTCCTGCACCCATTCCGCAAGCAATTACCACATCACTGGTAAGAACGTTAATATTGTTTCTAGAATTACCCATGTCTGTGAAAATAGCAATATCCACCCAAGAGGACATACCATCCTGATTTTCACCTGGAAGAATACCAATAGTTAAACCATCAGCAGATTTTGCACCTTTACTTACTGCATCCATTACCCCTACATTTCTACCACCAGTGAGTAAAACCCATCCTTGTTTGGCAATAAATTGACCTAATATATAAGCATTTTGTAAATCATTTGCTGTCGCATTTTCTCCTCTCCCCATAACCCCAATAATAATTCTTCGCATAAAATTTCAGATGATACTGGTTTTGGGCGACAAGTCAAAGCTTTCTCCATAAAAGGGCAATTGGCTGAGGCGTTAGGAAAATAGCAATCGCCCTCTTTTGGCCGTGAAGCGCGTTTGCCTCACTTTAATAGTTTTTTGCCTGCTCATCCAAAAAACACCATAACCACTGTTCTCCTAACTCAGCCGAGCTAATTACTGAATGTCCAGTTTCCTCGTAATGCCGTCGGGCATGTTGATGAACAGAAGAATCACAGCACAGCATCTTGCCGCAACTTTGACAAATACGGAGATGCACCCAACGACTGTTTATTAGGATACACTCTTCACAACGAAATACTGGGTAGTTTGCTTTAGAAATCAGAGTTTCCGTAGTCAGATTGTCTAAATGTTCGCAGCTCATAAGGATTTGAATTACATGTTAATCAAAGTATAGATTAGTGCAGGAAAACTTCTATTTAATACAGCGATAGCTGCGCCACCACCTGCCGCAGGATACCCGAATGCGAACAGTGCCTCTTGTATTGAGAAGGGCTGTAAGGCTAGGGCAAAGCTTTGCAATACAACCAAAATTTTAATTAGATATCAATATTTATCTGTTCTATCTGTCTAGCAGCTTTCTCCCAAAGCTTTGCAGAAGACTCATCTTTCCAATGATTTCTGAGATTTTCTGCTTTTTTATGACTGATCCGTTCTAACATTTCTAGAACTGCGGCTAATGTTAATTGATCAACAATTGCCTCTAAAGACTCCATATATTCTTTTGTCATAACTAACCTCTTGAATAACTTTTAACCTGGCATTCCAGAGATTAGCAGTAGAAATGCTGCAACAATGGTAGCCTTGTTCATTATCTTATGTAATTTTACTCTGCAAATTCTATAATCACCTTTTAAGAGGGAATTGTGTGAAGCTGTAAGAGAATGAAGAATTAAAACAAGTCGCAAGTCGCAAGTAAGTTAAGGGAGCGGGGATTTATACCCCGACCCAAAACTTATCGGTTATTAAAACGGGGGACTTAAACCCACGGTACTCTGTTAAACTTTCTTCTACTAATCAGTTCTAACTTACATAATTGTAAATATGCCTTCAATTTCCTACAACCGCACCGATAGCCAGCAGCCACAAAGCATTACCGTTCAAGGTTATGTTGTCCGTCCTGGATTACACATTTTCACTTACGAGCAACTCAAGTTGCTACGGGAGCAAACACAGCACCATTCTCAGCTTGAACATTTAGTCAGTCAAGGCGTGATTAACCCTGTTTTGTCAGTTTGGGAGAACCCAATAGCTGAAAGCCTTTCAAGGCTTTAATTTCTGAGTTTTGGCTATAAATTTTAGTTACTGTTAGAAAATAAAGGTTCAAAGCTTGGCTCAATCAAAGTTTCAGAATCTTGCTTCGATTATTGTTTTCCGAGAGTGACAGAATAGGGTTAAGTTGACTGGTTAATAGTCGCCAGCACAAAAATCCTAACTCGCTACATCTAATTCCACATTTGCTGGCTGTTGTTGCTCCTTGACAGCACCCAGTTCCTCAATAAAAGCGTCAATTGCCTTGGCTGCTGACTGCTTACCTGTTTTCAATTTAGAAAGGATATTTTCGCGTATTGCCGAATAATCAGGTAAGACTTGCTGCTCAACAGAAATAGCCTCTTGCTTTGGTAGGGCAACTCCACCATCACACTTTTCTATTAAGTCCTTTATCTGAGCGATCGCATCTGCCATCTCTTGCTTAATCACCTGTTTTATCTCTTCCCCATTAGTTGTAGACACAGCTAAAGCATTTACTTCCTGTTTAACTATTTCCTTAATTTCATCACCATTAGATAACGCCAGTCCAGCTTTTGTCTGACCCAGGATTCCCTGGAGCAATCTTGTCGCTGTATGATTCAATGACTCATTTTCGGAAATCTGCATTGCCGATAAAGCTTTGACTTCTGTATCAGTTAACCCAATTGAAATTGTTACCTTAGCCATAACTTTAAAGCCTGTAAATATTAATCTTGTACATCGCTAGTTCTGGGTTATACCGTTTGCATACAGTTTCTTTGACAGTACTTTTATTGCTTACCACGAATGCTGTATAAAAAACTTATCAATGACCCAATTATTAAACTTTGCCCTGTGAGCAACTTTTACCCTCGATTCTTTAATCTAGCTTCAAGTCAGTCAAGTTGCTACTCATTCAATTCTAACGCACACTTACCTGATATCTATCTTAAAGATGAGGGCAGATGTGCCCTCATGTAAACTTTTAACTTTTAAGTATTGCCCTACATCCGCTATCCTTGCAGTTTTATAACTAGAACTTACTTATTCGGTTCGCTGCACTGTGTAAAGTCAGCGCAGTCAGAATAGTTTACAGCTCCTATAAATACTCAACTTCGACAGCAAAATCACCTGTTGGTACAAATGTATTATAGTAGTAGTAAATTAAACTATGCACCTTTATGCACCTTCTATGGTTTCGTCGAGATTTGCGTTTAACTGATAATGAAATTGTCACCTCTTCATCTGGTCATGATGCAAGAGTTCTGCCATTCTTCATTATTGACCCTTGGTTTTATACCTGGGCTGATGTCGGAGCTGCTAGAGTCCGCTTCTTGTTTGAGTCATTGGAAAATCTCGATTCAAATCTGCAAAAGTTAGGTACTCGGCTGTACTTATTTGAAGGTAATTCTACAGACATCGTGCAAGCGTTGACTAGGCAGTTAATCATTGCAGGATATAAACCCAAACTTTTTTTTAGCCGTGATGTGCAGGTAGAGTACGGTGTCAGCCGCGATAAAACTATAGTTGATTTCTACAAGCAGTTAAATCTTGATTACCATATTGGACTAAACAACTTTCTGCAATCAGCAGAGCAACGTGACGAGTGGTTTAACGAATACTACACCTATCAAAGACAATCCCAGTATAAAACACCAGCAACTATTAATACACCTCAAATTACACTTAATCTAGCACAGCTAACATTTGAAGAACTTAAACAGAAATACCATCGTTTTTGGGCAGTAGAGAAAGTTTATTTTCCAGGGGGCGAAACACAAGCACAAGCTAAACTAGACTCTTTTATCAGAAAAAGATACTCTGGCTACCATTGGAAACTTTCTCGCCCAATGCTTTCACAGCTTGGGGCAACATCTCATTTATCACCACACTTAACTTTTGGGACTATTTCAACTCGCACTATTTACCAAAGTACTAAAGCCTTAGCAGAAGAATTAAAAGCTCAACCCAAAGCAGAATTTTCCCTCAAAACATTTCGAGACCGTTTGCGTTGGCATGATAGTTTTACTGGGCGGCTCTATTTCCATCCAGAAATTGCTTACACTAACCGTTATCCAGAATTTGATCAACTATATACCCTATCAGCGTTATCAGGAGCAAAACAATAATTATTTCAGGCGTGGCAACAAGGAATGACAGGCTTTCCATTGGTTGATGCCAGTATGCGACAACTCAAAACAATGGGTTGGATGAATTTTCGGATGCGGGCAATGTGTGCCACATTCCTAACTATTAACTGTGGGATTTCCTGGCATCACGGAGCTAAACACTACATGAACTATTTAGTAGATGGAGATTTAGCAATTAATAATTGGCAATGGCAGATGCAAGCTGGTGTTACTAATCCACTTAGTGATACTTTTCGCATCTATAATCCGTCGAAGAATATTGCTGAAAAAGACCCTCAAGGAGACTTTATTTCCCACTGGATACCGGAACTACGGGACTACAGTTTACCAGAAATTGAACAGGGGAAATACATTGACAATAGTAACTATCCTAAAGCGATTCTAGATTGGTCAAAGACGCGTAAAGTTAATGGCAAAGTTGTTTCTGACTTCCGAAAGCAAACCAAACAGCGATTATTAAGCCAAGGTGGAGATGAATATAACAATGCGGTCGCTGCTAAAGTAACAGTTGAAAAATATTGGCAGCATAAAGACAGAGAGTACAAAGAATATCAACAAAAGGTTACTGAGTCGCAGGAGTAAAGCTGACAAGCAAGAATAAATTAATGTGTAATTTGTTATTGCAGTTAAATAATCTATCGCTTTCAAAACGCCTTATTATATTGCTCTAATGCTTCCTAATTTTCTGCCATCGCAAGTTAATCAATTAACAGACCCAAAAGCGATCGCTTTTGTCCAAAGTATTGAGAGAATTGTCCTTGCAACCTCTCTAAGTCAACACCCAATCTTCACAACCTACATTTGCAAAGGTAATGAAGGAACGCCAATTGTCCTGCTGCACGGCTTTGACAGTTCCATCTTAGAGTTCCGTCTTCTGTTGCCATTACTTGCTACTCAAAATGAAACATGGGCAGTAGATTTATTAGGTTTTGGCTTTACACAAAGGCAAAAAGAAATAAATTACAGTCCAACTACAATCAGAATTCATCTTTACGATTTTTGGAAAACTTTAATCAACAGACCGATAACACTAGTGGGCGCATCAATGGGAGGTGCAACTGCAATTGATTTTACTCTTACTTACCCTCAAGTTGTAAAATCACTAATATTGATTAATAGTTTAGGTTACACTAATTCTCCTCCCTTTAGCAAATACTTGTTTCCTCCTTTTGACTTCTTGGCTGTGGAATATCTACGTCAACGCCACATCTTGGCATTAAATGTATGTAGTATCTTACCTAATCTAGATGCCAAAATACTTTTGGCTATTCAATGCGCCATGTTACACCAAGAAATGCCTGGTTGGAATGATGCCATGATTTCTTATGTAAAATCTGGTGGTTATAGTGATTTAGCAAATAGAATTGCCCAAGTTGACAAACCAACACTCATTTTATGGGGAGAAACTGATGATATGCTGCCATCTGGAGATGCAGAAAAATTTCAGCAATCTCTTGTCAACTCTCAACTAATATTGCTGAAAAATTGCGGACATACCCCTCAAATTGAACAGCCACAAATCACATCTCAACATATTTTACACTTTCTGAATAGTGGGAAATTTTAATTGAGCTTAAGAGGATATTTTAAAAGTTCCGCTAGGTATAATTTAGCTATTCTGCACTTAAGCTAGTGTAGAACAGATAAATTGATACAAAAATCAAATCTTTCTTTAGCTATAAAAAGTTATATGAAATCGTATTTGTATTCTAAAAAGGAAAACAGATGACTGATAAAAAGGTCGTGCTAGTTACAGGAGCATCATCTGGATTTGGGCAGTTAACTGCTAAAAAGCTTGCTGCTGTAGGTTATTGGGTCTTCGGTACCAGTCGCAAGTCATATCCAGCATCAGGTGATGTAGAAATGTTGAAGCTCGATGTTACCTCTGATGACTCAGTACAATTATGTATTAAACAGTTGCTCACACGGACTAATCGCATTGATTTACTGATTAATAATGCTGGACAAATTCATGCCAGTATGCTGGAAGAAACTTCTTTACAACAAGCCAAAGAAATCTTTGAAACCAACTTTTGAGGGGTTGTCCGCCTCACTAACGCCGTTTTACCAATTATGAGACAGCAGCGAAGTGGACATATTATCAATATCAGTTCAGTCGCAGGATTGATTGGCGCACCAGGTCAAGGTTTTTACAGTGCAAGTAAATTTGCCCTCGAAGGTTATAGCGAAGCACTGAGCGTGGAGCTAGACCCGTTCAATATTAAAGTGTCTTTAATTGAGCCTGGTTACTTTAAGACTAACTTCAACCTAGCCATGTTACCACCCACCTTCAATTATGCTGATTACGACAATGTACGTGATGTGATTCGCTCAACTGTCACTCAAGCAATTGCACAAGGCGATGATCCAACAAAAGTTGCACAGACAATTGTCTTTGCTGCTCGTAGCCGTTCCCCACGATTACGGTATCGCGTTGGTAATGAGGCAAAATGGTTGCCTCGCTTGAAAGCAATATTGCCAGATAACTTGTTTCGATTTGGTGCCCGCAAGCGGTTGAACCTGCCATAAATCACAGCTTCTATTTAATACAGCGATAGCTGCGCCACCGCCTGCCAGAGAATGCCCGAATGCGAACAGTGCCTCTTGTATTGAGAAGGGCTGTAAGGCTAGGGCAAAGCTTTGCAATACAACCAAAATTTTAATTAGATATCAATATTTAGTATCGGCTCAAAATTTCGGGGTAGAGATTTATTCAGGCTGCCACGACCAACCAAATGGGTTAGAAGAAGACTTCTCTCGAATAATGTTACTCAA
>NZ_JBALFD010000009.1:0-25676 GCF_036916985.1 Nostoc sp.
GCTGTTAAATCAAGGAGAGTTAATTATTAAATGGGGAAGAAAAGTTAAGAATAAGGGCAATATTACTATTGCAAGTTAAATGTGGAATAGCTTAGCTTGCATCACGGCTTCCCTGTCTGCGGAGGAAAGTTTTGCACTGACTTTATTATCTGCCATTTTTCATACACCTTTAATGGTACTAAATTTCAGTATTCCCCAAGTAATTTAGAAAGTAATAGTTATTTATCAGCAATTAAGAAAATTTTTTATACCTTTAAATAAGTGATATCTCGCTAATTACCAACCTTGAGCAAGTTTCACGATTAAAGTCCAGTGGCATTTGATCCAAGGAAACCGAACATTTAGAGATAATAGTAGCAGAAGCGATCTCAAAATTTGGCGTTAGCAAAGCGGTGCGCTAGCACTTCGTAGCTAGTTGTGAAATAACATTATTACTTCTATAGGAATCCTAATTGATTGCGTGAAAAGACTCAGTACACATCTATTCGCTTCTGTTCCCTATTCCCTATTCCCTTTTAGAAACTGTGAATTTAGCATAATCAGTACGGTAGAGCCAAAAAATATCAAACCCAATTTTTATTATGACTTCTTCTCCCCATTACATCCCTCAATCTGACCCGCCGCTTCCTCCTTGGGAAACTCTACCAACGATGTATGATTTACCAAGTGACAACCCAGAGGAACCAGGCTTGCCAGACGATTTTCACTTTTTACAACCCTTACTTTTATACTTAACTTTTCAGCCCATTAACTGGAATCCCGAACTAGTTTACAGTGCGGCTGATCTTAATCTCTACTATGATTTACAGCATCCTTTGTGGTATAAACGCCCAGATTGGTTTGGTGTGGTAGGTGTAGAAAAGTTATACAAAGGGCAAGACTTACGGTTAAGTTATGTAACTTGGCAAGAACCAGCAAACCCCTTCGTAGTTGTTGAGTTATTATCCCCAGGTACGGAAGACGAAGATTTAGGCACAAGAAGAGAAAGTGCAGCAGATAAACCTCCTAGCAAATGGGAAGTTTATGAGCGAATTCTGCGGATTCCCTACTACGTTGTTTTTAGTCGCTACACTAATGAACTTCGGGCTTTTCAGTTAGTCGGCGGTCACTATGAACCGATGAACTTGACTAATGGATACCTGCTAATGCCAGAGATAAATTTAAGTTTAGGCTTATGGCAAGGTTCATTTCGAGATATTGAAAGGTTGTGGTTGAGGTGGTTCACTTTGGCAGGAGAATTAATTCCTGCACCCACAGAGGAAGCCGCCGCTGCAACTCAACGAGCTATGATTGCGGAACAAGAAGCTACAGAAGCTAAACAAGAGACTGCTCAAGCCAAGCGAAAAGTAGAACAATTAACAGAACGTTTGCGTCAGTTAGGTGTCAATCCTGATGAACTAGATGAATTCTTGTAGCTTCAGGAGTTTTTTGTAGCCCCGCTACTGCTAACGGAACTCAGCACTCAGCACTCATCATTATTCCCCAACTCAGTGCCAATTGGTCTACTAGGGGTAAAACAAAGTACAGCAGCGAATCAAAAGACGATATTCGCAGATATGACCGCAGACACGGATGATGTCGCGGCGGCTAAAATATCTAAGTATGAGTAGTATGATCGAGCTACCCAAGTAAAAACTGTTTGTTTGATAACACAAGACCATCAGAAGATTGTAGAAAAGTGTATTTCCTTGTCTCGATAGTGGTGCTAACCTCAATTTTAAGGATGTTATCAGCCTTTATCTGCTAGAGTTTCTGACTTTCAGCAAACTAGATAATTTATCAAAAATAAAATCGCTAGGAGTGCGATGATGATGTCACAATCTCATATCACAAGGCCAGAAATAGCTGCTGGAACTCTAATCGATAACCGCTATATCATCCAAAAACTTCTAGGACAGGGAGGATTGGGACGTACTTATTTGGCCTTTGACACTCGTCGTTTTAATGAAGCTTGTGTTCTCAAAGAATTTGCACCCATTGGCACAGGAGAAAGTGGACTGGAACAATATCGCAACTTATTTAAAAGAGAAGCAAAAATTCTTCATCAATTGCAACATCCTCAAATTCCCAAGTTTTTGGCTTGCTTTGAAGGAGATGGTAGGCTTTTCCTAGTACAAGAGTATGTCGATGGTAAAACATATTCTAGACTGCTAGGAGAACTTCAACGTCAGGGGAGAAACTTTTCTGAAGACGAAGTTATACAGTGGCTAAAGAATCTGCTGCCTGTTTTGGAATATGTCCACCAACACAACATTATCCATCGAGATATTTCTCCTGACAACATCATGTTACCTGATGGCAATAATTTGCCAGTGCTGATTGATTTTGGTGTAGGTAAACAAATTACTGATATAAACGAGGGAAGAAATTCTAACCAGCAGGTAACGTTTGTTGGCAAGATGTCCCTCGTCGGGAAAGTGGGATATGCTCCCCGCGAACAGATTAGCCTGGGTTTATGTTCACCCTCTAGTGACCTTTATGCTTTGGGTGTAACTGCTATTGTACTACTCACAGGTAGAGATCCATCTTTACTAATGGATCAATACTCCCTAGAGTGGAACTGGCGTTATTATACCTATGTCACTGATGAATTCGCTCAAATACTTGATTGTATGTTGGCAGATAGGCCTAACAAACGATACCAAACAGCCAGGGAAGTTATTATAGATTTACAGCGTATTGAAGAACTAGAAGTAGCAGCGTCTCCTGCAATTATGGTTGATGATTTGCCTCCCACGGCATTTAACCCTGAATTTAAGGCGATGTCGGACATATCGCAATCATATAACCAAACTGAAGAAACAATTTTTAGTTCACCTACTAATCCACAAACTGGGCGAATTGAACAACAACAACCCTCACTCCAGCCAGCATTTGTTAAACATTGTCAGCAACAGCTAGCTTATCACATTGGCCCAATGGCAAATCTGATTATAGAAGAAATATTAGCTCAAAATCCTTATATTTCACCTGACCAATTTATTGAACTCTTAGCTAGGGAAATTCCTAGCTTTCAAGCAGCTTTTGAATTCAAAAAAAGCTTGTTTTCATAGAGACTTATACACCACAGATTTAGGAATCATTTCTAATCCTGTAACTAATTCTGTGGCTTTAAGTCAAACAATTTTGGATTTTCAATTTATTCCACAAGTGTCATTACGAGCTATCGTAAATTAACGTGAGTTCGACAAGTCTTATTTGACCTCTTCCCCAGCTCCTCTCCGACACGGAGAGGGGAGCAAAAAGCTTAATTTTTCTTTGCTCCTCCCTTTCCGAAACGGAAAAGGAGGTTGGGAGGGAGAGGTTCATCGAACTCAGGTTAAATTAAAGGGTTTAAAAACCTGCAATCTACGATGTAGCACCCATTTCAGTCGGGGTTTAAATCCCCGTTAGCACTAGCGTTAGCGACGGAGGAGCGTCAGTTGCCAAAACGCTCTTAACTTATCGCTTGGCACTTCTCTTCTCTACGAGACGCTATACGAACATCTGAAATGTCTTTAATTTTGAATTTTGTTAGCGCAGCGTTAGCGAGTCATCGTTCGCTTTTAGCGTCTCGTAGAGAGCGTCATTTTGAATTTTGAATTTAATCCCCTGTACCTCCCTGGGTGCGTTTGATTCTTTTCATTGCCATTTCTAAACTTAACTGCATCCGTTTAAAGGCTTTAGCTAAATTACCAATTTCGTCATTAGACATCTGCTCAAATTCAACTTCCATGTGTCCCGTACTGACTTCCTCAGCTATGCGAGTCATACGTTTGAGAGGCATCACAACTTGTCGATTCAAGAACAAGTTGACTAACAGGATAGTCACGATAAATATGGCTGATACAATCAAAATAATTAGTAAAGAAGAGTGATTCGCTTTACTGATGACATTATTCGCCGGTACTGATATAATCTGAGCGCCAACAATCTCATGAAGCTTCCACCCAAATCCATTAGCTGCGCCATAAAGAGTAATCATACTTTGAGGTGCAGCTTCGGGCACACTATGACACTTCAGACAGCTTTCTTCAGAAACATCTAAGGGACGAGCAATATAAAAGATATCCCCACCTGGAATTGAGCGAAATCCACTTACTTCTTTAAGGTCTGATTTATTTCTGAACCTTTCTACAATTTCCGTTTCAAAACCATCAGCCTTATCCCGAAGATTTGTCGGATTGAGAGTTGCTTCTTTGTAAAAGAAATCACGGTATTCTGTTGTTTTTCGTAAAATTTCAAATACCTCCCGTGCTGAGTATCCAGGCACGGTTTGTGGCAAAAATTCAGTAGCCAATTTATCAACTAGCTCTGGATTCACTTGAGTGCTGGTGTATTTACGAACAGAACTCATTGTTTGGATGAGCATAAGACCAGTTGAGCTAATATCTTGTTTAGCATTTTCTCTAAGTAGAGAGGAAAGAGCAAACCCAGTCAAGCTCAGACCGAATGTCAGAATTACCAGTAGCAGAATTGTAAATTTTTGTTTCAGATTTAGATTCTTTAGCATAATTTTAGATTATCGACAAGTCAAATTATTATGAACAAATATGGCTAAAGTCATCGTTTACTCTAGCATGAGCAATCAACTAAAAATTTTAGTGTAAAGACATAGTTGAGCTAAAACTATGAGAATATATCCAACTTTATACTATTAGTAATTATTGAGGTTAATGAAAATGTTCTCTAAGTAACTAAGTTGTAAAAATCTACAACAGCAATTCAAATGGAATTCCCAAAAATTCCGGTGGGCTGTTCTGATGCCGTGCCAAAATAAATACCAGCAATTGTCAAATATTACTAATGGTGTGGAATGCAGGAAAGTCTTTATTCGGGGGACGCTACATTATCGAAAGCCAACTAGGTGAAGGCGGAATTGGCATCACTTATCTTGCCAGAAATCAACGGAATCAACAGCGAGTGATTAAAACCCTCAAAGAAGAAATCCTGAATCACCCCGCCTGGATACTCCACCGAAACAAGTTGCGGCAAGACTTTCGTGATGAAGCAGTTAGGCTGGCTGTGTGCCACCATCCTCATATAGTACAGATAGAAACCATCTTTGATGAGGGGAATTTGCCCTGCATGGTGATGGATTATATCGAAGGCGAAGACTTGGGACAGCGTTTGAAGCGAATAGGGGTGCTATCAGAAGCAGAAGCACTGCTGTATATCCGACAAATTGGCAGCGCTTTGACCCTAATTCATTCTAAAGGACTGCTGCATCGGGATCTCAAACCACGCAATATCATGATCCGTATTGATAAACCAGAAGCAGTGCTGATAGACTTTGGCATTGCTAGAGAATTTATTCCTAATGTAATTCAAAGGCATACTGTATATCGCACTCCTGGTTTTGCCCCTCCTGAGCAGTATGAAGCAGAAGCGCCACGAGGAGAATACATTGATATCTATGCCCTAGCCGCTACTTTGTATAATTTACTTACCGCAGTTGTACCAACAAGTGCAGATGATAGGCGTCATAATATTAATTTAGAACCACCACAATATTTTAATCCCAACATCAGCAACAGGGTAAATCAGGCTATTATGTGCGGCATGGATTTGGAGTCAACCTACCGTCCCCAATCTGTGCAGGAATGGTTGGATTTATTGGGTTCTGATGGTGGGGAAGATATAACAGAAATAACTTCTACCTTAATTGTCACACCTAGACAGCAACTACCTCCACCTGTTGTATTAGATCGACAGAACTGGCAATGTGTGCAGACCCTTAAAGGTCATTCTAGTATGGTTCATGCGATCGCCATTAGCCCAAATGGGCAATTTATTGCTAGTGGCAGTAATGACAAGACTATCAAACTTTGGCAAATAGGTACTGGCAAGCTAGTGCGTCAACTCGGTCGTTGGTCTTCTAGTCATTCCAGTATGGTTCATTCTGTCGCCTTTAGCCCAATTTCTGCAAGCTTTTCTTATCAAGGAGATTCCGGCAAATCTACGGGAGTTACAGACCTAAATCGAGGAATCTTAGCTAGCGGTAGTTGGGATAACACCATCAAATTATGGGATGTCAACACAGGTAAAGAAATTCGTACTCTCACTGGTCATGCCAACTGGGTGAATTCTGTTGCCTTTAGTCCAGATGGCAAGTTTTTGGCTAGTGGCAGTGCTGACTGCACAATCAAACTGTGGCAAGTGGGTACTGGCATAGAAATCCAAACTCTCACAGGTCATTCCGACGCAGTTTCATCAGTCGCTTACTGTCCGAGAACGCCTGCAACCAATAGCCAGGATAAACAGCTAGTGGCTAGTGGCAGTAATGATTACACAATTAAACTGTGGCAAGGATACACCCCCAGAAATATCTATACATTCACAGGTCATTCCTTCTTTGTCAACTGTATCGCCTTCAGCAAGGACGGGGAAATTATCGCTAGTGGCAGTGGTGACAACACTATCAAATTGTGGCATGTAAATACAGGCAGAGAAATTCGTACTCTCATTGGTCATTCTGATTCCGTTTGGTCAGTCGCCTTTAGCCAGGATGGACAATTTCTCGCAAGTGGCAGTTGGGACAACACTATCAAACTGTGGCACGTACACAGTGGCAGAGAAATCAGCACACTTACAGGGCATTCCAACTATGTTAGATGCGTCGCCTTCAGTCCCGATGGGCAAACCCTAGTTAGCGGTGGTGATGACGACACTATCAAGATTTGGCGACCATCTTTAAGAAGTAAAAAGTAAAAAGATAATCCCCATCAATAAATTCAGGGGAAATGATTAAGGACGTATTAGAGAAATAGAGAAAACCCTTGAGAGTTTCTAGAAACTCGGCACGTTTTTTGTGTTTTGGATTCCCTCTCCCATCCTGTGGAAACACCCCAGCTATACTCTCCGATATTCTGGCTGTGACTTCAGACGCAACTCTTCTTTTAGCACCCTTTCTAGTTCTGGTATATTTGCTGTAAAGCTATCATCTTCATTCTGTTTATTGTGACATACAAAATAATGCCTTTGTCCAAGCCCTTTGGCTAAAGAATGAAAATAATTTGGAGGATTTGGCGTGGAATAAAGCACTAAAACATCGATATTACCTGAAAAGAAAATAGTCCCCAGCCCAGCCCCGTGCGGCCCTACTACAATATCAGCCCGATGGAAAAGCTCGACCTGTTGCCGGAATGAAAGCTCTTCCAATAGGATCATACGGAATCCAAATTTTTCCAAAAGTTTCATAACTTCGTCTTCATTGTTTACACGCCGATGTTTTGCACCTTTCCTGCTAATGTAAATGCGCTCGGTTTTCGTATGCAATGCTGGGAGATCAAATTGCTTAAAAACTGGATTTCGGACAGCCTCGTAATAATCTTTTGGCAACAAACCTATACATAGATTAGAAACAAGAGATGTCCACAACAAATTTTCTGTTTGTATCCATTCATTGCCATCAATATAATTGACTTCAAAGTTTTCTGGAAGGATGCAACGCAGAGTTTCCCTCTGAAATTCGTTAGCAGACTGTGGCATCAGCAGGATAATCTTTGTATTCGATACAACCTTTGTCATTGCATGAATCTTTGGCAGACAGTCCACCATCCAATGCCAAAAATTTTTAGCAATTGAATCGGTATAAGTAATAGTTGAGTAGACACCGCTAACTCTCCTTGCCAAAATCGGTTTTGGCCCATTAAAAAGCGCATAGTTACCCATTCGATGTTCCAGCCCAAAATCGGCGATCGCTTTGAAATCTTGCGTGCAGACTAGTCCTGTTTTAACATGAATATAAGCATTGGGAATTTCACATACAAAGATATTTGGTCTGTCAAACCATCCATCGCGATAATATTTACTAATTGAAACGAATTTGTCTTGGTCTGGGTCAGCAATATAGATGCGTTGAGCGGGGTGAATTATGCGAACATTTTTCACACCAATACCCTTCTCAGCTTCCTGTTCGGCTAAGACATACTGATTGATAAAAAACCACCTGCGGTATAATGAACGCAGCCACTTGAATGGTTTTTTTGCAAGGTTGATAGAAGCCAAAAGCTTTTGAATCGCAGAAGAACTGTCCGAAAATTTATAAGCCAGTCTTGACATAACTAAATATTTTCGTATCTAAGTAAGTGGGCATCAATATTTGTCGTTGGGATAAGGCAGTCTCGATGAAACAAGACGGCGAACCTACCGTGTTTTTCATTGGGAAACACCCCAATTCCATCCGATTTCGTGCGGAATTCACAAAAGAAGCGCATCAAATGATTATTAGTCCGAATATAAACGTGGATTTATGGGTCAAACTGATACAACGTGAAGGTGAGGTTAACCTGTCACTGATGGGTATAGGCATTTCTGTATATATGCCAATCTTACAATGAGGCAATATGGATCACTTCGGTGATCGCTGAGTCTTCAAAATGGCTTCACAACAACTTTTAAGAAGTATGCCGAAAACCCTTGAGGAACAGCAACGTAGTTGCGTATTCAGTACTTCAGGCTGCTTAAGAAGTAAAAAGTAAAAAGATAATCCCTACTTTTAAACCTACAGATAGAATTGCGATCGCCCCAAATTTGTCACAATAATGACGGCAACCGTGATTTTTGAACAATAAATTAGATATATGGGCTTTGGTATTGGTGATTTATTCTGGATTTTTCTCCTTCTGACTTCTTTGCAACCCCTTTGGCAAAAACGTCAAATAGAATATCGGCGTTTGCGTGCTTTACAAGAATTCCAGCAGGAACGCAAAAGTCGGGTAATTTTGTTAATTCACCGCCAAGAGTCCATTAGCTTTCTGGGAATTCCGATATCTCGCTACATTACTATCGAAGACTCAGAACAAATATTGCGTGCAATTCGCCTCACACCTCCAGATGTGCCCATTGACTTAATTTTGCACACTCCTGGTGGTTTGGTTTTGGCTACCGAACAAATCGCTAGAGCTTTAATTCGCCACCAGGCAAAAGTTACAGTCTTTGTACCTCATTATGCTATGAGTGGCGGTACAATGCTTGCGATCGCCTCTGATGAAATTATTATGGATGCTAACGCTGTCTTAGGGCCTGTTGATCCCCAATTGGGTAATTACCCCGCAGCTAGTATCCTGAAAGTAGTTGAAGATAAACCCATCAGTGAGATTGATGACCAAACCTTAATTATGGCTGACCTCTCACGCAAAGCAATTCAGCAAGTGCAGCGATTTGTGCGAACTCTCCTGAAAGACAGTATACCCAAACAAAAAGTTCTGCCAGAAAATATCGAACCGATTATCGAAGCCCTAACAACTGGGCGTGTCACTCACGACTATCCCATCACTATTGAAGAAGCAACAGAAATGGGGCTGCCCGTAACCGTCGGACTGCCCCACTCTATTTACGATCTCATGGATCTGTACCCACAATCCCAAGGAGGGAAACCCAGCGTGCAGTACATTCCTATGCCTTACAATGAACGCCTTCCAATTCTACCTACACCTAAGGGTAGACCCTTAGAAGAACCAAATCAGAGGACTTGAGTGGTTCTGAGGTAGGAGTTGTTTGTGGCAACTAGGGTGTAGTTGTTGGGGTAGCTGTTGGTGTAGCTGTTGGGGTAGCCGTTGGGGTAGCCGTTGGGGTAGCTGTTGGTTTAGCCGTTGGTTTAGCCGTTGGTTTAGCCGTCGGTTTAGCTGTTGGTTTAGCCGTCGGTTTAGCTGTTGGTTTAGCCGTCGGTGTCGGTGTCGGTGTTGCTGTTGGTTTAGCCGTCGGCTGACTCACAACTGTCTTTGCTTCTTCATTTAGCTTTTGGCGGAGTGCTAAATTAGCAATTCCAGTTTCTTGCAGCTGATATTTCTTCTGATATTCCTTCACCACTTCTTCCGTGCGAGAACCATAAAAATGATCGCGCGGGAGGGGAGGATTGGGCTTCACCACTGCATTCAAATTTGTGTGCAGAATTTTAACGATATTAGCAGCAAAATCTTGGGTTTTTGGCCCTGCTATCCCATCAACTGGTTTTAGCTTATAACCGGTCTGAAATTCTCGAATTGCCTTTTTAGTTTCTTCGTCCGTCAAAGCAGTGTTTGTTATCTTGACGTTATAGCCTAATCCCCGCAATACCTCACGGAATTGCTGGGGCGTATAGCTACGCTGAGGGGCTGCGAAACCGGTGTCTGCAATTACTAAACTAGCAGTCACCAGGCAAGTAACAGCAAAGGTTGCGCTTGATTTTCCAAACCCACACCACATATTCAAAACTCCTTTGGGTTAAATCAGCAGGATTATAAAGGTTAACAGCTGCATTTTAAGTTTGTTTAATAACTTTTTTCACGATTATTTCATGATTTTTGAATAATTTTTGACTTATTTTTGTAAAATTTAGCCGTACACACAAAAACTGATTTATATCATCCATCAAAAGAAGTATCTTGTATTAGCAGAGATACAACAGTTATCATTTGAATCGAATAGACTCTTTGATCTGGGGATTGGGGACTGGTACTCACACAGGCGGTTAAAGCCTCGTGTGGTTTTGGTTTCTAACTACCCTTTTAGCTGGAGTTTACTCAACTGTAAATAGCTGTAATTTCTTGGAAATAGCCGAAAATTAATTAAGCCAAAGAGCTTATCGAACAGAATTCAGGAATCAGGAGTCAGAATGGGCTAAACGTCCCGCTACCGCTAACAGAATGAATTTTGACCGAAAAAGCGGATAGCGCAGCGTCTCGTAGAGAACGTCTTGATTCTGACTCGTGTTAGCGCAGCGGGGCGTAGCCCATTCTGACTTCTGAATTCTTCTTCAAATTATCAATGCTCTCAACATGTATAATATATGACAAATAATGAGAAACGTAAAATCTTCTAAACAGCGTAATATTTGGTTTGAAAGATTTATGGCAATTACTGCCGCCGTAAATTTAGGTTTAGTTTTGTTTGATTTAAGTTACGTACCTTGGCGAGATTTATACTTGCGAAAACTTCCCCAAATTGTTGAGATTTATGACCCCATAAAAGGTATTGAACGCCATCGAGAGACGAAAAATTATTTAGAACTAGTAAAGGCATTAGAAGAACAAGTCAGCCAAACAGGGTTACAGTCGCCTCAAGTCAATAGCAGGCTAGAAGAAATCAGGCGTCTGAGCAACGAGATGATTGACACTAACCCGTTTGCGGGAGTGAATAAGAGTGGTACTCTGGAAAAAATCAAAAAGCGGATGCGCGATCGCATCCACAACGAATCTGCAAAACAGTCCTTTGCCACTTTTTGGAGTCAGTCGTATTTATCACAAAAAGGCTGGGTTCAAGAAATTAATTTTTTCAACGATAGCATTCGCCCTTTAATTGCCTCTAACTACTACCGCAAAATTGGGGAAAATGGCGAATTTGTTGATGATTTCTGGGTTATTGACTTATTCTTTGTAATTTTATTTGGCGTAGAATTGCTGGGGCGCACCTTCTTGCTCAGACGACAACATCCTGGTTTAAGCTGGTTAGAAGCAGTATTGTGGCGTTGGTACGACCTATTTTTACTACTGCCTTTTTGGCGGTGGTTGCGGATCATACCTATAGTAATCCGCCTCGATCAAGCGCGGTTATTGAATTTGCATCCAGTACGGCGACAACTTAATCAGGGAATTGTAGCCAATTTTGCGGAAGAACTCACAGAAATTGTCGTGGTGAGAGTGATTAATCAGATTCAGGGTTCAATTCAGCGAGGTGAATTAACAAGCTGGCTCTCCCAACAAGAAAATTTACGTCCCTACATAGATATTAATAATGTGAATGAAGTGGAAGCGATCGCAGGTCTTTTGGTAAAAACAATAGTTTACCAAGTGTTACCTGATATTCAACCTGCGATCGTTGCCATTTTGCGCCACAACATCGAAACCGTCTTGCATCAAGTCCCCGTCTACCGCAACCTCCAGAATCTCCCCGGCGTGGGACAGGCTCAAACCCAGTTAAGCGAACAATTGGCGACTCAAATCACAACTAATCTTTACAAAACGTTAGTTAACGCTGTTGAAGACCCTGTGGGCGCAAAACTCACCAGTCAACTAGTAGAAAGCTTCACCAAAGTACTGGGATCTCAAATCAAGGAAAGACACGTACTCTCAGAAATTCAGAGTTTACTTTTTGACTTCTTAGAGGAAATAAAACTCAACTACGTCCAGCGTTTATCTCAAGAAGACATAGACCAAATTATCGAGCAAACCCGGAAGCTAAGAACACAAACATCAGTTCCAGTAGTAGTTGATAAAGGTAATACTCTCCCAAAAATACGGGAAGGGTAGAGGGATTGGGTACTGGGGATTGGGGATTAGGGACTGGGGATAATTTAGTTCCTAGTTCTTAGTAGAGGTTTGCGTAAAATCATGGCGTAGTTAATTAAACTCACGTTAATTAAGGGTTGAAATTTAAACACATAGGCGCTTTAGCTTCCCGCAGGTTAGAGACGCAGAGGTACACAGATAATTTGCTACCAATTAATTAATTGTACTTAACCTGAGTCCCCAATTCCCAATCCCCAATCCCCAGTCCCCAATCCCCAGTCCCCAATGCACGACTATAAAAGAAATGCGCTAAACTCGAATTAGGCGAATCATCATTTGGTTCGTCACAAGACTTCTTGGAAGATATACCTATCGCAGGAAGTGGGTCGACGCCCACTTTTTTTATTGAATTTTCTCATGGCTCATCCTTTAGTTCCACAAATTATTGATTTGGCGACACCAGTAGCAGAAGGACTGGGATTAGAAGTGGTTGGAGTGGTTTTTCACACCAACCAAAGTCCCCCAGTGTTGCGGGTAGATATTCGCAATCCTGAACAAGACACCGGTTTGAATGATTGTGAGAGGATGAGCCGTGCTTTAGAAGCCTCCTTAGATGCTGCGGAAATCGTTCCAGATAAATACGTCTTGGAAGTTTCTAGTCCTGGTATTGCGCGGCAACTGGTAACAGACAGGGAGTTTATTTCCTTTAAAGGATTTCCTGTCATTATCTCCACAACGCCCCCCTACGACGGACAACAAGAGTGGATAGGTCAGTTGATTCGCCGGGACGAGACAACACTTTACTTAAACCAAAAAGGTCGTGTAGTCGAAATTCCCCGTTCCCTAATTACTAAGGTGCAATTAGACGAGCGCCGATAAACGAGTGATTAAAGGCTAGAGGCTAGGGACTAGGGACTAGGACTAGGGAGCAGGGAGCAGGTAGCAGGGAGCAGGGAGCAAGGGAGAAGAATTTTCCCCTCCGCCCCCCGCACCCCGCCCCTGTGCCTCTTTTCAATGCCCAATGCCCAATGCCCAGTCCCCAGTCCCCAGTCCCTAATTCTTAAAGGAGATTGCTTATGTCAATGGTTACTTTACCTGGATTAAAAGAATTAATTGAAAGTATAAGTCGCGATCGCAATTTACCCCGGCTTGCAGTTCAATCAGCGATTAGAGAAGCCCTACTCAAAGGCTATGAACGTTATCGCCGTGCCCAAAATTTAGAGCGCAGACAGTTTGACGAAGATTATTTTGAAAATTTTGAAGTAGAACTTGATATTGAAGGAGAAGGCTTTCGCGTTCTTTCCACCAAAACCATTGTTGAAGAAGTCAATAACACAGACCACCAAATTTCCCTAGACGAAGTTCAACAAGTCGCTCCCGAAGCGCAGTTAGGGGACTCTGTAGTGCTGGATGTTACCCCCGACCAAGGAGAATTTGGGCGGATGGCGGCGATGCAAACTAAGCAGGTATTGGCGCAAAAATTACGGGATCAACAGCGCCAAATGGTGCAAGAAGAGTTCCAAGATTTAGAAGGAACAGTCCTGCAAGCAAGAGTCTTGCGGTTTGAGCGGCAATCAGTGGTTTTGGCAGTCACCAGTAATTTTGGTCAGCCAGAAGTAGAAGCCGAATTACCGAAGCGGGAACAGCTACCCAACGATAATTATCGGGCAAATGCCACCTTCAAAGTCTATCTCAAAAAAGTTTCCCAAGGTCAGCAACGAGGGCCACAGTTGCTTGTGTCTCGTGCTGATGCTGGTTTAGTCGTTTATCTCTTCGCCAACGAAGTCCCAGAAATTGAAGATGAAGTGGTACGGATTGTTGCCGTCGCTAGGGAGGCAAACCCTCCCTCTCGTTATGTCGGCCCCCGAACTAAAATAGCAGTAGATACTCTCGATCGCGATGTCGACCCAGTAGGCGCTTGTATTGGAGCCAGGGGATCGCGAATTCAAGTGGTAGTCAACGAATTACGCGGTGAAAAAATAGATGTAATTCGCTGGTCGCCAGACCCAGCAACATACATTGCTAATGCCTTAAGTCCAGCACGAGTAGATGAAGTACGCCTAATGGACCCGGAATCACGGCAAACTCACGTACTGGTGGCTGAAGATCAATTGAGTTTGGCTATCGGCAAAGAAGGACAAAACGTCCGTTTGGCAGCCCGCCTGACTGGTTGGAAAATAGACATCAAAGACAAAGCTAAGTATGACTTTGCAGGAGAGGATGCCAAATTTGCAGCCGTCAGAACAAAATATCAATCAGAGGAAGATGATCTGGAATATGAGGAAGAATTCGAGGATGAAAGTCAGGAAGAATTAGAAGAGGAAGATAGTTTTGACAACAACGATGATGAATAATTGATTAATTTTGTAAAGTTTTGATACTGTAGATTGTAGTCTCAGTCTCAAGGATTATTTTCTCAAAAATGCTGGGTATAGGTAAAAAATAGTCATAATAAACTTCTTTTTACTTCCATTATCCTGGGCTGAGATCATAGAGAACCGATGAAACCAAATTATCGGCGCTGTATTAGTTGCCGGAAAGTAGGCTCAAAAGATGAGTTTTGGCGGATTGTCCGCGTCTTTCCATCGGGAAAGGTACAATTAGATCAGGGCATGGGGCGTTCCGCCTATATTTGTCCAGAAACGAGTTGCTTACAAGTGGCTCAAAAAAAAAATCGACTAGGGCGATCGCTACATGCATCAGTGCCAGAAACACTGTACCAAAGCTTGTCGCAGCGTTTAGTCCGCAGTAATACCCAAAACCAAATTTAGTTGGAACAACTTTGTGACGTAATCATCAGAGGCATTGTGTCGAAAGCCGGAGTCGTGCTTTCATCACACCCTCTGTTGATCGTTAAGGTTAGTGCCAAAATAGTAAATGGGTGTAGAAAGCATTCGGCTCTCCAATAAAAAGAGGGGCGAGGCAACATTCCCAGAACAAGATGTAATCGATTGTGTTGTGGAAGACTCAGAATCACCAAAACAAGAAACTACAAAATGGCAACCTGGTAGCGCTCAGGCGCAGTTCGGCGTCAAGGGTTCCTATAAAAATCTTTTATTTAAGAAGTTTTTATGGGTATCCCTCAACCACCATTCCTGGTGGGGATGCCATTATTAAACCGAAACATCTCTCTTTCCTGATTGGAGGCACCGGCAAAAACTGAACGGCAGTCTAAAAACAGTAATCCAAGGATGGAGATGTCGCAAACCAGGCAACCATCCGCTAAAACTGTAAATTAAAGGGGAAGAGTGGATGAACAACGGCAAAGTTAGAATTTATGAATTATCAAAGGAATTGAATTTGGATAACAAAGAGCTACTAGCAATTTGCGACCAGCTCGATATTGCGGTCAAAAGCCATAGCAGCACGATTTCAGAATCCGAGGCAGAAAATATCCGGGCGGCAGCAGAAAAGCTTGCAGCTACGAGTGTGTCTGCCAAAAAGGAACTAGGTACAACCAGCCATAAGCCAAATTCACCACCCAACGGCGGACGTAACCGACCTGCTGCACCCCACAAACAGCAAATTTTGGAAATACGCAAACCCAAAATATTGAGAAATACTACTCCCAACGCCCCAGAGGCGTCACTTGCTAACAATACCCAAGCTGCCTTGTCTGAAGCTAATCCTCCCTCTCCTCCACGGCCTTTCGCTACACCAGTCTCACCCCTGAAACCGGCAGCACCAACTCGACCTGTGCCCCGGACTCAATCTGAGACTAAAGAGCAACCCCAGATCCAATCTCCGATCGCTGACTTGGAACAAACGCCTAATCCAAATCCAGCACCGGAAAAAATAGCATCCCCAAAACCGGAAAAAACAGTTGCACCCAGACCGAAATCGGAAAAACCGATCAAACCGCAACTAGTTGCTCCTCCAGCCAGACCTGCGGCGGAAGAAGCCCCGGTGGCAGATGAACAGCCGGGATCTCCGGCAGATAAACCGATCCTCAAACGCGATCAACGGGTACGACCCGCAGAAGGCGATCGCGAACAAATTAAGCCAAGAGTCGCTAAACTGCCAACAGACCAGTCCCCAGTCGGTGCGCCACAAAGGACAAGTCGTCCCACCCCTGCACCCAGCAGACCAGAGCCAAGGGGCAATAGACCATCTGCACCATCACAACTGGGAGAGGGGCAACGACCCAGACCAGCACGCCCAGGTGAATCTGTAGCAGCGGCAATGCCGATCGCTACTCCACCCAGACAGTTGTCAGGACTAGCGGGCAAATCTCAAGGATTGGGTGATGAACCAGTCACTCCTGATCTCCTCGATTTGAAACGCCCAAGTCCGCCTCGCCCGACCAAAGGCGGTAAAAAGTGGGTAGAAGAGGAAATCATTGACGAAGTTAAAGAGAAGGCAAAAGCTGGCGTTAAAGGCAAGCGGATCAAGCCCATCCTTGATGATGAGTTTGAAGAAGATTTGTTGGATGATGACGATATCGACTCACCAGCCACAGTCCAAGTCAGCCTTTCCATTGCTCGTCCTCCTAAACCGAAAGCGACTCGACCTGTACAGATGCCAGGTGCAACCCTTGCTAGCGCCCCAACTGCAAGAGCGAAAAAATCTGGTTCTCGGTCTGGTTCTCGGTCTGGTTCTGGCCGCGACCATCACCAAAACCGTCGCCAAGAAGCTGAGACCAAGCGCGAACGCCCCGAAAAAGTGACGATTACAGGGCCGTTGACAGTGCAAGAACTGTCTGACGTTTTAGCCGTTGCCGATACAGAGATTGTCAAAATCCTCTTCCTGAAAGGCATGGCGGTGAGTATCACCCAAAATCTGGATATTCCCACAATTACTCTGGTAGGAAAAGAACTAGAAATAGAAGTTGAAACCGTCGAACGAGAAGCAGAAGCTCGGAAAATCACGGAAATGGTCGGTGCAGAAGACCGAGAATATCTCCACCGCCGTCCTCCAGTCGTGACAATTATGGGTCACGTAGACCACGGGAAAACAACCCTGCTCGACTCAATCCGCAAAACCAAAGTGGCTGCTGGCGAAGCTGGCGGTATCACTCAACACATTGGTGCTTACCATGTGGATTTGGTACATGAGGGTAAACCACAGCAGATAGTTTTCTTAGATACTCCTGGTCACGAAGCTTTTACAGCGATGCGGGCACGAGGAGCTAGAGTAACAGACATTGCCGTGTTAGTAGTGGCTGCTGATGATGGTGTCCGTCCCCAAACCATCGAAGCCATTAGTCACGCCCAAGCTGCGGGAGTGCCAATTGTTGTTGCCATCAACAAAATTGACAAAGAAGGGGCACAGCCAGAGCGGGTTAAACAAGAACTGACCCAATATGGTCTGACAGCAGAAGACTGGGGCGGTGAGACAATCATGGTTCCCGTAAGCGCTATCAGAGGTGAAAATCTGGATACGCTCTTAGAAATGATTCTGCTGGTAGCAGAAGTTGGAGAACTATCTGCTAACCCAGATCGTGCTGCCAAAGGAACTGTTATTGAAGCGCATCTGGATAAAGCCAAGGGAGCAGTTGCTACCCTGCTAATTCAGAATGGCACCCTGCGTGTGGGAGATATCTTGGTAGCTGGTTCGGCCTTCGGTAAAGTCCGGGCAATGGTGGATGACAGAAGCAAGAGAGTAGATATTGCTTCTCCTTCCTTTGCTGTCGAGGTACTAGGTTTAAGTGATGTGCCAGCAGCCGGCGATGAGTTCGAGGTCTTCCAGAACGAAAAAGAAGCCAGATCCCTTGCTAGCGATCGCGCCGATAGACAACGCCTATCCCGCCTGTTACAGGGACGTGTTACCCTCACAACCCTGTCGGCTCAAGCCCAAGAAGGCGAGTTGAAAGAACTCAACTTGATCTTGAAAGGAGATGTACAAGGTTCCGTAGAAGCCATTGTGGGAGCGCTCAAGCAAATTCCACAAAACGAAGTCCAAATTCGGATGCTGTTGGCGACTGCTGGGGAAATCACCGAGACAGATATCGACTTAGCTGCTGCCAGTAACGCTGTAATTATCGGCTTCAACACCACCTTTGCCAGTGGTGCTAGACAAGCCGCCGATGAAGCAGGTGTAGATGTCCGGGAATACAACGTCATCTACAAACTCCTAGAAGATATCCAAGATGCCTTGGAAGGTCTTTTGGAACCAGAGTTGGTGGAAGAACCCTTGGGTCAAACCGAAGTACGTGCCGTCTTCCCAGTCGGTCGTGGTGCGGTTGCCGGTTGCTACGTTCAATCTGGTAAGCTAGTTCGCAACTGCAAAGTCAGGGTGCGACGCGGCGGTAAGGTGATATTTGAAGGTGTCCTTGATTCCCTAAAACGGATGAAAGAAGATACCCGTGAGGTCAACGCTGGTTATGAATGCGGTGTCGGCATCGATAAATTCAATGATTGGGTTGAAGGTGACATCATCGAATCCTATCAGATGGTTACGAAGCGCCGCACTCTCACCTTAACGAGATAGTGTTGAGGGTAAAATGGTTAGAAGTTAGGAGTGATACATTAGGAGTTAGGAGCTAAAGGCTGCTAATTTCTAACTCCTAACTCTTAACTCACAACTTTTTATAATATGCATTCATTTCGCTCTGAACCTATTTTGTGGATTCACGTCGCTGGATTAGCGACGTTGCCTGTTTTTTTAGTACTCTGTTTATTTTTCTTGTCTGTAGGGGAGCCGTTTTTACCAGTCTGGATGGAGCTATTCTTAGTTGCCGCCATTGGTGTTCTCCCTCTGTTGTGGATGCAGTTGCGTCGCCCTTTTTATATATTTGCTCTTTTAGGAATAGCCCTGAAGCCAGAAAATTTGACTGAACGGCAGCGAAAAATTCTCTGTTTAATTAATACAAAGTTAAATCGTATCCTGGCATTACTGGCAGCAGTATTGTCGGTTTGGATACTGTGGAATCTTTACCAAATTGCCCCATTAGTCGCAAATTCAGCTAAATTTCTTCCACAATGGCGCAGCCTGGCACTAGTGCTTGCGGGGTTAGCCTTTTTGGGCTGCAATCTATTTTTACAAATACCTGTGAGTGTAATGCGAGTTTTGGTGATTAATGAGACAGAATTCGCTGGCATAGAACCATTATCTTTAGAAAAGATTAAGCAAGACTTTACCATTTTAGGGGTGCGGGTTAATCAAATCGTGCCCCGACTACTGCAATCCTTGTTTAGGATAAATACAGATTCGTAGCAGCCCGTAAAGTATATTATTTTACTTTAAAGGGCTAGAGAGGAGAGCAGGGGGAGAGAAACAAGTTAAAAGTTAAAAGTTAAAAGTTAAAAGAAATATTGAATTTATCTTTCTTTTTACTTTTTACTTGGTTCTTTTTACTTGTATGCCCCATGCCGCATTACCGTTGAAGTTTAAAATAAAGGAATGAGGAACTATGGCTCAAATTCCAGCTTCTAGCGATCGCCAATTTTCTGCTGATACTGAAATTTGGTATAGCCTTAAGTGCGCGATCTCTACTAGTTCCGGTTTTCAGCGCTGGCAACTGGAACGCGATACCCAATTACAGGGAATTCGTCTGGAACAGCAAGTACAGCGATATTTAAGGGAAACTTTAGAAACTTTAGCTTACTAGTAGAATTTTCTAAATAACACAATAGACATCTGGTGAAAAAGAATGTAGAGACGCGTTAAAGCGGGGCTAATCCCAGCGCTAACGCGTCTTTACAAGTATTTATACGTAACGTGTAATTAATTTCTGAAGATGTCTAATATAACTAATGTATAAGTTCTGTGATGTATCTAAGGAATTTAGCTGAATCAGTGCTAATCATCCAGTATAGTTTTGCATGGGTTTCATAGTAGCCTTGTAGCTATTGTAAAACCTTGTTCAACATACCGTAATTCAGCACATCACAGACTCAAAAAATGAAATATCGGGGTTTTCACATTTCTCTAGCGAAAAATTTCCGCCTTCTTTCTAGCAGTAATCTCAGATATACTTTACGCGTGGGAGCCGGACTCACGGCAATGCTAGCTGTTTCTAGTGGTTCACTACTACTACCGGATGAAGTTAATGCTGGTGCGACTCACTCAGCAGGTATCGCCCCAACTCTCACAGCGCAAGTTCCTATAACAGCCGCAGCGATTTACGTTAATCCAGCAAGTGGTGCAGATAGGGCTGGTAGTGGTGCAACCTCAGCGACACCCTACAAAAGCATAAGTTTTGCTCTCAGTCAAGCCCAAGCAGGTACAGTTATTCAATTAGCACCTGGTAACTATAACCAAGAAAGTGGCGAAACCTTCCCACTGTTGCTGAAACCAGGGGTAACACTGCGGGGTGATGAAGCTAGTAAAGGTCAGGGGATATTAATAACAGGTGGAGGTTTCTACACTAGCCGCACCTTTGCCAGACAAGATATTACCATCCTTGCCGAGCAAGATACCACTATTACTGGTGTCACCGTTACTAACCCAAATAGCCGGGGTACGGGTGTGTGGGTGGAATCAACTAATCCCATCATCAAAAACAGTACTTTTACTAACAGTGTCCGAGAGGGTGTTTTTGTCACGGGTACAGGCAATCCCAAAATTGAAAGTAACCTCTTTGTGCAAAATAAAGGTAATGGCATTTCAATTGCTAAAGCTGCCCAAGGAGAAATTCGGAATAACTTATTTCAGGATACTGGTTTTGGTCTTGCGATCGGTGGCACTTCCACACCCCTAGTTGTAGAAAACCAAATCGTCCAAAACCAAGACGGTCTTTTTATCTCAGAGTCAGCGAAGCCTGTATTGCGTAAGAATGTTATTCAGAACAATAAGCGGGATGGAGTAGTAGCAACTGTTAGTGCTTTACCCGACCTTGGCACCAACGAAAATCCTGGTGGTAATCTGATCCGCAATAACACTCGTTATGATGTGAACAACGCCACCAAAACAGGTAAAATTATTGCTGTTGGCAACGATATCGATCAGAAAAAGATTTTTGGCTCAGTAGATTTTGTTGCCGCAGCTGTTAATGTACCCCCTGGAGGGCCTGTTGCCTTTAAAGATGTGGCAGCAAATTTCTGGGCAAAAACCTACATCGAAGCTTTAGCCTCCCAAAATATTATTGCTGGCTTTCCTGATGGCAGCTTTAAACCAAATGAACCTGTAACCCGCGCTCAATTCGCCACTATTGTCACTAAAGCCTTAACGCCACCAGTCAAACGTGCAGGCATTAAGTTTAAGGATGTAGCAACCAATTTTTGGGCTTACGCTGCAATTCAATCTGCTTACCAGAGTCAATTTGTTTCTGGTTATCCCGATGGCACTTTTAAGCCACAGCAGCAAATCCCCAGAGTACAGGTGTTAGTCGCTTTAGCTAATGGTTTGGGCTTAACTGCGAATAATCAGAATGTCCTTTCCTTTTACACCGATGCTGCCCAGATTCCTAATTATGCGATCGCTCCTGTTGCTGCGGCAACTGCACGGCAATTAGTAATCAATTATCCCACAGTGAAGCAACTCAATCCTAATCGTCAGGCAACTAGAGCCGAGGTTGCTGCCTTTGTTTACCAAGCACTTGTCAATGCTGGACGCGCTCAACCAATTCCTTCATCCTATTTGGTAACAGCCCAATAAATGTCTAGTTAGCAAAATTGGAAGCGCCAGACTAGCAAATTATCAGTCTAGCGCTTCCAAATAATGTGATTTTTATTAATTTTAGAGTTTTCTAAACATAAAATTTGGGGTCTTTAAATATAGCCGACCCCATTTGAATGTGATTGAGTTTATGGTCAGGGTCTTTATATTGGCTGACCCCGTTTCAATGATTTCTATTTTCCCAGAAATTTTTGCTTTTTGGGATTTCCTAATAATTTTTTTATTTTTTCTTTCTTGATATTTTAATCTTCATAAAAGCATTAATAAATTTGAAGAATATAAAGATATATAGGACTCCTATTTGATTTCTGAACAAATTAAGTACCAATCGAAAAGGCTTATTCCCTACTCCCCACTCCCTATTCCCTACTCCCAGCCTACGCAAGTCAGTTCAATAATCAAAGCGGATCGCTATATCCAAAGAAAGTAAGTATCTAGGCAGAAATAAATTTATTGTTTGTGGTAAGGACTTTAGTCCTGATAATCCTTGCTCTGAGCGATAAATCGCTCACTACAAACTATGAGTTTATTTTATATTTAATTATCTCTACCTACTTAGTCAAAAATTAACTAGCTAAAATTTCTCCCTTCAGGAGTTAGGATTTTTACCTGATTGGGGGCGTTGTTGCCGACGCTGTTCCCAGCGCCAAAGGAAAACCATGAGAGCAACTATTCCTACTTGGAGAGCTAAACTTGGCAAAGCGCTCTCAACATTGCGTCCGGCAAGCACTTGGAAGAAAAAAACAAATGCGCCAATAGAGCCAGAAGCACCAAAAGCAATGTAAATAAATTGTCTTAAGCCGCGATAAGGAGCGGCTATTTCTGCTTTGAGGCTGGCGTATTGTTCGGGGTTAAGGCGATTTTTGCGATTTTGATCCATCATGATTAAATCATGTTATACTCTTAGATTGTGTACGCCGATGTGGCTCAGTGGTAGAGCAGCTGATTCGTAATCAGCAGGCCGTGGGTTCAAATCCCATCATCGGCTTTGATAAAAGTATTGCTCAATAGTCAAGTTTGACACAAATCATAATACAGTGACTAATTATCTACGATCGGTGACACATTGATGTCGTTGTGACAAATTATTGTCATCAAACCTAGATTCTGATGATGGTGATTATGTGACAGTGCCAGGAATTCAAGTATTTACTACTAATTCGGGAGCGATCGCATCCTCGACATAACAAAATGTTGGCGACAAAAAGAACCCCGACTTTTCTAAAAAGTCGGGGTTCTGGTTTCTTGTTTAAGTAGGCGTGGATTATTGCAGCAAAGGAGTTGTGCCATTACCGTTAGTTGACGCATTGGCAATTGCAGCTTGAGTAGGTTGAGTAGTAAGAACCGCTACAAGTGGAGTAACTTTTGAACTAGATTGTTTACTTCGTTTTCGATTAGAGCCGCCAGCCTTGGAATACTCCATACTGTTTTTGCCGTAGACAGTTGCAACTCCACTTAGCATTCGTTCAGACATTTCGGAGAGAGCTTTATCCATCTGGGTTACTGTTTTACGCGATTCTTCCAGATTGGAAACCAGCGTATTATTAGCTTCTACCATCGCACGGGTAGTGTTGATTAGGTGGTTGTAAGCTTCAATGGTTAACCCATGTCCTAAATCCAGATTTTCATCAATAGATTTAAGCAAGGCGAGACGAAGTTGGGCTTTGTCAATAGCAGCAGAACCACGAGTTTTTAAAGACATAACACATCCTTTTTTAATAATTCCTTTTTCAACATAGTGGAGTATGCTTTTGCCTGAGATGGGTAGTTTTGTGGATTTCTCTCGTTAAAAGTTCAACGAAATAATTACGAGTTTGCCTGTATTTTTACTCATTTTTCATATCGATTTGTTGTTTGAGAATAAGTAAAATCAGCAACAGTAATCGCAAAATCAATAAACGCATACCCCGAAATAGCAATTGCATACTCCGAAATAGCAATTGCATACCCCGAAATAGCAATTGCATACCCCGAAATAGCAATTGCATACCCCGAAATAGCAATTGCATACTCCGAAATAGCAAATGCGTACTCCGAAATAGCAATTGCGTACCCTGAAATAACAAATGCGTTAGCGTAGCCCAACCCAGGCATCGCCAAATCTATAATTGCAAACGCAAAAATAATAAATGCGAACCCCGAAATCACAAATGCGTTGACGTAGCCCGCACTATTTTGTAGGATTGATGTTTGCGGCGATTACTCTATTAATTGAATTAGATATTGACTAAGATTATGTAATAATTTTTTATGCTTTTCTGTTGATATTGTGCCAATTGAGCCAATTATACTGTTACGAGTAATGATAGCTAAAAAACTTAATCTAATAACAGATTGACGAATTAAACCACTGGATTCAAAATCATCATCATTATGTGAAATGATTTCGTCAAAGTTAGGAATATATTGTTTTAATTGTGTACTAATCCCACAAATAAAAAAGTCTTGATATTTTGGTATTTCTCTCAAAATCAGCGTAGGACGGTTTTTTATTTCTCCATTTGCTTGAGGAATAGGAGTTAGTATAATGTTACCTTCTTTCATAATTAGGGTTATATTCTTTAATTGATTCTATAGCATATTCTGGTTCATCTTCTGCATAACATTGATTTAAGTTATTTAAAGAGAAGGATTGCCAATTTTCTCTTTCTTCTGTATTGGTTTCTAAAACGGTTACATCTTCGACTTGTGGAAGTGTTGAAGATTTAGTGATTAAATATTCGGCATAATGTAAAAGTTCAATTTTCAGGTAACTGGGCAAATTTTCTATGATTTTCCATAGGGCTGTTTCGGTACTCATAATTACTCCTTTTGGAATTTATAAGGATTAATATTACTTATTATTTTGATTGTAAGGTACAAGATCGGCGATGCCTACGGCGGGCTGTGCCTACGCACTATTTTATAGGAGTGATGTCTGCGACGAGGAAGGCGATAAGCCTAACGGCATAGCTTCTCTACGAGAGGCTGCGCCAACGCTTACCGCAAAATCAGTATATTGTCTGTTCACAAGTAAAAAACGCTCATCCACGAGGTTCTTTCATTGTCAGACACACATCATTTGTGATGAAAATCTATCCGTTTCTGGAATCTAGGGCGATGGTGTTGAATTTCTTTGATAATAAAATATGTGCGACTCTCACGCCCTTATCCATGAACGAACAGCGTCAACAAGCCTATTTCAACCTTATTCAAAACCTGTTCAATTGCCGTAGTGACGATGAAGTACGAGAAATTTTGGCTGCAAACCAAAATTTAATTGATGCTGGCTTAGTACAAAAGATGCTGGAAATGGCAAGTAATCTACTAAGGCAGGGCGAATTAGACCAAGCTAATCGTTTAATGAATATAGCAGGACAGCAACTTGGGGTTTCTAGTAAATTATCATCGACTGCCACAGAACAAGAATACTTAGATTTCTTAGAGCAAGTGCTGAAAGTAATAGCAGATAGTAAAGGTAACGCACAGGTAGTTTACCCCTTGCTGGCAACGAATACAGACAAACTCGACGGAGTGTTAGCAGAAATATTGCGCCGTTGGGGGACAAATACACTTGGGGAAGCGGAAGCAGATGAAGCGGAAGAATTAGCAGCAGTTATTGTTGGATTTAGCAATCTAATTCAGCAATTCCCTTTGGGCAGCAAAGCCAGCAATATGGAAATTGCCATTACTGGCTATGAAGTCGCGTTAACTGTCAGAACCAGGGAAGCTTTGCCTCAACAATGGGCAATGACGCAAAATAATCTTGCTGCTGCCTACAGCAATAGAATCAAAGGAGACAAGGCAGATAACATCGAAAATGCGATCGCGGCTTTAACTGCTGCTTTAGGTGTCTACACCAGAGAAGCTTTGCCTTTTGAATGGGCAACAACGCAAAATAATCTCGCTGCTGCCTACAGCTATAGAATCAAAGGAGACAAGGCAGATAAC
>NZ_JBALFD010000010.1:0-41191 GCF_036916985.1 Nostoc sp.
GCGTAATCTTTATGCCCGTACCAGGCACCACCGAATCTAGCGCAGCGTTCCCCAGTTGCGTCAATGTTCACAGTCGCGGTTTTTTCTTAACGCTCACACTTGACATTCAAGACAGTCGCTACGTCTAATACACTATTTTAAGCTTGCCACATAGCATATTGTTATCCTTTATGCTTAAGGATGAAAAGTCGCTACGTCTAATACACTATTTTAAGCTTGCCACACCAGTAGGAGGCAAGAGGAATACCCATTAAAAAGTTTAGGCTGCCACCGCGATCGCCAGATGAACGAGTTTCAATAAGGAAGAATATTATTTATTCTGCCTATAAAGGGCAAAGTTTTAAACAAATATTCAGATACTAGCGGACTCGCTTTGCGTGTCGCTATCACCCAGTCAAACAAAACTCATAGCTTTATTCTGACTCCTGAATTCTGAATTCTGAATTCTGAAATAACATGACTTGAAAAATAGTAACTTTCGTTTATTGGACTAATTCAGGTAAAGTAGCTTCTAACTTGAGACAGTTAGCACCATTAATCTGCAACTTGTAATCGACTTTATCCATAAGACGATTCATAATCAGCCAACCATAACCACCTTCTTGTTTTTCCATAGGATTTGGAGCGTAGTAGTTAGACATATCAAAACCTTCGCCGTAGTCCCAAATTTCTAGGGCAAGATCCCGATCTTTCACTTCCAAACGTAGTAAAATCGGTAAATTTGGTTGATCCCTGTGAGCATGACGGACTGCATTTGAATAAGCTTCCACTAAAGCCAGTCTCAAACGACTTGATTGCCGCGACCAATCTACAGATTCTCCTAGTTGAATTTTCAAGCATCCCAGCAACCAGTTTTCGACAATATTCAGAAAATTCAAGTCACTTGGTACATGAAGCTCACTTTTCATGACTTACAAAATCTCCAGCGAAAGTATAGTTTGATCATCTTCTTGAACGTGATTATCTGCCTGGATGCGAGCTAGTAAATGGTTAAGAGAAAGTGGTTGTTGCTCTTCTTGTAGGAGTTGCCAAAGACCATCTTGATTCAGCATCGAACGGTTCTCTGGTTCAACTCCAAGCACAGTTTTTACTGATGAATCAGGACTACTTGATACCATTGCTTCTGTAATTCCATCGCTGGCTAGTAACAATGTGTCTCCAGTAGCGAGAACCAAGCGACCAGATTGCGCCTGCCATTTGGGTAAGATCCCCAAAGGAACGCTACGGACTTTAAGATAATTGGGATTGTCGGCTAAAGCCGAACCGCGTGACCATAATAGTGGATAGATATGACCGGCATTAGTATAGACGAGTTCCTTAGTGCTAGGGGTATAACAAGCTAACACAAGAGTGATAAAATAATTGTTGCTAATTAAATCTTCACTGAGAGCGTGGTTGAGGTTCTGCATGACCACATTCGGCTCTGCTGGTGTTTCTTGAGATAATTCTCGGCGCAAAACTGAAATAATACTAGCCATAAATAAAGCCGCTGGGACGCCCTTGCCAGAAACGTCACCCACCGCCAACCACAAATCGCCTTTGGGATGGACAAACACTTCAAAAAAATCGCCCCCTACTTCCCGCGCCGGATAGCAGCAGGCTTGCACCTTCACCCCTTTGATGTCAGGTAAAGTTTGGCGTAGCAAATTGTATTGAATTTGGCGAGCTACTTCTAACTCAGTGTGAATCTGCTGTTGTTTTTCTTGGAGGCGCTGGTAGAGTTTTGCTTGAGAAAGCGCTAAGGCTGCTTGTTCGGCAACACCTGCAATTAGTTGGATGTCTTCATCTTCCCAAGGGCGATCACGTCCCCATTGGTGCAGGGCCAGCACAGCTAATAGATGCTGCTGATAGCTAAGTGGTACAACCAGATGGTGACAAGGATTACCATCATATACATCTTGAGCAAGTTGATAATGACGGGTTTCCAGGACTTTTTCAATTAAAACACTGGGGTCAAAAAAACAATCAGATACAGAAGATTTAGGATCGTGGTAAAAGAACTTGTCTTGTATCAGGCGATCGCCCTCTACTGGTCTGAGTAAGCAACTGGTAGCTTCAAATGTTTCTCCAATAGTTGCGACAATTTTTTGTAGCATACTGTCGTAGTCTAAAGACTCCCGAATTGCCGTTGTCACCGCATTAACCAAAGATTCTCGTCGTAGGGCCCGACGTAACTCTTTAGTGCGCTTCTTAACTAGGCGATATGTATCAGTAGCTTGCTCAACTAAGCCTCGAAGCCGTTCAGGATTCCAGGGTTTAGTAATGTACTTGAATACCTGACCAGAGTTAATCGCATCGACTAAATCTTCGACATCAGTAAAACCAGTTAACAAAATCCGAATCGTGTCTGGAAAGCGTTCTACGGTGCGACTAAAAAATTCAGTCCCATTCATTTCTGGCATTCTTTGGTCAGAAATAATCACCGCCATTTCGCCAAATTGATCTAAGATTTCCATAGCACCAAAGGCATGATTGGCTTTATATACTTGAAAATCTCGCCTAAAAGTGCGGTAGAGTAAATCTAAGTTATCTGGCTCATCATCTACCACCATGAGCTTAAGTTTTTCCGCCCCATTCTCAGCCATATTTGACTTTTTTTTCACATATTTGAATGGCGAGATAGTATGATGTTTATCCCACCTGATAAATAACAGAAAATCAGAGAAGCCATTCACTTTGAAAATATAACTTTCTCAAAGTTTTGAGTTTCTCTTGATCGTCCTCAATTGTTCCACACCAAAATTAAATTTATCCAACTAACCCAGAACGCAAGGCGCGGACTGCTGCTTGGGTACGGTCATCGGCACATAGCTTATTCAAAATATTGCGAACGTGAGTTTTAACAGTGCCAACTGTGATGTAAAGTCTTTCCGCAATTACTGCATTACTACAACCTTCGACAATCAACTGTAACACTTCCAATTCCCTTTCTGTCAGGGTGTAAGGTTGAATTCCTTCCAGATTCTCAAGAGAATCAGGGTTAGGGGCAATAGTTTTAGTACCGACAAAAGCCGATTCCAACTTTTGGGGATTTTGTTGCGCTTGTTGTAATACAATCCGAGCGATCGCCGGATCGATCCAGGCGTTGCCATTGTAAGTTACTCGCACTGCTTCCAGCAAATTATCAAATTTGATATCTTTCATACAGTAAGAGTCTGCACCAGCGGCAAAAGCAGCCAACACCGCCTCTTTATTATCCCGTAGCGTCAAAATTAACACTTTTGTAAGTAGCTGCTGCCCATTAGTAGTAGATTTTACCTCCCGTGTTAACTCAATGCCATCCTTATCTGGTAAACCAATATCTACAATGGCAATATCTGGTCGTACCATTTTTAACATCTTTAGCCCCTCAACAGCATTGGCAGCTTCACCTACAACTTCAATTTCATCCTTTTGCTGTAGTGCTGTCCGAATACCTACACGAGTTAGGTCATGATCTTCAATTAAAGCGATACGAATTTTACTCATAGCCAACTTCAGCCCGTTACACTACCTTAACCATAAAGTCGAGTTTCGTGACATACTCCCACACTAACCGCAAGTAGTATAGTGGGGGCTTCTATTCCCGGAACCAGAGTTGTCAAAAGAGGCAGGGGAGCAGGGGGCAAGGGGGAAAACTGAGACGGAGCTTGTACTCCGCCCCAGTAAGAGCGCCCTTTATGGCGGGGCTTCTCTACGAGACGCTCCGCGAACATACCCATATTCCGCTCCGCTCCACGGCTCCGGGACTCTTCTTTTGCTCCCCCTGCTCCCAGCAAAGTGCCCCTCCGCTTCTTCGATGAGTTGAGCGTTTTATACTGAGTGAATATTAAACTTTAACAATAAAAGCTGGACTGGTTCAGCCCAAGTACAAGCGCCCAATACTAATTAGTTTAATTATGCTTTCTATTCTTGCAGGACAATGGGGTGTCTTTCTTGTGAAAGTTCTAATATAAAAAATTTGATAAACTTAACATTCATGCAAAACCTGGTGTGAGGATTACTCAAGAATAGGCTATGTCTAACGGCAATCAAGCATTTTCAGTGTTGGGGATACCAGTTCATGTGATGGCTAACTATCCAGGCTGGTTGTTAGAATGCCTGCATGCAGGCAAAGGAACTCATGTAGTAACGCTCAATGCAGAAATGACTATGCAGGCAGAGCGAAATCAATTATTAGCTCAGGTCATTAAAAATGCTGAACTCGTGATTCCAGATGGAGCCGGGGTTGTTCTGTATTTACGCTGGCTGTTATGGCAAAAAGTGCAGCGTTTTCCAGGGATTGAATTAGCAGAAAAGCTTTTGCAAGAACTTGGGAAACAGAAGACAGGAGCAAAGATATTTTTTTATGGAGGAGCGCCTGGAGTCGCCGCAAAAACGGCGGATTTTTGGCAGCAGCAAATTCCAGATTTAAGTATAGTAGGCACTCACTCAGGCTACCATTCTCCAGAAGAAGAAGCGCAATTACGACAAACTCTTGCTCAATTGCAGCCACAAGTGATTTTTGTCGGTTTGGGAGTGCCACGTCAAGAGTTATGGATTGCTGAAAACCGCCATTTGTGTCCTCAAGCAATTTGGATTGGCGTTGGTGGCAGTTTTGATATTTGGTCGGGAACTAAAACTCGCGCTCCCGCCTGGTTAGGAAATAATAATTTGGAATGGTTATATCGCCTTTATCAAGAACCTTGGCGTTGGCGGCGGATGTTGGCTTTGCCAGCTTTTGCAGTGAAAGCGTTTGTTTATCGTTTCACAGCAAGGGGTGCAATTAGTTAAGAGTGCTGAGTTTTGAGTGCTGAGTGCTGAGTTCTGAGTTCTGAATTCTGAGTTTTGAGTGCTGAATTCTGAATTCTGAGTTCTGAATTCTGAGTGTTCTTACTTAGTTAGTATTAAAGTCTTCAAAAAGTTTTAAATTTTCTTTCTTGAATTTAAATTCCCAGGCGAAACCTGGGAATCCTTATTTTTGAGGGGAACGTCACATCTGAGCCACCAAGCTGTTTAGTTGTGGGTATGAGGAAAATTTAACAATGCCAGTATTAACAACTCAAGTTAAGACAGATAAATCCGTTCATAGAGAGGATAGTGAAACTCAACAGCGCGTTAGTAATAGTACTGCAAAGGTGCTATTGCAATCTGTAACCAAGACTTATGCTAACGGCACTCACGCCTTGTTGAATGCGAACCTTGAAGTGAAAAAGGGAGAATTTCTGTTTATCACAGGGCCGAGTGGTTCTGGTAAATCAACGCTCTTAAAATTGCTCTATGCCCAGGAGTTGCCTACACAGGGAGAAGTAATTGTTGATGAATGTAATGTAGCGGATTTGCGGGGCGATCGCTTGTCATTATTGCGGCGACGGATTGGTATTGTGTTTCAAGACTATAAACTCATTACCCAACGAACAGTAGCAGAAAATGTCACTTTTGTGCTGCAAGCTCAAGGGTATACCCGTAAAGAAATTCAACGACGTTTAGAACCAACCTTAAAGCTGGTCGGTTTACTGAGTAAAGCTGACTGCTTTCCAGATCAGTTGTCTGGGGGAGAGCAACAACGGGTGAGTATTGCCCGTGCGATCGTTGGTACACCACCCTTGCTGTTAGCGGATGAGCCTACGGGAAATCTCGATCCAGATAATTCCTGGCAAGTGATCCAGATTCTCCAAAAGTTAAATTCCTTTGGGGCTACAGTAATTGTCACCACCCACGATGAACAATTAGTACGGCGGTGCAATCATCCGGTAGTGCAAGTCCGCAATGGAAGGCTGTCTCGAAAATAAGGATTGGGGATTGGGGACTGGGGATTGGGTATTAATTAGGACTCATCGTTTAACTAATGACCAATGACTAATGACCAATGACTAATAAACTTTGACCGAAAACGAAAAGGATACAATCCCCTAAATTTATTTTTGGGGATCATTAATTTTTAATTTTTAATTTTGAATTCGGAGCGTTCGCCCTTGGCGTCTCGTAGAGAAGCGACGTGACTTTTGCTGATATGGGTGTAAAAGTTGTTGCTGTTTTGGGGGATAAAACTTGTAGGCGATGGTCTCCGACTGACCGGAGGTCATCGCAAGCTTGTAAACTTTTAAAAGCTGCATCTCGAATCGCAACTTCTTCTTCTCGACGAAGTAGGAGTTGCAAGCATTCGACAATATCTTGCTGCACTGAAGAATCAACCCGCTTACGGCTGATGAATTTAGTTAGTTGACGTAGGGCAATCAACCGCTTCAATGGATCTTTTTCTGTTAAATTGACCAATAACTGATCTAGGTGGTCTTCTTCGCGATTTTCATAGAAGTTGACAATTTGCCATACCAATAAAACTAAAGTTAACAGGGTTCCTACACCTTGCGCGATCGCACCAGCAGCAATCCAGTGACTATGAGATTCAACCCATATTGCTGCTGCCATGTAAGTGCTGACAGTAGCAATACCACCACTGACAACTGCTAAGGCCAAGCGACGATTTGAACTGTTTAAGAAATTACGTATTTTAGACCAGCGTAACTGCCAATCCCACTCCTGCATTGAGTAAACCAATACCATTACCCCAATGCCGATTAAGAGAGCCAATAGCAGTTTCCAGTTCCACATCAACATGGCGATGACGATTGTCAAGAACCCAAGAAAGCCCCCAGGCCCAGAAAAGCGCCTAAATGTTTGCTGCTTTATGGCTCCCTTTGTCTTGAATTTTGTCAGCGACCAGTTCCAGTCGGGGATCTGGTTGATCAATTGCTGCCAAGAAGACGAAGCCTGTGCCACAGTGTTTACCTACTTGATTACGAAATTACTTATTGTATAAGTTTTACTATGGATGAAGAAAGAATGAAGGTTCAAACCACAAAATGTCTGGTTTGATAGACAGATAGTAGACTAGTACAGCACAGCGCAAATTAAGATACCATTTTCAACGGCTCAGAGCAAGGGCATCTTGTACGTAAGTCTTAATTAAAGACAAAAACGAAAATTATCAAGGGTGAATTGTCCATCAAAAGTACAGAAGGTAACGCTGTAGATGTTATTCACATTGATAGATAATAAGGTATTAGGGGAAATTGCCGAGTCTGAGTTGGCAAGATTAGAGGCTGGTAGTACAGTTTGACCAAGCAGTTGCCGATCGCGATCGTAGGCGGAAAGCACTAGCCGTTGCGAACTAGTGACAAAGGCGCTAACCGAACTAACCGGACGCAAAAAAGTAGCTTCTAAAAATCCGCTTTTGGGCGCTCCCATTAAAACTGTTAGTCCTGAATAGCTTGGAAACGCTGGATTTGATGGCTGTATTGCTAAAGAATTATGAAAAATGACTCCCCAACGTTCATATTGCCGCTCTACTGCTTCAAAACACTTTAAGTCTTCTAAGTCTAAAGAAATACAAGTAGGTACAGTAATTCTGGCAGCATCAATAGCTGACTCAACCTGACCCCGCCAAGCTGAAGCTTTAATTTCGTTTTGTATACTAAAGTTGTCAAGTGCAAATTTAGCGTCTTCAATCGTTAGTAGTTTATTTGATTGAAGAGTAGCCTGCTTTACCATGACATCCCGCCTTACCATTACTTAGATAATAATCAGATTAGTTATACATTAAATACTATTTTTCCACATCATATAGAAGTAGGATTAATAGCTTACTAAAACAAGCGTTTTCACTATTGTTGACGCTCAAAATGATTTATCGATTTTTTGATAGATTACCATAAAAACTTATGCTGAATTCAAGCTGGAGTGATACTCGCTACCATGAAAAACCCTTATAAAACAGTATTTTCAACGTTAAGTTACTTTTTATCATGAAAAAAAATCACCAAATCTTTACAAGTAATCCAGTAATTTTATATCTACTTAATCTGACTGTGGCAAGAAGTCTTAGCTGATTGGTTCGTGGATAATAACAATGACCACGAAGTTTGAACTCAACACGTAAACATCCAAAGTGACTAAAGAAGAGGCGGGGGAGGAAAGATGCGTGAACGTGGAGAAATAATCAAATACTTTCTTTGTATCCCTGCATCCCAAGTTTCTTTTTTCACTTATGCCAACTAATCACTACAGTTAACAAAGAATACTTATGTTTCAACCACTAGGATTTGAACAACGCTCCATAAATACCTCACTAGGTAGGATGATATATTATACTGCTGCTGGAGCGCCTTGGGAGGGCGATGTGACTGCCAAAGATGATCGAGAAACTTTGGTATTTCTGCACGGCTTTGGTGGTGGATCTTCTGCTTATGAGTGGTCGAAAGTTTATCCAGCTTTTGCTGCTGAATATCGGGTCATTGCGCCGGATTTGCTCGGTTGGGGTAGGTCTGAGCATCCGCCACGGAGTTATAAAATTGAAGATTATTTGACGACGATTCGGGAGTTTTTTGAGCAGACTTGTACTGGGCCAGTAACAGCGATCGCTTCTTCTTTGACCGCAGCATTTACAATTCGAGTAGCAGCAGATCATCCTGATTTATTCAAGTCTTTAATTCTTACCACCCCCGCCGGACTTTCCGACTTTGGCGAAGACTACTCCCGGAGCTTTTTTGCCCAGTTAGTTAGCGTTCCTGTTGTTGATCGTTTACTTTACAGCACTGGAATTGCCACTAGTGGTGGTATTCGCGGCTTCTTAGAGCAACGGCAATTTGCTAAATCTAATCGAGTCTACCAGGAAATTGTAGATGCTTATCTACAATCTGCCCAACAGCCGAATGCTGAGTATGCAGCACTATCCTTTGTACGTGGCGATTTATGCTTTGACTTATCCCTTTACATTCAACAGTTGACGACTCCCACTGCCATTATTTGGGGAAAACAGTCAGAATTTACAGGGCCCTCAATTGGTCGCCGCCTTGCCGAAATCAATCCCCAAGCAATCCGATTTTTTCAACAGGTGGAAGATGTGGGATTAACACCACAGTTGGAATTGCCGGCAGTGACAATTGGTTTAATTCGCAAGTTTTTGCCTCTGCTTAATTAACAGTATCAAAACTGCCTCCGTGGTTTCAGGGGTATTACAGCACTTCCGGCAGCTATGAGGTACATCCTCAAGTCTGAAAGCTTTGATAGGAGAGGGCAAGGAGAAAAACTGTATTGCATAATAGCCGGAAGCGCTGTAAATAGCAATTCTGAATAATTTGTGATAAATAAGATCCCCGACTTCTTTAAGAAGTCGGGGATCTGCCGATTGTAATTCTCACAAATCAAATAGGATTACTAGAGAAAATAGTATCAACAAAAGTGAGAAAACTATTTGTCTTTTAATCTAATATCAATGACAGTTGCATTGAAGTTGTAATTAAAGCCTTCTAACTCAAATGGCATCCCAATTTTTACTTTACTGTTACCCAGAACTGGCCCACTTTCAGTAACTTGGGCTTTGCCGTCTAAAGTCAAAAGAAAATCTGTACTATAATTGTTGGTCTTGGGATCTGGAAGTTCTTTGACAGTACCATCAGGTTGGAAAACATTGACTGTTCTAGGTAGCTGTTGAATAGATTTGATCTCAATCTGTCCGTAGGGTTGGTTGCGGATAATTACATTAGTTTTTCCGCCTTTTTTTAAACCATTATCGATTAATTTTTCCGGGTCACGTACATTCAAACCACGAACTACTAAGTCTACTTCAATAGGTACTGTTTTCGCACCAACTTGGGCAACAGAACCAGAAGTGCCAGGAAAGACAAAGATGCCAAATATCACTAGCAGAATTACCAGCGCAGCACCTAAATCTAGGAGGTTTATTTTGCCAAACAAGCGGCCTTTGGAATCTAAAATAGCCATAAAAACTTTTCCGAGGTAATAGCGAAGTAATTGATTGTAGCAAGAAGGTTTTCGATGGAAACGATCATTTTCCCTATTTGGTAATAACTCAAAGCATCCGAGGGTTGCGGTTATGCGACAGTTGATCACGAGTTCGTAAGTTCCAAGGAGCGGCAGCTAACCCTCAAACTTTTACTTGTTAACAATGACGCAGCTAGAAAGTAAAATCTAGTGTTGAAGCCTATCTTTAGAGAGAATCCCTAGTCCCCCGCAATTCGGTAGATTTGCCTAAGAATTATCTGTATAACAACTCCTTTGGGCTGAAGTTAATAATGCAACTTAGAATACTTTAAATCCGTCTCATAATTTGTCCCATTATTTTATGTTCTCCCGAAATAATCTTCAGAGCGTATTATGTTCAACTGGAAAGGTTTTGTTACAAATTACCGTATGTGGCGGCGTGGTTGGTTTTATCCCCTAATTTCGGTGGTAGTTGCCCTGAGTCTGTGCCTAAGTACACCCTTGCCTGGAAGAACTTTAGATTTCTTGCCTCTTCTACTCCAAGGATTTCAGGCATTTCAGCTTTCTAATATATCTCCTAATCAAGAAGTTGATCTTGGTAAGCAGATTAATCAGGAATTAGTCAGCAGTCAAGTCCGGCTTTACCGCAATCCCGAAGTTAATCGTTATGTAGAACAAGTTGGTCGGCGTTTAGCAGTAAATAGCGATCGCCCCAATCTCCCCTATACTTTCCAGATAGTTCAGGATGACTCTATTAACGCCTTTGCGACCTTGGGCGGCTATGTATATGTCCACACAGGTTTGCTGAAAACCGCAGACAATGAAGCGGAACTAGCAAGCGTACTCGCCCATGAAATTGGTCACATTGGCGGAAAACACGTAGTCAAGCAGATGCAGCAAAAAGCCCTTGAAAGTGGTCTATTAACAGCTGCCGGCTTAGATCGGAATTCAGCAGTGCAAATTGGTGTACAGTTAGCGCGAGACTTACCACGCAGTCGTAACAATGAATTTGAGGCCGATCAAAGAGGACTACGAACTTTGACACGTACTGGTTATGCCCAATCTGCAATGGTCTCTTTTATGCAAAAGCTGCTGAAAAAGGGTGGTTCTGCGCCGACATTTTTAAGTACACACCCCGGAACTAGCGATCGCATTGATGGTCTCAGACGTGCAATTAACTCTCAACCTAGTAATGAAAAATATGGCTTGGATAATGCTAGTTATAAAGCTAATATTCGGCCATTAGTGGGGTCTTGACAAGATTGGGCATTGGGCATGGGGTATTCCCCTTACCTCCTCTGCCCCTCTGCCTCTTCTGCTTCCCCTGCTTCCCACTCTCAATTCTGATGGCGGCGAGCAACTTTGATTTTAGCTGGATCAACGGTAATTACAACCTCTTCTAAAGGCAGGGTACGGATATAGTTTTTAAAGATATTAACTTGATAAACCAACTGATTTGTGACATCCAATCCAGTCAACCAACCACTCCGGGGGTGATAAGCGCCAGTATCTATGTCTAGCCAACCCCTTCCTTGTGCTAGTTTCCCAGGAGAAACACCAGGCAGGGTAAAGGTAATAGTGTGACCGATAATAATTTGCTTATCTGGGAAGTAGGGTTTTTCAATGCTGTGAAATTCCTCTCGTATCCAGCACAGTTCATCGGCTGTTTGTTCTGTCACCGACTTGGAAGGGTCAACACCAGCATGGGTTAACCAAATATCCCCCAAGTCAAGGTATGTAGGCAAAGCTTTTAACCAATCCAGATGGTCGTCAGGAATTGGAGCTTCTTGGTAACTGGCTACAGTCGCTTGTCCTCCACCATACAGCCATGCTTGCATCGTCGAAGAAGAAGTCCTTTCATTGGTCAGAATGTTTAACAACATCTGCTCGTGATTTCCCAGTAAACATGGGTAGTTATTTCGTTTAACAAAATTAACTACTTGTGCGCTATGAGGCCCGCGATCAATTAAGTCTCCCAGAAAATAGACTTGATCCTCTGACGTGGGGGCGATCGCCTCCAACAATGTCATTAAGCCTTCATAGTGTCCATGCACATCCCCAATTACAATTCGTCTGGGGCTAGTTTCGCTCATTGTCTCTTAGCTACAATAGTTTGGCTAATACTTCTGCTACAGTTTACGCTGTCTGCTTTCCGCAATAGAAGGTAAAAATACTGGATAATGTTTATTTTATTTTAATTCTTGTACGAGTAATAAACTTAACTTATCAAATATATACAAGGGTAGTTGTTTTTCAGATATCACTTATAATAACGATGGCTTAAGACTAGCTTTTTCTGCTAATTTGAACTACTTAGCCGAAAATTTAGGCTCTTGCCATATTCATCACTTTCAACTTCACAATGTCTAAGGATTTCTCTACTGAAATTAGTTCGCGCATCTGCAAGCACATGAATGACGATCATGCTGATGCTGTACTGATTTATGCTAAAGCTTTTGGCGATGTTACAGATGCAAGTGCAGCCGAAATGCTGTCAATTGATGCACAGGGTATGGATTTAACAGTGCAAGTGAATGGGGAAGCTGTACAAGTTCGCATCCAGTTTGATCGTGTTTTAACAGATGCGGAAGATGCCCATCAAACTCTGATTGCGATGGTGAAGCAGGCGCGGGTGAAAGCTAAGTAGAAATCGCTTTAGCTTAGATCCAATCCAATACTTGTCGGTTAAGGGCAAAAGGGTAAGGGGAAAAGGGAAAGAAAAAACCTTTAACCTTTTCCCAAAACCCAATTCCGAGTTAAAAATGCAAAACCCGAGCAGTATTGAGATCCAATCTTGTTTTGCTTATTGATTTTCTCAAACTTGCGGTACTAGTCTGTCAAATTATTTTGAGGGTTAGAGAGACGCGATAAATCGCCGTCTCTAGAAGTAATTTATCCATCAATTATTTATTGACAGACTACTACGGTTCAATCAAATGAAAAATGCTGTATATTACTGCCCATTAGTAGTTGTTGATTGAGGAAATGGTAGAGATTCAGGCTGAGGCTGAGGTTTCGGCTGAGGATTGAGAAAATCCTGCCAAGCCTTAATTTGCTCTTGTGCTGCGCTGTAAGCAGCACTACCGCGTGGAATCGATTTAGCAATGTCAATGCCTCTAGCAATATCAGACTGACCTTGAGAGCGTGCTATTTCTAACAATTGCTGACTCCATTGATCAATAGCCTGATTCGCATCCATACGTAAGATGCTATTGTTGGAAACGCTATCTGCTAGTCGTATTGCCTCAACCAAGGATTCTGGAGTGCCAGCTGCTCCCACTTCCTGGGCTTTTTTCCAGTTTTCTCTAGTACGGATTTGCCCTTCCCAGTCATTGATTGCAGCTTGCGCGTCCCCAGAAAGCGCCCTTCCTGATGAAGCAATTTGTTGAGCTGCGTTGATGGCGGCGGTGAGATTTCCACTCTGAGCCAGTTCTTGTGCTTGATCTAAGTAGGGTTGGTCTTGAATTCGTTGAATCTTTCCAACCCAAGTACGAATTTTTTTCCGTGCTTCTGGATATAATGCACGACCTCTACGAATTTCGCTGGCTTGGGCGATCGCAGCTTGCAAGGAGTTAATATCGTCGAATATTGCTATCTGTTCGGCGCGGTCTAAGTAAGGTTGGTCTTCAATTGTTTCTATTTGGGCACTCCAGCGATCCATCTCTTGCCTAGCTTCTGTGGCCCTGGGATTACTAGCAGGAATCAGCTGTATTTGGGCGATCGCTGCTGTTAAATTAGGCACTGTTCCCTGGCTAGCCAATATTCTCGCTTTTTCCAGATTGGCAACATCTTCAATTTCCAGCTGCCAACGAGCAATTAGTTGCTGCGCCTCGTTATACACTGGTCTGGAAGGAGAAATCTGTTGTGCTTGAGCGATCGCTGCCTGTAAACCAGAAACGTTACCGATCCAAGCACTCCTTTTCGCATCAGCTATGGCAATAAAGTCATCGGTTTCACCTTGTAGTTTCGTACTTTCCGGTATTTGCCTAGCAATATTCAGCGCTTCATCCGCATCTTTCTTATCTAATTTTGCCTTTGCTAATTCCAGCATTTGGCGTCCAAATGCGGGAATCGCTTGTTGAGCTTTTTGGTAAAGGTAACTTTCTTGCCCAATTGACTCGGCTAACTTGATTGCTTCTAATAAATTATCGACTACTTTGCTATTTGCTAAACTTTCGGCTTTGCCTAACTTATCCCCATCTTCCCGCGCTGTAGCAATTAGACGATTCAATTGGTCGTATTTCGTACCCGCCCAATATTGATTATCTACGCGCAGCATTTTAGCAGATAACATAAAGGCCGATTGCCAGCGCCGTTCCTTGACTTCAGCGATCGCACTGTTGTATGTAGTTTCTGCCTTTGACCAAATTAACTCCCATTTACCAATTTGTTCATCGACTAACTTATAAGCTGCCACATCTTCGGGTATTTTCTTAGCAGTAGCGATCGCTTCTTCTAAATTCCCTGTTTGGAAACTTTCATCAGCTAGCTTCAAAATATCCCGCGACCATTCTTCGATGAAACGATCAATTTCTCCATGTAGCGGGTGATTTTGTGGTAGTTGCTTTACCAGAGCGATCGCTTGCAATAGGTCGTTAACTGTTTGCTTAGAAGCCGCTAACTGAGCGCAGTGTAACCGCACAGAAGCACTAGCTAGAGGCCAGAAAATCGAGGGGCAATTAGGAGCAGCTGGCAACTTGAACAGCATTGCCATTGCCAAGAATCCTACACTGCCGGGAATCAACATTAATAGTACTAGCCACAATGTCCAGCTTTTCATCCAGCGTGGCCATTTATCAGAATTATTACTGATTTGGGCTGTTTTTTTTGAATTACTATCTATAGGTAATCCTTTCTTATGGTTTTTTTTTCGCCGCTTCACTGACTTGGAGTTAGAACCAGTAGCAGGGGCATCAAATGGCTGAGTTTCACCGAATTGCTCTGTTCGGGATAATCTTTTGTTTTGATCTGGCTCTCTTCCACTGGCTGAAGACCAACTGTCTGGAATATCCCGCTCTGTCATTTCTCACACCAAAATAATTGAATAGCGCTCTGTTTTAGGTCGATAATTCCATTGTTGACATAGTAACTTTCTCATGATTAAAAAGCTACTTTTTTGATTATCTCTCTCCACAGAGTACCATTATCAATCTCAAAAATCAGTGCTATTTTATACTTTATCCTGAAATAGTAGATTCAGCTTGCAAATCGGCAATTAGTTGAGCTAACTGATCGTTGCTTGCCTGATAGACATTACCGCAAAAGTCGCAAGTTGCTTCAGCACCATTATCTTTAATAATCATATCTTGCAGTTCAGCTTCTCCCAAAATCTTCAATGCCCCCAAAACGCGATCGAAAGAACAACCGCAGTGGAAGCGCAGCATTTGCCGTTCGGAAAAGATTTCCAGCCCCATATCTCCCAACAAGTCGCCAAAGATTTCCGGTAAAGTCTTCCCAGCTTGCAACAATGGCGTAAATCCTGCTAGACCGGCAACCCGTGATTCCAAAATTTCTACTAGAGCTTCGTCTCTGGCGGCTTTGGGTAATATTTGTATCAGTAATCCTCCAGCCGCAGTTACTCCCGTTGCTCCCACAAACACACCTAAAACTAAAGCTGAAGGTGTTTGTTCGGAATTCACCAGATAATGAGCTACATCATCACCAATTTCGCCAGAAACTAGTTCTACAGTACTAGAGTAAGGATAACCATAACCGATATCCCGCACAACGTAGAGGTAGCCGCCACCCACTGCACCACCAACATCTAACTTACCTTTGGCATTAGGAGGCAATTCTACAGATGGATTAGCGACATATCCGCGTACAGTACCATCTAAGCCGGCATCTACCAATATCCCACCCAAAGGCCCATCGCCCTTTACCCGAACATTAACCCTCGATCCAGTTCGCTTCATACTAGAAGCCATTAACAAGCCTGCCGCCATAGTCCGGCCCAGTGCTGCCGTCGCCACATAAGAAAGCTTGTGGCGCTGCCGTACTTCTTCTGTTAAACGTGTGGTGATCACACCTACGGCACGAATTCCACCTTCGGCTGCTGTTGCACGAATTAACTGATCCGCCATGAATAACCTTACATTTCTTAACAAGTTCACTTTTTCTATTCTAAGTTCTCTGCTGCGAGAAAAGTAACTTAGTAGGGCGCTACGCAAATAAACGGCTGTCATTGGTCATTAGTCATTGGTGATTTACAAAGGACAAAGGACTAATGACTAAATTAGAAATAGCGATGTCTCATCTTTAGGTAATCTGATAAAAATGCTGGGTAATTTTCAACAAAGCCAACTGCGGATCGAAATCGAAGCATCAACAGATGCAATTCGTGACAGTCTGCTGCATCCCGTACAACTAGAAAAATGGCTTTTAGGACAACGCTTTGCGCCAGGAATGCCAGAAGAACTGCTTCCCGGATTCCAGTTTACAACCTGGACTGGGCCAGTTGCGATTCATCATCAAGTAAACGTTGTCAAATCCAACTGTCTCCGCTTGATACTCAGTGGAGGTATTGATGGGTTCCACGAATGGTATTGGGGAGAAGGTTGGGTACAGTCCCGCTTGGAAGGAGTTTCAATTTTGCCCTTAAATTTGGGTCAAACCCTGAGTTTGTTAAGCTTGCGTCAGTTTTTGGCAACTCAAGAACGTTAAATCGACTGAACGTAGAAGGGGGATTTTCCTTGTCTCTAAGACTAGCCCTTTCAAGACAACTCGAAAAATCTCTGTTTTTCTATCTGCACCACGGACACTTTGCTTAAGTCGGGAAACCCTCCTATGCAGGTGTCCTATTTTGTGCATCTGCGGTTTAAAAGTAATTTATCTAACCACAGAAAAGCAGAGAACAATTTTTAAGAATCGGCTGTCAAAACTTGTTCAACTGTTAATTCTAACTGGGGTAAAGTTTGAGATTGAATGCGTTGTTTCCCGCCGCAGGCATCACTACCAAAAAACTCTACTGGTTCGTATAATTCCTCAATCAAGGTCAAAACAGTCACTTTGTTCGTTAATGGATCGACAATCCAATACTCTGGAATATTTAAAACGTTATACTCAACTCGCTTGGCAGGGTAATCTACAATTTTTGTTGACTCACTAACGACTTCCACCACTAATAAGGGGGCTGGTTCGTTGAGTTCAATACTGCCTCTCGGTTTCTCAACTCTCGCCACTGAGGTAACGGAATCACAACTACATCTGGAATCCTCGATGTATCCCATCTGCCAGCACGGGTGGAACGAACACCGATAACCGTTTGTTTAGAAGTCCAATCCCACTTTAGTCGGAGAATTTCTCCTCGGAAACAAACATTGAGAAATTCTGTTACCGCGGCATGTTGCCCACTTCCCAGACTTATGGGAATTAGTTCTCCATTGACCAATTCATAGCGCGTATCAGTGCCATCATCATATTTCAGGTATTCCTCAAAGGTTAGTTTTGGGGTGGTTATAGTTATTGCTTCCCCTGATAATTTTTTTACCTTGGTTTTACGACTAACACTGAACAATTAGCCTCTTCTACAACTTGACTGCTAACAGAACCCTGAACAATTCGCTTCATCCCCATCAACCCTCGACTGCCAATTATGATCAACTCAGTTTTATAAATATTGGCAAGACGAATAATCTCTTCAGCAGGATCGCCAGTTACTAGTTCTAACTCACTTGTTATTGATAATTTTTCCTGATAGGATTGCAGTTGTTTTTCAATCTGAAAATAAGAAAATGTTGGCGACTCTGGCTGAGGACGATCAGCTGGTAGTTCCATCTCTGACTCTGGTGTGGGAAACACATGACAAAGAATAAGCTTGGCATCTTTTGACAAAGCCAAATTATCTAAAGTCTGAATTACTCGTTCTGAAATTTCCGAACCGTCCAGAGCTACCAAAATACTATTTAGCACCGCTCTCGCCTCCTAAAGAGTAGACCTCTTACATAAGTATCTAGCAAAATCCGTCGGCGGCGACACTAAACCAATTTTTATTTGTTAATTATATATATTTGAGAATAGTTGAGGCTTTACTATTAGGTCAGTTTCACGCCACTTTTATAGTATTGCCTTGTACTGACTGGGCTGGAGAAGCTTTTCACGAGTTTCTGGGAAAGGAAAATTCTCTCCCAGAAACTACCGTCGGTAATGCCCGACTTGTGGACGCTTAAAGAAAGGGCAGCTGAAGGTAGGATAGCAAATGGCGTGCATTAGCGTAGCTTACCGTAGGTATCGCTATCCAAACTTTTAGTTATAAGAAAAAATTAAGCATTCCAAATTACTCTTCTTGCTGAATTCGGCGTCGTACTGAATCAGCATGAGAAGGTAAACCTTCTGCTGTTGCTAGCACATCAATAGCACCAGCCACTTTTTGCAGTGCGGTTTGGGAGTATTGAATAATACTGGAGTGCTTGAGGAAAGTTTCAACCCCCAATGCCGAAGCATAGCGGGCAGCGCCAGAAGTTGGCAAGGTATGGTTAGGGCCTGCCAAATAGTCTCCTACGGCTTCTGGTGTTGAGTAACCTAAAAAGATTGCCCCAGCGTGGCGAATCTGTGGTAGAAGTGCCCAAGGGTCTTTGACTTCTAATTCTAGGTGTTCGGGGGCAAATTCATTTGAGAGTTCTGCTGCTGCTTCGAGCGATTCTACAACGACAATCAAGCCGTAGTGAGCGATCGCTTTTTCTGTGTCTATTCGCCGTGGATGATCTACTAGCTGTCTTTCCAAGGCTAATTGCACGTTTTTCGCCAAAGCAGCATCCGTCGTCAACAAAATTGCTGCCGCCATTGGATCGTGTTCGGCTTGGGCTAGCAAGTCAGCAGCTACATGCATCGGATTTGCAGTTTCATCGGCAATCACCAGCACTTCGCTAGGGCCTGCCAAAGAATCAATACCGACGGTGCCGTAGACAAGTTTTTTCGCTAGGGTGACATAAATGTTACCAGGGCCAGTAATCACATTCACTTTCGGAATCGTTTCTGTACCATAGGCTAAAGCGGCGATCGCTTGTGCGCCCCCAATGCGATAAATTTCTTGCACCCCTGCTTCTTGGGCAGCTACCAAGACTGCGGGATTAATTGCACCCCCTGGCCCTGGTGGTGTCACCATTACCACATGGGGTACAGCAGCAACATGAGCCGGAATTGCATTCATTAGCACTGTACTGGGATAGGCGGCACGGCCACCAGGCACATACAACCCGGCTCGATCTACGGGGGTGTAGCGTTTGCCCAACACTACTTCATCGTCGCCAAAATGTACCCAGCTTTTCGGTACACGCTGACGATGAAACGCTTCAATTTGGCGGCAAGATAGCCGAATTGCATCAAGCAATTCCTTCGACACCTGTTGATAGGCTGCATCCAGTTCCGAGCCTGTAACTCGGAGTTCTTCTGCTTTCAGGGTTTGTTTGTCAAATTCGGCTGTGTAATGCAATACAGCTTTGTCGCCTTGGCGCTTCACTGCTTGCAAAACTTCCCGCACCGTTGCTTCTTTGTGAAGCACCTGTTCGTCATGGGTGCGATCGCAGATCCGTTGTAGTTCTGCTCTAACGTCTGCCTGCTGAGTAATGATTCGCAGCATGGAGTAAGGACAATGCCAAAATTATAATATTGCCACCTGAGATTTAGTATTGCTCTTGACCCACTGGGGTGTGCAAGCTGACTCTAATTCTCTTCTCTAGCTTAACCTGAATTTTTTTGATACTCTCAAGACTACCAGCATATAGTTTGCTTGAGAAGGCAATTTAATTGCTCAGTTCCACAAGCCTCGGTAGGCTAGTAGCAAAAAGCAGGGATGCCATTCCCGCTACCCTTATGCCCTTATTTTCACTACTTGCTGAGTGCAAGTGGTGTATTCACCTAATCTCCCGAATTACAGAGAGTGTGATCTGAGTATAATTTTTACTTATTTTCCTAACTTTCAGTAGTTGTTAATCTGTGTATAGAGACGATGTATCGGTTCTATACTTAAAAATCCCTGAAATTTAACTCTTTACAGTTCTTTGCCTCTGACAATACATCAGCTTTACAGGTATAAGATTGTATTTTTTGGCAATCACATTGCTTAATCAGGTTGTGATGAGTTAGGGTGGCAGTCCTTAGATGTATCTGAATATTTTAACGCATTTCCTAAATTGACGAAATACGGAATCGGGGAGTAAGGGACTTCCAACTAAAAAAATATCCCGTCGTTTCGGTGAGCAGGGCAAGCCGGGAAAGCAGGGGACGCAGAGGAGGAAGAATCTTAACGATCATCTTCTCTCCCAAAATTGAATAATTTAATTTCTGGAAGTCCCTAAGGAAGAGAGAGGAAAGGGTGGAACAATAACTGTTGATTATTCATCCATACTCATTCCCAGAATTTTTTTAGGAAATTATAACATTGGCAATTTGGATGCTATATTAGTAAGTCTAGTAGTGTGTGTACATAATTAATAGTATTTTTGGAATTGACTGTGGCGAATACAAAGTCTGCTCTCAAGCGTGCCGAAATCGCAGAACGTAACCGACTGCGTAACAAAGCTTACAAATCAGCAGTCAAGACGCTGATAAAGAAATACATTAATGCTGTAGCTGCCTATACAGCTAATCCTAGCCCAGAATTAAAACAAGAAGTACAAACCAGGTTATCTGAGGCTTACGGCAAAATCGATAAAGCGATTAAACGGGGTGTCCTTCACCCCAACAATGGGGCAAGGAAAAAATCAAGATTGGCTCACAGACTAAAACCCCTCACCCAAACAGCTGAGTAGTCATTGGTCATTTGTCCTTCGTCATTTTTGACTAAGGACAAACAACAAAGGACAAAAGATGCAACTGATAGACACGCACGTACATCTCAACTTTGATAGTTTCCAACCGGATTTAGCAACAGTGCGATCGCGATGGCAAAAAGCAGGTGTAGTGCGTTTAGTACATTCCTGTGTTCACCCAGAGGAGTTTGCCAGTATTCAATCCCTAGCCCAAGAGTTTCCCGAAATCAGCTTTGCTGTAGGGTTACACCCTTTAGATGCTGAAAAATGGAATAGCGACACAGCCGAGAAAATCAAAACTTTAGCAAGTTCTGACTCGAATGTGGTAGCAATTGGCGAAATGGGACTGGATTTTTACAAAGCTGATAACTACGAGCATCAGCTGATGGTGTTCGAGTCACAGTTAGTGATCGCCTCGGAACTCAACTTACCAGTGATTATCCACTGTCGGGATGCTACTGTGGCAACCAGAGAAGTGTTGCAAAAATGGCGGAAACTCCAAGGGGAAAGAGTACGGGGTGTCATGCATTGCTGGGGAGGAACGCCAGAAGAAACCCAATGGTTTCTCGATTTAGGCTTCTACATCAGCTTTAGCGGAACAGTAACGTTCAAAAACGCCAAAGCAATCCAATCTTCAGCAGCGATGGTGAGTAGCGATCGCCTACTGATTGAAACAGACTGTCCATTTCTGGCTCCAGTTCCCAAACGGGGCGAGAGGCGCAACGAGCCGGCTTACGTCCTTTATGTAGCCGAACAAGTAGCTAAATTGCGCCAGGAAACGGTAGAGGCGATCGCCCATCAAACCACCCAAAATGCCTGTGAATTATTTGGATTATCAGTATAGAATATGTCCTAGTATCTTTTGTTAAGTTGTGCTAAAAAAATAAACCTATAGGGGGACAAAAATATGCTAATATTATTCCCTCAAAAACATTTTGCTTGCGCCATAATGATAAAGGAAGGAGCCTAAAACTTCTCATCTGAATTTTCCGTGCTGTTATGGCTTCGCCATCCTCCCAATCTCTACAAGCGGATGCTCTCCACACATGACTAAGCGTGCCAACTCAAATTGAGCTAGACTTTTGCAAAACATCAGCTTAGTGTGTATCGAAATCTATTGAAAATCGTTAAACAAAATTGCCTTGTGAGTACAATCCAGCAAAATGAAGTGATTCTGATTCAAAATCGACGAGGTGCGGATCATTCCCTCAGTCTTAGGATATCTAGGATATCACTGAGAGTATAGCAGGGTGGATTTAAGACACACTGTGTGGAGCTGCGTCAGCAAATTAACGCGCTTTTTGGAGGGAAAGTGAGGAAACTTAGATCAAATTCCGGAATATTTCAACCGTATATTCTGAGGGGAATGAGCGTGGGGCATTGGATGCGGACCAGAAAAGCTTTCAGCAAATTCTCACCTGCTTGTATGCTACTACAGTTCTTATTAAGAGCGATTATCCCCTTGTCAAGATTGCTCATTCCAACCAGCTTTAATCGCTGTGTTTGCCCACACGTTTAAATAAGCAAGTGTATTAAGAAAAAGTTCCCCAACAGCTAAGGACACTGGCTAGCAGTGGGAAGCGTCAAACAGTAGTGTCCAAGGGAAAATTTAACCAGGTTGACAAAGGTAGAGGCATGACTAAAGAAACATATATGGAACCCGCCTTTCTGTTGCCCGACTTGATTGAAATTCAGCGGTCAAGCTTTCGCTGGTTTTTGGAAGAAGGGCTGATAGAAGAACTTAACTCCTTTAGTCCTATCACAGATTATACGGGTAAATTAGAACTGCACTTTTTGGGTCATAACTACAAACTCAAGGAGCCAAAGTACAGCGTCGAAGAAGCCAAGCGGCGGGATAGCACTTATGCCGTCCAAATGTATGTTCCCACACGGTTGATTAATAAAGAAACTGGGGAAATCAAAGAGCAAGAGGTATTCATTGGTGATTTGCCTTTGATGACTGATCGCGGCACGTTTATTATTAACGGTGCCGAGCGGGTAATTGTCAACCAAATAGTGCGATCGCCAGGAGTTTACTACAAATCAGAAATAGACAAAAACGGGCGACGTACTTATTCAGCTAGCTTAATTCCCAACCGGGGAGCATGGCTGAAATTTGAAACAGACCGTAATGATTTGGTGTGGGTACGCATCGACAAAACCCGCAAACTCTCAGCACAGGTACTATTAAAGGCTTTAGGGTTATCAGACAACGAAATCTTTGATGCTTTACGCCATCCAGAATATTTCCAAAAAACCATCGAGAAAGAAGGGCAATTCTCTGAAGAAGAAGCCCTGATGGAGTTATATCGCAAATTGCGTCCTGGTGAACCACCCACGGTATTAGGTGGACAACAACTCCTCGACTCTCGTTTCTTTGACCCGAAACGTTATGACCTTGGTCGCGTCGGACGCTATAAGCTAAACAAAAAATTGCGCCTTTCTGTCCCAGACACCATGCGGGTGCTGACTGCTGGCGATATTTTGGCAGCCGTCGATTACCTAATTAACCTAGAGTATGACATTGGTAGTATCGATGACATCGACCACTTAGGTAATCGTCGTGTGAGAAGCGTCGGTGAATTGCTGCAAAACCAAGTGCGGGTCGGCTTAAACCGCCTAGAGAGAATTATTCGGGAACGGATGACCGTATCCGATGCGGAAGTGCTAACTCCTGCTTCCTTAGTGAACCCCAAACCATTGGTAGCAGCAATTAAAGAATTCTTTGGTTCTAGCCAGTTAAGTCAGTTCATGGATCAAACCAATCCTCTCGCAGAACTGACCCACAAACGCCGTCTGAGTGCCCTTGGCCCTGGTGGTTTAACCCGCGAACGCGCTGGTTTTGCCGTGCGAGATATACATCCAAGTCACTATGGACGTATTTGCCCCATTGAGACACCAGAAGGCCCCAACGCCGGATTGATTGGCTCCTTAGCAACCCATGCGCGGGTTAACCTGTACGGCTTCCTCGAAACGCCATTTAGACCTGTGGAAAATGGGCGAGTCAGATTTGACCTGCCTCCAGCCTACATGACAGCCGATGAAGAAGACGACCTGCGGGTTGCTCCTGGTGATATCCCTGTAGATGAAACTGGACACATCATTGGGCCACTAGTGCCAGTCCGGTATCGCCAAGAATTTTCCACCACAACACCAGAACAGGTTGATTACGTAGCAGTATCTCCAGTACAGATTGTGTCGGTAGCAACCAGCATGATTCCCTTCTTGGAACATGATGATGCTAACCGAGCGCTGATGGGGTCGAACATGCAACGGCAAGCAGTACCCTTATTGAAGCCAGAGCGTCCTTTGGTAGGTACTGGTTTGGAAGCCCAAGGAGCAAGAGACTCCGGGATGGTGGTTGTATCGCGTACCGATGGCGATGTCACTTATGTAGATGCCACGGAAATTCGTGTCCGTCCTAAAGCTAACACCCCTGAAATTAGATACACCCTTTCCAAGTATCAACGTTCCAACCAAGACACCTGTTTAAATCAGAAACCTCTCGTCCGTATTGGTGAGCGGGTTGTTGCTGGTCAGGTATTGGCTGATGGCTCCTCCACTGAAGGCGGTGAATTGGCACTAGGACAAAATATCGTAGTTGCCTATATGCCTTGGGAAGGCTACAACTACGAAGATGCAATTTTAATCTCTGAAAGACTGGTGCAGGATGATGTTTACACCTCAATTCACATTGAAAAATATGAAATTGAAGCGAGACAGACGAAACTGGGGCCAGAAGAAATCACGAGAGAAATTCCTAACGTTGGGGAAGATGCCTTGCGCCAGCTAGATGAACAGGGAATCATTCGCATTGGAGCATGGGTAGAAGCTGGTGATATCTTAGTAGGAAAAGTTACACCCAAGGGTGAATCAGACCAACCACCAGAAGAAAAACTATTGCGGGCGATATTCGGTGAAAAAGCGCGGGATGTACGGGATAATTCCCTGCGAGTTCCCAACGGTGAAAAAGGTCGCGTAGTTGATGTGCGCTTGTTTACTCGTGAACAAGGTGATGAACTACCACCGGGAGCCAATATGGTAGTCCGGGTGTATGTCGCCCAAAAACGCAAAATCCAAGTTGGTGACAAAATGGCAGGACGCCACGGTAATAAAGGGATTATTTCTCGGATATTACCAGCGGAAGATATGCCTTATTTGCCCGATGGTTCACCAGTGGACATTGTACTTAATCCCTTGGGTGTACCCAGTCGGATGAACGTCGGACAAGTATTTGAATGCCTTTTGGGTTGGGCTGGTCAGACCTTGGGAGTACGATTTAAGATTACTCCCTTTGACGAAATGTACGGTGAAGAAACATCCCGCCGAATCGTACATGGCAAATTACAAGAAGCACGGGACGAAACAGGGAAAGACTGGGTATATAACCCAGATAACCCAGGCAAAATTATGGTGTATGACGGTCGTACAGGTGAACCCTTTGACCGAGCAATTACCATCGGTGTGGCTTATATGCTGAAGCTGGTGCATTTGGTGGATGATAAGATCCACGCTCGTTCCACAGGCCCATACTCACTGGTGACTCAACAACCCTTGGGTGGTAAAGCACAACAAGGTGGTCAGCGGTTTGGAGAAATGGAAGTGTGGGCATTGGAAGCCTTTGGTGCGGCTTACACCTTACAGGAATTGCTCACAGTTAAATCTGACGATATGCAAGGACGGAATGAAGCGTTAAATGCGATCGTTAAAGGTAAGGCAATTCCTCGGCCTGGAACCCCAGAATCCTTTAAGGTGCTAATGCGCGAGTTGCAATCATTAGGGTTAGACATTGCCGTACACAAGGTAGAAACCCAAGCAGATGGCAGTTCCCTAGATGTGGAAGTCGATTTGATGGCAGACCAATCAGCCCGTCGCACACCTCCCCGACCAACTTACGAATCTCTTTCCCGCGAATCGCTGGATGATGACGAATAAGGAGTGCTGAGTTAAGGAGTGCTGAGTGCTGAGTTAAGAAGTTAGAAATAAGAAGTTCTAAGTTAAGAATTCTTCATCTGTAACTCACAACTCAACACTTACTACTCATTACTCAACACTTACTACTCATTACTCACAACTCATTACTCACAACTCATTACTCACAACTCAACACTTACTACTCAACACTTACTACTCATTACTCAGCACTCGGAACTCAGCACTTAAATATGAGACCTGCCCAAACTAATCAGTTTGACTACGTAAAAATCGGCTTGGCTTCCCCCGAACGCATTCGGCAGTGGGGCGAGAGAACATTGCCCAACGGTCAAGTAGTCGGTGAAGTTACCAAGCCAGAAACGATTAACTACCGGACTCTCAAGCCAGAGATGGACGGCTTGTTTTGTGAGCGCATTTTTGGCCCCGCGAAAGATTGGGAATGCCATTGTGGTAAGTATAAAAGAGTCCGTCACAGAGGTATTGTTTGTGAGCGCTGTGGGGTAGAAGTTACCGAGTCACGGGTGCGTCGTCACCGTATGGGCTATATTAAACTCGCCGCACCAGTAGCTCACGTTTGGTATCTCAAAGGCATTCCTAGCTATATTTCCATTCTGTTGGATATGCCCTTGCGGGATGTCGAGCAGATTGTCTATTTCAACTCTTATGTTGTCCTGAGTCCAGGTAATGCCGAAACTTTAACTTACAAACAACTACTGAGTGAAGACCAGTGGTTGGAAATAGAAGACCAAATTTATAGCGAAGATTCTGTGCTGCAAGGCGTAGAGGTAGGTATTGGCGCTGAAGCGCTGTTGCGTTTGCTTGCCGATATTAATTTGGAACAAGAAGCCGAAAGCCTACGCGAAGAAATTGGCAACGCCAAGGGGCAAAAGAGAGCCAAGCTAATTAAGCGACTGCGGGTAATTGACAACTTCATCGCCACCGGTTCCAAACCAGAGTGGATGGTAATGGCAGTTATTCCCGTGATTCCCCCCGACTTGCGCCCAATGGTGCAACTAGATGGCGGACGCTTTGCCACCAGCGATTTGAATGATTTGTATCGGCGGGTTATTAACCGCAACAATCGTTTGGCACGCTTGCAAGAAATTTTAGCACCAGAGATTATCGTGCGGAACGAAAAGCGGATGCTGCAAGAAGCAGTGGATGCTTTGATTGACAATGGTCGTCGGGGACGCACTGTGGTCGGGGCAAATAACCGACCCCTAAAATCTTTGTCTGACATTATTGAGGGTAAGCAAGGACGTTTTAGACAAAACTTGTTAGGTAAACGGGTTGACTACTCTGGACGTTCGGTTATTGTAGTCGGACCAAAGCTGAAAATTCACCAGTGTGGTTTGCCTAGAGAAATGGCAATTGAGCTATTTCAACCATTTGTGATTAACCGCCTGATTCGTAGCGGTATGGTGAATAACATCAAAGCTGCGAAAAAGCTGATATCCCGCAATGATCCCAGTGTTTGGGATGTGCTGGAAGAGGTGATTGAAGGACACCCTGTAATGCTAAACCGGGCACCAACGTTGCACCGCTTGGGTATTCAGTCTTTTGAACCAATTTTAGTAGAAGGTAGAGCGATTCAACTCCATCCTCTGGTGTGTCCAGCATTTAACGCCGACTTTGATGGCGACCAAATGGCGGTACACGTCCCTCTCTCGTTAGAAAGTCAGGCGGAAGCGCGGTTGTTGATGTTGGCTTCTAACAATATTTTGTCACCAGCCACAGGTAAACCAATCATCACGCCTAGTCAAGACATGGTATTGGGAGCCTATTATTTAACAGCAGAAAATCCCGGTGCAACAAAAGGGGCAGGAAATTACTTTTCTTCGCTAGAGGATGTAATTATGGCTTTCCAGCAAGATCAAATTGACTTGCACGCCTATATTTACGTAAGGTTTGATGGCGAAATAGAATCAGACCAACTGGATACAGAACCAGTGAAAGTGACGGAAAACGAGGATGGTACTCGCACATTACTCTATAAGTTCCGTCGAGTCAGACAAGACGCTAAAGGCAATGTACTTTCCCAGTATATATACACAACCCCTGGCCGCGTTATTTACAACAATGCCATTCAGGAAGCACTAGCAAGCTAGTCATTTGTCATTTGTCCTTTGCTAATGACAAATGACTAATTGACTAATGACTAATGACCAAGGACTAATGACCAATGACTGAAAAAATGATTTTTCGCAATCGCGTGGTTGACAAAAGTCAACTGAGAAATTTAATTTCTTGGGCCTTTACGAATTATGGTACAGCGCGAACCGCAGTGATGGCGGACAAATTGAAAGATTTGGGATTTCGCTACGCTACCAAGGCAGGGGTTTCCATCAGTGTAGATGACTTGATGATACCACCAACTAAGCGATTGCTCTTAGAAGCAGCCGAGGAAGAAATTCGCGCTACTGAAACCCGTTATCAACGGGGAGAAATCACTGAAGTAGAACGCTTCCAAAAGGTAATCGATACTTGGAATGGTACCAGTGAAGCCTTGAAAGATGAAGTAGTCGTCCACTTCAAGAAGACTAATCCCCTGAACTCCGTATACATGATGGCATTCTCCGGGGCACGGGGGAACATCTCTCAAGTGCGTCAGTTGGTGGGGATGCGGGGACTGATGGCAGATCCTCAAGGGGAAATTATCGATTTGCCGATCAAAACCAATTTCCGTGAAGGACTAACTGTGACGGAATACATTATTTCGTCTTACGGTGCCAGAAAAGGATTGGTGGATACTGCCTTGCGGACGGCTGACTCTGGTTATCTCACCCGTCGATTGGTGGACGTATCCCAGGATGTAATTATTCGGGAATTTGATTGCGGTACCACTAGAGGTCTTGCCATTCGACCAATGACAGAAGGTGCTAAAACCTTGATTCCTCTGGCTACCCGTTTGATGGGACGGGTAATTGGCGAAGATGTGGTGCATCCGGTAACAAAAGAATTGATTGCCGCCCGCAATTCCCCAATTTCTGAGGATTTGGCGAAGAAAATTGAAAAATCTGGGGTGGGTGAAGTTGTGGTGCGATCGCCACTAACTTGTGAAGCCGCACGTTCTGTCTGTCAACACTGCTACGGCTGGAGTTTGGCACACGCCAAGATGGTGGATTTGGGCGAAGCTGTGGGGATTATTGCCGCCCAAAGTATCGGTGAACCTGGTACTCAGTTAACCATGCGGACATTCCACACAGGTGGGGTGTTTACTGGAGAAGTGGCGCAACAAGTTCGTTCTAAAATCGATGGAACTGTCAAGCTTCCCCGCAAATTGAAGACTAGAACGTATCGTACCCGCCATGGGGAAGATGCTCTCTATGTTGAAGCTAATGGCATCATGCTTCTGGAGCCGAAAAAAGAAGGTGATGTTACCCCAGAGAACCAAGAAGTTCATCTGACTCAAGGTTCAACATTATACGTATTTGATGGAAATAAAGTAAAACAAGGTCAGTTATTGGCAGAGGTTGCCCTCGGTGGACGGACAACTCGGACTAATACAGAAAAAGCAGTTAAAGATGTCGCCTCTGACTTGGCAGGGGAAGTACAATTTGCCGAAGTAGTTCCAGAACAAAAAACTGACCGTCAAGGTAACACCACAACCACAGCCGCACGGGGTGGTTTGATTTGGATTTTGTCTGGGGAAGTTTACAACTTGCCACCAGGTGCAGAATTGGTGGTGAAAAATGGTGATGCGATCGCTGCTAATGGAGTTTTAGCTGAAACCAAGTTAGCCAGTTTGCACGGCGGTGTGGTGCGCTTGCCCGAAGCCACCCCAGGTAAGAGTACCAGAGAAATTGAGATTATCACTGCTTCTGTGGTCTTAGACCAGGCAACGGTGACAGTCCAAAGTTCTCAAGGTCGCAATAACTACTTAGTCTCCACTGGCAACAACCAGGTATTTAATCTCCGGGCTACACCAGGCACTAAGGTGCAAAATGGTCAAGTGGTAGCTGAGTTAATTGATGACCGCTATCGCACAACCACTGGTGGATTCCTGAAATTCGCAGGTGTCGAAGTCCAGAAAAAAGGTAAAGCCAAGCTCGGTTATGAAGTCGTGCAGGGCGGTACTCTGTTGTGGATTCCTGAAGAAAGCCACGAAGTTAACAAAGATATCTCCTTGCTGTTAGTAGAAGACGGTCAGTTTGTCGAAGCTGGCACTGAAGTCGTCAAGGATATCTTCTGTCAAAACAGCGGTGTGATCGAAGTTACCCAGAAAAACGACATTCTGCGGGAAGTCGTGGTGAAGCCAGGGGAACTGCTGATGGTGGACGATCCAGAATCAGTTATCGGGCGAGATAACACCTTTATCCAACCAGGTGAAGAATTCCAAGGCAATGTCGCCACGGAATTGCGTTATATCCAGTATGTCGAGACACCAGAAGGCCCAGCCCTGTTGAGTCGTCCAGTAGTTGAGTTTGCCGTACCGGATAATCCAGATGTGCCATCAACGACATCGGTAAGTCAACAAACCGGGCGATCGATTCAGTTACGGGCTGTGCAGCGACTACCTTACAAAGATTCAGAACGCGTCAAATCTGTTGAAGGTGTAGAACTGCTGCGAACCCAGTTAGTGCTGGAAATTGAGCAAGAAGGGGAACAAGACCATAATGCTTCACCCCTGGCAGCAGATATTGAATTAGTAGAGGATACCGAAGACCCAGAAGTTCAACGTTTACAACTGGTAATTTTGGAATCCTTGGTAATTCGTCGAGACATTACCGCCGATGCCACCCAAGGTAGTACCCAGACTACACTTGAGGTACACGATGGATTAACCATCGCCCCTGGTTCTGTAGTCGCACGTACCCAAATCTTGTGTAAAGAAGGTGGGGAAGTGCGGGGTGTCAAAAAAGGAACTGAAAACGTTCGTCGTTGCTTGGTGTTACGCGACGTTGACAGGCTCATCACCAATACTAGTACTCTGCCCAAGGTGAAAGTGGGTGACTTGCTAGTAGAAGGTGCAGAAGTTGCTCCTGGAGTTTTTGCCCCAGAATCAGGGCAAGTAGTAGATATCAAAAATGCCGCTGCTGCATCTGGTGGGGACTCCGCTCTGAGTACTAAAAACTACGTTATTACTACCCGTATCGGTCGCCCTTATCGAGTCAGCCCTGGTGCTGTGTTGCAGATAGAAGACGGCGATTTGGTACAACGGGGTGATAACTTGGTGTTGCTGGTCTTTGAACGCGCCAAAACTGGAGATATCATTCAAGGTTTGCCCCGGATTGAGGAACTACTGGAAGCTCGTAAGCCGAAAGAAGCGTGTATTTTATGTCGGCGGGCGGGTGAAGTTAAGGTAGTTTACGCTGAGGGTGGTGATGAAGCGATCGCCATCAAGGTCGTAGAATCAAATGGCGTGGTGACAGATTATCCTCTGGGCCCAGGACAAAATTTGATTGTTCCAGATGGCTCAATGGTATTAGCGGGACAACCATTGACTGATGGCCCATCCAATCCTCATGAAATTTTGGAAATCTTCTTTAGCCTGGGTTCTGAAGATGGAATCTATGCTTGTGCTAGCCTTGCCTTGCAGAAAGTACAAACCTTCTTGGTGAATGAAGTGCAAATGGTGTATCAGTCTCAAGGGATTGATATTTCCGATAAGCACATTGAAGTAATTGTTCGCCAGATGACCAATAAAGTCAGGATTGATGATGGTGGTGACACCACAATGCTTCCCGGCGAATTGGTGGAACTGCGCCAAGTTGAGCAGGTGAACGAAGCGATGGCAATTACAGGCGGTGCTAGGGCACAGTATACCCCAGTATTGTTGGGGATCACCAAAGCATCCTTGAACACCGACAGCTTTATTTCCGCCGCATCCTTCCAAGAGACAACACGGGTACTTACCGAAGCAGCTATCGAAGGCAAATCTGACTGGCTGCGCGGATTAAAGGAAAACGTGATTATTGGGCGATTGATTCCGGCTGGTACTGGGTACAATACCTATGATGAACCTGGTGCGATCGAAGATTATGCTGCTGAGATTAGCAGTAGTGTCTTGGATGAAGTTGACGATCCTCTAGATATGGTTTTAGATGACCGCACAGCTCGCACCTATAATTTAGATTCTCCCACTCTTGGGGAATCTGGCTTTGGCAGCAGACGTGCAGAAAGGTCAGTTCTAGATGACGAAGATGAGTTAATCGCCGATGAAGTCGCAGACGACGACGATTACGAGGAAGAAGAGGAAGACGACGAAGATGATTTTGATGATGAATAGAGACGTAAAATTTCAAGTCTCTATTAAAAGATAAAAAGCAAAAAGGCAAAAGAAGATTTTCTTTTGCCTTTTTATTTTGCTCTCTAAAAACACATTTTTAAATCCTCAAGATTCTAGTTTCTGGCTTTTGAGCTAGTAGTTCGTCAATTAGGGCGATTCAAAAGTAATATCCTCATATAAATCTGCAACAGCACACCGAAAATCTACACTTGCCAAATGAATGATATCTTCTTGTCCATAAGGATAAAGTACCCATTGTCTCTCTGAGTTACGACGGAAACACTCAACATTTAATCGAGTTTGACTCACAAGTACATATTCCTGAAGTGATTCTATCTTTCGGTAGTCAGCAAATTTATCACCTCTGTCAAAGGCTTCTGTTGTTGGAGATAGCACTTCTACAACTAAGGAAGGGTAACGCAGAAAATTGTTAAAAGCTCTATCTCTTTGGTCACAACTTACCATAACATCGGGATAGTAATAGATATTAATCGACTCAATATGTGCTTTAGTGTCTGATATATAAGCCTGACAGCCACTCCCGCGCAAATGATTTCTCAGCATAGCAAACAGATTTCCGCTAATAATTACATGGGTATTGCTTGCCCCTGCCATTGCATAAACCTGTCCCTGTCTGTATTCATGCTTGATAGGACTGGTTTCTTCTTCTCTGAGATAGTCTTCTGGGGAAATATAGCTAGAATTTGGAATTGCGACCATCTGTAATGACCTTGTGTGATGCCTTATATCTAGTTTAAGAGAAGCTTTACGGCTAAATTCGCATAAATCTAGCTATTGTTAGATGCTGTAATTCTCTCAAAGGCTATAATCTACATCTATTACACCGAGAGATTAACTTGTGGATGTCATATTAGAACGATCGCACCAATTAAAACAAGCCTTAGTTGATTTTGTCTTTGATGCTGAAGGCGAACTGGCACAAGCACTGGAAACTTATGCAGCAGCACAGTCGCGCCGTGGAAGTGGGGATAGTACACAGCAGGACTTAATCATCGATAGCTTTCTGACAGATGGGAAAGTCGGTGATAAGTCTCCATTAGACTTGTTTATCGAAAGCCATCCAGATTTAGAAGAAAGCGATCGCAGCCTGATCGACAGTTGGCATCATAGTTTTATTGGCTTATTTGCCATAACGAATATTCTACCTGATGGCTTTGAATTGACCAACTGGTTGACAGATAAACACTACATCGTCAAGCCAAACAATACTCAAACATTACAGGCAATATCTCGGTTGAAAGTCGGAGAAATCTTGCTAACTCGCATTTCTCCTGTCACCGATAGCTACTGGACGTTTTCTGGCCCCTACACAATCATGGGCAAATTAGGTAAACCAAAACTTGCTGTAGCAATTGGCAATTTCAAAGAGAATTATAAAAGTAATCTTTACAGCGATGCTCCAGACTTGCTAGAAGAAGCTTGGCAGTCAGTAGCACAATATCATCAGCAGTTTGTGGACTTTTTTGGCACTGATGAAATCACACTATCTGGATACCATCTTAATAAAAAAATAGCGGAATTTCAAGAAGTAATTACTGAAAAAACTTTTGCTGCCGCCGGAATTGATACTTCTAAATCTCTGGCTGAAGTAGCAGAAGCAGCGGGCATTGGAGACGAGGAAATCAAAGCAGCAGCAGAAGAATTTGGTGCTGATTCTAACGTAGTTTCTCAGATGTTTAACAGCAAAAGCGGCAATAGCAAAATGGTGATGCCAAAGGTTGATTTACCTGCTGACCTCAAGAAAGCAGAACAGGTAACGGCTCTTTCTCATCCCCGTTGGGGACAAATGTTTTTACCAACATATAGTAAAATACAAGCAATTTTAGCGGCAGAGGATTGGCAAAGTGTTCAAGGGGCGGAAAAACTAGTTCGTTATTACCTGGAAGATAAAAGTATTAATGCCTTTATCTGGCATCGATTAGCGCAACAGTATCCAACTCAATTAGAAAATGTGTTACAAGCATTTTTGCAACGTCCAGAGTTTAGACTTGCAAGTGACTTGGATACACTTTTGCAAGAATTCGACAAACCTATTGAGCCAGAGTTACCAGATATTGCCAGTGTACCCATACATTTGCATAACTTATTTCAGGAAGCTTTAGGAGAAGTTAACAAATCTAAGCCAAAGGCTAAGGGACAACAAAAGCCAGCAAAGGGTTTTCAACGAGGTTAATAAATAGACATTTCCGAAAAAGAATTTAGAGACGTAGTATTGCTACGTCTCTAAAATGTATAATTAAGAACAATATTGCTTGTCATAATTAAATTCAGGTAATGTATTTGGAAATACACTCTTTATAATCCATATCAAAAAAAGAATCTATGCATGAAATTAAACCTTGGACTACTACCTTAGTAGTCATAGTATCTATTATTGCAACTTCAATAGACGTTTACAATTTGGAATGGTTCTTAAACAGTACTTGTGTTGTAAATACAATGCCTACTATCAGTAAGCATTGTAAGTCTCTGCCATAACTAGTAGAGCTTTATTTGCTGAGTTTTTACCTACCTAATTACCCATCATTCATTTCCGAGATTCAGCCTGAGTTGAAACTGTTAAGACTTGTGGTGGTGTGGCATCTGGTGGATAGAGAAAGTCTACTTCTACTAAAGAGCGATCGCCAGCTTTCATATTTAATAAAACTAATGGTTCCCCTGGTTGACCTCTCTTTTGCACTAAATGCACAAACTGAGTTTGCAGCTGATTTTGGCTATCTTTATAACGTACCCGCACCGTTCCCCGGAAGAATACTTGAGGGGCTGGTGTACTCAGAAAGCGTAACCCTGGTTTTCCCAACTGATCCTCCTTGAGTGGCGTTTGTATCGACACACTAACAGTTTGAGGACTTTGAGTATTGTTGTATAGCGGCAACTTCAGATTATATTGAATTCCATAGTTGCCATGAGCGCGATATGCGGTGTCAGGATAGCGCACCAGCATAGTAGCACTTTGGATTTGACCAGTTTCTAAGGTACCGCCATGCAGGGTACTCAGAGCGTAAGAAAACGCTTGACCAGGCTGGGGAATAGTTAGATACCTAGCTTTAGGATTATCTACTAATAAAGCTTTCCATCGCGAACCACTAGCCACTCCAGCTACACGACCATAAATTCTTGGCTTGTCAGTTCCCTCTAAGGGAGTGGGTGCTTTATCTCGTGGCCCAGCCAAATCACCATTATCTAGTAAATTTTGCCACTCTTCTAAGGTAGGCGATCGCTCACTGCCATCAGGATTCACCCGTGCAAACATCGCTAGGCTAGCTGCATAGACATTGCCATTACTTTGTAGTCGGATCAATGTAGACCGACCATTGAGGGGCGGTGTCAATCCCTGCACCGGAATTGGCAAATTGAGTAACATCCGACTTTGCTTTGCTGGAATCTCAATTTGAGCAGGGAAAATTTCTTGTCGCACTCCCCGAAGCACATCAGACATAACGCGATCGCCTGGCCCGGCAAAAACTTTACCTAAAAGATTTTGGCTAAAAGATGGTAACTGAATAAATGGTGCATCCGGTTGACTCAAATAACTCGCCGCCTGCCAAATATTCACCTTCACCGATTCTGAACCAGGGTTATGCAAAATTATCCCTAAATAAAGAGATCGCAAATTATCTGCTGGTTCAGCTTTCGTAATGTGGTGAGCAAAAATATCAAATCGTCCTCGAAAGGGAAAATTCAGATGCGCCGTTGGCACTTTTTTCCCATCTGGTGGAAAGGTGGAAAGTAAAATTCCTTCTTTTAAAACCAATTCTGGACTATTGCTGTTAAACGTTGGCACGGTATCCAATTGACCTGGTAAAGGTCGTACTTCTTGTGGTTGTACAACTTCTTCAGGTGGTGGCGTAGCAGGAGTTAATTGAGCGATGGGAAAAATTAGTAACAATGGCAACATATACTTAGATATTTCTTTCACCATACAGACATTAACAACTTGATGAAAGTGCCAGTTTGTTAATAATTAATACGAAATCAGCAAGAATACCCATCAAATTTTCTTGATTGAGAATCGGAACGTGGACAAAAATACAACGTGCCGTGAGTTTATTTTGGCTTAAGTAATCCAACACTGAATAGTAAAGACCTTCACAAACAAATTTACCGCAGTCGTGGCTAATCTCAATTGCCACGGCTCCCGCCACTAATTTTTCCAAATCAACTTCTGTCTGTAAAACAATTTCTCCATAGCTAGCAACGGCTTCCACACTTAATTGTGTACGGCTTGCAGCCATGCCACAACAGATGATGTAATCAGGTTGGATTGCATTGATTTTTTCCATTACCTGGACACTGGCAAGTTGCACATCTACGGGTAACTGTCGTAAAAAAGTTAAGTCATGCGGTATCAGATCGAGTTTGGTAACTTCAAGTAATAAATCATCAGAAGAATTTGACTGTTGATCTTTTAGCCAAATATCAAAAGAAGTTAATAGAATTCTTTTCTTCATAACAAATATTATTTAGAATAGAAAAACCCTCCATAATAAATTTACAAGGAGCAGGTAAATGCCAGTGATTGCGGTCGTAGATTACGAGATGGGAAATTTGCACTCAGTCTGTAAAGGCTTGGAAAAAGCTGGGGCAACTCCTAATGTTACTTATTCTCCAAAGGAATTAGAGCAGGCAGATGCTATAGTCTTACCAGGAGTAGGAGCATTTGATCCAGCAGTGCAACACCTGCGAGCGCGTGGTTTGGAACAACCAATTAAAGAAGCGATCGCATCTGGTAAACCTTTTTTGGGAATTTGTTTAGGATTGCAAATTCTCTTTGAATCAAGTGCAGAAGGTACTCAACCAGGACTAGGAATTATCAAAGGAAAAGTGCGGCGGTTTCGCTCAGAACCCGACATTACTATTCCTCACATGGGTTGGAATCAGCTGGAAGTGACTCAACCAAAAAGTATTTTATGGGAGCATTTACCGTCCGATCCTTGGGTGTATTTTGTCCATTCCTACTATGTTGACCCAATAGACCCCCTAATCCGTGCAGCAACCGTTACTCATGGTACTCAAACCGTCACAGCTGCGATCGCCCATGAAAACCTGATGGCAGTCCAATTTCACCCCGAAAAATCCTCTAATATCGGCTTGCAAATCCTGTCTAATTTCGTTGCTCAAGTCCGCGAAAAAATTCCTGCCTAATATTGTTTTTGTCATTTGTTCTTTGTCTTTTGTCTACAATTGATGACCAATGACTAATGACTAATAACCAATGAGTTTGAGAATTTACGGGAATCGCCAGCTAAAAACTTTACCAGGAAAAGAAACTAGACCCACTAGTGCGCGGGTAAGAGAGGCAGTATTTAATATTTGGCAGGGAGAAATCGCAGGTTGTCGCTGGCTAGATTTATGCGCTGGTACTGGCTCAATGGGCGCAGAGGCTTTGTGTAGAGGAGCCAGCCTAGTAATAGGAATAGAACAATCAAGCCGAGCCTGTGCCACCGTCCAAGAAAATTGGCAGCAGGTAGCTAATGCCGACCAAGAATTTCGGGTATTACGGGGAGATATTACGCAGCAGTTAAAGACTTTATCAGGCAAGCAATTCGATAGAATTTACTTTGATCCACCTTATGCCAGTGGATTGTACCAACCAGTATTAGAAGCGATCGCTCACCATCAACTTTTAGATCCTAGCGGCGAAATCGCAGTTGAACACGCCTCACAAGGTTGGATACCGCCAGAGATTCCCGCTTGGGAAATTTGCCGCCAGAAAGTTTACGGCAACACATCACTTACTTTCTACAGAATTCGGAGTGAGGGATTAGGGGCGGATAAAGAAGATGAGGAACAATAATAACTCCTAACCCCTAACTCCTAACTCAGCACTCCCTTATCCTCCCAACTGATTGGGGCGCTTGTATTGCCTATAGGCAGCGTAAAACAGTCCGGCAAGGGTGACGAAAACTAGACCCAGGACAATACCTGATAGCAGGGGTTCAACCACTGGAAATCTCCTCTTTGTAATGATTAAATATTCGTTGCTTGCTTTTGATTTTACCAAATTTCGGATGAATCCTGCGTTCTACAGCCTTTTTAACGCGCAACTGCCCAACTGCTCACAAGAAAATAGTCTTCTGTGCTTGCAGACACAATCAAGAACTTTTAAGCTATGTGTAGGAAATGAAAACTTTTTAGCACACTTAGACTTTCACAGCAAACCTTTTGGATAACCAGATTACCAAACCTGAAATATTGATTCAGCGGATCGTTTTATTGATGCTGGCCACACTGCTAGCAGTCCCTTTAGGCTTTTTTGGTGTTCAGTTAGTTCAAGCCTCCGATCCATACGTCAAGAGTGTTCTATCCTTAACAGGAAACCCAGTTCAAGGACACGCGATCTTTCAAATTAACTGCGCTGGTTGTCATGGCTTGGAAGCAGACGGGCGAGTAGGGCCCAGTTTGCAGGCTGTTTCAAAGCACAAGTCTCGGTATGGGCTGATTCATCAAGTGATCAGTGGTGAAACACCGCCAATGCCAAAATTCCAACCTAGTGCCCAAGAAATGGCGGATCTTCTGAACTATTTAGAGTCGTTGTAGATTTGAGAATTTTTGGTTGCTGGATACACAAATGGAAAAAGCAGCATAGGTTGTGCTGTCTTTTTCTATCTCTAACAACTTTTAATAGACCCAGGACTTAAGGCTTGTCATTACTCACATTCTGTTACAACTGGCGATCGCTTTCAAAGCAGATTACATAACCCTGATTATTGCGTGAATATTCTCAATAAAAATTTATAAATCAGAATCATACTTAAACAGTTTTCTAAGAGATGCGGGTAATCACAAGAGATTTAAGCAGCATATTTGCGTAGAATCTTTGATAAAAACTCACATAAACTGTATATTTTTAAGTATGTTAGCAAGTGACTATTTAATTATTGTGAAAGTGAGGTTAGCATAACTAACTCGTTAAGATTAAGGTAAAAGCTGTTAATAAATGGGCTATGGTATAGCTTCTTTAACAAACTAGATATTCTTAAGATGCCTGAAAGCTAATGACTGAAGCGATCCAAATCGGTAATCGTACAATCGCAGCTAGTGAATTGATTTCCTTGCTGGCAAGTTACCAAATGCTGCCACAGTTGCAGCGTGAATTGATCATCGATGAGGCAATAGAGCAAAACTCACACCTTGCGAAAGTAGCAATGGAGTGTACACCTGAGGAAATAGCCCAAGCTAAACAGCAGTTTTACGCTGAAAAACAGTTCAAAAATGAAGAAGACATCCAGGCTTGGATGGCACATCAAGGGCTGACTTCCGATCAACTAGAAGTCATTACCACTCGTAAGCTGAAAATTGAAAAATTCAAGCAAGCTACTTGGGGTAACAAACTAGAATCTTACTTTTTTCAGTCCAAGACAAAACTGGACAAAGTAATTTATTCCTTACTCCGAACCCAAGATGTGGGAATTGCCCAAGAACTCTACTTCAGGATTCAGGCAAAAGAAAACTCTTTTGCTGACTTGGCGCGGGAATACTCACTCGGGCCAGAAGCCCAAACTGGCGGTTTAGTTGGCCCGATTGAACTGAATGCACTACATCCTGTAATGGTACAAATGCTCTCTAGCAGTCAACCAGGTCAGATATTGCCCCCTACACGCATCGCTGAATGGTTTGTGATTTTGCGGCTGGAAAAATTTATTCCCGCACAACTGGATGAATTTATGAAAGTGCGTCTTCTGAATGAACTTTTTGAAACCTGGGTACAAGAACAGCAAAAGCAAATCATGTCTGCACCACAACAGGAGGTAGACAGGGGACGACAGGGAGAGGGCGATCAACCTTTAATTTAAGTATGGAAGTCACCTTCTATGCTATTTGCCTTCAAAATCAAAAGTAGCGATCGCTCTGTTAGTTTTTTAGGCTGGACGTGCGATCGCTTTTGATGTTGATATAGTAGGTTGAGTCTAGGCTGTTGACTTTGATTAAATTTGGAGGTTTTTGGCTCATGCTATTTTTGTGTCAGCACAAAATCTCTATTGTGTCATTGCGAGCGGAGCGAAGCAATCCCAGAGACTTTGCGATTGCTTCGCTCCGCTCGCAATGACGGAACATATTTTGCATGAATTTTGACGCCCTAAAAATGCACAGAGTCAACACCCTAGGTCGAGTCCCACCTGATTAATTATCAAAAGCTGGAATCTCGCCTTTGTCAATATAAAAATAGGGCTAGTTAGACTAAAGATTAGAGAACTTGCAGCACAAAGAAGTTGGACAATCAAAGAGGTGGCTGAACGTGCCAATGTAAACTACAACACAGGGAAAAGTTATGCTCGACACCTTGGGATGAATATGGTTGAGCTCACTGCTGTTCAAAAAATAAATAGTCCGTGTTTTTGGTGTATCAATTAAAGATTTGATTTAAGTAGTGGAAGAGTAGGCCATTTCATTTATTTATATTATTGAGTAATTTTATATACCGATATTCATGATGAGTAACTTCACTCCCTTAGTCAATTAAACTAGATCAGTGCGGTAGTTATATTAAATGAGATCCTCTTTTTCATTTCCATCCGGCTATATTATTCGTTATGCTAGAAACTTTGCAGACAGATGGGAATCTTACTTGTTATTCGTTTTGCAAAGACCATTGGAGTTGCTTAGTTATAATAGGCTTAGGGTAATTAAATTAGTTAGCATAACCATTTTTATTGCCGTACTCTCTGCATGGCTACTGTCCACTAATGCATGGTTTATAGGAGTTGTACTATTAAGTGGTATACTTTCCTACGCGGTTAGCAGTGTAGTCGTCTGGTTTCTTATTTTTATTTTAGATCCTATTCAAATTCTCCAATCTAGTTCGGATAAAACGCTTATATTAGCTCTTTGCCAAGGAAAAATTATTGGTGCTGTACTTATCGATTCTGGAGGAACTTCCTCATTTCTGTTGAGATTATACATAGTGTCTAGTCACCGTTGCCGAGGAATTGGTTCATCCTTAGTGCGACATCTGCTACTAAGAACAACGACACCAGTCTATGTTCTCGCTCTTCCCGGATTACAGAGATTCTACGGACGTCTCGGCTTTACAGAAATTAATCCACGAAACCTACCATATGGACTTCAAGGATATAATATGGTTTTTGATCCTTCCAGAATACCTGCCCCTATAGATTCCTGAGCCAATGACCCATTCATTCTGGGGTATCAGCTTTGACTGATATTAGTTCATTAATACCCGTCTTTCAAAAACTTCTGAAACTCTCTGACACTGCAACGTTTGAAACAATTAACTCATCCCCTGGAGCAAGCTATATTGTGTCTTACGTGATACTAATATAACTCTTTTGAATCATTAACTCCAACTCATCAACAATTACTAAAGCATCATCATAACGTCCATCAAGAATAGACCTTCTTAAATCCCAAAGTTCTTGAGTCATAAGCGATAGCAATTTATCCAATTCTAAATTCAGCATAAACAAAAAGCCCCAGGCTGTGTGGCATGGGGCTTTTTGTATGAGTTATAAAACCTGGCATCGAGCTATTTTTGCGTAGGGCTACCCCTAAACTA
>NZ_JBALFD010000011.1:0-6302 GCF_036916985.1 Nostoc sp.
AGAACAACAAGTTGAAGCCCGAATGATGCTCCTAATAGCTAAAGCTGAACGGGAGAGATTGGTGCTAGCGATCGCCTTACAAATCCGCTCATCCCTGAGTCTACAAACTATTTTGGATAGTACCGTCACAGAGGTGCGGCAATTGTTGGGCTGCGATCGCGTCAATATTTGGCAGTTTGAACCAAATTGGCAAACTATCGTCGTTGCCGAGTCCACTGATTCTTCACTCTCACTGGTGGGTCAGCGCGTTGGTGACACCTGTTTAAAACAAAACTACACTGAAATTTACCGCCAGGGGCGGATTCGCATCGTGTCGGATATCTACAAGTCTAAAATCTCAGACTGTCACCGAGATATGCTGATTGCCATCCACACACGAGCCAAAATTTTAGTACCGCTCTTTTGTGGTGATCAACTATGGGGTTTGCTCAATGTCGCCGAAAGTCAGCACCCCCGCGATTGGGAACCGGAAGAAGTTGAATTGCTGCAAGCCTTATCAGTGCAATTGGCGGTTGCCCTTCAGCAAGCCACCACCCACCAAAAATTGCAAGAGCAACTAATCGAGCGCCAGCAAGCGGAAAATCAACTGCGAGAAAGCGAACAGCGTTATATTATTCTCAATCAAGAACTAGAAGCCAAAGTCGCAGAACGCACAACTAAACTCCAAGAACGAGAGGCGCAACTCCAGACAATATCGGAGCGCTTGGCCTTATCCCTCAACTCTGGGGCGATCGGCTGTTGGGAGTGGGATATTCAAGAAAACACCATCCTCTGTGATGAGCGGGTGTACGCACTGTATGGTGTCACGAAAACATCTGATTCCTATGTGAACTATGAGATTTGGGCAAACTGGCTACATCCCGATGATCTTAACCCCACTGAAATATTGCTCCAGCAAGCCCTTTTAGGAAAGGCAGAATACGATACCGAGTTTCGGGTCGTGCATCCCGATGCCAGCATCCACTTTATCAAAGCCTATGGGGTGGTGGTGCGAGATGCTCAGGGTAATGCACAGAAAATGATTGGAGTTAACTTTGATATTAGCGATCGCAAACGAACAGAACTTGCCCTGCAAAGTAGTGAAATGCGCTTCCGGCGAATATTTGATTCTAATGTAGTTGGTATGCTTTTTGCCGATTTGCAGGGGAAAATTCTCGATGCCAATGATCGCTTTTTAGAAATGGTGGGCTACACCAGGGATGACCTAGATACTGGAATTGATTGGCTGCGAATGACCCCACCCGAACATATCCTCGTTGATTTGGTAATGAGGGAGCATCTGAAGCAACATGGTGAGATCACTCCTTGTGAAAAAGAATATTACCGCAAAGATGGTAGCAGGATTCCTGTGCTGATTGGAGCGGCAATTCTTCCAGGCTCAGAAAATCAAAGCATTTGTATAGTGGTGGATATTAGCGAACAGCAAGCGGCACTTCGTGAACGCAAACAAGCCGAGGAAACCATTCGCCAACAGGTTGAACGAGAACAACTGCTGCGAGAAATCACCCAGCGAATTCGTCAATCACTAGACCTCCAGACCATTTTTGACACCGCTTGCCAGGAAATCCGCCAAGTAATTCAGGCTGATCGGGTGGGCATTTTCAAGTTCTATCCTGAATCCAACTTTGATGACGGCGAATTTGTGGCTGAATCGGTTGTAGAAGGTTTTTCTTCAGTAATTGCTATTCGGATACATGACCACTGCTTTGGTGAAAATTATTCATCCTTCTATGCTTTGGGCAGATTTCATGTCCTCGATGATATTTATAACGGTGGGATGAAAACTTGCCACACTGATATCCTAGCTCAGTTTCAGGTGCGAGCCAATCTGATAATGCCATTGCTTTGTGGTGATAAGTTGTGGGGTTTACTGTGCATCCATCAATGTGCAACAACTCGCCACTGGCAGCAGTCTGAAATTGACTTTACCCAACAACTGTCCAATCAGTTGGCGATCGCCATTCAACAAGCGAATTTCTACGATCAAATCCAGTCTGAACTATTGGTACGGCAGCAAACCGAAGCGAGGATTGCCCTGCAACTGCGGCGACAGGAAACTTTAGGGGCGATCGTCCAAAAAATTCGGGAGTCGTTAGATATTAACGAGATTTTAGCAACAGTGACTCAGCAGGTTAAAGATGTACTGCACAGCGATCGCGTCATCGTCTTTCGGCTGTTTGTTGACGGTAGAAGTCAAATTGTTGAAGAAGCCGTATCTGGTAAGTTCCCCGCCCTCAAAGACCGGCATTGGGAAAACGAAGTGTGGTCTCAAGAAATCCTCGATTGCTACTGGCAGGGCAAGCCCCGCATCGTTCCTGATGTGATGAATGATATCTGGGCAGAGTGCCTGGTAGAATACTCCCGCGAAGGTCAAATCCAATCCAAAATTGTCGCACCGATCTTACAAGACCTGCAAGGGGGCGAAAATCATCGCTGGGTTGCTCAGGGGGTAACTAACAAGCTCTGGGGAGTTTTGGTTATCCATGCTTGCCAAGAAAAACGAGTTTGGAAAGACTCGGAAGCGCAACTTTTGCAACAAATTGCCAACCAGTTAGCGATCGCTATTCAGCAAGCAAGTCTGTTTGAGCAATTACAGCAAGAACTCGCCGAACGACAACAGACGGAGGCAAAGCTCACCCAGAGCAATCAACAACTGGCTGTTTCTAACCAAGAACTCGCTCGTGCTACTCGCCTCAAAGACGAATTCCTAGCCAACATGAGCCACGAACTTCGCACCCCCCTTAACGCTATTTTAGGCATGACCGAAGGGCTACAAGAGGAAGTCTTTGGTATTGTGAACGAGCAACAACTCAAAGCTTTGCAAACCATTGAGCGCAGCGGCTCTCATTTGCTGGAGTTGATCACCGATATCCTTGATGTGGCAAAAATTGAAGCCGGACAAATGGAACTGGACTATACCTCAACTTCAGTGGCTCATCTGTGCCAATCCAGTTTGGTGTTTATCAAACAGCAGGCATTGCAAAAACGGATTCAGCTTGAAATCAAACTTAAGACAAATCTACCTGACCTGCTCGTGGATGAACGCCGCATTCGTCAAGTGTTAATTAACCTACTCAATAATGCAGTCAAATTCACTCCTGAGAGGGGGCGCATTACTTTAGAAGTTACCCAACTTTTCCCAGACATCTCAACTACCGATTTAATAGAGCAACATTTATTGCACTTTGCTATTACCGATACAGGTATTGGCATCTCGCCAGAGAATATCAAGAATCTATTTCAGCCCTTTGTGCAAATCGATAGCGCCTTAAATCGTCAATATGCAGGTACAGGCTTGGGACTAGCATTAGTAAAGAGAATTGTCGAACTCCACGGCGGTAAGGTGGGGCTAACCAGTGAATTGGGCGTGGGTAGTTGCTTCACCATCGATCTCCCTTATACTCCCAGTTCTGCTTTTTCACCAGAAATTACCGCAGACAATCAACCAGCCGTGACTCCAGAACGGGACTCTTCAAACATCGACCTTCGCGCAGCGTCTTGTAGAGAAGCAGCAAGCCTTACCCCCCTAATCTTGCTAGCAGAAGATAACGAAGCCAATATCAGTACAGTTTCTAGCTACCTCAAAGCCAAAGGCTATCGCATTGTGTTGGCACAGAATGGTCTAGAAGCCATCGATGTCGCTAAAACTTACCACCCTGACTTAATTTTGATGGATATTCAAATGCCGAAAATGGACGGTTTAGAGGCGATGAGACAGATTCGCCTCGATTCTAACTTGGTTGATATTCCGATTGTGGCGCTCACAGCGCTAGCGATGACGGAAGATCGCGATCGCTGTTTACAAGCTGGAGCCAGCGACTATCTCAGTAAACCCATAAAGCTCAAACAACTGGCCACAACCATTCAACAGCTTTTGAATACAACTAAGGATCACAAATGAATCAGCCCTCTATTTTAGTCGTTGACGATCAACCCGATAACTTTGATGTCATTGAAACACTTTTAAGTGAGCAAAATTATCTGCTGCACTATGCTGCCAGTGGTGAAGAGGCGATCGCATCTCTCAACTTATTTCAGCCAGATGTAATTTTGCTAGATGTAATGATGCCGGGAACCGATGGCATAGAAGTGTGTCAGCAAATTAAAGCCATACCAAAATGGCAGCCTGTTCCGATTATTATGGTGACGGCTCTCACCGCCAAAGAAGACCTCGCCCGTTGCCTAAAATCAGGTGCCGAGGATTTTATTAGTAAACCCGTCAATGCTGTTGAACTTCGGGCACGTATTCATTCAATGCTGAGGATTAAGCAACAGTACGACAAAATCCAAAATTTATCAGATATCCAAGCAAGTAGCATCAAAGTCTTGGAAACCACACTTAATGAACTGCGGGGCAACTTGGCTTCTGCTTTACCCCATGAACTCAATACACCATTAAATGGCATTGTCGGAATTATCAGCCTACTCATGGAAGATATTCGCGGCATGAATATTGCCGAAATCCTGGAACTTTTAGACTTGGCAGATCAATCTGCCCGGAGACTAGAAAAAATAACCAAACAATTATTGATCTATTTAGAAATAGAGCTATCAACACACCAGCAGCAAAACATTGAACCTGAATCCACTTATTTTTCAATGGCAGCGATCGCAGCAGCTTTGGAATCTCACGCTCAAGGTGTTAATCGTAGCAACGATCTAATATTTGCAATTGAAGAAGCAAAGGTTTTAATATCAGATCGATATTTAGCGATTATCCTCGATGAATTAGTTGATAATGCGCTCAAATTCTCCCAAACTGGGGCAGCAATCAAAATCAGTAGTCAGGTGGTGGCAGGAATTCTAAATGTCTATGTGCATGATATGGGACGGGGCATGACAGAAGAACAAATCTCTAAAATTGGTGCTTTTATGCAGTTTGAACGCAAGAAGTATGAACAGCAGGGCATAGGCATCGGTTTGAAGCTTGTCAAAAAAATTGTCGAACTTTGTGGTGGGCAGTTCTCAATTTCGAGTATTTATCAACAGGAAACAACCGTACATATTGCTTTACCTGTCGTCAATTCTACAATAAATTCTGCCAGTATAACAGGTGCCAAAATCGTCAACATCTCAGAAGAAGCTTAAAGTCGCGGATGCCTGGGGTTGCCAAGAAATAGCCAGTATGTCATCATATAAGCCGATTTTTGGCTTTGGTATTCTGTGCCTGAATTGAACAAAGAAAGCGATCGCTGCTCATCAAAGAGTTCAATTTGCATTTGGTGTTTCTTCGGTTGGCAAAGAGCGAATCAACTCTCGAATCACATCGGTTGCTGGTCGTCCTGTGATTGAACAGTATTTTTCTAATCTTTCTACTTCCCCTGATGCCAGATTAATTGTGAGTCGTTTAGTCGCCCATTTTTTATTCACTGATTTAATCAACTCAAATTAAAACTACTTCTCTAATATCAATCATTCAAACTGTTATCACAATGATAAAAGTAATGATATTATCTTCAAGAAGCTGCAAAGTAAACACTAATAAGTGTAAAGCCGTAGTAAAGAGTTTAAATTTAGTTTAAGTGATGAAGCTTAAGTAATTTAAAGGCAACAATTATAAGTAGAACATAAACTAAAAGTTTTTCTGTAATTAAGCATTCAGTGTAAATACATGGTAAATAGCAGCTTACCGACTGCACTGCTAGAGGCAATTTTGAACCAATCTGAGTTAAGTTCGGGAGAATAATACTTTAGTTAAGCCAAGCAAGATAGCCTAACTGCCTGCTGTAGGCGATCGCTATCCTTTTAACTCATTGGCACAAGGCTTTACACCAACACAACTGGTATCAATCCAATAGCCCCAATAGCCAATATCAGGGCGACTAGTGATAATCTTGGGTGCTTCAATTATCTCTGCGATCGCCTCGGGCGGTTACGCATCGCACTCTTGACGGGGCGTAAGCCCATCACATATACGCCTGATTGATCCCCAGATTTACTTTCTCAGCACACCATCACCAGCAACCATATTCTGTGTGCCACCAAGGAAGAAGCTCAAAATCGCTGATGCCGTCTATGACACTTTGGCTGATACTGACTTTTAATCTTTGTAATGCCAACTTCAAGATTATTCGTTTTTTGCGTAAAGCACGAAACTTGAGGTGAATAGTATTATATAACGGTATCTATTATGGATAAACTGGGGACAACACTAAAAGTCTCCTATATAATTTACTTTTATCAAAAACTGCTCTAGCTTTCGTCTATGGCAGTTTTATATTGCATGGTAGAAGCGTTCGTTATTACCTGGGTTCATGCGCCAATTTCAAGAAAAGATTTCGACACACCTGGAAGGAACAGGT
>NZ_JBALFD010000012.1:0-184711 GCF_036916985.1 Nostoc sp.
TTTGCTATTTCGGAGACAGCATTTGCTATTTCGGAGACAGCATTTGCTATTTCGGAGACAGCATTTGCTATTTCGGAGACAGCATTTGCTATTTCAGCAACTCCCGAAATGGCTTTTGAAACAGCAATTGCTATTTCGGCGATGACTATGCCCGCCGCATGCATCGCAAATTGGGAAACCTGGTTACATGAATCAGTTGGCGTGAGCAAGCAATTGCCCCTCCGATTTCCACTGTGGCAAGAACAGGAGGAAAATTAGCAAGAAAAACGTAGGGCTTGATGCGATTCGACAATTTTTGGACAGATTAACCAAGAAACTCTCAAGGCACTCTACCTGAATAGTGCTTTTACTTTGGGATTTCCAAGGAATAAATTATCCCAAAAAACGAACCACAGAGACGCAGAGAACACAGAGAGAGGAGAGATTAAGAGGATTTTTGTGTCAGTTTTGGAATATTTTTTTATTTGGAAGTCCCTTTTTAACTATTATTTTTGCGGAATTGCCATTTTTACATTTGTAGGTTTGGTAAGAATCACCTACATAAGTAGCGAATATAAAGAAATGCATATAAGCATTACAGATGACTTGAAGAAGCGATTTCATGTCACCTGCGTCATGCGGGGTAAAAACATGAGCCAAGTAGTAATTGAGCTAATCGAGCAATGGCTGGAAAGTAACGAAGTTACCCAACCTGGGGAGGTAAAGAGGCTGTAGCAGTCAACCAAATTGAATGGTCTGGCTACAGGTAAAACCAGTTCTGAGAAACCTTATCAAATTATATAACTGGAGTTTAAGTAAATGGTACAAACAATCTTAATTTTGACAGCAAATCCTAAAGGTACTTCACAACTACGTTTAGATCAGGAGGTACGAGATATTGAAGAAGGATTACAGCGGGCAAAACAACGCGATCAGTTCGTTCTAAAGTCAATGTTTGCAGTGCGACCGAGGGACATACAGAGAGCAATGCTGGATATCAATCCTTCTATTGTTCATTTTTCTGGGCATGGAACAGGAGATGAGGGTTTAGTATTTGAAGATGAAACAGGTTCGGCAAAGCTAGTCGATGGAGAAGCTTTAGCGGGACTGTTTGCACTGTTTGCAGAGCAAGTTGAGTGTGTTGTTCTTAACGGCTGTTATTCAGAAGTGCAAGCTTCGGCGATCGGACAACACGTTAATTATGTGATTGGCATGAAAAAGGCGATCGGAGATAAAGCAGCAATTGAATTTGCTGTGGGTTTTTACGATGCTCTAGGAGCAGGACGAACTGTTGAGTTCGCCCACAAATTAGGTTGCGCTGCAATTCGGTTAGCAGGTATTCCAGAGCAACTCACCCCGACTCTAAAAAAGAAGCCAAATATTGAAATTGAAGAACAGCCTCCAGTCACGAACAAACCTGCACCTGAAGAACTAAACGACTCTGACAGAGAAATACTTACAGAACTCTTAATACGTAGTGGACGTGCAGAATATTCGGCACGGAAAGCACTCTGTATAAAAATTGGAATTGAACCAAATCAACTTGGATTTTTAAGAGAATCAACCGATGCTGATTTTGCCTTAGAGCTAATTAGCTATTTGCATACTACCGATGATAAACAAGCTATTGGAAAAATCTGTAAGCAACTTGAAGTGGTGTTTAAAAGAGGGAAATACGCATTTGATTTGGACAGTATTACATCAAAACTAAATTTGTCATAATGTGAGAGGTTAAAAGTATGTCTCAACAAAATTTTTTAAATGAATCTGATATAGATACCTTAACAAATCTTTTGCTTCGTAGCCAACAATCAAGAACACGAGAAGCCCTATGTTCTAGCATTAGAATCGACCCCAGGCAACTTTCGTTTTTAAGAAATTCGTCTGATTCTGACTTTTTTCTACTTCTCATTGGGTATTTAAATGAAATAGGCGATCAAGAAGCTCTTTGTAGGCTTTGTTGCCGGGAATTATTTCCTATCTTTAATAAATCAGCACATAGAACCATCTTAGAAGAGATTGCAGTAAAACTAAATTGTAATCATGAATCTGGACAGAATTCTCCAAAAAATAAAACGGTAGAACAGTCAACTTCTCCAATACATAGTTCCGTTCCTGAGTTCAGAGTCAATTACCCTAATCAACTAGATGAATCAAAACCTGAATCGTTGTTTACAAAAATCGGTAATTTTAATAAAAATTTACTTACAGTTGGTGCAATTATTTTAATTGGATTAGGAGGATATCCAACTTATAAACATTTCAAACAGCCATCTCAATTAGACGAGGATCAGGCGCTAACACAGAAAGCCCAACCTGTTCAGTCTGAGATTGAGGGAAGTATAGGAGAGCATAAGAAAGGCGGAGTACTAGTTAAACGTATAACAAGAGTAGACCTTCGTAATTTTATTGTTGAAGCCCAATTTGATAACCCCTATGATGGTACAATAATGGATAATTGGACTTATGGTTTTGCGTTTATAGATAATACAACTCCTCTTCTTAATGATCCTAAGCGCAAAGGGTTAGATGCATGGGTTGATTCAAAGAACAAAACATGGGGTTTCAGTTCAGACAATATCTCTTTAAACGGAAATTTATCAAATCTTAATGTTTCAGATAAAAGCTCAAATAAATTACGTTTAACTGTAAATAATAAGAAAGCTAAATTTTTTGTAAATGATATGTACATTGGAACCTTTGATATTTCAGAGTTAACGAATAAAGGATCTGTTTTTTTGACAGCAGGGGGTGGAATAAGTGATAGATCAGTCCAGTACCAATATAAAAACCTTAGAGTTTGGTCTCTAGATAACTAATGAGCATAATGAGCTAAGAGAAAGCTGAAATGAGACTGAAAGTATAATTCTTGCAAAATGCAGGTTTTGCCGGGATTGGTAGAGCATCTGCCCTGGAGATTCTTCGATTTGCTCTACAGCAGCAAAAGCGGGTAATGGACTCCAGACATGGGATATAGCTGTAAAAATTTTATTGAAACGCTTGTTAATTTACTTTTATCGTTGCACTACTTCAATATGGGATTCGATTGGCGGCTCTAATGGTAACGCCAACCAAAGCCAAAGGTACAGTAACCAAACAAGTCCAGGGATGACGACTGCTAAAGCAACTGTGACAATCCGTACTCCTTGAACTGGCAGTTTCCAGCGCTGTGCGATCGCTGCACACACTCCTGAAATTACTTTATGGCGACGACTACGGTAAAAAGGTGTAGTTGTTTTCCCTGAAGTATTTACTTTTGTGCGTGATGGATTAAGTTTTACAATTAAAGAACTAATCAGTCCTATAGAACCCAAAATAGCCGATGGAATGGTAAAAATCGCCAACCAATGGGCAAAGACCATCCCTGTAACTAGTTCTCCCAGCCAGGAAGGGTTAGGACAACGAAAAATGATAGCTTCTGACTGACAACCAAAGCGTTCAGCTAAACCCATTCCTCCCCAAGCTAGTAGGAGGGGTAAAATTCCGTAGAAGATGATTATGCCAAGCAAAATCAAGTGTCCACGCATCCTAAAAGATCGCCAAATTGCAATCGATGAAAGCGCTGGGCCAACAAACAATAGTATCAAAATCAAAGGATAGTAAATCATTTATAGATTTCCTTGGATATGTTTTTTTGATTTAGATTGAATAACTTTTTGGGGTCGATTGAGTAACTTTAATAGTTCAAACCAAAGTAGAGCGATCGCACCACCACCCAAACAAATTGCCAAATCTATTGGGTGTAAGAAGGAGAAGCTAAACAATTGACGCAAGAAGGGAACATACAAGACGATCGCAAGAAAAACCAGTCCCCCACCAATCACCCACCAAAGTGCATTATTGGGAGATTTCAAGATTTTGAGGCTGAGGCGAGATGAAGAACCTTCGCTCAAAATTAATCCTAAATTTGCTAAAATTAACGTCGTAAACGTTAAGGCACGGGCATCAAGTTCGCCTTGTCTGCGATATAACGCAACCACAAAAACGACGAGAACAATTACTAAAATTCCCACCCCTTGCAACACTGCCAAACCCAAAGTTTTCCTACCAAATAATGGTTCTTTGGGGTTGCGGGGAGGACGCTGCATCACCGTTGCTTCTGCGGGTTCGGCTTCTAAAACGATGGAGCAAGCTGGATCAATAATTAAATGTAGAAAGGCAACGTGAACGGGAAGTAATACTAACGGCAGTTTAAATAACACTGGAATTAAAGACATCCCAGCGATCGGAATGTGAATCGCTAGCAGATATGCCATTGCTTTACGGAGATTATCAAAAATTCGCCGTCCCAGTTTCACCGCTTGCACAATGGACGAAAAATCATCATCCAATAACACTAACGCCGCCGACTCACGGGCAACATCTGTGCCTCGCTGTCCCATCGCAATCCCGATTTGGGCAGATTTGAGAGCCGGGGCATCATTCACACCGTCCCCAGTCATGGCAACGACTTCACCCTTGGCTTTCAAAGCATTCACCAACCGCAATTTTTGTTCGGGAACGGCTCGTGCAAAGATATTTGTACTTTGAATACGTTGTTCGAGTTCAGCGTCACTCATGAGATCCAATTCCGCTCCCGTCAGAATGGCTCCCATTTGCATCAATCCAATCTGACGAGCAATAGTTTGAGCCGTTCCGGGATAATCACCCGTAATCATAACTACTCGAATACCTGCGGTATAACATTCTTGAATTGCCGCCGCAACATTTGGACGCACTGGATCAGACAGTCCAACTAAGCCGATAAATTGAAAAGGAAAGTCATGTTGCTCATCGGGTAAATGATTTGGATTCAGCGACGGATGAGGCGGTAAAAATGGCGGTGGCGCATCAACAAGAGAGGCTTTGGCAACGCCTAGCACACGCAATCCTTGATTTGCCATTTCACTGATTTGGGCTGCCATAATTTTCTGCTGTTGGGGCGTGAAATGACAGAGATCCGCGATCGCTTCCGGCGCTCCTTTCGCTGCAATTTCATACTGCTGGCCATCGGCTGACTGCCAAACGTGAGACATTGCTAGTAGATGCGGTGAGAGCGGATATTCTCGCAACAGTATCCAATCGTTGTGCAGATGTTCAGTATGTGCGAGATAGCGATCGCCTAATTCCTTAAATGCTTTCTCCATTGGATCAAAAGGATCTCTCTGACTCGCCAGAATGCAGAACTCGACTAATTCATGAACTGCTTCGGGGAGAGACTCTCGTAAATGCAATTCCAAATTATATGGATGAGAATTTTCTGCATGGTTATATGCAAATAGCTGTTGCACAGCCATCTGATTCAGCGTCAGCGTCCCGGTTTTATCGACACACAGAACCGTTGCCGAACCCAAGGTTTCCACGGCGGAAGCGCGACGAGCTAAGACGTGTTTCTGAGAAATACGCCAGGCTCCCAAGGCTAAGAAAATCGTCACGACAACCGGAAATTCATTCGGCAAAATTGCCATCGCTAGGGTAATACCTGCGAGAAATCCTTTGAGCCAATCTCCTCGCGTGATTCCATAAATAACAACGATCGCTACACACAACAATAAAGCGATGCCAAATAAACGGCTCACCAACCGAGTCATTTCTTGTTGTAGCGGAGTTGGTTCCGGCTTCACTTTTTGTAAGGCGTTGCCAATCTTGCCCATCTCTGTTTGAGCGCCCACCGCTTGGACTTGAGCAATTCCCTGTCCCTGAACTACCAAGGTTCCAGAATATACAAAGGGCAACTCATCTCCCCCTGGACGTGCCATTTCCACAGTACCGGCGGCGGCAACTTTGCGAACGGGTAGGGATTCCCCAGTGAGTAACGACTCATCAGTTGAAAAATTTGTGCAAGATAGTACCATTGCATCAGCAGATACGCGATCGCCTTCTGCCAAAACTAAGACATCTCCCCGAACGACTTCTCTCCCCGCAATTCGTTTTCGCTCTCCATCCCGAATCACCAAGGCGCGAGGACTGGAAAGATCGCGCAAGGCTTCTAGGGCGTGTTCAGTTTTACCTTCTTGGTAAAGGCTAATCCCGGTGATGAAGAAGACGAAACCCAGCAAAATCAGGGCTTCTTGTAGATCGCCTAAAATCCAATAAATGATACCACCACCGACTAGCAAGAGGAAGATCGGATCTTGAACAGTTTCCCAAGCGAACGATAAAATACTGCGAGAACGAGCTGATGGGAGTTCATTGTAGCCTTCGTCTTTGAGCCGAGCGATCGCCTCTTGCTCAGATAAGCCATTCACGGTATTGAGATCGACGGTGGAAACCATAATCCCGCTTTTTCCTATGAAACATAAAAATAGAGCTATTCAACTTGATATTAAATACCAAACTTGAAGAACTCGTGAGGTAGTATAAACGTTTATCCTGAGTCACTTCCAAACTGGCTTCTTCACCGAGACAGTTCTGAGTGCTGAGTAAAAAATTTTCACTGACTGCTAACTCCATCAGTGGTTCGTCCACTTATCTCACTCTCGTGGATGCGGTAGATTGCGATCGCTTCTGAACGTCCCTCAGCATCAATCCAAGTTCGATTGATCGCGGGTGAGAGCGTTGTATTGCGCTCTTTGATCAAGTGCATTACGCGATCGATGTCTGAATGCTCGGTGAGGCGTGATGCTCGACCATTCACAATCACGCTGCGCCAATGAAGAGGATCGTGAATTTCTTCAACCTGTAGGCAGATTTCTGGATTCGCGTCAATATCATGAGTCTTCATGCCAACCGTTGTAAAGAGGTAAATATCCTCTTCTTCGAGATAATAATACATTGGCATCACGTAGGGTTTGCCTTCGTGTACGCAGCCAAGATGACCGTATCCTATTTGGTGTAGTAGTTCGTGTATTTCTTTTGAATTCATTTCATCAATATCTAACATTAATATTCTCCTAAAGATTCAGTTGATTGGTAGTGTATTAAAGATAAATAGTCCACACTTCTATTAGATGGAGTGCAGATGTAAAAATTAATCAAGTTTGTCTAATGAATTGCAGAAGTCTTCAACAGCTTAGATTTGATAATCATGCTGCACACAAATCTGTCTCATTTAGTAACACCATCGTTTCTACACCAACTCTGTAAGAATGAGGTTCTAGCCCTAGAGGCATTTCAATTAGATAGATCCAACTTTCAGATTCAGATTTGTAGCTTTTCACAAGTCCTTCTCCACCCAAAAATCTTACTCGTTGGGTATGACAAAAAATAGGCAGTTTGATGAACTTTTTACTCATAAATAAGACTCCTCTATATAGCTTTAGACAAGGCCATAAAAGGACACTATTTTTTCGATAAACTCTCAAGATTTGGAAAATTCCTGATTAGTCCCTTGGCTTTTAATTAAAACAGAAAGCATAAAATAATTCTTGTATCTTGCTAGGTAAATAAATTCAATCTCATCTACTACTTTTGAATGTTTTATGAGAATTTGTATAACTTATACATGAACTAAAACATTTATTAAAACACGATCTTTAACAATGAAACGTTATAAGTCAATACAGTTCAGAATGAGCAACAAAACACTTGTAGAGATTGCGATTTATCGCTTCTAGAAAACCCAAAATTGTTACCAGTAGCCCTTCATGAAGAAGGGGAAAGGTAAAAACCTCGCCCCTTGTGGGCGACCTGTTCATCCCTTTCCCCTTTCCCCTTTAACCTTTTCCCTTTTATTTCTTAAAGCTTAACCTTCACTAATCAACTGTAACAAAGCTTCCGTTGATATCTTGCCACTCATCTCAGTACCTTCTAACAGGCTATCTGCCAAATCTCGTTTGTGGTGATGTAATTCCACAATTTTTTCTTCAATAGTATCCTTTGCTACCAAGCGATAAATTGTCACAGGGCGTTGTTGCCCAATGCGATGGGCGCGGTCTGAGGCTTGGTCTTCCACTGCGGGATTCCACCAAGGGTCTGTATGGATGACATAATCAGCCGCAGTCAGATTGAGTCCTGTACCCCCTGCCTTGAGACTAATCAGAAAGACATCTCCTGAACCAGCTTGGAACGCATCGACCCGTTTTTTGCGCTCTGCCACGGAAGTGCTGCCATCTAGATATTGATAATTAATACCTTGCTGTTCGAGGTAATCGCGGATAATGTGCAAATGGTCAACAAACTGACTAAACACTAACGCTTTATGACGATTTTCCAGCAGTTCACCCAGCACTTCACCAAAAAGTTGCAACTTGGAACTGGGTAATTCAGTACCAGGCATCACCAAACTAGGATTACAACAAGCGCGACGCAGTTTCATAATCTCAGCCAAAACCTGCAAATGTTTCTTCCCTGCTTCTGCATCACTTTCGGTCAGTTTAGATATGGCCTGACGGCGCAACGCTTCATAGAATGCCTTTTCCTCTCGACTTAACTCTACATGAAGGAGAATTTCGGTACGAGATGGCAACTCTTCTAGTACTTGATTTTTTGTCCGCCGCAACAGAAATGGTTGAATAAGTTTTTTGAGTTTATTACGTGCAAGTTTATCTTGATATTTTTCAATGGGGGTAGCAAAGCGTTGATTGAAGCTTTCAAAAGAACCCAATAACCCAGGATTAATAAAGCGGAACAAATTCCACAACTCACCCAGGTGATTCTCAATGGGAGTCCCAGTAGTCAGCAATTTAAAATTAGATTTTAGGTTCATGGCTGCCTGAGAACGTTTAGTGGTCATATTTTTAATCGCCTGGGCTTCATCCAGAACAATTGTTTGCCACTGTACCTGAGAAAGCATTTGCGCTACTTCTTCCTGCTGCAATAAACCATAACTGCATACCAACATATCCAAAGGTTGTAACCCATCCAATAATTTTTGGCGGTTAGCACCAGAAAATTGAATAATATTCAAAGTTGGGGCAAACTTCTGCGCTTCACTCACCCAATTCATGCACACGGAAGTGGGGGCAATAATTAGGGTTGGCCCTTCATGGGCATTTCTGAGAATGACCGCCAATGCCTGCACGGTCTTACCCAATCCCATTTGGTCTGCTAAACAAGCGCCCACACCCCAATGTGCTAGCCGCGCCAGCCAACAAAAACCCTCCATCTGGTAGTCACGTAGTTCTGCTTGAAGCGTAGATGGCAGTTCTGGTTGGAGGTTTTTCACCTCATGGAGACGCTGGATATGTGTCTTCCAGTGTTTATCTGCTTTTACCTTACCTACCTCATCGACAAAATCTTCTAACCCTAATGTTGCTAAGGGGTGAAAACGAATACCTTTACTATGTTTTTCCGAAAACATTCGCAATTCGTCGAGGCGTTTCCGAAAAGCTTGAGTTAAAGCCAGAAATTGACCATCACCAAGGGGGATAAAACGGCTGGGGGTTTTCTCCAGTAGTTCTAGTAGTTGCTGCATATCTAGCACTAGGTCGTTATTCAATTTCAACTCTCCCGTGGCTGCAAACCAGTCTTGCTGACGTTGAATTGATAGATTAAAGTCTTTCAAGTCGGCATTGTGGCTAACACGCAGTTTTTCTCCTTGTGGCCATTCGATGACTACGTTATTTCCCAGTGCTTGCAATTCTAGCAGCAGTTCTAAACAGTCTTCTGGATCTTCTATTGTCCATTCACCATCTTGTTCTTCAGTTTGAGTCAAGGTGGCGCAGGCGGCTACAGCATCTTTGGCAAGTTGCTTCTCTTCAGACAGATTTCGTCGGGTTTGGAGACGTTTACCGTCAATCTCAGCAATTACAGTTTCACCACCTGTACCAGGACGGTAGTAGGGGCCACCTTGGGCAAAGGGGCGCGACAAAAGGCTGATTTTCAAGCCGGCATTGGCAGGTAAAAGGTGAATATGTGGGAGAGTTTGGGCGGGTACTTCTTCTGCACCTTCGGAACCGCCACCGATGTCAGAATGTACGGTAACGATGCCAGAGACGGCATTAATGGCTGCCAAAACTTGTTTCTCGGCGATCGCAGGCACATTTAATTTGTTATCTTTACCAATAATTTCCGCAATGCGTCTGTGTTCGGTAGTAATTTCAATGACTTTGATGCGGGTTGGGGTTTCTTTGATATGCAGAATATTCTGTGATTCTGGTAATTTGGGAGAAAATTCTAAGGTGAGACGGCCAAGTTTTTCTTTTTTAACCAGTAGTTCTGGTTCTCCCTTAACAATTTCTACACGGATAGTAGGTGTATCTTCCCAAAAAACCAACGGGTGTCCAATTAAGGCAGAGATGGCTTTTTCACCGAAGGTATAATCAACTTTGCCATAATAGCCATCACTATACGCCTCAATACAACTACATACCCGCATATCTTGGGGTGTAATGTAATCAAACTCAGATAATGCACTGCTTAGACGCTTGAGGGATATGGGGCGACCTTTACTCCACTCACCTTTAGCATTAACTTTTTGTTCTCGCGGTTGTAAGACACATCTGCTGGGAAAGAAGGTAATGAACCATGTTAAACGCAGTTCCGATTCTGGTTTTCCTGGTGTTTGTGGTCTTGATTGGAGATTTGCTAGGGCATTGAGGCACATTTCCCAAGCTTCTTGGGGTCGAATTAAGTCTACGATAGTTTGGATATTGCTATCTTCTCGTAGTGCCTCTGCAAGTTGTTTATAGTTACTGCTGGGTTTGAGTCGGGATAAGAGTTCTGCGGTTTCCATTGCCAACCAGTGATAACCGGAGGCGAGCGATCGCCGATACAATGGTTCTAATAAATTAGGTAAGCGTTTTTTGGCACTCTCAGCATCCATCCAGTAAAGGCATAGCGAACAAAACAATGTTTGTAAGCTATTTTCTTCTTCTACGGAAGAAATATGACCGCTGACTACAAATTGTTTTTGAGTAATATCACCTTGGTGAACTTGCAGTACCTTTTCCATTCTCCCATAAGTGAACCTGAGCCAATGATCTGATTGACGGGACATCAAACTGGTGTACTCTTCTGCTTCTTGGAGGTGTTGCACTGAACCATCTTTTAAAAGTGCAAGGATGAAAAATAAGCCCCCAATTGTATTGAAATACATTTGGCGTTTGCCTGTAGCCTTTTTGATGGCTTTCAGGGCATCTTTATAATATTTGATAGCTTGTTCATTATCACCCCGCAGAAAACTTAACCAACCCCAAAAGATAGCAGCATTATTTTGATATTCATTTGATATCCGTTCTAGACTTTCTTGTGCTTCTTGGGTACAACCCTGTAACAGCAGTTGTTCTGTCAAAATCAGATGCAGATAATCTGAGCAATGTTTTCCAGGTGTAGCGCATTCTTCTTCTAACAGCGTCAACGCATCTTCACAAGCAGATAATTTTAAGGCTGAATTGAAGAGAATACTTGATATGCCACTTTCATATAATCCTTGTGGTAGGGTGTTAAACCAATCTGCATCAAATGGGTTATTGTATATCTGCTCAAATATATTTTGTATTGATATTTTTTCTTCACTATCAGCGTACTTCTGGTAATCTTCAATTTGCTGATTAATAAAACTAGGATCTTGACGATAAATCCCAATGCGGATTTCTCTGATACACTGGCGTAAGCTGTAGAATATCCGAGAATCCCTGTTCCAGTGAGTACGTATCGGTAGCTTCTCCTCTACTGCTGTGACAAGGATTTCAAACTGTCCGGTTTGTACAGCATGACGAGTTGCAATTTCTGTGAGTAACGGATGACATTCAGCACCTTGCCTGCTTTCCTGTATTAAAAAACCTGCTTTTAATAATTTATCAATTTGGGGACTAAGGGTTTTAGTACCCCAAGGTTTATTGTTTTCATCTAAAGCGCCAGTTTTACTAAGACAACTTACGAATGAATTTTTGTCTATTGGTGCATAAATTACCGAAAATAATTGAATAATTTTTTGTATGTAAGGATGTAACTTGAAGTATTTATCAGCGAGTTGTGTTTGCAATTTTGTGGTATCAGTTGCCAAATTAATCATACTATTTATTCAGCTCTTTAAATAATTCCATTAATTTACGTTTACGTCCATGAGCCGCTTCTAGTTGTGAGCGATAAGCAGACCATTCAGCTTTTTGCCCAAGTTGGAGATACGCAGCTTTTACTTTTTTGAGCCAATTAACCGCAGCGTCATAACGGTCAGCTTTTCCTTGTTCCATAATTGGTTCTGCTCGTCTGGAAGCATTATCAATTACCCACTTTGGACGATGGGAAACTGCTGCATCCATGACTCGATGAACTAGTTCTGAAGCATAGTAACTATCTCTTTCTACTGTTTTAATTGCATCATCAATTAATCCTTCATCGAGGAAAATATCAACTTGAGCTTCTCGTATTCCCCAATCTGGCTGATCTCGCAGTGTTTGCAGCAAATCTTGTTTGAGCGTCAACCAAGTTTCTCCTGCATAGTCTTGAATCTTACCATAGTCTCGAAACGATGGTCTGATTTTAAAAGCAATGATGCTAGCAGTTAAGGCAGTGGCATTATCTTCTAATCCTTGGGCTAAATCACTTGTCCAAGTAGCAAATTCATATAAACAGTTACCTGTTAAATTTATACCTGCTTGGCATATTTCTAACGCTTCAACTAAATACCCATCTTCCTGCAATATTTTTGCTAGGGCAAAACCCTCTTCTGCTTTTTCCATCAGGATTTTAGCCGCAGACATCGCCTCTTCTACTCTTCCCAAAGCTGCTAATTGCGTCAGGTATTGCAGAGTCATTTCTTCTGCTAAAGCTAGATTTAAATACTCTGTGTAACGATTTTGACGTTCAAGAATTTGCAAGCGAATCAATGCTAAATCATCAGCAAAGCTAGGTCGTTCATTTTCCCAAAGTTCTGCGGTATCATCTCCCTGCATAATCTCTTGCAGTGGTTCGTAATCCCAACCTTGACGCAATGCTTCTAAACTCATACTAAAGTCTGCACTGATTTCATCTTGCCAGGATTCTAACATCAACTGCAAATCTACTATTTCTCCTTGAGACATCTCTGCACACAAAATTGCTTCTGTCCACCTGCATCAAAACGAATACTGACTTGATATGGTGTAATTTCGCTACCCTCTATCTCTGCCTGAATCAGATTGCCGCGTTTTTTGAGATCAGCGATCGCGCCCACAATAAGTTCATCTCTTATTTAACTCTTGTGGGATGGGCGACACAAGAGCCATAAAAACTGGGCGCTCATGTTGCCCACCCCACAATATTGGAAAATATTGAATAATTTATTTCTTAGAGTTTCCTAAGCAGGGTTACTTTACTTTTTATTTTCGATCAATTTTTGGTTTTTATCTTGAATTTCTAAGAGTTCAGGGATAGTGACAAAGCGATATCCTTGATTGCGAAAGTTGTCTATAATTTCTGGTAAAGCTTGTACAGTTCTAGAACGATTACCACCACCATCATGCATCAATACAATTCCACCAGATTTGGCCTCTCTGAATATATTACTGATTAATTTGGGAACCGGAGGACGGGAATAGTCTACAGAGTCAGATGACCACATAATAATAGCGTATTTACTATTTCTAGCGTAGTCAACTACCCCATTATGCATCACTCCTCCAGGTGGTCGAAATAAATTTGTTTTCAAGCCTGTAGTTTTAAAAATAATATCTTCGGTGTGGTCAATTTCATAAGCAGCGGCTTGTGGATTCAAGAATTGATACCAATGATGCCAAGTATGGTTGCCAATAACATGACCTTCAGCAATTTCCTGCTTGAGTAAGCTGGGATAATTTTTTACATTCTCTCCAACTACAAAAAACGTCCCTTTGATCTGATTTTTTTTCAGGATATTTAACACTTCTGCTGTACTTTCAGGCCAAGGGCCATCATCGAAGGTGAGAGCAATAACTTTCTGAGATGGAGAGAGTTTTGCTGAGTCAATTATCGCACCTTGAAAACTTGATGGAATAGAGTCAGAAAAACCCTTTACTTGTGCTTCCCCTTGCCAACTTTTGAGCATCACTGTCTTTAATTCCTCAACTCGCCGTTGAGTTCCGACATTTGCCGCTACGTTATTTACATTTATAGTCTGTTTTGAATCAAACTGAAACAGATTGATTTTGCTAAAGATCATTAAACCCAGACTAAATCCACCACATAATAAGATAAGCAGCCCAACTAATTTACCCGGAGTCCAAAGACTCTGCTTATTATTGATCACATCAACTTCCTGCAATGGTCAAACAATCAGTCACCCTATTGATAGTAAGTTTAGACTATTTATCTGCTTACTTTCAGAGAAAGTATAACTATCTATTGAGAGATTGCCAAGGGTGCGATCGCTTATCCGCACCACTTAAATGTTCACAGTTGATGATTAGAAGCGCAATCAGATAAATCAAACATACTTTTGTCATAATTTTGTAATATCTTTATCAAGAAAATATGTCATAATCTTGAGTCTAAATTTTAGATTAGTTGTCAATTATTTAGGTAACAAGATAATCAATTGAAATCTTGACATTGTAAATAAATATAACTACAATCTGGTCAGATTAGAGGTACGCTACACAAATTGTCCAAAAAGTGTCTACTTAAATCAAGCTATCACGGAAATAAATCAATGAGATTACGCTGGTTTTTACTACCCATTCTTAGTATTTGTTTACTAACATCGCCCAGTTTGGCAGCTAGATTAAAATCTCAAAAAATTGACTCAACTCAGAATTATCTAGATTCAGCAAGGGATTGGAAGTATTTATTGGCTAACTTTGAAAGTCCCGGAACTGTGCAAAAAAAGTTGGTTCCTCAACTTAATAAACCGGAAATTTTCAGCAATACAAATGATACTTCTTTATTTGGTGGAATTATTCCATTAGGAAAAGAAATACCAGAGCTAAAGTCTCAAGTTAAAGCATTAATGGCTCATTACAGTTTTCTGAAGCCGGGAATGTTTTTTTTAGATATAGAAACAGGTAATTATTTGAATATTGATGGTGAAAAGGTATTTCCGGCAGCTAGCACTATTAAATATCCAATTTTAATTGCTTTATTTGAACAAGTAGACGCTGGGAACATCAAACTTGATGAAAAGCTAGTAATGCGACGTGACTTAGTAGCGAGTGGTTCCGGTGACTTACAGTATAAACGAGCAGGAATCAAACTGAGTGTAATAGAAACTGTTAACAAAATGATTACGATCAGTGATAATACTGCTAGTAACATGATTATTGATCGTCTAGGCGGAAAAGCAAAACTCAATCAGCGTTTCCACACTTGGGGACTAAAAAACACAGTCATTCGCAATATGTTAGGAGACTTTAAAGGCACTAATACCACTAGTCCAGCAGATTTAGTCCGGTTGTCAGCCTTGGTTGACCAACATAAGTTGATTTCAGAGGGTAGTCAAGGACAAGTTTTAGATATCTTGCGTCATTGTCATAATAATAAGTTACTGGCGGCTGGTGTGGGTAAAGGTGGAACTATTGCTCATAAAACTGGAGATATTGGATTTTTGGTTGGGGATGCAGGAATTATTACTTTGCCAAATGGTAAACATTACTTGGCAGGTATTTTTGTGATTAGACCCCATGATGATGAGCGAGGAAGGGAGTTTGTACGTCAAGTTTCTCATCTAGTTTATCAGTATCTAGATCAACCAAAATTATCTCAGAAGTATTAATTTCATGTTATTTAGCGTTAATGGTACTTAAAGCTACGCCGTGATAATAATGCCCTAAAATTTGCAGGTAGTTTACTCCTCTTTTAGCTAAATTGTATGCGCCCCATTGACTCATACCTAAAGCATGACCATAGCCAAGTCCTTGAAGTACAAAACTACCATCTGCTGCTTTGGTAAGGATAAAGTGGGTACTTTTAATCTTCAGGGCTGTACGTACTTTTTCGCCAACCAGTACAATGGTAGCTTTGTCACCAACAATTTTTAAGGCTTTAACACTACCAAAAGGTGAGTATGTTTGTACAATCATATCTTTAACATTGCCGACATCAGAAATTCTGGCGCTAATTTCTCTAGGGGAGAAAGTTTTCACCCATTTGCACTCGCTAACATTTTGATCGTAATCTTCAACAGCACGCAGGTAAGGCTCGTGGCTTCCCCAAACGTCTTCGACATTTTCAGTATGTCCTCCAGAACAATCATGAAAAACTGAGAGAATAACACTGTCTTTATAAGTTAGTACTTGTTTATCAGTTGCATCGACGGCGGCATAAGTACTAGGAGTTTCATTGATTACTCCTTTATAATTCTGCCAGTGATCTGGACTATTGCCTAAGTCGTAAACAGGATTATTGCGTTGTTTTTCTCGCTCATAGAGAGCAAAAGTCCGGGCGGCTACTGCTTGTGCTTTCAAAGCTTCAGCAGGCCACTCAGTATCCATTTCACCACCGACAACACTGTAGAGATATTCTTCGTCATCCACCCAGTTAACGGCGGTTAGTCCTTTGTCTGTTGGGACAACGAGAGTTCTACCTCGATACCAACGTTCGCCAATGTAAACGAATCCCTTACCTGTGGGTTCAATCCAAAATAGACCAGACTGCCATTTATCTAAAGCCACACCGCCTGGAACTGCTTGGGCATAAAACGAACTCATTGCTGGTAATTTTCCGAGAGTATGACCAGTACTATCTTTAACCAACGCAGTTGTAGAACTGCCAACTGTTACCTGATTAACTCCCCTCTCAATTGCGATTCGCAAGATTACAGATGCTTTGCTTGGGGTAGCTAAAGTCATCCATAATAAGGCAGTGATCCACCAATGCCCTGTTTTCATCTGTGCGAACAAGGCGTTTAGTAAGGATTGGCATTTCATATCTAGCATTTTATCCACAGTGTTCAATTTCCAGAAAATGCGATCGCTAATACTGCTCTGTGCGTATAGGGTTTCTCCCACAAAGCTGACATAGGCGATCGCGGACTTACCTTTTACCTTTAGGGAAGGCGATCGCACAAAGGTACTACAATCATGTCAAATATCGCCAGTGTTTTTAATCAAGTCAGATAAGTAGTCGGACAAAAATATTTACAGTCATTGCGAACGCGAGTGCGTCTTGTTGGCGCAGCCTCTCGTAGAGAAGCAATCCCAGCCTTTGCAATTGCTTCTCTACGAGACACTCCGCGAACATTCCGCTTTGCTCCATTCGCAATGACATTGTGTAAATAGACTGCTGAGGCTGCTATTAAAATGTGATCTTAAAAGTGGCAAAGATGAGTTTATGAACATCTTAGAGATCGCAAAGAAGGCGACAAGTTATTGTACTGATATTACTATGGGGATGATACACCTGACTTTTCACGTTATGTGGTATAAGTCCACCAAAAACCTAACCCTCTAACCCCCAACTCGTTGCGGGAAGGGGGAAAATTCAAAGTCTCTCTCCTTTGAGGAGAGAGGTTTTCCAGATGCCGTGAAAAGTCAGGATGATACACGGGTTAAACTGAGAGCATTCTGATCGAAAATTTACACGTATTGCAATCTCTAGATAAGCCGCTTGAGCAACTCATTGCCAATTTACGACAAAATCGTGTGGATTTAAAAATTAAAGCTATTGACTGACCTTCAAGGCTGGTATATGCATGCAGTAACGTCAATTTTAGGAGTACTAAAGCTATGAAATTGTTTTGGAATACAAGCTTCTACGGAATATTTTGGCTCTGGAATCTGACATTTTTAATGTTAGTTTATATAGGAATATTACCATACATAGGTGTGCCATTATTTCAAGCAACCTTAATAGGTGATATCCCAACTGAATTTTCTTTGACTCTAGTTACTTTAATTGCTATTCCCACATTTTCTAGTATTATCGGTGGCTGGAAATTTCTTAAACAACCTTTAAAACTATTCCGCCTATTTTATGGTATAGAAGCACCGCTATTTGTGTTGTGTTTGTTGCGGTTATTTGTGATTCGAGAACTGACACCAGCTAGTAGCCAAATTCTGATAACAATTGGTGTATGTATAGCTGCTTTTACTGGAGAATTATTTTGGGGTTATGCTGACCGCCGCAAAAGTGGTTTGCAATGGGTACAAATGTTAACCCATACATTAATGCTGTTATTTGGCATTTATGCAGGTGCAATTTTATTATTTTACGCCTTGCCTTTCGCAGTATTTTTGTTGCAAGAATTTATTAAATTTGCATGGGTTAAACCATTATGGGATATACTATATTACTCAGCTTTTGTCGGGGGGATATTCCTAATTTTAACTTGGCTAACTCTTCTTGGTTTTAGTGCCACATTGTTTATTGCTATGCCATCGATGCTAACAGCAATGTATGTAAATTCGGGAGCAAAAATCTTAAGGGCTTTTGCTTCAGAACATGGTAATAATAAAACATTTGTTGGTGCTAGTGCAGTGATTGTGGCATTTGCAGTTACTTTTGTATCTTTACAACAACAACCCCAAGTATTAGCTTTTTCACTCTTAACTAATGTACCTCAAAATGATGGCGATCGCCAAACACTTGTAGCCAAGTCAGAACAAATTCGTACAGGATTAGTTAATGCTTATTTATCTTCTTACCGCTACCTTAGCAGCAAGCAAGAAAATAACCACATCAGTGCTATGTATCATTATGTATTAGGCTTAGACAAATCGGCTGCTGATGGATTGCAAGCAACTTATAACTTTCTCATGTCGCCATTTTTATATAATGGTTCTGAAAAAGATCCCGCCAAGGCAGAGAAACTTTACGCCGATTTTTTTGATACACCTCTACAAAAAACAGAAAAAACAGCAGTTAGCCACGCAGTACAATCTACTTTTAATGAAGAAGAAGTTAAAGCAGGTTTATTGAATATTAACGAAAAAAAAGTTTTATTGGGATCACAAGAAGTCACAGTTAAAGAACATGGTGATTGGGCTGATGTGGAATTGCACGAAGTTTATAAAAACCAAACACGAGAAGTTCAGGAAGTTTTTTACTCCTTTTCTTTGCCAGAAAGCGCTGTAATTACTGGCTTATGGTTGGGAGATACTAATAAATTAGACCAACGTTTCCCTTTTGTTGTCTCTCCTCGCGGTGCTGCCCAGAAAGTTTATAATTCTCAAGTTAGACGTTCACGACCTATAGATCCAGCTTTGTTGGAACAAGTAGGGCCAAGACATTATCGCTTACGGGCTTTTCCTATTCCTCCTAAGAATGTACAACAAAGAGAAGGGCAAGCAGCACTCCCCACAGAAATGCACCTATGGTTAACTTACAAAGTTATAGGACAAGACTCTGGTTGGGAAATGCCCGATTTAGGTGAAAAACGTAATATATTCTGGACTAATCAAACCAAGCGTATCCGCAACGGCAAAGAAATCGGTTTGAAAGACGATGCTTGGTTAGAAAAATTCATCCCCGCAAGTGGAAAAATTCAGCCTGTATTGCATGAAGTAAATTTAGAAGAAGGCTACAAAATATTAGCTAAACCCTTATCTCGTCAAGATTACACCTTACCCAAAAATCAACGAGTTGCTGTAGTTCTTGATACTTCTCGCAGTATGGGTAAACATATTAAAGAATTAGTGCAAACATTATCATGGTTGAAAAAATACGGCTTTGCAGATAATGATTTGACAAACAACGATGCAGATTTATATCTCAGTGTTTCTCCAGGAGTTATGCCCAAACGGTTAGATGATCTCCAGCAATTCCAACCGGAAAAAGTCACCTTTTACGGCACAATTCAACCCCAAGAAATGCTGACACAATTTAATAATTTGCGTGGAGATACAGCTTATGATGTCGTTTTGCTGTTGAGTGATGAAGGTAGTTATGAATTATCGAAGAACAATAAAACCGTCACCGATTCGCCTGCACCTTTGTGGATGGTACATCTAGGTGGATTACCTGGGGCTTATAACGATGGCATCATTAAATCATTGCAAGATAGCGGTGGTGGGGTTGGTGTTGATATTTCTGAGGTACTGCAACGAATTGTTACTAAATCAATTTTAAGTGACTCTGTTGTGAGTGTTGTTAATGGTTATGCTTGGTATCTGCAAACATTAGACACAGCAATTGCAACTAGCAACCAACAAGATGATTTATTGCCATTAGCAGCCAGACAATTAATTTTAGGGTTGAGCAAAAAAATTAAGTTAGATAACCTCAAAGGTTTGGATGCGATTCATGCCGTAGCCAAAAAGTATAAGATTGTCAGCCCTTATTCTTCGATGTTGGTATTAGTTAACGATGAGCAAAGACAGTTACTCAAAGCAGCAGAAGCCCAAGGCGATCGCTTTGACCGAAAAGTTGAGAATGGGAAGGAAAATCTCTCTAAGCCCATTAACCCCTTGAAAGTTAGCGTCCCTGAAGCATCAGGGGGATGGTTTTTAGGTGTGAGTGCGATCGCTCTATTCATCCTTGTGAAGCGTCGGCGTTAATTAATTACTAATTATTCCTAGACTTAAATTTTTACTTGAAAGTTAGTAGTGATGGCGATAATCTTAAGCGCTTACCCTGCAATCATTGGTAAGGGTAATTATGTTTTAGTCAGGGTTGAAATAGTGTATGAATTGTATAACTTCTACTAAAACGTTCAAAAGGTAGAGGTTATATTGAGCAAAATTTGTAATTATTAAATGTGTGGCTAAACAAACTCAAGTTGAGATTACAGCTATTTTCAGGTAAATAGACTACGCGGTAGGGCACAGCAATGCTGTATCTTGACTATAGACGTGATTCCAATACATGAAAGCTGCTGTCAATCTAACCTTGACAATAATATAGCCATATTTCAGAAATTCAACAAAATAGAGCAATTATCATGACTACTGCAATTGATAACTTCACCAAAAATCTGCATGACAATTTAGAAGCGGTTGAAGAACGGGTAAAATCGCTGAGGGAAAGTATTCAATCTGCGCCGAATAAAACTCAAATTGAGATTGAATCTCAACTTGATGAAGCAAAAGCAAAGCTAGATGCTAAGAAAAAAGAATTTGATGAGTACCGAGCAAAACTGAAAGCTCAATTCGAGGAAAAAGAGTCTGAGGTGAAGTCCCATGTCGAGGAATGGAAAACAAGTCGCAAAGTAAAGAAACTCGAACATCGGGCAGATAAGGCTGAAAACCATGCAGTTACAGCAACCTTCCTCGCGATCGCCACTATTGAAGAGGCTGAAAAAGCAACCATAGAAGCGATCGCCGCCAGACTTGATGCCGAATCCGCAGCAGTAACTACGAAGAAATAATTCGTAATTAAAGATTGTTTCAGAACTTAAATAAAACTCTGAATGCTTGTATAAGGATATAAGTACAAACCTTTTTTAATTATGAGTTATGAATTAGCTTGACATATATATATATAAAGTAGCTAAACTCATGACATATACACATACGGTTGTTGCTCATTTCCCCTCTCATGCAGAAGCAGAAAAAGTTGTATTGGAGTTGCAAAAATCAGGTTTTGATCTGCAAAAGCTCTCAATTATTGGCAAAGACTACCAAACCACTGAACATGTGCAGGGATTTCTCACTTGGAAAAATACTGCCAAAGCTGGAGCCGTAGGAAGTGGTTATTGGGGTAGCTTCGCTGGAGGCTTATTTGGCATTTTAGGTGGCGCTGGAGTGTTGTTTATTCCCGGAGTCGCTCCAATCATCATTGCTGGCCCCATTGCGGGAGTGTTGGCGGGTTGGTTGGAAGGAACGCTTGTTGATGCTACTGCTGTCGGAGGACTGGCGGGTGCTTTAAGAGCGTTAGGAATACCCAAGCACGAGACTCAAATCCAAGCAGGGGAGTTCATAATCCTTGTGACAGGCAGCAATAAAGATGTCAGTCAAGCAAGGCAGATGCTAGACACAATCAGTCATAGAATAAGCATTTCAATCCCTGTCTAACGCTTTGAACTAAGTAGCCATAACTGCTTACACCAGAACAGATGAAAGAGGAACTGGGGACTAGTATTTTTTACTCAGCACTCAGCACTTTCAAGCTAGGTGGGTGGGAAAGTTTACAAGATAGCTAAACTGCAAATTATGAGGGCGATCGCCCTGATTCTATTTGCAATAGCAGAGATGGCATTGTTTGTAGCGATCGCTTAATTTTTTTAATTTACCAACGCCTTCGTGCCATCACCATTTGTCGTTGCATTCTCTGTATTCGTTGTCATCACTGCTGCGATCGTCGTCGTTGGCGCAGTCTTTAGTGCAGTATTCCCTACGGTTCGCTTACTACTCTTGCGTAGTTTACCCCCTGCCTGTATAGGTTTTTCGTGCATAGCTATCGCGCTGAAGGTTTTGAGTCCGTCAAATTTTAGCTAAAATGTTTTAGTGCCGTAATTTATATTAGCGATCGCTCAAGTTCCTGAACGCAACCCATAATTGGGAAACACTCCACGCCAACTTTGTAGCACGTGCAAGGTGTAGAACTCCTTGAAAGTTTTATAACCACTACCGTGAAATGCGAGCGCAATTGTCATCACCTCTGATAAATGCATTTTTGATTTGCTGCGGCGCTCTCCCTTTGTGGATGGCAACTGTGGCACTTGTTGCCACAAGTTCTCCCACTGGTTGCAAAAATCATCTACAACTTAAAGCATACTCTGATAGTAAGGGTGTATCTCGCCTATGGCTCTCTGCCCATTCCCGAAAAGCTGTTATCCACTCAAGAGCCGTTGCAGTTTTGTAAAATGGTTGCTCCTGTTTTGATTTCATCAACAGTTTAAGCAATGCATCTAAATGTGGCTTAACCACTTCAGCAGGGAGCTTAGTTACGTTTGCTAACACCTGCACAACGCCTTCTAACTCTTCTCTGTTATCCTCTGAGGGTAATGGTAGTATTTGATTATTATTGTTGACCACGCTCGTAGCTCTCCATAAATAATATCGTATTTACTTTCTTCATTCTCAGGTAGTTTTGGAATGTAGAGTTAAATTTTTCCAAAATGTCTTTAACTGAAGAAATTCTTTCCCAATTACCCGGCGATGTTTTAGGAGGATTGCGCCAAAGCGATCGCATTCTCACATCTGGGCGCGAAAACACCGCACCTATTCCAACGCTAGTTAAAGAAAGTCAACAGCCTTTAGGCGATACGGACTTTGATGTAATTATCTGCGGTGGCACATTGGGCATTTTAATTGGTTGCGCCTTAGCGGTGAAGGGACTAAGGGTAGCGTTGCTGGAACGGGGAATTTTGCGGGGGAGGGAACAAGAGTGGAATATTTCTCGCAAAGAATTAGATGTATTTGTGGAATTGAACTTGTTGACTGAGGAAGAATTAGCAAGTGCGATCGCTACTCAATATAACCCAGCGCGAGTTAGTTTTGCTGGCGGTACAGAAGTTTGGGTAGAGGATGTCTTAAATATCGGCGTAGATCCAGTTTATCTACTAGCTACCTTGAAAACCCGATTTCTCGCCACTGGGGGAAAGTTGTTAGAAAACACACCCTTTACCCAAACCGTGGTTCATCCAGATGGGGTGATGGTAAATAACCAATTCAAAACTCGGTTATTAATCGACGCGATGGGACATTTTTCACCAATCACCCAACAAGCACGCCAAGGCAAAAAACCAGATGCGCTGTGCTTGGTTGTGGGAAGTTGCGCCCAAGGGTTTCCAGAAAATAACTCAGGCGACTTATTATTATCATTCACATCTTTGCAGAATCAATGTCAATACTTCTGGGAAGCCTTTCCAGCCAGGGATGGCAGAACCACTTACTTGTTTACCTACATGGATGCAGATCCTCAACGTTTGAGTTTAGAAACTCTATTTGAAGAATATCTGCGTCTCTTACCAGAATATCAGGGAGTGGAGTTGAGTAAACTGAAATTTCAACGGGCACTATTTGGTTTCTTTCCCACCTATCGCCAAAGTCCCTTAAAAACCCCTTGGAGTCGCATTCTCCCAGCCGGAGATAGCAGTGGTAGTCAATCTCCTTTGAGTTTTGGTGGTTTTGGGGCAATGGTGCGTCACCTGAAGCGTTTAACTTATGGCATTTACGAAGCGCTGGAAACAGAACAATTATCAGCAAAAGCGTTAACACTGCTACAACCCTATCAGCCAAGTTTGACTGTTACCTGGTTATTTCAAAGGGCGATGAGTGTTGGTGTAAATCAAAAAATTGCCCCAGATCAAATTAATCAACTACTCTCAGCAGTATTTCAGGAAATGCAACAGTTAGGTACACCAGTGCTAAAACCATTTTTACAAGATATCGTGCAGTTTTCGGCACTAACACAAACACTGTTAAAAACTGGCTTATATCATCCTGTATTAGTTGCCAAGATAATTCCGCAAGTAGGTTTGGCAAGTTTGTTAGATTGGATGTTACATTACATTAATTTAGGTGTATACACTGCCTTATTTTCGCTAAGTCCAATGCTAGAAACATGGATTAAGAATCAACCAAAAGCACAACAATATTATTGGCATCGTTTGATTGATGCTTGGAAGTATGGTTCTGGCGGTGATTATTCAGATGAAACTTAGAATTATATCGGTGTGAGGATAACATGATGGAACGGAAATCATCAGGAATCAAATACTTTGCAGTACTGATTGGATTCCTGCGCGATCGCCCTGGATTTCTAGAGGAAGTTCGTCAAGGGATAAGATTACCAAATAAAATCATTTCGTTATTAGTTTGCAGTTCCTTATTTATCGCTGCCTATGGCGGAATCATTGGTGCATACCATAGCTGGATGCAGGCTTTGTCTTCTGCCATTAAACTCCCAGCCCTTTATTTAATCACACTTTTGATTTGTATCCCGACGTTGTATTTTGCTAATATTATTTTTGGTTCCAAGCGGACTTTTGGACAGCATTTAGCATTAGTCTTAACTGCGGTTTCAGTCACTAGCGTACTTTTATTTAGCTTTGCCCCAATCACACTATTTTTCTTAATTACCACCAATAATTACCAATTTTTGATTTTGTTAAATGTCTTTATCTTTGCCATAACTGGATTTATTGGTATTTCGTCTTTATATCAAGCCACGAGTTTAGTTTTAGAACAAGATGATGAAGGTAGCAAGACACGCCAAAAGATTTTACAATTTTGGCTATTTCTTTACGCGTTCGTAGGCAGTCAGTTAGGATGGACTCTCAGACCGTTTTTTGGCACACCTGGTTCTGCTTTTGAACTATTCCGCGAAAGAGAAGGTAATTTTTATTTAAGCGTCATTAAATCTCTTAGCTATCTCTTTGGATTCCGTTAATTAGCCGAGTAATTAGTCATGATTCCCACAGTCATTATACCCCACCCCTTGCCAAGGGGAGGGGAGACAAAGTGTAGCTTTGGCGAGGTGGGGTTCTTCAGGTTTAATAAGTAATCAGGCAGATATGATATTATAGCCGGGTTTTGGCTGAAGTTAGCATCTATACCAATTCTCACCTACTTTTCCAGACTCCAGCCCAGCGCTACGGCTACTTCAGCAGCTAATTCTAGAGGATTGAATGGTTTTGCGATCGCACTGACAATTCCCATTTGGGCATAGCGACGGCGATCGGAAGCCTGGATTTTGGCAGTTAACAAAATTACCGGAATCTCTTTGGTTAATGGATTGGCTTGTAACTTTTCAAAGGTCATGATGCCATCCATCTCTGGCATCATCACATCTAGTAAAATCACATCTGGTTGATAAGTCTCTGCTTTAATTATGCCCTCTTGACCAGAACTCGCTATCTCTACTTTCCAGCCTGCAACTGTTTCCAAGCAAATTTTGGTAACTTCTTGGATATACTGCTCGTTATCAACCACTAGAATTTGTTTTGTTGTCATCACTGCTATCCTCTTGTTGGTTCAGGGTAATTCGCTGAAGTAATTCCATTGCCCGTTTTTCAAATTCCTCGGTAGTAACAGGTCCTTTGGTCAAAAATTCTGGATCTTGACTTAGTTGGCTATTTATGTTCTGCTCATAACGACTATGAATGACGGAGATGTTAGAAAAGTCTTCTAAATCAGAATTCGGGAAAACCTCAAACAACGGCAGAGTGACGTAAAAAGTGCTGCCTTCGCCCAATGCACTTTCAGCCCAAATACGTCCACCGTGCTGTTGCATAATGCTCTTACAAATTGCCAAACCTAAACCAGTCCCATCATGGTTGCGTGAATCTGAGGAGTCAACTTGTTGAAAACGCTCAAAGATGATCTCAAGTTTGTCTGTTGGGATACCGCGTCCAGTATCTTTGACTGTCAACAAAACTTCATCCCCTTGTTGTTGCGCCCCCAAGCAAACCGTAGATCCAGCAGACGAAAATTTAATGGCGTTACTCAGGAGATTAGTCAAGGTTTGGACAATGCGATCGCTATCTGCCCATACTTGACCAGATAAGGCGGAAATAGATACTTTTACTCCTGCTTTGTCAGCTAGAGGCTGTATAACATTTACTGCTTGAACGATCAGATCAACGACATTGCAGATTTCTGGTTCCATCTTCGCCTTACCTGATTCGATCCGCTCAATGTCTAGGATATCGTTGATTAAACGTACTAGGCGTTCGCTGCTATCAGTAGCAATTTGCAGTAGGCGTTTCCCTTGCTCTGAGTCTGTTGGTAGCAAACCACTAGCTAGCATTCCGAGAGAGCCGTGAATTGAGGTTAAAGGTGTACGGAGTTCATGACTAACAACAGAGACAAATTCATCTTTCATACGTTCGATTTGCTTGCGCTCTGTGATATCTCGTAAAATGACCGTATAAAAAATTTCCTCCCTCATATCTATTTTGGAGATAGAAGCCTCTGCTGGAAATTCAGTACCATCCTTACGACGACCATAGATTTCCCGCCGTTCTCCCATCCGACGGGCAACATTAGGAGATTGGCCAAAGTCAACGACGTGTTGACGATGCACTTGAAAAAAGCGCTGCGGTAAGAGCAAATCAAGACCCTGACCAATTACTTCCTGGGCAGAGTAGCCGAAAATTTTCTCTGCTCCTTGATTAAACAAGGTAATCCTTTGGAATCCGTTGATGGAAATAATTGCATCATCAGCAATATCTAAAATCCGTGCAAATCTCGCTTGAGAGAACCGTAACTCGCCTTGTGTTCGCTGACGTTCATCGAGTTGTGACTGCAACTGTTGATTGACTCTAATTAACTCAGCCGTGCGTTCTGCAACTCTCAATTCCAGTTCGTTGATGGCTCGTAAATTGAGGGATGAGGGGGATGAGGGAGACAAGGGAGATAAGGACGACAAAGAAGAATTTACTTCCCTTGCTCCCCCTGCTCTCCTGCCCCCCTGCCCCTCTACCCCTCTGCTCCCCTGCGTCGCGCGCTGCCGCAATTTCATCCGTTCTAAGCGATTAACGATCCGGGTTACTAGTTCTGGCCCGACAATGGGCTTGCTTACAAAGTCATCAGCACCAACGCTAAACACCTGATTTACCATTTCGGCATCGCTATGCATGGTGAGGAATAAGATGGGTAACTCACTCCAGCGCGGCTCGTTGCGTACCAATTGGCAAAGTTCTATACCATTTGTATAAGGTAATTCCACATCCAGAATTAGCATATCTGGCGTAACAACTTCCAAGGTTTCCCAGAAATGACGTGGATCTTCAAGAGCGATCGCTTTCAGTCCCCAAGGACTAAGTAAGGTTTGCAACAATGCTTGAATTTGCGGATCGTCATCCACAACCAATATTTTAGTTTCTGGATATGAGTCATTTTGCAGCGGTTGTGTGACTGTTTCTAATACCTGTGGGGTTGGCGATGTAGATATTTCCCCTGCGTCTTTTCCGTTAATTTCCCGACGCAATAACTTTACCCAATTTTCGAGGCTACTAATCTCAGATTGACTCAAGGTTTTACCAGAACTCAACAACAGTTCGATATTGCGTGCCAATTTTGAGCCAATAGGTAAGCCAAAAGTACCTAAAGATCCCGCCAAGGTATGCGCCTCTTTGACCGCAAGGGAGAGCAATTCGGCACTTAAAGTATTTTGATTTAAAGTTGCGATCGCATCCTCTAGCACCCTCACTTGCTCATCTACTCGCCCTTGAAATCGTTGCCAAATTTCCGCAACTGCCATTAATGTTTGCTGCTGTGATTTGAGATTTGAAACCGGGGATTTTGCCTGCCCCTCTTCCAGTGATTTCAGCCGATAACCGATACCATAAACTGTTTCAACCAAATCACTGGGCGCTCCTACAGCTTTGAGTTTGTGCCGTAATCCTTTGATATGAGTGCGAACAGCTTCTTCTTGGGGAGTGTCTTCATAACACCAAAGATGTTCTAAAATCATGCCGCAACTGAAAACCCGGCGAGTATTTCGCAAGAATAGTTCTAACAGAGCATACTCTTTTGGAGTAAGTGGTAGTAGATTTCCAGCATAAATTACTTCACAGCTACTAGGGTCTAGCTGCAACTTACCATACTCCAGCACAGGCTGGGAGGTTACGCCTTTGCGACGCAATAACGCCCTGATCCGAGCAATTAATTCCTCTTCGTCAAAGGGTTTAACTACATAGTCATCTGCACCTGCATCTAGCCCGATCGCTTTTTCATGACTACTATCACGCCCTGTCAATAATAATATTGGCATTTGCAGACCACTAGACCGAATTTGATGACAAAGACTAATACCATCCAACTTCGGCAGCACTACATCCAGAAGAATTAAATCATAATCATAAGTTTGAATAAAATCCCAAGCAGCATCACCATCAGTAGCAATTTCGACCACATAGTTTTGATTAGTCAAAATGGCTGTGAGTGTATAAGCACTTAACTCGTCATCTTCTACAACTAATATTTTCATGTTAAAACATTTCAAAATTAAAATAAATACAACAGATAACAAGCAAAAAAATGATAGTAATTATCAGGTATTTAGATCAAGGCTGAGTCAGGAAAATGGTGTAGTTAAATTACTTGAAAATTGCTAGAAATTAAAAAATAATATAATATCAATACTTTGTTTTAAAGCATCTTCCAAAAGGTATATATTTTCGGTTTATACTCATTAATAAATATCAATATTGATTAATTTTTAATTGAATTTTTATCGTTGCCTGCTTCGGAGCAGGTGGTATTGTGGAAATAAATATTTTATAGGTTCTAATTTTATACTACCTTACTTACAGATTTTACTAGTATAGAGAGGTTTAGATCCCCGACTTCTTGAAGAAGTCGGGGATCTTTTTGTTCGTAACTCCTGCTCGGATTGCTATAGTCTAATGCTATTGCACGAAAGACCTGATCTAGCAGGGCGTATATCTGTAAACTCCGATAGCCGATTTATGTGTTGCAAAGATTTTTGAAAATGGTGCTATGTATGTTGAAGTAGGAAGCAACATCTTCTTTTGCCTTACCCGTTTGCGAAACTTACCGCAGGGAAGGGCTGATAAAACTCTTAATACGCTACAACAGAAAAAACTCTCTGCTAAACCTGTGAAAAAACGAGTAACACTCACCTTCCCGAAACGCGCTGTGCAAATGCCAGTCACTTATGTACTGGCTAAAGAGTTCAACGTCGCCGCCAATATTATCCGCGCCCAAGTTGCTCCAAATCAAATTGGTAAACTAGTAGTAGAGCTATCGGGAGATATAGATCAATTAGATGCGGCTATTGAGTGGATGCGATCGCGCCATGTTAACGTGTCTTCTACACTAGGCGAAATTGCGATCAATCCAGATGTATGTGTCCACTGTGGCTTGTGTACTGGGGTTTGTCCTACCGAAGCCCTCACCCTCCACCCAGAGACGTACAAACTGACATTCACGCGATCGCGCTGTATCGTCTGCGAACAGTGTATCCCTAGCTGTCCCGTACAAGCAATTTCTACTAACATCTAAGATTACCGTATGCAGCAGGAAGGATTACCCATCCAAATTTATTATCAATCTAAAATTGATAAATTCTGCTACTCGAATTTGTTGAGCATCTGTAAATCTATCAGTATCAACCAAAGATAGACGCTGAATACTTGAGGTTTCATCTAACCCCAAGTATAAATACTTCTAATAACTCTTCTCTATGTTCTTTAAAATGATCTACAAAAGTTAAGGAAACTTGATTTATAAAATGTAAATCTGGAACTCAAAATTGTATTAATAGTTACAAAAATGCAAATCATGTTATTATAATTTACCCAATCTCTTTAAGAATCTTCCAATTAGCTATAGTTCAGATCAAATCGCCAGTATAAACTATGCTATTGCGATTGATAGATAATGTGTATTTATCAAAGGCTATGAAACTATCAATAGTCATAAGTATACTTAGCAATCCTGATTGCATAAAAAAATATCAAAAACAGATGCAAATTTTTAACTAATGTTATTATGCAATAACCTCATGAGGTAGTCATTCAGATCAATTATGAAATTAGCTACACAACCCACAGTAAAAACTCTAGGGGACTACGCCTACCAAGCGATTCAAAAACACTTTAAGAAAACCTTGAAGTGGGAAAAATCAGTGAAGAAAGATGAAGATCCAGAAGCGCTGCATCAAATGCGAGTGGGAATGCGCCGCTTACGGACAGCCGTAACTCGGTTTGGACTAGCGGTGGATGTATCCAAACCAATCAGCGATAAAAATATTGGTAAAATAGCGCGTCGTCTTGGTAATTTGCGAGATTTAGATGTACTCAAAGAAAGTTTGGAAAACAATTACAAACCAAACTTACCCCGCAAAGAGCAAGAATCTTTACAAACAGCTTTCACCGCTTTAGCTAAACAACGTGAAGATGTACTATCGAGTGTGCAGAAAACGTTAAAAGATGAATCTTACAAGTCTCTAAAAGAGGCATTAGATAAATGGTTAGAGAAACCCAATTATAAACCTTTGGGATCTATCACGATTCAGCAAGTATTACCAGACTTACTTTTACCAGAAGTGAGTAACTTCTTATTACATCCGGGTTGGCTAGTTGGCACTGAATTTGTCAACTCAGAAGTTAAAATCCAGAAAAATTGGGAACCAGAAAAGATAGAACAACAATTGACGATAGAAGGCGAAAGTCTTCATAGTCTGCGAAAAGAAGCGAAACGTGTACGCTACCAAATGGAGTTATTTAGTGACTTATATGGTGAGTCTTACGCAGCTTATATTGAAGAAGTGAAAAATATCCAAGAAATTTTGGGTACGATGCAAGATAGTGCAGTTTTAACTGACTGGCTTACAGATGTTTTCAAGTCAGAAATTCAGACTCAGTTGCCCACCCTTGCTACTTTGTTAACTGAAAATCGTTACCAGTCGTGGCAGCAGTGGCAACCTTTGCAAGAACGGTATCTGAAAACTGAAACTAGACATAGTTTTCATTTAACAATACTGCATCCGCTTTCATGAAGTTGTTTGCAAAGTGGCTGGTTGTGATTTTAGGCACTTATTGATGATTTTCCCTAACCCACGCCACTTAATCCACTTAGGGACTGAAAAAAAATATCCAATTAACTCTTGTGGGATGGGGCATCTTGCCCGCTATATAAACTGGGCGCTCATGTTGCCCACCCCACAATATTGGATAATTTATTTCTTGGAGTTCTTTAGAGAGATCCCAGAAGCTCTCTACTCTACGAGATGTGGCGCGTAGCGAGAGGCTCCTTATCCCCACACTACTAAGAATTGAGGGTGGGGGCTTCAGCAACCCCTTAAAGAAAACTAGCGATAAATAAAGACGGGTTGCAGCCCGTCTAAATAGCTTGAAAGTGCAAATACACCTTGTATAGGATTGAAAATAACACAGTTAATTTTCTCAGAGTTGCCAATTTGCCAAATCATAAAACAGGAGTCAGAATTCAGAATACTCTACCCATAACAAGTAACTGAGGTAAAAAATTTAGTAATCAAGATAATTATTCAAGAGCAATACAGTTCAGATAAACCCAAAATACTTGTAGAGACGGCGATTTATCGCGTCTCGAAAACCCAAAATTGTTGCCAGTAGCCCTTAACCCAAGCGTATTGTATTAAAGAATTTATATTTCCCGCTCAAACCAAAAACAGATAATATTAGACATTTTAAGGTAATTCTCAGCGCAAATTAATTTAATTACCACTAAATGCATTTAGATTATTATTAGACCAGGATTCATAGAGTTAAGAGAGCGATGAAATAAAAATATTTAGCAATCTTTTTGGAATGGCTGCACTTTTCACTGTAGGTATGCAACAGAGGTAAGTTCAAATCAGCTATAACTAAAGATGTTGCGGTTGACAGTAACTTTACATTTAGCAGTCTGATTTTCTTATTCAAACCTTATTAAACCCATCAAGTGCAACCAGAACAGTGAAGCAAATCATAAAAGTTTGGATAAATATAGATCCATTTTCCTTACAATCACGCCTCACCATTGGTATTGCATCATTTTCCGCTTTGGTATTAGGCAGTCTTGCTACATGGACTAGCTGGAAAATGCAGCAAATTTTAGTTGATAGTCATAAATATAATATAGAACAAATTGCCAAGCGCTTGCCACAAGATGTGCAAATTTATAGTGAAATGATGCAGCCGGAAATTGGGTTACAAAAGGCTATTAATAATTTGGGAAATACCAACACATTATTATGGCTAAAAAGCCCTGATAATAAAATTTTAGTAAAATCTGCTAATTTAAATTTATTATCTGATACTACGGTTACTGAGTTAATGTCTCTGACTAAGATGCCGATTAAAGCACAAGTTTACAAAGTAAACCAAAGCTATTTTGTTTTATGTGGTAGTTCTGTGCAAGTGCAGGGGAAGTTTATCGGTGAGTTATTTGTAGTTAAGGATATTACCCGCGAACAGAAAATGTTTGTGGGAATGGTGCAGAATTTAGGTATTACTAGTATTTTGGCAATTATTATTTTAACTGCTGCGATCGCACTTTATATCAAACGTTCTCTGCAACCCCTACGCCAGCTAAATCAAATGACTTCTGTGATTTCCGCTGAAGATTTAGGACAAGCACAGCTATATCTTGATAATGCACCCAGCGAAGTTAAAGAATTAGCTCAAACTTTAAACATGCTGTTATCACGCCTCTCCCAATCATGGGAGCAAGAGCGAGAATTTGTGAGTAATGTTTCTCACGAACTACGCACACCTTTGACAATTGTACATGGTTATTTGCAAAGCGTCTTACGAAGACAGAATAACTTAACCCAAACCCAGCAAGAAGCTTTAGAAACTGCGGCATCAGAAGCGGAACGCACTATTCGCTTGTTACAAGATTTACTTGATTTGGCACGAGCGGATAGTGGTTATTTATACTTTCAGATGAAATCTTATGTACTCAATGAATTGGTTGAAGAAGTTGTAATGATGGCAGAAAAATATAGCGATCGCACAATTACAATCGAGTCAAAAATTTATCCAATTGAGATCAAAGCAGACTACAGTCGCCTTAAACAAGTGTTATTAAATTTAATTGATAATGCTGTTAAGTATTCTGAAGCTGATACACAGATAATTTTTAAGTTAAATCAGCTTCAAGACAAGGCAATTATTCAAGTTTGTGACAAAGGCTATGGCATTCCTTTACAGCACCAAGCACGGATATTTGAGAGGTTTTACCGTGTAGATGAATCTCGCTCTCATACTACTGGGGGTTGTGGTTTGGGTTTATCGATTGTCAAAACACTTATAGAAGGTATGGGGGGTAATGTCAGTGTGCAATCTAAATTAGGAGAAGGTAGTATATTTACAATCAGTTTACCTATATATAGCAGTCCTATCTGATTTGCTCTCCACCGAGAGGAGCAGATCCCCGACTTCTTGAAGAAGTCGGGGATCTTTTAGTTCGTGACTCATTTAGGATTGCTATATACCATTTATATCTGATTTATGAAAATTGAAAGACTTAGATTCTCGACTTCTTGATTTGATTGCAGACATAGTGTGTATGACAGAGAAATTTTGTTATGAATTTTGGATTGTGAATCTAACATTACCTACTTTAGGAGCAAAAATATGACAGCACATATCCTTTTAGTGGAAGATGAAGTTAAACTGGCGCGATTTGTCGAATTAGAACTTAGTAGCGAAGGATACAAAGTTAGTGTAGCCCATGATGGTATTGCTGGTTTAACCCTAGCCAGAGACTCATCACCAGATTTAGCGATTCTGGATTGGATGCTTCCAGGCTTGACAGGTTTGGAAATTTGTCGCCGTTTGCGAGCAACAGGGAGTACAGTACCAGTGATTTTGTTGACAGCAAAAGATGAAGTGAGCGATCGCGTGGCAGGATTAGATGCAGGAGCCGATGATTATGTAGTTAAACCTTTCAGTATTGAGGAACTACTAGCTAGAATTCGCGCCCATCTCCGCCGCACCCAAGAAACAGACGAGGATTTGTTGCAATTTGAAGATTTAAGCTTAAATCGCCGCACCCGTGAAGTATTTCGGGAGAAACGAAGCATTGAGTTAACAGCAAAGGAGTTTGACTTATTAGAATATCTCCTTTCACATCCCCGTCAAGTGTTTACTAGAGATCAAATTTTAGAGAAAGTTTGGGGTTACGATTTCATGGGTGATTCTAATATTATTGAGGTTTATATTCGTTATCTGCGACTCAAGTTGGAAGAAAATAATGAAAAGCGTTTGATTCATACAGTCCGTGGTGTAGGCTATGCACTACGGGAATAATCCTAATGACTTGGTGATTTTGATAAAAAGCAAATTAAAGACAAAAAAGGATCATGAAGAAAAAATGGGCTGTTAAACGACTAACAGTAAATCTCACAACCGAGGAAATGAAGAAACTTGAACGCTACTGTGCTTTGACAGGAAGGCCAGCAACAGATGTCATTCGAGAATTGCTCCGAAGTCTTAAGGTTGACAATGCGGAAAATTCTGAAAAGGAAACAGCAGATTCAACAATAACTGTTGGCACTTAGTCGAAATCACAGTAACTATCGCTCTTATATTACTCTGGAGAGAGAATAATCTAAGCGATTAGAGCGGCTACATAAACTCCCGTCCGCCTGCGTGGACTAACGCTAAAATAGGGTTTCAAATTTAATCTGACGAGAGTAATAAAAGAGCGCTATCCACTCGAATATCCCGCCAAATCTCAGAGGTTAAGGGGAAAAGGTGAAGGGGAAAGGGGAAAGAAAAAACCTTTAACCCTTACCCTTTAACCTTTTCCCCAAATCAAATTCCGAGTTAAAAATGCAAAACCCCAGTAGTATTGGATACTGTATCTGTTTTTTCTTGAAGTTGTCCCAAATGTTTTTTGATTGCTTCCAAGGTTGATGCATCGGCAATCCATACTGCACTAAACGAATTAGCTACCGATGCCCACATTGAGGCAACTTCTCTAGTCTTTTTCTTAGTTGCAATCCGTTGTATTACTTGCTCAAACAACTTGATAAACAGTTGTACTGGCAAGCTCTCCAGGCGTTGAGACAAAGCTTGCTGACTCTTTGAATTTTGAATTTTGAATTCCGCCTTGCGGTACTAGGTTTATTTATCGTAAATTAAAGGGTTTAAGAACCTGCAATCTACATGTAGCACCCATTTCAGTCGGGGTTTGTCTTGAGAAATCGCTCCACTTGGGCAAAGCCTAAGACCGCATTTCTCGCTAAATCCCCGTCTGAAATTTCTTTAATTTTGAATTTTGTTAGCGCAGCGTTAGCGAGTCTGCGTACCCTTACAGGGAAGCAAGCTACGCTTTTAGCGTCTCGTAGAGAGCGTCATTTTGAATTTTGAATTGTTAACCCTACCTATCTGGCTTAATACAATAGATGAAAAAAGAAAAGCCTTGGTTTGTATTTTCCGAAAATCCAACACTATTAATAAGTTCCAGCTTGCTAAATTTTTTGGTTTTTAAACTATAGGGTATGGGAGAAACAGCTAAAGTTTTTTTTATAATAAAACCAGCTTTTTGAATTTTTGCAATCAATTCATCAGGTGTATATTCAATCTTATGTTCAGGATGTACAAATCCTCTACGTACCAAAAGCTTTGTAAGCTGACGATTTGGGGTATCTAGACAAAATGAGCCACCTGGCTTGATAACTCTAAAGACTTCTTTAATTACTTTCTCGGCTTCTTCTTCTGTTACATGCTCAATGCTTTGTCCTGACCACACAAGGTCAACGGTATTTTCTGGAAAATAACATAAATCTGCCATTGAACGATAGATATAATTGATTTTTGTAAGATTATCTGGAGTTATGAATTGCTGGGGATGTTCCTCAGAATGCAGATTGTAAATTCTTTCCTCCTGTGGTAGATCAACAATATCCAACTGTTGAGGATTGTAGGGATAACCCATGACCATGAGGGCACCTTCTGGGGAACCAAGGCAAGAACCTCCTAAATCGAGAATATACTCAGCAGGTGGCAATATTTCTTGTACCAGTTTGAGTCTTGCAAGGTGATGTGACTCTATGCCTGTTCGAGCAAAGAGTTTTTGTTCAATCCCAATTGGTAACATTAAATAAGAAAGAATAACCTGAATTCTTGAAAAATCACCTTGGTTAAGATTATCTGTGTAGAATGAAAGCTCTTCCTCTGAAATTGGAACAGATAAAAAGTATGCATATACTAAATTGACAAACTCTGCATTATTTGGTGAGCGCCAATTAGATAAGTAGAACAACCATAGAAAAACAGAAAATCGAAGTATACGCATTATATCTTCAGGATAATATCTGGCATACCTGAAAATCTTAGAAAATAAAACACTATATTTAACTATCATTTTATTTCGATATTTAGTCATAGTAGGCACTTATATACGAATTCTAAATTATAGCAATCCGATTTGATTTCTAAATCACTCGTAGAGGTAAGGGAATGGGGATTGGGAAGAAGGAATAAAGGTGTACTGAGTTTTGTTCAAAAATCAAATATTAGTCCTATATATTATATGTGAAAAATTTCAATTAACAATAAGATAGGGTGTACCCATATCTCTGACGCAAAATTTAGCCCAAGAATCGCTGCCAAGTTAGTTCTTTTGTCGCTTCATCCCAATGCCAGCGTAATAAATTAGCGGCTTGACTCTTGCCAATTTCTGGTAAACCAATCGCTTTTCTAGGTGCATCTGTAGCTAGTAAAATAGCAGTCTCCATATTACAAATCCCCCACTTCACCAAATTCTGCACTCCCACTAATAAGGGTAGAGTCGTCCCCGATAACGTGCCATCGGCGAGTCGTGCCGTACCGTTTTTAACTTCAATTTGCCGATTGTCCCAAGGATACACGCCATCGGGTAGCCCCAGAGGTGAAAGGGCATCGCTGACGAGGAACAACCCTTTTTCGTAATCACTGGCGCGGAGTAAAATTTGCAGCATTGTGGGCGAAACGTGTTCACCATCAGCAATAAAACCACACATGACATGAGGATGGGTAATTGCTGCCCCTAATAATCCTGGTTCGCGGTGATGTAATGGTGGCATGGCATTGAAGGCATGAGTTACCATCCTTGCGCCAAGTTCAAAGGCAAGTTGCCCTTGGGCTGATGTTGCCTGAGAATGTCCTAAACTAACGATAATCCCCAAAGAACGCAAATATGGAATTACTTCGTCAGTGGAATCTAACTCTGGCGCTAAAGTTATGACTTTCACGATATGGGCATAATCCCCCAAAACCCGCTTTACCTCCTCAATTGTGAGGGGTAACAAGTACTCTGCTGGGTGTGCGCCGCGCTTTTGGTAATTCAAAAATGGCCCTTCCAGATGTACTCCGAGAATCTTGGCACCTGCCTGTTGTCTGGGGATAATATCAGCAATAACAGCAAGCGATCGCTGAATCTTTTCTACTGAAGTTGTCACAAGTGTCGGTAAAAATCCATCTACCCCGGCATCCCACAAAAATTTCGTTATTTTCTGGAGTACATGGGCATTTTCAACCTTCAAATCAGGAAATGCCAATCCCAAAGCACCGTTAATTTGCAAATCAACGCCACCCAATGAAATCCAGTCACCTGCAACATCTATTACAGATGCACAGATGTCATTCCTTACTGTACTCATTGGCAAGATTTGCTCAATTATGCCCTCTTGATTAATCAAGAGCATCTGCAAATCTTTGTAACCAGGTACTCTAGCATTGATAATATCTACAGGATTTTGTGTTGCTTGGATCATCACACTAGCGAGAAGAGAGCTAAATCTCATCCGATTTTAGATGAAACAATCAGCGATTAATCCAAAATCCAAAATCCAAAATCCAAAATTCTATGACTCCCTTAGTTGGTATTATCATGGGCAGCGATTCCGATTTGCCCACTATGAAAGATGCGATCGCAATTTGTGAAGAATTTGGCGTTGAAAGTGAAGTAGCGATCGTTTCGGCTCACCGTACCCCAGAACGGATGGTGCAATATGCTCAACTTGCACACCAACGCGGTATTAAGGTAATTATTGCTGGTGCCGGAGGTGCTGCCCATCTACCGGGAATGGTAGCGTCTTTAACTCCACTTCCGGTCATCGGTGTTCCTGTACCCACTCGTAATTTACAAGGTGTAGATTCTTTGTATTCTATTTTACAGATGCCTGCTGGTATTCCTGTAGCGACAGTAGCGATCGGTAATGCCAAAAATGCTGGTCTTTTAGCAGTACAAATCCTCGCAACTCATCAACCAGAATTGTTAGAAAAAGTGCAACAATATCGTCAAACCCTATGTGAATCGGTAATTGCAAAGCAAACAAAATTAGAACAATTAGGCTATGAACAATATTTACAGCAGATGTTTTAATAAAAATTAACACCAGAGCAGTAGGGAGGCAGAGGAGCAGTGAAAGAATTCCTAACCTTGACAAATGACAAATGACAAATGACTAACCAAACTATTCGCATTGTTGCCCGTATTATTGCTTTGCCTAACAAAGTAGAAGAACTAAAAGCTGTACTGTTGGAACTCATTGAGCCAACCCGACAGGAAGCAGGTGCGATCAAGTATGAACTTTTGCAAAACCAATACGACCAAACAGACTTTACTTTTGTAGAGGAGTGGACTTCTCAGGAAGCCCTGAATACTCATCTAGATTCACCCCATTTCCAAGCGGTAGCAGCTAAACTCGAAGGCTTAGTGACTGCTACACCAGATATTCGTCGCTACTATCTTGTGGCATAGTGTCATGCTGCTAACTTGAAGCAGACTCTTAATTTTTGGCGAGTATGTGGCACATCTCAGCCTTAAATTCTAAGATTGAAGCGATCGCTCCAGAATCAAGGCAGCATTCTGAAGTATCTTGATCCTGAGGCCTTAGTCAAAAATTGAGAGCTGCAACATCCATGTGCCAACTGCTCGGAATGAATTGCAATGTTCCAACGGATATTTGCTTTTCTTTTGAAGGGTTTTCTGCACGGGGAGGAAAAACGGATAATCATAGCGATGGTTGGGGCATTGCTTTCTTTGAAGGAAAGGGATGTCGCATGTTTTTAGATGCTCAACCTTCTGTTGCTTCTCCAGTAGCGGAGTTTGTTCGGAGTTATCCCATCCACTCAACCCATGTCATAGCCCATATCCGCAAAGCTACTCAGGGTGAAATCGCCCTACACAACTGCCATCCTTTCCGCAGAGAATTGTGGGGTCAGTATTGGGTGTTTGCCCACAATGGTAATTTGCCAAATTTTGATCCAGAAAATTTGGGCTTTTATCAAGCCGTAGGTAACACCGATAGTGAAAAAGCATTCTGTATGATGCTAGAAACATTGCGATCGCGCTTTCCTGAAGGTAAGCCTGACATAAAGAAACTATACTCTGTACTGCAAGAAATTACTGATGTAATTGCAAAAATGGGTATGTTTAATTACTTATTATCAGATGGAGAACACTTTTTTGCCTATTGCTCAACCAATCTCAGCTACATTGTTCGCCAAGCGCCCTTTGCCGCTGCCCATTTAATTGATCAAGACATGACCGTAGATTTTCGAGAGGTGACTACTGAACGCGATCGCGTTGCTGTCATTGCTACCACACCCCTTACTGACAACGAAGTTTGGACAAAAATTCAACCGGGAGAATTACTAGTTTTTCAGGACGGTTTGCCCATGAAATATGCGTTCACTTAATAATAAGTAGTTGTTCAATTTTGCCCATCTAGATAATTTCTAGATGGGTTTTATTTTTCATGGTGTTCATATTGAGTAATTTGCAGCTATTTCCAGATAAATAGACTCGCTCTAGCAATCCTATTTAATTTGCTTTTTACTGAGAGGCTCAGATCCCCGACTTCTTGAAGAATTCGGGGGTCTTTTTGTTATAGATGTACATTACTTTTGTAACTTACCAATTTATATAATTTTTGCCCAACTTAGTTGTTACAAGCTTATATAAAATACCGATTTTATTGGTATAAAATTTATGTCTTTACACTGAAGTATATCTATATTAATATGGTCAAGAAAATGCTGTAACTCATCTTAGACAAGAGTTTCAGATATTTCTGTTTACTGCAAACATCATTGTAGAAAATGTATTCCTAACAACATAAAATAAAATTCTCTGATGAATGCTAGCCAATTACTGCTCCTCATTGCAATTTTCTTTCTCACAAGTGTCATAAGTGTCATTACAGGAAGCACCTCTTTAATTACCGTCCCTGTAATGTTGCAATTGAGTATTGAACCGCGTATTGCTCTTGCCACTAATATGTTGGCATTAACCTTTATGAGTGTTGGTGGCACATTGCCTTTTATTGGTAAAAAAGCAATCGACCGTAGTCGCTTGCCAATCATGATTGCCCTAACGCTTTTAGGCTCAATTATCGGTGCATTACTTGTTTTAGTTGTACCTTCAAAATCGATGCCTCTAATTATCTCGATTTTGATGATTGTGGTTGCCGTGTTTTCAATCACCAATCGGAATGCTGGAATCGTTTCAAGAAAAGGGAAACCATCACCAATAGAAGAAATTGGTGGATATGTGGCAACTTTTGTGCTTGGTGTTTATGGTGGTTTCTTTAGTGGTGGATATGTCACTATGCTCACAGCAGCTTATGTCAGGCTATTTCGGATGACATTTGTACAGGCGATCGCAAACACAAAGTTTATCAACATTTTTTCTTCGCTGATTGCCACCATTATTTTCTTTACACAGGGAATAGTTGATTACAAACTAGGTATTATTCTGAGTATTACTATGTTCATTGGTGGAATTGTTGGATCACGGGTTGCCCTCAGACTTAGCAACCTCTGGTTACGGCGTATATTTCTCACCACAGTAATTGCTCTTGCACTCAAGACGTTATTTGATTTTGCTGCATATTCACCAAAAACCTAACCCCCTAACCCCCTTCCCGCGTCGGGAAGCTACGGTGTACACACAAGTCTTGAAATTACACCTCACACTTGGTTTCGTCATCTATCCCTAAGCTGTTGGATCGCTCCGAAAGCTTGTCATTGCGAACGCGAGTGCGTCTTGTAGAGAGGAGGAACGACGAAGCAATCGCAAAAACTACGGGATTATGCGATTACTTCGCTCCGCTCGTAATGACAATTTATTGGGTCTAGAAAGCTTGAAACCCTTGTAGATACCACTTGTGTGTACACCGTAGCCTACAAGGAGAGAGAAATATAAGTGAGGTTTTCCAGATGCCGTGAAAAGTCAGGTTAGCGTTGCCCACTTTGTATTTTGTCGAAGATTGCGCCGTCCTCGAAAAACTTCTTCTGAATCGTATCCCAGCCTCCTAAACTCTGAACGTTATAAAGCTTAGAAATCTTAGGAAATTTATTCTGTACTTCTTTTGTTACAGCAGAATTAACAGGTCGAAAACCAACTTTGGCAAACTCACGTTGAGCTTCTGAACTAAAAAGAAACTTGACAAAAGCTTCCGAAACCTGTCTGGTGTGGTGCTTATCAACATTTTTATCCACAACTGCTACTGGCCCATCTATAGAAATGTTCACCTGGGGAACCACATAAGAAGGTGAACTTTTTGCTTGTTGTGCTGCTAAGATAATCTCGTTTTCGTAGTTAAGCAGAACATCCCCTTGACCTTTCTTGTAAAATACATCGCTGGATTCCCGCGAATCTTTAGGTAACACAGGGACATTCCGAAAGACTTGGGTAACATAGTTAAGCGCTTGGGCTTCACTTCCACCATTTTTGACGATCGCGCCCCATAAAGCCAGGAAGTTCCACCGCGCACCTCCTGAAGTCTTGGGGTTGGCTGTAATCACCTTCACCCCTGGTTTGGTTAAATCACTCCAGTTCTTGATGTTTTTCGGATTACCTTCACGAGTTTCGAGAGCAACTACCGAGTGGGTAACAATTGAGTTATTCGGGGCTTCCTTCTCCCAACCAGGTTGAATCAGTCCGGCTTTTTCAATTTTTTTGGTATCTAAAGCTAGCGCCAAAGCGACAATATCCGCATCTAATCCGTCAATGACTGCACGGGTTTGAGAGCCAGAACCACCATAGCTTTCTCGAATTACTACATCTTGACCTTTTTCGCGTTTCCATTTGGCTACAAATTGCGGAATGATTCTCTCGTAAGCAGCTTTGGTAACTGCATAAGACACCAGAGTTATTTCAACTTTTTTACTGCCTTGACTAATCAATTGAGACTTTTGATTAACAGAAGTATTCTCAGAATTAGTACCCGCAGCATAAACAGGAATAAAGACGCTGAAACTTAAACCAGTTGCTAACAACAGTGCTGAAGTTTGAGTTGAGACAGGTTTTTTCTGGGAAAATAGTTGCTTGACTATGCCTAAAATTTGTAACTTTTTGAATTGCAGATGTGTCATGGAAGCTGGATGTTGTGTAGTTGCTTGATCAAACAACGGTAATTCGGTCGAATTACCGTTGTTTGTCTTGAGAAAGAGATTATCAGATTAATTATGAAAATTCAACTATTTTTTATACTAAAAATTTTGATTTTTTTACAGGAAAACCCGTAGCAAAATTAAGTAATATATATACCGTACATGTTCAGTAAAAACCGAAGTCTTTGGTAGAGATATGTTGGCGCAGCAGGATGTTAGCAAGTTGCTTGATATACCAGAGAGATGATTGCGATGCCTAGTGGTCTGCCCCATTAATTTTGTTGGGCTGCTAGATCCCCGACAACTTCTGCGAAGTCGGGGATCTGAACACCACTAACCTCTCAAAAGTTTTAGGACAGACTACTAGTTTGGGCTGCGCCTACGCAATTTTATCGTTGAAATTGAAAGCATTTTTAATTGTTCATAAAACTGGTAGGATGTCCATGTTCTTGGTAAAGAATATGGGGTTTTTTGGTGTTTACAACTAGATACATGGAATCATCCAGTATCATAAACAGTATATAGCTGTATTCCCATCAATTATCTGTAGATTACGTGGAGGAAATGGAATGAGTTTATGGCAACGCTCAGTGAAAAAATTACAAGCAATGGCTGAACATACAACGTATCGCTTCAGACTAAATTCGCTCAAAGGCTTTGTATCACTCTTTTTAGTAGGTACTGCATTGAGTGTAGCCCTTGCTGCCTGCTCTGGTGGAGGAACTGGGAATACTTCTTCCTCTGAAACCCCTAATGCTAATGCTACTCCTGCTGTAGCTGCAAGCAAAGCTAATGTTGAATTAACTCTAGTTTCCTTTGCTGTCACCAAAGCAGCTCACGAAGCAATTATTCCTAAATTTGTAGAACAGTGGAAGAAAGATCATAATCAAACTGTTGTCTTCAAACAAAGCTATGGCGGTTCTGGTTCCCAAACTCGCGCTGTGATCGACGGTTTAGAAGCAGATGTTGTTCACTTGGCTCTAGCTGGAGATACCTCAAAGATTGAGAAAGCTGGATTGATTCTACCAGGATGGGAGAAAGAAGTTCCCAACAATGGTATTGTCTCCAAATCAGTTGCAGCATTAGTTACTCGTACAGGTAACCCTAAAGGCATCAAGAACTGGGCAGATTTAGCCAAAGATGGTGTCAAGTTGATTACTGCTAACCCTAAAACATCAGGCGTTGCAAAGTGGAATTTCTTAGCCCTATGGGACTCAGTGATTAAAACAGGTGGCGATGAGGCTAAAGCTACTGATTTTGTGACGAAAGTTTACAAAAATGTGCCAATCTTGCCTAAAGATGCACGGGAAGCTACTGATACATTCACCAAGCAAGGGCAGGGAGATGTCTTAATTAACTACGAAAACGAAGTTATTTTGGCACAGCAAAAGGGCGAAAAGGTTGAGTATGTCGTTCCTGATGTAAACATATCCATCGACAATCCGATCGCCGTAGTAGATAAAAATGTCGATAAGCATGGAACCCGCGAAGTTGCAGAAGGTTTTGTGAAATATCTCTATACCCCAGAAGCCCAGCAAGAGTTTGTCAAATTGGGATTCCGTCCTGTGGATGAGACTTTAGCCCAAACTAAAGAAGTCACAGACAAATTTCCCAAGGTGAAAACTTTGGGTACAGTTGCAGACTTGGGTGGTTGGAGTGAAATCGATAAGAAGTTCTTCGCAGATGGTGGTGTGTTTGATAAGATTCAAGCCGCAAATAAACGGTAATTAGTCATTAGTCAATAGTCAGTGGTCAATGAAGAGTGCTGAGTGCTGAGTGCTGAGTGCTGAGTGCTGAGTTGAAAGACCGTCCACAAGGGGCGGGGTATCAACCAACTCCTGCATTAAAAGATTCCGCTTGACTTCGGGCCAAGTCTTACCATAGTGCGAAAGTACTGAGTACGGGCTAAATGCCCCGCTACTGCTAACAGCACTCAGGACTGAGTGTGGTAAAAAAACAACCGACTATTGGCAAAAAACTTCTTTGTGAATTTTAAATTTTGAATTTTTGACTATGACGACTGTATCTCCTTCTGTGGAAGTTGAACGCAAAACACCGTTTTTGAAGAGATTTGAGCGGGTTTCTTGGACTTGGGTAATCACCATTGCATACCTGACAGTTATGTTGCTGATCCCCATAGCTGCTATGTTCCTGAAAGCAAGTACGGAAACTCCGGCGAGATTTTGGGCGATCGCAACTAGTGATATTGCATTAGCAACCTACAATGTAACTTTTGTCACGGCAATATTTGCTGCCTTACTCAATGGCGTATTTGGAACTCTGATTGCTTGGGTTCTAGTCCGCTATGACTTTCCCTTCAAGCGCTTTATTGACGCCACAGTAGATTTACCCTTTGCATTACCAACTTCGGTAGCAGGGCTAACCTTGGCAACAGTTTACAGCGATAACGGTTGGATAGGTTCACTACTAGCACCACTAGGAATTAAGGTGTCCTTTACTCGCACGGGAGTAGCGGTAGCAATGATCTTTATCTCACTACCTTTTATCGTGAGAACTGTGCAACCCGTACTTCAGGAAATGGAACATGAAATTGAAGAAGCCTCCTGGTGTCTAGGTGCTTCTCAATGGCAGACATTCTGGAAAGTGATTTTGCCACCTTTATTTCCCACAATTTTGACTGGTGTTGCCTTGGGTTTCTCCCGTGCAGTTGGAGAGTATGGTTCGACTGTAATTATCTCTTCCAATACGCCCTTCCAAGATTTAATCGCACCTGTACTGATTTTCCAACGCTTAGAGCAGTATGACTACTCTGGTGCAACAGTAATTGGCATAGTTCTACTATCAATTTCGTTGGTACTACTATTGGCAATTAATTTCTTACAAGCATGGGCAAGGCGATATGACACTAGATAAGCCAAGTTTTCATTCATCTACACCTGTATCAGATACAGCCAAGCCCAAAGAGCAGAATAACTGGATGCCAATAGTTTTGATTGGTATAGCGATCGCCTATTTAGCCCTAGTTCAATATATCCCGGCAATTAACGTATTTGTCCAAGCCTTTAGCAAGGGTGTTGGGCCATTTCTGTCCAACCTAACGCGGCCAGCTTTTCTCCATGCAGCTTGGTTAACCCTATTGCTGGCTGTGATTTCTCTACCTTTAAATACTGTATTTGGGCTATGTGCAGCTTGGGCGATCGCTCGTCATAAATTTCCTGGACGCGCCATAGTTTTGAGCATTATTGACCTACCCTTTTCGATTTCGCCAGTAGTTGCAGGATTGATGATTGTGCTACTTTACGGACGAAATGGCTGGTTTGGCCCTTGGCTCCAAGCCCATGATATCAAGATTGTCTTTGCCTTTCCAGGTATGGTATTGGCTACAGCCTTTGTGAGTATGCCCTTTGTGGCGCGGGAAGTAATTCCTGTTTTAGAAGAGTTTGGTAAGGATCAAGAAGAAGCTGCTAGAACTCTAGGTGCAAAAGATTGGCAGATATTTTTGCGCGTCACCCTACCTAGCATCCGTTGGGGCTTACTCTACGGTTTAATTTTAACCAATGCTAGAGCAATGGGTGAGTTCGGAGCAGTTTCAGTGGTATCTGGCAACATTGCTGACCAAACCCAGAGTTTACCACTATTTGTAGAAGATGCTTACAAACAATACGAAACTGAAGCTGCTTTCTCTGCGGCTGTACTATTAGCATTGCTAGCAGTCGTAACCTTAGTGCTGAAGGAAATTCTGGAACGGAAAACCCGCATTAAAGACGTTGAATAGAAAAATCCAGAGATTATAGTTATCCTTTGAATAGGATACAAGCAAATCATGGGAAATGGTACGATCTACCTAGTACCTATAAGGAAATTACCATTAGGACTGAGGGTAGTTCTGTACCAATCCCAATCAGGGATTGAAATAATTCAGATATGACTACTGATAATACACTTACCAATAAACGGATTCGACTCAGAATTCCGAAAGATTATCACCAGGAACCTGTCATTTCTCGCCTGGTGTCTGACTATGGACTGACTGTGAATATTACGGCAGCAATTTTGGGAGCCAATGCTGTCGGTGATGGCTGGTTTGACCTTGAACTACAAGGAACAGATGCACAAATTCAGAGCGGCTTAACCTATCTCCGCGACTTGGAATTAGAAGTCTGGGATGATAATAAAGCAAGTGATTGGTAATGAAGGTTGACGCTCTTAGAGGTTGTTGGAAAAGTCTTCTTGGCGGTAGAAAAATATTTTATATCCCCCTAAATCCCCCAATAAATTGGAGGACTTTGATTCTGGTTCCCTAGATATCTTGCAAAAGTAACTTTTGCAAGATGTTGGGGAAAGGTTAAAAGGTAAGGGAAAATTTCATACCTTTACCCCTTAGCCTTTTCCTCACTTCTGCAAGCAGTCTTATGTTATTTAATTCTTATTTCTAACGTTCATAGTGACCGCGAATCCATACCCTCCGATGATGTATTATCTGCCAATGCCCAGGAATCCACCTTTGATGATGATGTCCACCAAGCTGGATTACCAATGCTGATGCCTGTTTTGGCATAGCAACAATGAACAGTGGTAAAGCAACTAATACACCTGCAAGCATCCGTTTCATAACTACTTTTCCTTTGTTCAACTATCTGGATTAAGTCAGTTAAATTCCTCGTGAGTTCGTTTTCAGTAATTTAACTGATTTATAAATTTAGACTGCTGGCTTTTCCAAAAGGTTTAATTTAATTTATGTCAGTTTTGTGTTGTTGATATGTCAAATTTATGTACTACCGCTTTAATCTCAAATAATAAGTAGTCAGACAAAAATATTTACAGTCATTGCGATCGCTCGCAATGACATTGTGTAATTAATTCTCTCTGACTACTTATCATTTGGAATTTTAGATTTTAGATTGGGAATCGCTCTCTGTGTCTGGGTTGTGTAAAAGCATCTGTCGCGTTCATTTTTAAAATTGGTATTACTTGACGTAAAGTGAGCAAAAATTACGTGAATTTACCCATTGTTTTTTTGTGGTCTTTGTGAGACTCTCCTTTACATAACAATTAAATACGATAAACCGATAGATTTACCGTATTTAATCAAGGGCAGAAATATGAAAATCTTGATGAGACTGACATTTAACCAGGTACAGCATCAGCAAGAGTTTCTGCCGAAACCCAAAAATTGCGTAGGCGTAGCCCACTGTAGGTATCGCGATTGGGAATTAATCTGATGTCTGAAAGTAAATCTCTAGAACCCGCTTCAGTCCACAGTCGAATCCTTGTGCCTCAACGGTATCATAGGCAACCTGTAATTTCTCGACTGGTGTCTCGTTATGGTTTAACTGTCAATATTAAAGCTGCATCCCTGACATCTGACAGTGACAGCGATGGCTGGTTTGATTTAGAACTGTCAGGAAATCCTCAAAAACTGACAAATAGCCTATCTTACTTGCAAGGATTGGGAGTGAATTTGCTGCAACTAGCGATCGCTAACCAAATTCAATCCAACCAGCACTCTTTACCTTTCCCAAATCCAGCTAGCAAATTGAGTCTCAAAGACTCCGCATGGCTGACAAACCAATGGCAGCAACAATTCCAGCAATGGATTTCTTTGGGTCAAACCAATCGATTGCGTTTGCAACTGTGCATCTTAAAATCTTATTACGAAGAACCGGTGATTTCTGAGTTAGTTTCTCGTTATGGGCTAACAGTCAATATTACCAGTGCCATACTTCAACCTGATACCCAAGATGACGGCTGGTTTGACTTGGATTTGTGGGGGAGAACAAAGCAACTTTACTCTAGCCTGAGTTATTTAGAAAAACTGGGACTACCAATTTGGTTGGATTTGTCTAGCGTTTATAGCGATCGCTAAATTAATAATTCGTAGTTCTTAATGACGCTCGTGACGCTCGTTCGCCCTTGGCGTCTCCCCTTGGGAGAAGACTCGCTAACGTAATTGAAGGACAATTTAGCTGAATTTGTCTCGGTAGCAATGTCTACGACGGGTTACGCCTACGCTAATTAAAAAAATTATCACTATCCAATGGCAGCACGAAATAACCAAAAAACCAACTCTCACACCAGATTATCAATGGTTTCTTCAGCTTATGAAAAAAGCCAAGTCACTCAGATTCGTCTGCGAATACATATTCCCAAAAGCTATCTACAAGCGCCCGTAATTTCGCAGTTAATTTCTGCTTACGGCTTGGTAGTTAATATTACCAAGGCGATACTACAACCAAATACAGATGGCGAAGGATGCTTTGACATTGAACTGCGGGGAACAGTGGCACAAATTTCTAGCGGTTTAGCTTACCTGGAATCTCTAAACCTTAGAATTGTCGGCAAGCCCAATGCTGACGGCGATAGTTGGTGTTACTGAAATAATCTAAATTTCGTAGTACCAAATTTCTTCTTCTTTTAAGACAATTCGATGCAGGGAGAGACGATCAATCAAGCCCTCTTGCTCAAACTGCCCAAGAACACGAGTAATTGTAACACGAGTCGAACCAAGCATTTCTGCCAGGTCTTCATGAGTCAGACGCATATCTATTAAACGCCCCTTCTCAACTTCCGAACCAAACTTTTTAGATAACCATGCTAATAGCTTGATGAGCATAGTATCCACTTTTTTATGGCTACGAATGATCATCAATTCTTGAGCCTGTTGGATATGGGCAAGTAGAGTTTCTGTTAGTTCACTCCACTCTTCTAAAGGTAAGACTGTCGCCTCTACTTTAGTTAAGCATTCCATCTGATAAGGTTCTAATTTTGACAAAGTTCTACCAACAACATCCCCAGGGCCCCACAATCCCAGAGCAACGGTTGTACCATCTTCCAAATAGGTAAAAGTCCTAACAAAACCCGTTTCAATCTTCCAAAGGCCGTTTTGATGCTCTGGTAGAAATGACCTACGGGCAAAAATTTGCTTAGTATTATTACTGCTTAGACTAGATAAGCTTGTGTACAAAGACACCATGTTATAAACACTCTTCTCCGATAAACTAACCGTAGTATTATATTTATATCAGGTTATAAGAACCTATGGGTATTTAAAAGAAGGGAGTGGGGGAAAGAGGACGGGGAGCAGGGGGCAGGGGGAAAATAAAAAATTACCTGTTTCCCCTCTACCTCTTCTCAATACCCAATGCCCCATTCCCAAAATTAAATTCCGGCACCATCAAGAAAATCTTCAATCATCCCATCAGAATTTTTGCTCTTAGGTTTGTTGATTGCTTCGTCAGCAAGTTCAGTTGGGGATAAACTTGATTGATCTGACAACTGCTCGAACTGTTTCTCTAGAGACTTGACGCGTTCAAATAAAGCACGGATGACTTCAGCTTCTACGTCGCGGACTTTATCATGATCCAGAACATTGCTATTTAAGTTGTTCTGACGAGTTACGCGCCCTGGAATCCCAACTACAGTAGTGTTACTGGGGACATCTCGCAGCACCACTGAACCGGCTCCAATACGGACGCGATCGCCAATTTGAATATTTCCCAATACCTTTGCACCCGCTCCGACAACCACATGAGAGCCTAAAGTCGGATGGCGTTTGCCGCTTTCTTTCCCAGTGCCGCCAAGGGTGACACCTTGATAAATCAGAGCATAGTCACCCACGATCGCAGTCTCGCCAATCACTACTCCCATCCCGTGGTCAATAAACACTCCCTGGCCAATTAATGCCCCAGGATGGATTTCAATTCCGGTTAAAAACCTACTAATATGAGAGATGAACCTTGGTATAAAGGGAATGCCAATTTTATATAGCCAGTGTGCCAATCGATGGCATATTAAGGCTTGGAGTCCAGGGTAACAGAACAATACTTCTAGCCAGTTACGGGCTGCTGGGTCACGCTCAAAAATGGTTCGCAAATCAGTTAGTAGCATACTCTGTTGAGATTTTTATTGGTAGGTGAGGTTCTGAAAACAGAAACTCAGGATGATTCCCACAAAAAGATTCAAGTAATTTATGGGAATTTTTTCAGATCATAATCTACGGTAAGTCGATAGAGTATAGTGTTTTTGTGGGTAATAAGTGGGATGCTATCACATTCCACAGTTGAAAAAAATTAATTTCGCATAAACTGCGATAAGTCCCTCAAATCACCGTAGTATATTGAGTACAGTCTTGAATAGCCAAAACTACGCTCTCTTGGATCTGTCTTCCAAAGTGGAATACGCACTGCTGGCACTCTTAGAACTGGCAAGCCACCACGGAAAAAAACTTCCTTTAACCATGAGCGAGATCACTGCCAAACAACCTATACCTGAGCGCTATCTGGAACAAATTTTGACCAACCTCCGGCGTGCTGGTGTAGTGCAGAGTCAACGCGGCTCTAAAGGAGGTTTCGTTTTAGTTCGTGAACCTTGGCAGATTACAATACTTGAAATTGTCACTTTGGTAGAAGGTGAGCGGAAAGAGAAAGATACCTCTGACTCTCCGACTCTGGAAAAGACTCTGGTTTATGAAGTTTGGGAGCAAGCTAATGCTGCCTCAATAGAAGTTTTGGGTCGTTATACACTCCAAAACTTGTGCGACGAAAGAGAAACTCGCGCCCAACAGAGTCCAATGTATTATATTTAGACACGACGGAGTACCCCCATGCGGATAGCGAAAGATATCACAGAGTTAATCGGACGAACTCCTTTAGTTCAATTAAACAAGATTCCCCAAGCTTCAGGAGCGGTTGCTCGGATTGTGGTGAAGCTAGAAAGCATGAATCCAGCATCTTCTGTGAAAGACCGGATTGGCGCGAGTATGGTGGAAGCGGCAGAAGAAGCAGGCTTGATTCACCCCGGAAAAACTACTTTAGTAGAGCCGACTTCTGGAAATACAGGAATTGCGCTGGCGATGGTGGCAGCCGCTAAGGGTTATCATCTTATTCTAACGATGCCTGACACAATGAGCCACGAAAGACGCTCTATGCTGAAAGCTTATGGCGCTCAATTAGAGTTAACGCCAGGGGTAGAAGGGATGCGAGGAGCGATCGGTCGTGCAGAGCAGATTTTAGCTCAAACGCCCAATGCTTATATGTTGCAGCAGTTCCGCAACCCAGCTAACCCAAAAGTTCACGCAGAAACCACAGCCGAAGAAATTTGGAATGACACCGATGGAGAAGTAGATATTCTCGTGGCGGGAGTGGGTACTGGTGGGACGATTACGGGAGTTGCAGAAGTTATTAAAGGACGGAAGCCGAGTTTTCAAGCGATCGCAGTTGAACCAAGCAGCAGTCCAGTATTAACAGGTGGTAAATCAGGGCCTCACAAAATTCAAGGTATCGGCGCGGGATTTATCCCCGCAATTTACCGTCCAGAACTGGTAGATGAAGTGATTCAGGTAGCGGATGAGCAAGCGATCGCTTACAGCCGTCGCCTTGCCAAAGAAGAAGGATTGCTATCGGGGATTTCGACTGGCGCTGCTTTATATGCGGCTATTCAAGTAGCACAACGGCCAGAAAATGCAGGTCGCCTCATCGTCATGATCCAACCTAGCTTTGGCGAACGCTACCTCAGTACCTCATTGTTCAAAGACCCAGAAGAGAATGAGTGGTTGAGTAAAGTTTAATTTGATAGACAAATTTTGGATTTTGGATTTTAGATTTTAATATCTTGCACCAGGCGACTAGAAATCGTGGCTACACGAGACTTGACCTGCCTTTGCAGGTTGAAAAGCCTTGATTTTGCATTAGTCCGCGTAGGCGGACTTAGTTTGTATAGCCACGATTTCTAAGGGACTTCCAAATAAAAAAATATTCAATTAACTCTTGTGGGGTGGGCGACATAAGAGCCATATCGACTGGGCGCTCATGTTGCCCACCCCACAATATTGGATAATTTATTTCTTGGAGTTCCTTAATTGCTAGGGTTAGGTGCAAGATGTGAGGATTTTTAATCTAAATCAAAATCTAAAACTAGCTTCAATACTTGTCGGTTAACGGGAAAAGGGGAATGGGAAAGGGGAAAGAAAAAACCTTTAACCTTTTCCCAAAACCAAATTCCAGTTTAAAATCCACGAACCGAGCAGTATTGAAACTGGCTTGGTTAACTACTAGAATTTTCGCGAATTTCGTCGGCACTTTCATTATTTTTCACTAAAATTATCAAACAGACACCACTAGCAGCTAGCTTGATTGGACTTAAAGCTTCACTTTTCAATACAATAAAAGTGCCTAATCCTATCAAAACAAAAGGCACAAGATTATTAACGTAACGAGTCAATATCTCAGCTATGACTCTATTGTTAATTAATTTGTATGCTGCGTAGCACCAAATTCCTAATAATAGAAAAAATAATCCGATAATTACTAAAAAACTCTCTAAGTTGCAGCTAGCAAATAAAGGGATGTAAACGCTAATATTATCGCTACCATTGGCAATTGTCACGGCTGACACACTATAAACCTGGGGAGAAAAAAAACTAGTAATTGTTGATGCTTCATCTGCTTCTGCTGTATCTACAACTTCTTTTGATGAATCTTCTTCCCGATTCACCAAGCTACTGATACCTATAGATATTGGTAGTAAACCAAGTAATCCAATCCAGCTTTTTGAGAATACTAACCCACCAAATAAACCAGGAAGACTCAGAATTAAAAGAACTGTAAAACCTAGAAATTGACCAGCAACTATATGCCGGGGCCGAAAGTTAGGATTTATTTGAGAAAAAAACAACAATAGAATGACAATATCATCAATGTTAGTGGCAATGAACGTAATCGCCCCTGTAGTAATTGCAGTAAGTAACTCGTTCATATTTTAAGAGAAATATAGACATACTTTTATCTGGGAGCAGGCTACTCAATGCCTCTCTTAGAGAAGCATTCCAAAGAGAAGAATGCAAATAAATTGGCGTGTCAAGGCTAAAATGTTGCAAAAAAATTGTCGGTTGGATGGAGGCTTTGGGCATTGGTGTCAACTTAAACTGAAACTCCCTTAAAACCTCGTTTCCAGTCTCCGGCTGGAAATGCAACTCAAAAGCGTCTCTGCCGCGAGTTCGAGAGGCGGAGCCTCAACGACGAGCATTCCCAGTCTCCGACTGGGAACGAGGCAGCCAAAGCCAACATCCTGATAATCTGTTGGGTTGCGCTCCACTCCACCCAACCTACGTCTAATGCACTATTTTTTTGCTTGCCATTATTGGATTGGGATCTGAATTTTTGCCATAAATCTCGTAAATCGGTGAAATTCATTGAATAATCACTTTGTCTATATTAAAGCTTAGTTCTGCCAGAAGGTTAATTTGGTATGGTTATAAATCGTAGATTCTAAAAATCCAGCATGAGTAAGCTAGGGACAGCTTTCAGTGAAGGGATAATTGCCTTCATCGCCACCAACATAGATGACATCATTATCTTGTTAATATTTTTTTCACAGGTAGATGGTAATTTTCGGCGGCGGCATATCTTACTCGGTCAATATCTGGGTTTTGCAGCCATTATCATCGCTAGCTTACCAGGATTTTTTGGTGGATTGGTTATACAGCGAGAATGGATAGGATTGCTAGGATTGCTACCAATTGGTATTGGTATTCACCACTTAGTATATAAAGAAGAAGATACTATAACAGTTCAGACAGTCAGTAGTGATTTTAACCAGCCCACATCTACTAACCCGGTATTGTCTTTTATTTTGAGTGTTTTACACCGCCAAACTTATAAAGTGTCAGCAGTGACGATCGCTAATGGTGGTGACAATATTAGTGTATATGTCCCTTTGTTCGCTGGTCACGATCTTGCCAGCTTGGGAGTAATTATAAGTGTATTTTTTATCATGGTAGGGATTTGGTGTGCGATCGCTTATTTTTTAAGCCGTCAACCTACCATTGCCGATCTTTTAAATCGCTACGGTCAAGCTGTTATACCTTTTGTGTTAATTGGCTTGGGTCTGTTCATTATGTATGACCGAGGTACATTCACTCTACTACCTTGGGTGAGAAATTAATCAATGGTGGATGCTGGATGTTGAATGCTGGATTGGGAATTGAAAATCTCAAATTGGTTACACCTGATGAACTAATTTCCAACTCACCATCATCAAAATGGCATAAATGATAAACCGTAACGGACGTTGCGGGGCTACCTCGCAGACTTTAGCACCTAGTAACACCCCAGGCACAGAGCCTAGCCATATAGGCAGTACCAAACTCCAATCAACTGTTCCCAGGCTGAGATGACCGAGGGCTGTAAACAGCAGTAAAATTGCTGCGTGTGAAATATCTGTACCCACTAACTTCCGAGCATCAAGGCGGAAAAACCCAATCAGCACTAGGGCAAACATTGAACCTGAGGAGACACTGGTTAGACCAACTAAACAGCCTAAAATTGCTCCCAAACTAATTGTTACAAATCGACCAAAGTTAGTTTCTAAGTCTAACTTTGGCAGTTCGGGTAAATTAAATTTGGGGAAAAAAGTCAATAACAACAATTGCACTAGTGCTAATACTGTGACTAGCAAAATCATTCCGCCAAGCAAACGGAGCAAGATGTTATCTAGGTTGTACTCACCTGTACGTTTAATGAAGTGCAAAATCCCCACCCCCAACAGTGAGCCTGGAACACTCCCGAAGGCCAACCATTTGACAACTTCTGTGTCAAGGGTTTTCTGTTCCCAATGCTTGACGCTACCAACAACTTTCATCAACGTAGCGGCCACAACATCAGAACTCACAGCAATAGAAGGCGGAACCTGAAAAACAAAAATCAACATTGGCGTGATGAGAGAGGCTCCACCAATTCCCGTCAAACCAACGATGATGCCAACAAAAAAGCTTAAGAACGGTAGTAATAGATAGTGCATACTCTTCAGGGGTTTCAACAATTAGTTATCAGTTATCAGAATCTTGTTGAGTCTCCTACTTCTACAAGTGAGCAGCCTCAGTTAGGGTTTAAATCCCCAAACGAAGCCTTGATAACTTTTTACTGACTTAACTACGAGCAGCTAGAATTTCAATTCAGCTTTAGCTTCACTGCTAGAAAGCAGCAAGTCAGCCAAACTATAGCCCAGTGGTAGACAGAGCTAGTTATGGTGAGTTATTGTGTTTCTCAAGAGATGAGTGACACAAGGCTTATCCAGCTAAGAGTTAGGGCAGAGGATTCCTGGATAACTTCAAACCTGTCTGGAAGTTTTTGTAAGCATGAGAACTGGCATTTAGCTCAAAAAGACTTTGATAACTGCTTATTGGTCAGTTGCTCTGCTAAACTCAACTTCTAACTAGGTTTTTCTGCGGTTTTACATGTAAAAGCACGTAAGGCGATGCACTTACCGTATTTTACTCGTAATCATGATTAAACGTCCAGCGTATTCGCGTTGTATATCGCTCAATTATCTGCTTAATACTCCGTAGCCAGTTAAACTTCTTAGGACTGGTTGCTAGAAAAATTACCTACAAGTTAATCACCATAGGGATAATTCACCAGAAGAGGACAAGGGAACAAGGAAAATAATTAAACTACACCATTCCCCAGACGTAGGTTGGATGGAGCGGAGCGCAACCCAACAAGCAATTCGATTTGATTTCTGAATCACTCGTAGAGGTAAGGGACTGGGACTGGGGACTGGGAAGAAGGAATAAAGGTGTACTGAGTTTTGTTCAAAGATCAAATATGAGTCCTATATATCAGAATGTTGGGTTACGCAAAGCCTCCACCCAACCTACAATTTTTTTGCTTTTTTCTCCCCCCTGCATCCCCTGCCCCCCTGCCTGCCTCAACGGATAAATTTCTTCACCTAACCGTATTGTCCCCACTCAAATTAACTAAGGCTGTGAAAGTGATTACAATACTCGAAGTCAAATCCGATTCCCTAGCCTAATCACTCATGCAAAACTTTGTTTTTTACAACCCTGTCAAAATCCTGTTTGGCAAAGGTCAAATTGCCAAAATTGCTGCTGAAATTCCTGCTGATGCCAAAATTCTGATTACTTATGGTGGGGGTAGCATCAAAACTAACGGTGTCTACGATCAGGTGAAGTCTGCATTGGTTGGACGAAATGTCCTTGAGTTTGGTGGAATCGAACCCAATCCTCATCTGGAAACCCTCTTGAAAGCGGTTGAAGTAGTGCGGAATGAGGGCATAGACTTTCTACTTGCTGTCGGTGGCGGTTCAGTTCTTGATGGCACTAAGTTTATTGCTGCTGCGGTTCCCTTTGTCGGCGATCCTTGGGACATCCTCGCCAAAGACGCACCTGTAAAGGCTACTGTACCCTTTGGTACAGTTTTGACTTTACCTGCAACAGGCTCGGAAATGAATACGAATGCGGTTGTGACTAAGTGGGAAACTCAAGAAAAATTAGCTTTCAGCAGTCCTTTGGTATTTCCCCGTTTCTCAGTTCTCGATCCAGAAACAACTTTTTCCCTACCTGTGCGGCAAATTAGCAATGGAATTGTCGATGCTTACACCCATGTGATGGAACAGTATTTGACTTATCCAGTCAACGCACCACTACAAGATCGATTAGCTGAATCAATTTTGAAAACGCTAATTGAGGAAGGGCCAAAAACGCTAGCGAATCCTCAAGACTACGATGCACGGGCTAATGTGATGTGGTCTGCAACGCTAGCACTAAATGGGTTAATTGGTGCAGGAGTACCCCAAGATTGGGCAACTCACATGATTGGGCACGAATTGACAGCACTGCATGGTTTGGATCATGCTCAAACTTTGGCTGTTGTACTACCTAGCACCTTGACAATTAGGCGCGATCGCAAATGGCAAAAACTCTTACAATATGCCGAGCAAGTTTGGGGAATTGTCGATGGTAGTGAAGAAGAACGGGTTACTGAAGCGATCGCTAAAACTCGCAATTTCTTCGAGTCCGTTGGTGTACGCACGCGCTTGTCTGATTATGGTGTTCAACTCGATACCATTCCTGTAATTATTGAGCGCTTTGAAAAACGCGGTACTGTAGCTTTGGGAGAATATAAAGATGTTAATTCTCAGGTAATTGAGCAGATTTTAACTCTCTCAGTATAGGATTAGGGACTGGGGATTGGGGATTAGGGAAAGAACTAATGCTCAGTGCCTCGTTTCTTGACTTAGCGCTGAAAAATACTTGACTTACAAGCAAATCTCATTGATAATTCAAACAAACCGTTCGGTCTGTAATATTTTATTTACAGCAAGCCCCAGTCCCCAATCCCTAGTCCCCAGTCCCCAATGTCCAAAGGCGAAGAAACAAAAAGCAGAATTCTCCAGCAAGCAGCCGAATTGTTTAACCAACAGGGGTATGCAGGATCATCGATGTCTGACATTATGCGTGTTACTGGATTGCAAAAAGGAGGAATTTACAATCACTTTCAAAGCAAAGATGATCTCGCTCTACAGGCTTTTGATTTTGCGATCGCTCACATCAAACAGCATACTAGATTTGCATTACGAAGCAAACGCCACGCAGTAGAACGGCTGCAAGCAATCATTGGGGTATTTAGTAGCTTCGCAGAAAATCCACCGATCAAGGGAGGGTGTCCATTGCTGAATACTGCTGTAGAGAGTGATGATGCTCATCCGGCGTTGCGAGAACGCGCTCAACAAGCAATGAACTCGTGGCTAAATCTGATTCATCGAATTATTGAAACGGGAATTGAAAAGGGTGAAATTCGCCCGGAAGTGAGTGCTGATGAAATTGCTACCATCATCATTGCAACGTTAGAAGGAGCCGTAATGATGAGCAAGCTTTATGGAGATTCAATTCACATGCACAGAGTAATTAATCACCTGAATCAATACTTGGAAACTCACCGAAACAGTACTCAGTACTCCTGAACTTTAAAAGTATGGCACAAATCAAGGTATATGGTTTAGCAGAAAAATTAAATACTGTCAAAATAGAGTTATCAAATATAATCCATGCGTCTGTTATTCAGGTTTTACAGCTTACCCCTGAAAAAAGATTTCACCGTTTTTTCCCATTGGATAAATCAGATTTCTACTATCCATCTGATAGATCAGACAATTATCTGATTATTGAAATTAGTATGTTTGAGGGGCGATCGGTGGAGACAAAAAAACAGTTGATTCGCCTACTGATTGAAAATATTAATGAAAAATTGAATATTGCTGTATATGACATTGAAATCACAATTTTTGAAACGCCTAAATATAACTGGGGTATTAGAGGTTTACCTGGTGACGAGTTAATCTTAAACTACAAAGTAGAAGTTTGAAACTATATATGTATGGCTAATGGGTTATTAGACAATTAATAATTACTCATACCTAAAATAGATGAATAATTTTACAAATCAATGGTCTTAAAACTCCTGGGATAAATAATGCTAGTAAATAACAACTTACATAGACCATTAGAAGTAGTATTGGCGATTCCTGTAAAAACTTATGATATTGACTTTATGGGAATCGTGAGTAATATTGTGTATATCAGATGGCTAGAGGATTTACGTTTAAAGTTTTTAGATGAACATTGGCAACTCAATCAACAAATTGAGCAAGGATATACACCGATTTTAGCTGGAACAGAAATTGAATATAAACGTCCGATAAAGATGATTGATCAAGTAATTGGACGTTTATGGCTGAGTAATTTAGGACGGTTGAAGTGGACTGTGCAAGCTGAAATTTTATCTAACAATGAGTTAGCAGCAGTAGCTACCCAGAAGGGTGCTTTTGTCAATTTGCAAAATAGTCGTCTTATTCCCATTCCAGAGGAATTACAGAAGAAATATTTACAGTATCAACAAGGGATTCAGAAAATTTAACAATTAGGAATACCTTTGATATTTTTTTGAGTTATTACAGACTGTTCGGTCTGTTATGGTTCAAAGGCAAAATGCTATGCCGCTTGTCAACACTGTGGAGCAGATTACAGGCAAACAACCAATATTATTGGCTGAATTTGTTCAAAAGCATCGTGAACGCTTACTCAACAAAATTGCTCAAGTTAATTTGGCAACATTTGAATAAAAATCTATGTTGAGGATAAATAACAAGTGATTAGCTTGAGGAAGTGGCTTATGCTTCTTCGAGGATGCTTCACGTTTGGATAGACGGAAAGCCTTTCATAGATGCGTCCTATAGCTGCTTATGTCCAGCGATCGCAATGCTTGAAGCGGGATATCAGGAAGTAATTGCGATCGCTAGGGAGCAAGGAAGACCCATTCCAAAATCTCTGCCACAGGTGTGCTGCAATCAGTGTAGGTCTTTTCGTTGGCGCAGCCTCTCGTAGAAGAGAAGAGAAGCCTACATTGCCTCCTGCCTTCTTCATTCCCTAAAGCAGGTAAAATTGCAAGTGTTGAGGGGATAAAAATCATGGATGCTTCTCTGGCTGAAGTGGAGAAATGACAGTGATTAAATTGGTAGTTTTGAAATTAAGTAAAAAAATCATCCCCATAAATAAATTGAGGAAATTTGATCGGGAAGTATCAAAAAGTAAAAATATTGATAAACTTCTTTTGCCTTGTTCTGTCATTACGAATTATCTTGGAGGGTAATACTGAGGATTCATCACTGGCGATTGATAACCGTTTGGCGGTACAGTACTTCCCATACTGTTGGGTACAGGAGTGACAATAGGAGGCTGATAAATGCTCATGGGAACTGTGCCTGTTGTACCGTTGGATAAAGCAGGATTCACAACCTGAGGCTGATAACCATTTGCGGGTACTGTATTTGTAGTAGTGCCAGGTGTGACAGCATTCTGGCTAAACTCTTGGTAAGCGAAACGAGAAATTGAGCTAATCAATTTTTCGGCGCGAGGATCGTTTGCGGGGCGTTGTACCATAACGGAAGCGATGTAGCGCTTGCCAGTTGGAACAACAATTAAACCTGCATCTGCCAACATTGTGCCGATATCGCCCGTTTTGTGGTATGCTCTCGCACCTGTTCCTAAACCTGAGGGTAGCAGAGTGTCTTTCTGGGTGCGGCGCAAAATATCAAGCATGAGATCGCGTGATGGCGCACTCACTAAATTTCCCTGACTCACAATCGCCATCAAATTCCCTAGTTCCTTGGGACTAGTAGTGTTTGTCCCTTGCAAATCTGGGAGTTGATTGCGGATTACCGTGGTTGTCAATCCCCAACTGCGGAAACGCTGGTTTAAAGCGTCTATTCCTCCGAGTCGAGCAATCAGCATATTTGTTGCTGTGTTGTCGCTGATTGTAATCATTTTAGTGACCACTTCCAGAGCGGCGTACTGGGTTCCTGGTGGTTTGTATTGCAGATTACCTGAACCGCCAGCTACCAAATCCTGTTGCATGGTTAGCATTTCATCCAGGTGAATTTTCCCTGCGTCCACATCCTGGAAAAAGGCAAGCAGAATCGGCACTTTAATCGTACTGGCCGCTGGAAAACTGGTAGAGGCATTGATATCTACATAACTACCAGTATCCAAATCTACTAAGAAAACTCCGGGTGTGAGATTTGGGTTAGTGGCCGCCAAATTTTGCACGGCATTTTTCAAAGAGGTAATTTCTTGAGATAGATATAGACTTGAAGACGCAACTGGAGGAGTTTGGGAAGGTTGCGGCTGCGATCGCACCACATTACTATTAGATTGCGATGTCGAACTTGTGCTGATGCGATTTGCTGGGTCTAATATTGACAACGCCGTGCCCACAATTGCACCCATCCCCACACCCACAATCAATAACCGCAAAACATACAATATGGTTTTGGCCATTGGCTTTAACCGGGTTTTCCGCGATGAGCGCCTGCTTGGTTTTGGCTTTTCCATCCGCACTGTTTTAACCATCACAGCACCCGGTCGGAAGGGAGGAATTTTTCCCTTTGCACTAGGTACTGGTTTTACTGCCGTTGGCATAACTAACCCCGATTTTACCCTACGTGTAGTACCAGGGGTTGGGGGAGGAATGATTTGATTTTTTGAGCGTGTTAGCGCCCCTACTCGTCCATTTGTAGTTTGCGGCTGGCTGTTAGCTTTAACTTTCTTCTTCACCACTTTTTGAACTTTTTGTGGCGGCTGGCGGCGATTTAAGGGTTGACGCCGCGAGAAAGCTGTTAGTTCGTCACTTGACTCTGACACAGTTACTCCTTGTGACCCACTTGACTGTTTTCTTGCAGACTCCTGACCCAAAACTTAATCTTTAAGCAATATTAATACTCAAATTCTACTTTGCCACTAAGTAACATTTTTGTGTTTAGTTTAAGCGATATTAAATATTTTGGGGGGATGATTGCGTATATATTAAACGAATAATTACAAGTTTTCACCATCCCTCTGATTTTTCAGGGCCCATTCTACCTGCTGCAAAATTCCTCGTAGCATGGCTACTTCCCCAGTCTTCAGATGAGCGCGATTATATAGTTGGCGAAATTTTCCCATGCGACTCGCTGCTGTATGGGGATACACATAACCAATTTTCAGTAATAGTGATTCTAATTGCTGGTAGTATCCTTCCACTGCATCTAAGGTTGCAAGTTCCGTTTCGGGTAAGGTTTGGGTATCAAGTTGCTGGGCAGATTGTGACAATTCATAACAACAGATTGCAACGGCAGTAGCCAAATTCAGTGCGACATAATCTTGACTTGTGGGAATGCCAACAAACCGTTGTGCATAATTTAATTCTTCATTGCTTAATCCTCGGTCTTCTCTGCCAAAAATCAGGGCTGCGGGTTTTTCTGGTTCCTCCAGTAACCAGGGTAGTGCAGTCCGGGGATTTTCTAAGGGTGTTTCCCAACTACGAGGGCGACCAGTAGTAGCGATCGCCCGGACACATCCATGCAATGCTTCTGGTAAGGTCGCCACTATTACCGCAGATTCTATAATTTCCTGAGCGTGAACAGCCATCATCAAAGCTTCCGTCGATAGCGGATCGCATTGGGGGTTCACTAATACTAAATTATATAGCCCGAAATTTTTCATTACCCTGGCGATCGCGCCGATATTTATCGGCCCAGCTGGTTCTACCAACACAATTCTTAATCCAGCCAAGCCCATTTTTTGCCTCCTGCGATCGTACCAGTACTTACAGACTAATTTTCAGCGTTGTGGTTCTACTGAAGAGTTTCCCTGAAATCATTTTACCTGTGTAAGTGAATGGATGCGTCAGGTCTGAAGAGTTCAGCGCAATCTTTGCCGTTGGGCTAGTCGTTCGTCGCTATTTAGAAGTTACCTGCTTTAATCATCACAACTAAGTGTTCAATACGTTCATACTCATCTAGTTCTTTCAACTCCGTGGGTGTAAGTTCACCTGCGTTACTGCGTGTTAACAAGGTACGCAACCGTTCTTGCATTTCGGGAGTATGTTTAAATTCAGCAATTTGTTCAGGAGTGGGGTTGCTAGCCAAAAAATCTAAGATATATCGGTAAACTTGTGCTGGTACAGCTGGTTGTTGGAGACTCAATGCAAGTAGTTCAGGTAAGCGATCGCCTACTTGTGCTAGTTGTAGAGATAATTCCTCTGATACTTCTACGGTAATTCTTGGCATGGGGATTGCATTGGCAATTTACTATTATTAAATGATATATCTCGAAATCTTTCATTACTCTGGCGATCGCTCCGACATTGATCGCCCCAGCTGGTTCTACCAACACAATTCTTAATCCAGCCAAGCTCATTTATTTGTCTCCTGCCCCCTGCCCCCTGCCCAAATATGTCTCACATTCTTGTCGAAAATCTCAGGAAGACTTTCTTTGTGTCTGAACGTTACTCTGGGCTTTTCGGTTCAATACGAGGGCTTGTGCAGCGAAAAACTAAAGAAGTTGATGCCCTCAAAGGAGTTTCGTTTTCCCTGGAACGGGGAGAACTTGTAGGATACATTGGCCCAAATGGAGCAGGTAAATCGACTACTATAAAAATTTTAAGCGGCATTCTCGTACCTTCCAGTGGAAAATGCCTAATTGGCGGACGAACTCCTTGGAAAGATCGAATCAAGCACGTTAATCGTATCGGTGTAGTGTTTGGTCAAAGAACACAACTCTGGTGGGATTTACCAGTGATTGAGTCTTTCGATTTGCTGCGGGATATTTATCGCGTTCCCCAATCGGAGTATCGCCAGACACGCGAAGAAATGATTGATTTGCTTGGTCTTGGAAGCTTTCTCTCGACTCCAGTGAGACAGTTAAGCCTTGGTCAAAGGATGCGATGTGACTTCGCAGCCGCAATGCTTCACAGACCGGAAATTCTTTTTCTTGATGAACCTACCATCGGGCTTGATGCAGTTTCCAAGCTTGCAGTCAGAAAATTTATCAAAGCGCTGAATAAAACTCATCAAGTAACCACGATCCTGACTACCCATGATATGGATGATATCGAGGCATTGTGCGATCGCATAATAGTTATTGGTGGAGGTGAAATCCTTTGTGATGGAACTTTAGCAGCACTGCGTTCTGAAGTTTCCTCGCGTCGGTACTTAAGAATTGACCTAGCAAATGATGATTTCTTCTTTGAAGAAGAAGGAGTCAGTATTATCTCTAAAGAAGGTCGCACCGTAACTCTAGCCTTCGATCCCACAAAGCTTTCTGCTGCGTCTTTAATTAGCCAAGTTACCTCGCAACACGAAGTAGAGGATCTTTTTGTGGAAAATCCACCCATTGAAGAGATAGTTGCTGAACTTTATGCAATTTCAGCCGGAATTAGCCCATGAAAGCATATTGGTCACTGTTTGTTGCTAGATTTACCCTGCTGTTGCAATACCGTGCTGCTGCTTTGGCAGGCATTGGAACTCAGCTTTTCTGGGGGTTAGTGAAAGTAATGGTTTTACAGGCATTCTTTACTCATACAACCTCTGCTCAACCTATCACTTTTCAACAAGCTGTAGGATATGTGTGGCTGGGACAGGCGTTTCTAATGGCGATTGTCCCTTGGGGAGGTGATAGAGATATTCAAGAACTCATCCGAACTGGTGCTGTAGGATACGATCTTCTGCGACCCACAGACCTTTATAATTTTTGGTTTACTCGCGCTTTGGCACTTCGTACAACGCCCCTAATACTTCGTGCCATTCCGCTTCTTAGTGTCACAATTTTTATTTTCCCCCTTTTAGGGCTTGATGAATGGTCGCTTGCTTTTCCACCCTCCTTTGCTTCTTTTGTTGCCTTTATTCTCTCTTTTATTGGCGCAATTTTACTTTCATCTGCATTAACTATGCTTCTGACTGTATCAATTATGTGGACAATTTCGGGCGAGGGAATTAATAGTATTCTACCTACTCTTGTTACTATCTTCTCTGGCATGATTGTTCCTTTACCACTTTTTCCTGAGTGGAGCAAGCCTTTTTTAAATGCACTCCCTTTTTCAGGACTAATCGACAAACCTTTTCGTCTTTTTAGTGGAAATCTTCAACCAAACGCCCTGTTTAATGTTTTGCTGCATCAAGCTTTTTGGATAGTTGTCATTATTACCCTTGGGCGTGCCCTTGTGAAATATGGTATCAGAAAACTTGTAATTCAAGGAGGATAAGTAAATAATTCGTAATTCATAATTCGTAATTTTTTAAGTAGGAAGATAGGTTAGTAATTTATTTTAGATAAAAATTACAACGCGACTATGAATGATTTTTCGCTTTACATTCGATATATTTCTATATCTTTCAAGTCGCAAATGCAGTACAAAGTTTCTTTCTGGCTGCAAGTCATAGGGCAGCTTTTAGGAACTGCTGTTGAATTTTTTGGAGTTTGGGCACTTTTTAGTCGTTTTAATAGTATTGGTACGTGGACTTTGAATGAAGTTGCTCTATTTTATGGAATAATTAATATTTCTTTTGCTTGTGCTGATGCTCTTGGAAAAGGCTTTGACTCATTTACAACAATAATTAAAAGTGGAGACTTCGACCGTTTACTTGTTCGTCCACGCACCACAGCACTTCAGCTTTTAGGTAAAGAGTTTACTTTAAAACGAATCGGAAGATTATTTCAAGGAATTGTTGTTATTTGGTGGTCGCTTTCATCACTCCACATCCCTTTAACTTTTAAAACTTTATGGCTTTTGGGTACTTCATTTTTTGGTGGAGTTGCACTCTTTGTTGGCATTGTTATTATGCAAGCAACCATCACCTTCTGGACTATTGAATCTCTCGAAATTATGAATATCCTCACTTATGGAGGAGTCGAAACTGCTCAGTACCCTCTTGCAATTTATAGCAAGTGGTTTCAGCGATTCTTTACTTTCTTGATACCGCTTGCTTGCGTCAGTTATTTTCCTTTGCTTGCAGTACTTGAAAAAGAAGATGCTTTTTTAGTGCCTTTGTGGTTTTGTTATGTTTCACCAATTGCAGGGATTATCTTTCTAATAGTTGCGCTCAAGCTTTGGAAAATAGGAGAACGATACTATTGTTCTACTGGTAGCTAGTACAACAAAATTTTAACTGTATACTCAGGCGTATTTTAAATGGACAGATCGCACTTTTCTCAAGATTCTGATTAAATACCTTGTAGTATTGCCTGATTTCACTAAACAATGCCACGAGAAGCTCACATGAAAAACTACAGGAAAGGTTGGTTACGTAAAAGACTCAAAATTACTCTGATTTTCCTGTTAGTGCTAGGGCTATTGTTAGTGGGATTTTCCACCTACACTGTGCGCCAATCCTTTCCGCAAGAGAGTGGCACAATTCAACTACCTCAACTAAAAGCCGAAGTAAGCATCCAGCGGGATAAATGGGGAATTCCCCATATTTATGCTGCCAACTCCCACGATTTATTTATGGCGCAAGGTTATATCCACGCCCAAGACCGCTTTTGGCAAATGGATTTTTGGCGACACATTGGTTCTGGGCAACTCTCAGAAATGTTTGGTTCTTCTCAAGTTGACACTGATAAATATCTGCGGACAATGGGTTGGGCGAGGGTGGCGCAGCAAGAAATTCAGGAAATTAATGCAGAGATGAAGGCATACTTGGAAGCTTACGCCGATGGTGTCAATGCCTATTTGACAGAGCATCAAGGCAGCGCCCTGAGTCTAGAATACGCTGTGCTAAAGTTTCTCAATCCTGGGTATAAGCCAGAACCTTGGCAAATACTGCATTCTCTGACTTGGGGGAAGGTAATGGCTTACGACTTGGGTAGAAATTTCGAGAGCGAAATTGAACGTGCTATTTTGCTCAAAACTCTTACTCATGCTCAAGTAGAGGAACTGTTTCCACCATACCCTGAAGACTTGCCAGTTATTTTACCTGAGTTGCAGCAAGGAATAGGAGAAGCAGAGGCAGGAAGGGACAATAATGTTGAAGTCCTTCTCAATTCTCCAGATGTATTACCTGCTTTAGAGTCAATTACTAAGCCGATGATGGCTTTACAACAATTCATTGGGCCCACAGGAATAGGTATTGGCTCGAATAACTGGGTGATATCTGGTCAGCGAACGGCAACAGGTAAGCCAATCTTGGCGAATGACCCCCATTTAGGTGTGCAAATACCCTCTATCTGGTATGAGGTTGGTTTGCACTGCACACCCAAGAGTGCAGAATGTCCCTACAACGTTTCTGGCTTTTCCTTTGCGGGAATGATTGGGGTAATTATCGGTCATAGCGATCGCATTGCCTGGGGTGTCACCAATGTACAATCTGATGTGATGGATTTATACATCGAGAAAATCAACCCAAATAACCCCAATCAGTATGAGGTCGATGGCAAGTGGGTTAATATACAGCTTGTGCAAGAGACAATTCAAGTAGCCGGAAGTCAGCCGATTGTGCAAACGGTACGCTATACCCGACATGGGCCGATTCTCTCTGATGTTTCGCCAAATCTGAAGCAATTCCAGCCAATTCACCCCCTAGAAGTACCGCAAAATTACGCTGTAGCCCTGCGCTGGACAGCCCTAGAACCTTCCAAACTAGCGTATGCTATTCCCCAAATCAATCGCGCCCAAAACTGGCAGGAATTCCGCAATGCTGCTAGTAACTATGATGTCCCGGCTCAAAACTTGGTCTACGCTGACATTGATGGCAATATTGGCTACCAAATGCCTGGTAAATTCCCCATCCGCGCTCAAGGAGATGGGCGTTATCCCGTTCCTGGTTGGACAGATGCTTATGAGTGGCAAGGCTATATTGACTTTGAGAAATTACCCAAAAGTTTTAATCCATTCCAAGGTTATATTGCTACTGCCAATAATTTAGTTATGCGTGAATATCCTTACCTGATTACCGCAGACTGGGTTTATGGCTACCGAGCAAAGCGCATCGTTGAAATGATTTCACAACAAACGCAGCTGATTTCTCTGAAGGATGTACAACAAATACAGGGTGATAATCGCAATTTAAATGCACAAACATTAGTGCCACTACTAAAATCTATCACTGTTGATACTCCCCGCTTACAAGCAGCCCAAAAACTGCTGCAAGATTGGAATTTGCAGTTGGGAATGACATCGCCTGCTGCTGCTTTATTTGAAGTATTCTGGAAACACTTGCTAGCAGATACATTTCATGATCAGTTGCCTGAAAAGTACTTTCCCAATGGAGGCGATCGCTGGTATGCTGTGGTATCAAATCTGGTCAAACAGCCCAATAGTTCTTGGTGGGACAACCGCAACACCGCAAAAGTCGAGAACCGCGACCAAATCCTCCGGCAGTCCTTTATAGAAGCCGTAGATGAACTAGAACGAATTCAAAGCAAAGACCCGAAAAACTGGAATTGGGGCAAGCTGCATACTATTACTTTTCGGAATGCCACCTTGGGTAAATCTGGGGTTGCACCGATTGAAGCTTTATTTAATCGTGGTGCATTTGCTACATCTGGTAACGGCGAAACAGTAAATGCTAACCGCTGGAGAGCAAACAAATCCTTTGAGGTGACTGATATTCCTTCTCTGCGGATGATTGTAGATTTAGGAAATTTGGATAACTCAGTAGCAATTCACACCCCTGGACAGTCAGGCCATGCTTTCCATAGCCACTACAACGATATGGTTGAACCTTGGCGCAAGATTGAATACCACCAGATGTTATGGGAATTAAAGAATATTACAGAAAATACGACTGCAACACTGAGACTAATTCCAAAATTGGTAGAGTAAAGTACGACACGACTATCTAATTTAAAATTGCGTTATTTGCGTGTAATTACATACATATTCTTGGAAAAATGAAGTATAAAGTAACAGGGCAGAAAGAAGGTTAAAAACAGAAATAAATATTCTTTTTAGAAAAAGTATTTTCGCCGATCATCTATTCTACTGTCTAACTTTCACGAAACATAGTTGGAGATCATAGAACCTATGCAACGCGTATTTAAGCAAAGTTTTATACTTTCAGTCACTACTGCGATCGCTTTATTATTTGCAGGTTGTGGTGAAAGTAAAGTTGCTCAATGTAACAAAGTCATCAAGGTTGCCAATCAGGCATCTACTCTAGGTCAAGAATTCGCTAAAAATCCCAATCCGGCAAAAGGTTCCAAAGCTCTAACTGAACTTGCTGGTAAGATAGACCCACTTGCCACAGAGATGAAAGCAGTAGAAGTTAAAGATGAAAAACTGCAAGGTTTCCAAGGACGCTTTATCACACTCTATCAGAACATCAGCAAGGAATTGAATAATGCAGCGACAGCCATAGATAAAAAGAATCTACCAGCAGCAAAGGGCTTTTTAGTATCTCTGCAAAAAAGTAGTGGCGAAGAAAGTTCAATAGTCAGCGAAATTAATAGCTACTGTTCTGGTAAATAACTAACTCTTGGCTCCCACCTCCGCAATTATCGGTGCTGGATTGGTTAATGCTATGGGATTAATTACCAACGAACACTTGTTTGAGGCTTTTTTTTGGGTATTTTTTGTCTAATACCAATTTGAAAAATGATTGCGACAGATGGAAAACTGAAACACTTATCCAATGGATGTTCCATAATCCAAAATCTAAAATCCAAAATGGTATAAGTCCCATTAACCAGAACCCAGCGATTAGGATTCCCCATTGCATACTACAGCGCACCGCCAAGTCTGCATCCGGGATAGAGCGTGAGTTACTGGGTTAGATATGGGTCAATGAGTTACTCTGCATCACGATAGTTCCGGTTGGATAACGGCTAGTTTCAGACAATTCCAAAGTTACGAATAATCCAGAGATACCTGTGTCATAAAAGTCGGCAGGCATCCAGAATTTATCTAGCACCTTTCCCTGGGGATTAATTTTCACAGTACCGCAGGGAATTTTTTCGCCATCAGCGATCGCCCAAAGTCGATAGACTTTCCCTGTAGGGGGAGCCACCAGATTTTGCACGGCTAGAATCCCCTGTCGTTGTCCTAGATTCACCACAAAGCTACCCGCAGCAGTATCCGACGCATTTACAGCCTTGAGAGAGAAAAGTTGTGTCTGGGACTGTTGCAGTAGGGTATTGATATCTTGAGCCATACGGAAATCCTGTCGCAAGCGATAGTTATCTACTCCTAAATACAGAATGAGGAGTGCCGCGACACTACTCATGACGGTGTACCAGAGGAAGCGAGACGGTTTCTGGGAGGGTTGGAAAGTCGTGGTAGCGGCAGTCAGAATCGCAGATTGGAGATGGGGAGGCGGTTCAACGCTGTTTAAGCTGTAAACAACCTGGTCTAAGGTTGCCTGAAGCCGCTTCACTTCTACCACTAATGCGGGATTTTCTGCCAGCAGTTGCTCGAAAACTTCTACTTCGGCGCGATCGAGGTCGCCCACAACATAGCCTGCTGCCAAGGTTTCGATTGCTTGAGGAGTAAGGGGTTCAGTCACGTCGCTTCGCTCCGAATTCAAAATTCAAAATTAATGATCCCCATAAATAAATTTAGTTGCTCTGTATCATGAGTCGTTTTCAGTCATAACCTTAGTCAATGGAGTGTTGTAAAAGTTGCTTCAGTTTCAGGAGTCCTTGGCGAGTCAAGCTTTTCACGCTTCCCAGAGGTTTATGCAGTTGTTGGGCAATTTCTGATTGGCTCAGTCCGGCATCATAGGCCAGTTCTATCACCTGTCGTTGCTGATCTGAAAGTTGGGTCAATGCCTGCCGCACTTGCTGCGATCGCTCATTGAAAACAGCCTGCTCAACCGGAGTATGCGCGGGAGGTGCAGCAGTGATATTCTGCCCCCAACGTTGCACCAAATTAAGGGTGCGACTGCGCGATCGCAGTTTGTCGATCGCCCGCGATCGAGTCATGACAATCAGGTAGCGCATCAAATGACCGTGGCGATCTGGGTCAACCGGACGCTGCCATAATGATAGAAAAATTTCCTGGGTTAGGTCTTCGGCTTCCGGCTGGCTTTGCAAAACTTTCAGCGCCACTCCATACACCACGCTGCCGTAGCGCTCGTAGAGACACCTTAACGCCGTTGGTTGCTTTGCCTTCAGGTCATCCAAAAGTTTGGCATCGCTGGAGGATGACGGTTCTGATGAATGGCGATCGGGAGAACTTAGATCCATAGATTCAGGTGGATAGACCGAGGCTAATTTCTCTGCAAAAATGCCCAATGCATCTTGCAATGTGAGTGCCAATCCTGATTTCACAACTTTTGAGTATAGAGCAAACTTACTTTCATTTCTAAAACGATTGGTGAAGCTAATTGGATGAGTTTAGCGTCAAAATTTTGCAGAAGTGGGTTATTTCGTTCTGATTGGTTAACGTTCTTCTCGCGCCTCAAACCGAACGAACCGTGAACATCAGTCTAGCAAGGGCATTTGAAGAGTTTAAATCCAAAATTGGTTCCCAGTCGTATTAAAGGTAGAGAAAAGTAAGTAACCCAGTTAGCATTCTTTCCAGGCATAAGTTGCAACTAAATTCCTGAAATCACGCTAATTGTTTACCTACCAACTCCTACAGCTTTTAAAACTGGAATGCCCCGACGAAATTTATATCGTCAATCCGCAATCCCCTTCTTTGGTATGTCATATTTTGCACTTTTAGCAGTTTGGATTCGACCAATTTGCTTGAAAGTTTGTGCTGCATCCAAGCATTGAAGGTCAATAAAGAGTGCTGAGTACCGAGTGCTGAGTTGAAAAACCGCCCACAAGGGGGGGCTTTTACCATAGTGCAAAAATACTGAGTATTTTTATTACTCAATGGTTAGTACTGAGTATGGTAAAACCGCTGTAGTCAAATAACCAATCTCAAAGGTAATTCTATGCGACGCTCTATTTCTGTGCTGTTAACAACATTGCTTCTCTCTGCCACCATTTTGCCTGCTGCGGCGCAGGCTCAAACCGCACCAATCAGCCTCAATCCCTACGCGGCAAATCAACGCTCTGGAAACCAACTCAAGCCTTTTAATTTGGTTTATCTGGCGTATCAAGGCTACTTAAAAGACCAAGGCATTCCTAGCAGTCGTGCATTGATGACGGCGATCGCGTCTGGAACAATCACGGCTCAAGACATTATTCAAGCTGCTGTCAAAGCGAATAGACTACCTGAGCAAGCGTTAAGCGATCGAGGCTATCGCCATAACCTTGAAAATCAATTGCAAGAATTTACAGCAGACTAAAAAACTGGCGTTACTGAACTCCAAGAAATAAATTATCCAATCTTGTGGGGTGGACATCTTGCCCGCCATATAAACTGGACGCTCATGTTGCCCACCCCACAATCAATAATTGAATATTTTTTTTGGAAGTCCCTTACTGAATCAATATGATGAAAAACACATTTCGCAAGTACCATCGGCTAATTGCTACACTCTTTTGTTTGCCGTTACTCTTTACTGCTCTGACTGGCATTAGCATTGCCATCGCCGATACATGGTTGCATCAAGAAGAGCTTGCTGCATTTTTAATCACTGTTCACACCTTCCAAATCTTCAAACTCGATGCCATTCTGCCAGTTTTGAATGGGCTAGGTCTGATTGGCTTAGTGGCTACCGGACTCTCGCTGACCGGACTGTTTACTAAACGCCAGCAACCAAAGCGGATAAAAGAACGCTCATGAAATACATTTCTTATTTTTTCATAGCGATCGCCAGTGCCTTTCTGGTAATCCTGTTGTCGTTGTCATCATGTAGTCCGAACCATAAGGCAACGACGAACCAACCAATGGCAATGAAAAATCAACCCAAGGAGCAACCCCAAACTAGTCAACAAACTGCCGATACTACAGTCAAAATTCGTAATTTCAAATTTGAGCCAGCGAATTTGGCGATCGCTGTTGGTAAAACTGTTCAGTTTATCAATGTCGATGAAGAACCCCACACGGCGACGGCTACGGATGGTACTTTCAACTCTAAAGCACTGGATACCAATCAAACCTGGAACTACACCGCTACCAAACCGGGAACCTATCCCTATATTTGCTCAATTCATCCCTTTATGAAAGGGACGCTGACGGTAACAAATAAGAAAAACTAACCAGAGGAATACCAATGCAACGCAGAAAATTTATTGAACACGTGGGCTGGACAGGACTTGGCATTGTGTGGGCTGTTGGTGCAAATGGCTTATTAACTGCCTGTCAGGTGGGAGAACCAAATGCTCAAAAATCATCCACGACTTCACCGTTTTCCTTTGTTCAAATTAGCGATACGCACATCGGTTTCAAAAAACCTGCAAATGAACATGTCACCGATACGCTTCAGAAAACGATCGATGCGATCAATGCCTTACCCACTCCACCCGCCTTTGTTATTCACACCGGAGACATCTCCCATTTATCTAAACCAGAAGAATTCGATCTGGCGAAACAACTGCTTTCCCAATTGAAAGTCCCACTGTTTACTCTACCAGGGGAACACGATACGATTGGCGATCGCGGCAAAGCCTACGACGAAGCTTTTAACCGCAAGGATGTCAAAGAGGGTTTACAAGTTTGGGATCAGGCGGGAATACACTTTGTTTCTTTGACCAATGTGCTGGACTTTGGGGCAACCGGCACAGGCAAACTAGGTGAGGCGCAACTCGACTTGCTCTCCAAAGATTTGGCAAACCAGAAACAGGATACGCCTCTAGTTGTTTTCAGCCATATTCCTCTATATGACCTTTATCCCAAATGGGGATGGGCAACTGCTGATTCTGCTAAGTTGCTTTCACTGCTATCTCGCTTTGCATCGGTAACAGTGCTAACGGGGCACATCCATCAAGTAATTGAGCATAGCGAAGGCAATATTCGCTTCCACACCGCTGCGGCGACTGCCTATCCCCTGCCCGCTCCAGGTCACGGCGATCAACCTGCTCCCGTCAAGCTCCCTGAAAATAATCTGTTGGCGGTGCTTGGATTCCGCACAGTTGAGGTAATTTCCGGCAAGGATACTAGAGTTGACCAACATACTCTGGGGTAGAAATATCGCATTCTGGATGTTTCTAAGAGCTAGCTAATGGTTCGGTTGCAAGGTTCTTGGATTAAAGAAGAATTCAGAAGTCAGAATTCAGGAGTCAGAATCAAGAGGCGACGCTCGAATACTCGCTAACGCTGCGCTATGAGTCGGGGATTCAGACCCGCGACTGATTGAAGACCACCAAATCGTAGATTTGGTGGTCTTCAATCCGGTTATTCATCCGCCAGCCGTACAAAATTAATTCTGTTAGCGGTAGCGGGGCGTTTAGCCCATTCTGACTCCTGACTACTGAATTCTGTTCGATAAATATTAGTTAAATAGTTGGGCGATAACCACCAAAAACAGCAAAGCTAAAATTTTTATACCAGCAATCTACATTTTGAAATCCAGCCGCTTCTAGCCAGGTAAGTTGAATATCAAGGGTTGCCATACGATCGTATTCCATACGTTTTTGTGCTGCTTTGAGATCCTGTTCTGAGATATTTTTAGCGCGGACAGAATCTAACCAGTGTTGACGATAAAGTTTTTCTAAATCAGGCGTTTTGCCAAGAACTTGATCGGCGTTGACAAATATCCCTCCAGGATTGAGAACATCATAAATCCGTTGATAAAGAAGTTTTTTATCAACATCTGACAAATGATGAATTGATAAGGCAGAAATTACAATATGATATGAATCACCTAAATTAGTGTCAACGTAATCACCAATTAATATTTTGGGAAATTTACCCATTTGGCTAAATCTAAACTTAGCTTTCTCTAACATCTCAGGGGCTAAGTCTAGTAAGGTAAACTCTGCATTAGGAAAGACGGACTGAACCATCCCTGAGTAAAGTCCAGTACCAGCACCCAAATCTAGAATTTTCATCGGTGCGGTGTCGTCACCTGAGATAATTTCAACGGCTGTTTTGTAGAAGTCATCAAAACAGGGAATTAAAGTACGACGTAAATTATCGTAATCTACTGCGGCGGAATTAAATGCTTCTTGAATATTCATTGTCTAATTTTTAATAGGGGTAAAACTTTTTGTTTTAATAACTCAATTAAAGCTGGTTCCATATATTCATAGTCATCTGGGATATCTAAACATATAACTCTTTTATCTTTAAGCAAAGGCTGAAAATTTTTCGAGAGTTTATTTCTATGGGATTTTTCCATCACAAAGATAATGTCAGCCCATTGAATAGCCTCTGTTGACAATGGGACTTCAGCAGAATGATCTAAGCCTGCTGATTCCGTTTCAAGTCCTTCATATTCAGAAAACACAGCCTCGGCGGTAGGACTTCGCAATTTATTCTGGCTACAGATAAATAAAAGCTTTTTCATTAATTAAGTAGCCTCTTGCCGATCTAACTCTAAAAAAAGTTCTTTATCTTTGACAAAGATGGAAAATCCAAATATTTTACCATTTTCAAAATAACAGAGCTTTACCCCTTTCCTCACTAACTTAGATAAAATCACTATGGTACTACTTAACCCTCCCAACCTGAATGAAAAGCGATATCTTCTCTGCGAGACGCTACGCGAACGATGGGCTACGCCTACGCTCCCCTTCCCAACTCTCCCTTCAACGTCCTGAACTACTTGCACCAGCAGGTAACTGGGACTGTGCTAAAGCTGCTGTGGAAAATGGAGCAGATGCGATTTACTTCGGTTTGGATCGGTTTAACGCCAGAATGCGGGCACAAAATTTTACTGAGGCGGACTTACCCCAATTAATGACATTCTTGCACCGCCGGGGTGTAAAGGGTTATGTTACTGTCAACACACTAATATTTTCCAAAGAACTAGCAGAAGCACAGCAATATCTCCGCACAATTATTGCCGCAGGTGTGGATGCAGTGATTGTCCAAGATATCGGGATATGCCGCCTCATCCGTCACCTCTCCCCTGATTTTCCTATCCATGCTTCCACCCAAATGACCATCACTAGTGCGGCTGGGGTGGAATTTGCCAAATCCCTTGGCTGTCAATTAGTGGTGCTGGCGCGTGAATGTTCTCTCCAGGAAATCAATAAAATACAGCAGCAGATTGCCCTACAGGAAACTTCGCTGCCCTTGGAAGTCTTTATTCACGGTGCTTTGTGCGTGGCCTATTCCGGTCAGTGTTTGACTAGTGAGGCTTTAGGCGGACGTTCTGCTAATCGAGGTGAATGTGCCCAAGCTTGCCGGATGCCCTACGATTTAATTGCTGATGGGGAAGTTATCAATTTAAAAGAACGCAAATATTTACTCAGTCCTCAAGACTTAGCAGGGTTAGATGTTTTGCCCGATTTAGTGAAATCAGGTGTAACTTGTCTCAAAATTGAAGGTCGTTTGAAAGCTCCAGAGTATGTTGCTAATGTCACCCGTGTTTATCGGCAAGCTTTGGATGAGGTGATGAAGGAGATCCCCCCTAGCCCCCCTTCAAAAGGGGGGGACATAGCCCCACTTGTTAAGGGGGGTTGGGGGGATCTTCCGCTTAATCAACAACGGGCAACAAATCAAGAACATTACAACCTAGAGATGGCATTTTCTCGCGGACTCTACACAGGTTGGTTTGGCGGGATTAATAATCAGGAATTAGTTCATGCCCGCTTTGGTAAAAAGCGCGGCGTTTATTTGGGTGAAGTTACCCGCATTCACAACGAACAGGTAACAGTTAAATTGGAAGCGCCTCTAAAACCGGGGGATGGAATTGTGTTTGACTGCGGTCATCCAGAGACGAAGGAAGAAGGCGGCCGGGTTTATGCTGTGGTCAACAAGGGTAAAGAAACCATACTGACCTTTGGTCGAAATGACTTGAACCTGCGCCGAGTGCATATAGGCGATCGCATTTGGAAAACCAGCGATCCAGAACTCGATAAGCAACTGCGTCAGAGTTTTGCAGGCGAGAACCCACAATTTCAGCGTCCGATTGACTTTGAGGTTTATGGAGAAGTTGGTCAGGCGTTGATTGCGATCGCCCGCGATAAACTTGGTAATATTGTCCAAATTGAGTCTGCAATTTCACTCGCGGAGGCACACACCAAACCCCTAGATACAGACCGTTTACAAGAACAATTTGGTCGTTTGGGTAACACCCCTTTCTGTTTGGGAACCCTAACCAACCATCTCATCGGTGCAATTATGCTACCCGTCAGTGAGTTGAACCGGATGCGGCGAGAAATAGTTGCACAGTTGGAAGAATTGCGGAGTCAACCCAAACGCTGGCAATTACTTTCTGATGTCTCTTTCCAAGACTTACTCCCCTCCTCATCTCCCTCATCTCCCACATCCCCCTCACTCATCGTCTTAGTAAGAAACCTCAAGCAACTCCAAGCCGCCCTCAAAGCTGGTGTTGAAACACTCTACTGCGAATTTGAAGATCCCCGCGCCTACCGAGAGGCAGTACAGCTAGTACGCCAACCCAGACAACAATTCCCAGTCCCCACAATTTGGCTTGCACCACCCCGAATTACCAAACCAGGAGAAAACTGGATTTTGCAGCAAGTACGTGCTTGTGAAGCAGATGGTTATTTGATACGGAACTATGACCAACTGCAATTTTTTGCCGCAGACCGTTGTATTGGAGATTTCTCACTCAACGTTGCAAATCCTTTAACAGCAGATTACTTTCAGCAACGCTTTGGTTTAGAAAGGCTGACGGCATCTTATGACCTGAATATTACCCAACTACAAGACCTAATCACCAGTTGCCCTCCCCAGTGGTTTGAGGTGACAATCCATCAGCATATACCGATGTTTCACATGGAGCATTGTGTTTTTTGTGCCTTTCTATCAACGGGTACAGATTATACCAACTGTGGACGACCTTGTGAAAAGCAGGAAGTTAAATTAAAAGACCGTGTAGGTACTGAACACGTTCTCAAAGCAGATGTAGGTTGCCGCAATACTGTATTTAACGGCACTGCTCAAACGGGAGCCGAGTACGTACAACGTCTGATAGAACTGGGATTACGTCACTTCCGCATTGAGTTTGTGAATGAGACACCAGAGCAAGTGACTAAAACAATACATCGCTACCGTCAACTACTGCAAGGTGAAATTACAGGTTCCCAACTCTGGCGAGAGTTGAAACTGCAAAATCAATTAGGCGTAACTCGTGGTCCGATGGGAGTGTCTGCATTACGATCATAATTGATTTTCTGAACGCCCAGCTTGAAAAATCTGTTCAGCAGTCAAGTTTAATTCTGGAAATGTAGGGGATATGATGCGATCATTTCCCCGAAACAGGTTAACTTGATACTCACCATCCACCAAATAGTAAACGGAAATAGTTGGTTGTTTGGGATTACCTATGTACCTTCTACCGCCCAAAGCTAAATAGTCAACAATCCAATATTCAGGAACCCCAAAAGTTTCGTAGTCAACTAGCTTGGATGCATAATCATCCCTCCAATTAGTGCTGACGACTTCAATAACTAAGGGAACCGACGCAGCTTGAGTAACCGTTGAAGACTTTTTCCACATTGGTTCTGCTGAAAGATTCTTTTGATTTATCACTATCACATCAGGCGAATAACCTGATTCTTTGTCAGGAATCTTAACTAGTGCTTGCTTGGGTATGATGTATGGGAGTTTTAATCGTTTGAACTCTAAAGTGATTTCACCCGCTAAAAAACCATTAATCTCTTCATGATCTCCTATTGGCTGCATTTCAACAATTGCCCCATTGTGTAGTTCATAACATCCGCCGTCTGGCTTCCAATCGAGGAATTCTTCAAAAGCGATCGTTTTTGGTAAGGCTTGAAACATCACACTTACTCCTGATGATGATTCAGAGTTTAGCAAATTACTTGTTATCACATCACTGAGGAGAATCGCTATAATAACCAGATAGACGTGATTCTAGTCAATGAATGTCATGGAAATCAAAAATATCAAAGAAGAAGCACGACGGCTAATGGGCTTGTAACTGTTCTGAATTGAAACTCGTGCTGTGGCAGCAACCAAAAATATCTTAGTTGACTAGCAATTTTAGATTTTAGATTGTGGATTTTGGATTAAAAGAATTTTTTGATTCATACCATATCTCAATCTGGCTGTTATGGCAATCCCATCTTTGCTGATTTTTTGGCAAACAATATAGCTCTGACAAAAAGCACCTTTTCTCAAGGTGCTTTTATTTAAAAAAAATAACATTTGATTTTTCAAACAATTATTTAAGGATTGTAATTATTAGTCCGGGGAGTGCGAGTACCAGCTACGGCTCCAATCATTGCAGTTACTAAACCCAACAAGGAACCAAGCACAAACCACCACAATCCTGAACGTACATTTGCTGCAATATCACGTGTTTGTTGAGCTGTTACATTTGCTCGCGGAATATTGGAGACTCCACCTTGCTGTTGTACCTGGTTTATAACTTCCCCAGCGTTGGAAGCAGCAACACCAAAAGCACCAGATACTCCACTTGCAAAGAGCCACGAACTAACTGCCAAAGTCGTTGCCCAAAGAATTGCACCATTGAGAAGAGCTGTATTGCGGCTCATCGGCCCACAGGCACGGGCTGTTACCCAACCACCAATAAATAAAGAAATTAACAACGCGATAGTTGACCAAAGACCCGCACTACCTGCAACGTTAGGGGCGATTGTTCTGGGTGCGCCTGAACTTTCAACTGTACCAGCTGCGATCGCACCGATTATAGAACTCAAAATTAATTGTGTAGCTAAAGAAACCAACAAGCCAGCAATAATCGGCCCCCAGCGAACACGATCGTGATATTCAGCTATTCTGCCTGCTACCACGGTATCAGTAGATATAACGTCATTGCCTGTCCGATTTACGTATGACATCGCTTATGTTCTCCAGTGCTATTTCAGCAAAGTATTTGCTCAGGTATATTCATCCTTTATGCTTAAAATTAAATAACTAAATCATCTACTTTTATCTCTATCAATAGAAAGACTTAATAAGTCTATCTTTAGTGATAAAAACAGACTTTGTTTCACGTTTTTAATACAATTTATTATTTATTAATATCTAAATAATTTGATAAGGTTTTAATCTTAAAGTTTTGAAAATAAAACTAAATTATTTATCAACTCTTTACAAAAAACAGCTTTAATAGTGTATGTAATTAAACTTAAGACCAAACTGAATTACGTTAGCGAATTCCCTACTCTTGAGGATAAGCAAGCTACGTACAACGTCTCATAGAGAGCATTATTAATAATTACGAATTACTTTAACGCATCCTCACAGCCGTACCGGTGGCAGTAATCAGCAAAAGAACTCCTGACTGGTCAAGATTGATTGTGCCAGTATCAATTTCAATCCCGATTACAGCATTTGCTCCTAAACGTTGTGCGCGTTGTTCTAACTCTTCTAACGCCTTGCGTTGTCCCTGTTCAAATAGACGCTCATAGCTAGCAGTGCGTCCACCGATAATATCACGAATTCCAGCCAAAAAATCCCGCAAGAAATTGCTGCCATAGACTACTTCTGCTGTCACAATACCTAAATATGAATCAATCACGGCTCCTTGAATCACATCAGTTGTAGTTATAATCATAAATTAACCTTCTAGTTAGGATATATGAGATGTTTATCGAAATAATTGAGTAATTGTAACTTTGATTACAGAATACAGATTTGATAAACATCCTCTCACAGAATTTTAGATTGCGCTTTGACCTTTAATATTGTTCTAAACAGGAACCAGAATTTCAAGGAACATTTGACTGATTAAATTTATCTTACCGTGTAATGACCAAAGAATGATGTGAATGTCTAGATGATAACTTCTCAAAAGGTAGTATCAATAACTATAAATTGGATTGAAATAAAAAACAGGAATGAATCTTAAACCTTGTAACCTTGGCACACCAACATCTAGGATTAAGTCAGATGCTTGCTGAGATTTTCCGAGTAGCACGTATAACTACTGACTAAAAAAGGTGTTATTTTGCGTTTATACTAGTTTATATGTAGGGTAACTTGATGTGAAAGTTGATATCTTACACTTTATCCTTCCGTGAAAACTCTGTTACGCAGTGCTGATTGTAAAGGAAAGATGAATGAACTATTAACATCTTAACCAATACGAATAAATACAGTTTTCAAAAGTCCATATTTTTGTTTTAATGTACAAGAAAAAAGTTCTCTAAAATTTCAGGAAATTTACTGTGTACAAGCCAACATCATTCGTGTTTAGCGTGGTGTTATTAGGATGTTTTACCTTCACGATGCCTTCAGTAGCTCAGGCTCAGGTATTAGTGGCACAAGCCAAAAACCCAGAGTTAAAGCAACTGCTAGAAGAAGGACGGAGGCTAGTAGATGCTGGTGATTATGGTGGTGCGATCGCTGTTTATCAACAAGCAGCTAGTTTAGATCCCAAAAATGCTAAAATCCATTCAGGCATTGGGTATTTGTACGCTCAACAGGGAAATTACCAGGCAGCATTAACAGCTTATCGTCGGGCGATCGCAATCAACCCTAACAACAGTGATTTTTACTACGCTGTGGGCTACATCAAAGCGAATTTGGGCGACACACCAGGGGCAAAGGAAGGCTACCGTCGTGCCATACAGCTGAACCGTAACAACGTTAACGCCTATTTAGGATTGGCTGTGACGCAATCGCGTATGGGAGACTATAATGCAGCTACCTGGGCATACCAACAAGCAATCGACTTGGATAAAAACAACGCCCAAACTTATGAGTTGATGGGTTCGATGTATAAACAACGACGACAAACCAAACAAGCGAACAGCTTGCTTCAGAAAGCCCGTGACTTGTACAAGCGCCGCAATGACTCAGGTGGCGTAGAAAGAGTAGAAGCCATGCTGCGGCAGTTAGGAGGATGAGGTTAATCTAACTGGCGTCCCGTTAATTCTACAAAAATATCTTCCAGGTTAGAGGGACGCACCATCATTCCAGTTTTATCGGGCTGTTCATTCAAGTAGATATTTGCTGCTTCCAAGGATGGGAAAAACAGATATTCCCAACTACGAGCGCCATCACTTCCCACATCAGACACACCTAATTGTTTCATCACCAAACCTTCACCGTGAGCAGAACGCAGCTGTTGTAAAGTCCCCAAAGAAATCAGTTTACCGCTATCCATAATACCGATGCGTCCTGGCTTGGTAGAACCAAAGGCATCGCACAAAAATTCGACCTCATCCATATAATGGGTCGTTAGTAGCATCGTCATCCCTTGTTTATTTAAATCCCGAATAATTTCCCAGAGGCGTCGCCTGGTTTGGGGGTCTAGTCCTACGGTTGGTTCATCTAAAAACAAAATTTGCGGTTGATGCAATAAAGCTCTCGCAATCTGCAACCGTCGTTTCATACCCCCAGACAGGGTTTTTACCAAATCATCACGTTTTTCTGCTAGTTCAACATACTCTAACCATTGATTAATCAATTTTTGTCGCTGCGGGTTACTAATGTGATGTAGTCTCCCGTGCAGTTCCATATTTTCCCAAACGGTTAAATCATTATCTACACTGACTTGTTGCAAGACTACGCCAATACTCTGTTTTGCCAACGTTGCTTGGCGCATCACATCATATCCACCTACTTCTATGCGTCCTTGAGATGGTTTGGTGAGTGTAGTCAGCATCCGAATTGTGGTTGATTTACCTGCACCGTTCGGGCCAAGTAGAGCAAATATCTCTCCTGCTTCAATTTTGAATGACAGGTCATTGACTACAGGTACATTGTTGTAAAACTTGTAGACATTTTCTAAAAAGACAGCAGCAGTCACGTCGCTTCGCTCCGAATTCAAAATTCAAAATTCAAAATTAACAAACTATTAACAATTCAAAATCAAAATTCAAAAAATTTCAGACGGGGATTTAAACCCCGGCTGAAATGGGTGCTACATGTAGATGTAGGGGTCTTAAACCCTTTAATTTATGATAATTTTGGTCATAGATAAATTTGCTAGTACAAGTCCCTAATCAACATTACCATTCTGATTACATCAAACTAAATATATTTTATTAACCCTGAGATAACTCAATCTTTACTTATTGCCATAAAAAGATGTGGTAAACATTTATCCTGTAATACCTTAGTTTAAGGTTGCTATTATTTAGTATGGAATCTCATCACCCATTGAAGCTAAACCGCCGCCAGTTTTTGCTACGCTCTGCTATCACTGCTGGTGGAATTATTTCCACAAATTTTGTAGCCAAATCACCAGTTTTTGCCCAAGCACCTGCAATTATCACCTCTGAGAAAATGCGTCCTGCAATACCTTATGGTGTAGCAAGTGGAGACATATCTAACGATGGCATTGTGATTTGGAGTCGGAGCGATCGCGCCGCCAAAATGATCGTAGAATATTCTAGCAGCGAATCTTTTCGCAATGTGCAGCGAGTTATCGGGCCTAATGCTTTAAAAAATAGCGACTTTACAGCACGACTTTATCTGAAGAATCTACCACCAGACCAAAAATTATTTTATCGGGTGATTTTCCAAGATTTAGATTATCAACGTACTTACAGCGCTCCTTTTTATGGTACTTTCCGAACTCCACCCAAATCTAGACGAGATATATTCTTTGTTTGGGGTGGCGATACTGCTGGTCAAGGATGGGGTATTAATCCTGATTTCGGTGGGATGAAAATTTATGAAACTATGCGCCAACTTCATCCTGACTTTTTCATCCATTCTGGCGATAACATTTATGCTGATGGCCCCATTCAATCAGAAGTAACTTTAGACGATGGCACAATTTGGAAAAACATTACCACACCAGAAAAATCCAAAGTAGCAGAAACTCTCACAGAATTTCGTGGCAACTATATATATAATTTGCTGGATAAAAATATTAAGCGTTTCAATGCTGAAGTTCCCATATTGGCACAGTGGGACGACCACGAAACAAGAAACAATTGGTATCCTGGGCAAATTATCCTCAACGATGACCGTTATACAGTTAAGGATGTGAACTTGCTAGCCCAAAGAGCAAGACAAGCGTTTTTAGAATATTTGCCTATTGGATATACAAGTAATAATCCAGATAAAGCGAAAATTTATCGCTCTTTCAACTATGGCCCATTATTAGACATTTTCATGCTGGATGAGCGTACCTACCGGGGGCCAAATTCCCCCAATAATCAGCCAGTGCCAAGTAAAGAAACAGATTTTTTGAGTAGAAAACAAGTGCAATGGTTGAAAAGACAATTGCTGTCATCAAAAGCAACGTGGAAAGTGATTGCTAGTGATATGCCTTTGGGGCTGATAGTTAGAGACGGTACTACGGATTTTGAAGCTTGGGCGAATGGAGATGGCCCAGCTTTAGGAAGAGAATTAGAACTTGCCGATTTACTACGATTTATCAAAAATAAAAATATCCAGAATGTTGTTTGGTTAACTGCTGATGTACATTACGCAGCAGCCCACTATTACAACCCCGCTAAAGCGCAGTTTACCGACTTCAAGCCTTTTTGGGAGTTTGTCGCCGGGCCACTTAACTCTGGCACATTTGGGCCTAACCAATTAGAAAATACTTTTGGCCCACAATTGATATTTCAAAGCCTTCCTCCAGGTACAAAAGCAAATCGACCACCAAGTGAAGGTTTGCAATTCTTTGGAGGAGTTAAAATTGATGGAAATACAAAGGTGATGACAGTGACACTGCGTAACTTGGTAGGGAAGACTATTTACAGTGTAGATTTACCGCCAGAAAAATAAATCGCCAAAATCATAGTGAGATGTAGCCAGTTAGATAGAGTAATTACGCAATTTTTTACTTTGTCTGCTGGCTTTGCTGTTTTTTGGGCGGGATGTTGAAGGATGAAAGAATTGTGCGATGCCTACGGCGGGCTTTGCCAACGCCACTGATAGGAGCTAAATTTAGATAGGTAGAGTTTTGGAGTTGATCATGCTTAAGCAACTCATCTTAGAAAACTGGAAAAGTTTCCGTTACGCCGAGCTTCCACTTGACCCGTTGACTGTTCTGATTGGTACAAATGCAAGTGGTAAATCTAATGTAGTTGAGGCTTTGGAATTTTTACAAAGAATAGGACGAGGTGAGAATATTGAAGCGGCATTAGCAGGAGATAAAACGCTTAGTTCTATTCGAGGTGGTGTAGAATGGGCAGCACTTAAACCAGAAACTAAATTTACGCTCAACGTGTTAGTAAATGGAAAGTATGCTAGAACTGATTACCTCTACACTATTACTGTCGAAACTAAACCGCATACGCAGCTTTTAGATGAGTCTTTAGTGCTAATTAAACATAGCTTGAATAATAATGAAGAAGCATATCAAGAAAAATTATTCCAAACAAATAACCCATCATCTCATACTCCCAGTATTACTGTAAACTTCTATGATACAAATATTAGAAAACCACAATATTTTAGACGGAATCAGTCTGTACTAAGCCAGTTAATAGGACTTTCTATGAACATGGTTGAAGCAATTAATGTTATTTCTCAAAGTCTAGAGAATATATTTATATTAGACTCTATTCCCTCTAAAATACGGAATTATTCACCACTATCTGACAGGTTAGAAAGTGATGGATCTAACATTGCTGGTGTGTTAGCAGCATTAACTGAAGAACAAAAAACTGAAGCGGAATCCACTCTATCTAACTATATTAAAGATTTACCTGAAGGTGATATTCAAAAAGTATGGACGGAAAAAGTAGGTAGGTTTGGTACTGATGCAATGCTTTACTGTCAGGAAGAATGGGAACCTGGTCATATTACAGAAATTGATGCTAGAACTATGTCAGATGGAACTCTCCGCTTTCTAGCAATTATGACAGCATTGCTAACAAGACCACAAGGAAGTCAACTGGTAATTGAAGAAATAGATAATGGTCTTCATCCTTCGCGTGCAGAATTACTGGTAAGAATACTGCGAGAGATTGGCAGCAAAAGAAAAATTGATATTTTACTAACTACCCATAATCCAGCTTTGCTTGATGCTTTAGGCCCGGAAATAGTTCCTTTTGTAGTTGTCACACACCGCGATAAAGAAACTGGAGAAAGCAAACTTACTCTTTTAGAAGATATTGAAAATCTTCCTCTTTTGTTAGCATCAGGAAGTTTAGGTAGACTAGCAACTAAAGGCGCAATCGAAAAGAGCCTTTCTGATAATAAGTAAAATTAAATATGAGAAAGGTGTTAATTATTGATACATCAATACTTTGCGTCTACTTGAGTGTTCCTGGTAAAGAGACTTGTGGTTCTGATAACGATAAATGGGATAAAAAAAGAGTTGAAGCCCGTTTTCAGGCAGAAGAAAAACAAGGTGCAAAGTTTATACTACCAATAGCAACAATTATAGAAACTGGTAATCACATTTCACAAGCTAACTCTAAGCGATATGAAATTGCTCAAGCTTTCGGTAATATTTTAGTGAAAGTAGCAGATGGAGTTATACCTTGGGGAGTTTTTGAAACTCAAGTAGGTGAACTTTGGAACTCAGAGCAATTGAAACAACTAGCTACTGAATGGCCTACTCTAGCATCTAGAAAAATTTCTATCGGAGATGCGACAATTAAGACTGTGGCTGAATATTACGCCAAAACCAGTAGCACATTTCAAGTAGAAATTTTTACAGGCGATGGGGGACTCAAGGCTTATGAACCAGCTATCCCAGCACCTACGCGTCGAAGTACTCGCAAAAAAGCCTAGAGCGATTAGTATTTACCAAAAATAGAGTTTATTTGAACTAACTTGTCATGAATTAAGTTGGACAGGAATTGTAATAATAAACTCAGTTCCTTCTTTTACAGTGGATATACATTGAAGTTGACCACAATGTTTTTCTACAATAATTTGATAACTGATAGATAACCCCAATCCAGTGCCTTTACCGACGGGTTTAGTGGTGAAGAAGGGGTCAAATAATCGCTTTTGTATATCCTTGGGAATTCCAGTACCATTATCAGCAATGCGAATAACTACTTGCTGATTATCTGTGACTTCAGTACGAATAATAATTAAGGGTGATTTTAGAGTTGAATCAGCTGATTCAAAACTCTCGAAAATAGCATCAATTGCATTTGCTATAATATTCATAAATACTTGATTTATTAACCCAGGATAGCATTCTACTAAAGGAATATTCCCATATTCTTTAGAAAGAGTAATTTTTTTACCAGTCTGCTGATTGATTAGACGGCTTTGTAATATTATTAGAGTACTATCAATACCTTCATGAATATCAACTATTTTTTTCTCAGATTCATCGAGGCGAGAGAAATTGCGTAATGAAAGAACTATCTCTTGGATACGTTCAGTACCAAACTTCATAGAATCAAGAAGCTTGAGGTAATCAGCAGTTAAAAATTCTAGTTCTAGTTCTGCGATCACAGCTTGAATTTCTGCTACTGGTGTAGGATAATGATGTTGGTATAAGCTAATTAATTTTAGTAAATCTTGAGTGTAGTTGAGCGCATAAACAAGGTTGCCAGCAATAAAGTTGACTGGGTTATTGATTTCGTGTGCAATCCCAGCAACAAGTTGCCCCAAAGCCGCCATTTTTTCATTCTGAATTAATCGAGTATAGTTATTCTTCAGGTTACGAAAACCTCGTTTGGCGATTCTAGATTGTTCTTCTACTTCCTCTAGTTGAGCTAATGTTAAAATATGAATTTGAGAATAAGCTAAAAGTAACTGATGGAAATCGAGTAGTTTATAGCTGCCTAACTGAGTTTCTATTAAAATCGGCTCATATACAAATTGAGGCTCTCGCTGCAAAGCTACCTTGTTTGCTTCTACAATGAGCGTCTCCTCAGAAATTACACATACATCTGGTTGCAGAAAGTTAATCAGATTTATCGCAGGTCGTTTAGAAAATAGTGGGAAACTATAGGGACGGCTCATGTGTTCAAAAAATCTTTGTCGGGAAATCATGCCCACATAGTTATGATTTTTCACTAGGATAATTCCTGGTAATAAAGGCTCTTGGTTAAAAAGTCTATTTAAATCATTTGCTGGACTATCTGCATCGAAGTAAACAGACCAAAGTGGTAATTCTTGTAAAGTAGACTCTAATCGCAAGTTCAGATTATTAGCATTTGTGATACTAGTCATGCTCTCTATCGCCAACATACTTTCAACCCTTAACCTTGAGTTAACATTTCTGCTAATACCCCGAACAAGCATTGCAATAATTGCAAAGTCAATCAATCTTATAGTTCCCTGATTACTGCTTAAAATAACAGTTATGCTGCAAAGCTTTTTCTATTAAGGTATCCCATGTTTTTCTATGCTGGACAATATTTCTACTAATGTTACAGAAATTACGTATTGACAATTTAGACAAGAAATTGACTAGTAAAAATAAGAAAAGAATATGCGTCGCTAACCGCAAAGACGGATAATTTATATTGTCTCTCAGTACTTACGTATGGACTGCTATTTTAGACCATTACGAGCGTCGGTGCAGCCTCTAGTAGAGAAGCTAAGTAATTGCAAGGGCTTCATTTTTAGCTATGATTGCGTAAGTCCTAAGAGGATAAATGGGAAGCACAAGCCTGCAAAAAGTGTCCCACCGGATATTTTATTTTGTAGAATAGGCATTACTATAATTGCTATTTTCTACTTGTTTAATTGGAAGTATAATATCGATTTTAGTTTCCTGGTTTGCAATGGAAGTGCATTTGATAGAGCCACCATGTTGCTCAACGATAATTTGATGGCTAATAGACAAACCTAAACCAGTTCCTTGACCAACAGGCTTAGTAGTAAAAAAAGGTTGAAAAATGCTCTGGCAAATCTCTTCACTCATGCCACAACCATTATCGGCGATTGAGATAGTGATTTGATTGTCCTCAGAATGAAATGTATGAATCAAAATAGTTGGTGTTTCATCTGTAGTTTTACCAAGAATATCTGCTTTTTTAATTAAGGCATCAATGGCATTATTAATTAAATTTAAAAATACTTGATTTAAACAGCGAGGATTACAAAAAATCTTAGGAATGTTCCCATACTCTTTAATCACTAAAATAGGTTTGCTATTACTAGAAGAACCGTTAAGCCGATGCTGCAAAATGACTAGTGTACTATCAATACCCTGATGGATGTCAGCTTTTTTATAGTCAGCTTCATTCAAACGTGAGAAATTTGAGAGCAATTCTACAATTTCTCCAATACGAGTTGTGCCAACCTGCATGGATTTCAGCAGCTTTGGCAAGTCGCTTTGAATAAAGCTCAAGTCGCTGTTAGCAAGAGCCTTGACTATTTTGACATCTGGATTTGGATATACAGAAGCATAAGTTGCTAGAAGGTTTAGTAAGTCATAGCTATACTGATGAAGATATTCTAAATTCCCATGAATAAAACTCACTGGATTATTAATTTCGTGGGCAACCCCAGCAACCATTGTTCCTAACGCCAACATAGTTTCGCGTTGAATTAATTGCATTTGAGCTTGCTGAGTTTCTTGTAATTTAAATAAAGTTGACTCTGCATTTTCTTTTGCTGTACGGTATTTTTCCTGTGCTAGAAACAATCGTTGCAGTGTATGGTAATAGATAGTAACGCTAAAAAAGACGAATAATGCTCCGAAAAAGAAAACCATGCCAGTGAGCAATGGTATCCATTCAATCAGCTTTGCAATTGTTAAATAGATGCATAACGAATAACCGCCGAGAAAAAAAACCATGAGTAAAAACATGATTTTCCAACTCAGTTTGTCTGGTTCTGTCTTAAATAATTTGAGAATTTTTTGAGTCCTGAGAATGGATAGTCCCATTATCCAAGCGCCAAGAGTAATTAGGGTGATAATGAAGGACTGAACAATTGCAGAGCTTAACATGGTATTGAACCGAAATAGATGTAAAAAATTGATGAATCGTTTATAAACTATTGCTATATCTACGTTTTAGCATTTTTTAGGTTCAAATTATTTTGTGTATGAATACACTATCACCGAAGCAGTGCTGAGTAATGAGTGCTGAGTGCTGAGTAATGAGTGCTGAGTAAAAAAAAGTAATAATCGCACTCAGCACTCCTGAATTTTCACTCTATAATTGCTTTTAGCGTAGAAGACAGAAGTCAACATACTGTTTAGTTGGATGTTCCCTTGTGTCACGCAAATACCTCAGCACCATTGTTCAGATAAAGGTAAAATATCCTTGAGCGTAGGCATAGCCCGTCGTAGGCATCGCCACTCATTTCTAACATCATCGGATATTGTGGAATTTCCGCGCGTAACTCAATAGCATCTATGACCGCTTCTCACTCTGAAACTCCATCTACCAAACCCGACGCAAGTACTTTTATTTCCGACCATCAACAGGTAGACCGCAGCAAGCTAAGTCAAATGTACCTGCACTATGTCGAAACGAAGGATAAATATCCTCACGCGGTATTGCTGTATCGGGTAGGAGATTTCTTTGAATGCTATTTCCAAGATGCTGTCAAACTAGCGCAAGAATTGGAATTAGTTCTCACTAGTAAGCAAGCTGGAGAACAAGGACGAGTGGCGATGTCTGGTGTTCCGCATCATGCTTGGGAACGCTATGCGACGATGCTGGTGGAAAAAGGCTATGCAGTGGTAATTTGTGACCAAGTGGAAGATGCTTCTGAGGCTGCTGGGAGATTGGTGCGACGGGAAGTAACGCGCATCCTGACCCCCGGCACTTTGCTAGAAGAAGGAATGCTGAAATCCAGTCGCAATAATTACTTAGCAGCAGTAGTAATTGCCGCAAATCATTGGGGTTTAGCTTATGCAGACATCTCCACAGGTGAATTTCTTACCACACAAGGTAGTGATTTAGAACATTTGACACAAGAATTAATGCGCTTGCAACCTTCAGAGGTGTTAGTGCCGACAAATGCGCCCGATTTGGGTAGTTTGCTGCGTCCGGGAGAGACTTCGCCACATCTGCCGGAGTGTTTGCCACCATCATTTTGTTATAGTTTGCGATCGCAACTACCCTTTTCTCAAGGTGAAGCTAGACCTAGATTATTGCAGAAATTTAAGGTGCGATCGCTCGAAGGACTCGGTTGCGATCATCTTCCCCTCGCCGTTCGTGCAGCTGGCGGTCTTCTGGAATACCTGGAAGATACTCAAAAAGAAAACCCAGTCACTCTTCAGAGACTCCGCAGCTACACTGTCACCGACTATCTAATTGTTGACAATCAAACCCGCCGTAACCTAGAAATTACCCAAACCGTCCGGGATGGCACTTTTCATGGTTCCCTACTTTGGGCATTAGATAAAACTAGTACAGCAATGGGTGGACGGGCTTTGCGGCGGTGGTTATTGCAACCCCTACTCGATATTAAAGGCATTCGGGCGCGGCAAGATACCATCCAAGAATTGATGGAAAATACGCCTCTGCGTCAAGATTTGCGGTATTTATTAAGGCAAATTTATGATTTGGAACGCCTCACCGGAAGGGCGGGTTCTGGTACAGCGAATGCTAGAGATTTAGTAGCTTTGGCAGATTCTCTCTCACGCTTACCGGAATTATCCAACTTAGTAATTGAGACGCGTTCCCCCTTCCTGAAAGCTTTGCAGAAAGTCCCAAGTGTGTTGGAAGAATTGGCACAAAAGTTACACGCACATCTTGTAGATTCACCACCCATACTAATTAAAGAAGGTGGATTAATTCGCCCTAGTGTAAATCCCCTGTTGGATGAAAGAAAGGCGACTGTAGAAGCAGACCAGCAATGGATTGCGAACTTGGAAGTTGATGAGAGAGCCAAGACAGGAATTTCGACACTGAAGGTAGGATTTAACAAAACCTTTGGTTATTATATCAGTATTTCCCGCAACAAAGCTGACCAAGTACCCGCTAATTATATCCGCAAGCAAACCCTGACCAATGAGGAACGTTACATCACCCCCGATTTAAAGGAACGAGAAGCCCGGATTCTCACGGCGCGAGATGATTTAAATCAGTTGGAATATGAGATTTTTACGGCGTTGCGGGAAGAGGTAGCACAAGAAGCGGAAGTAATTCGCAATCTGTCTCGTGCAGTGGCGGCAGCGGATGTGTTGTGTGGTTTGGCTGAGTTGGCGGTGCATCAAGGTTACTGTCGTCCCGAAATGTTGCCAGGAAGGGAGATAAATATTGTTGATGGGCGTCATCCGGTGGTGGAACAGTCTTTACCTGCGGGGTTCTTTGTGCCGAATTCGACGCAATTGGGGAGTGGGGAATTGGGAGTAGGGAATAGTGAAGAAGAAATTTACCCACTCCCGACTCCCGACTCCCGACTCCCCGATTTGATTATCCTCACTGGGCCAAACGCTAGCGGCAAAAGTTGTTATTTGCGGCAGGTGGGATTAATTCAGTTAATGTCGCAGATTGGTAGTTTTGTACCAGCGAAGTTTGCTAGATTGGGAATATGCGATCGCATTTTCACCCGTGTTGGTGCAGTAGATGATTTAGCGACTGGTCAATCTACCTTCATGGTGGAGATGAATGAAACCGCCAATATTCTCAATCATGCTACATCTAGATCGCTGGTATTATTAGATGAAATTGGTCGCGGGACAGCAACATTTGATGGTCTTTCCATAGCTTGGGCGGTGGCAGAATATATAGCAGTGGATATTCGTTCACGCACAATTTTCGCCACCCATTACCACGAGTTAAATGAACTGGCTAGCATTATACCGAATGTAGCTAACTATCAGGTGACGGTGAAAGAATTACCCGACCAAATTATATTTTTGCACCAAGTCCAACCAGGAGGTGCTGATAAGTCTTATGGAATTGAAGCGGGAAGATTGGCGGGTTTACCGGCTGTAGTTATTCAACGGGCAAAACAAGTCATGGGGCAAATTGAAAAACACAGTAAGATTGCGATGGGACTGCAAAATCTTGATGGTTAAGCACTTCCCGCAAGGTACACAAAAAAGTGAAGCAATCGCAAGGGTTCGCAGATTGTTTCACTCCGTTTGCAATGACAATTATTCAACCGGATATGATGTTTATCTCGTTCCCAGTCGGAGACTGGGAATGCTCGTCGTTGAGGCTTTGCCTCTCTTACTGGCGGCAGAGCCGCTTTTGAGTTGCATTTCCAGCCGGAGGCTGGAAACGTGGTTTTAAAGGAGTTTCAGCTTAAGTAGACACTAATGGGCAGTACCATGCCCCTACAGGCGTACTACAAACCGAAGTGTTAATTACTGCCGAAAAATTTCTACTTTTTGTAACACCACTTCTTGATTCGGACGATCTCTAGTTGTAGGCACATTAGCAATCTTCTTAACTATATCTAGACCTTGGACAACTTCACCAAAAACACTGTGTTTGTTGTCAAGGTGAGGCGTTGGTGCTTCTGTAATGAACCACTGCGAACCATTAGTACCGCGTCCGGCATTAGCCATCGACAGGATACCTGCACCAGTGTGTCTCAATTCAGGATGAAACTCATCTTCAAATTGATATCCTGGGCCACCAGTACCCCATCGGTTGGCTGTATCTAGATAACGACTCAGAGGATCGCCACACTGAATCATAAAATTAGGGATGACCCGGTGAAAGCGAACCCCATTGTAAGCTGGAGTTCCCTTACCAGATTCACCAGTTTTAGGGTCTTTCCAGTCGATTGTTCCGGTTGCTAGACCAACAAAATTTTTGACGGTGTTGGGGGTTCGCTCTTCTTCCAAACGAACTACAATTTCACCTAAAGAAGTAATTAAGCGAGCGTGCAGCTTGCCATCACCGGGAATATTAATTTCTGGAAAGCTCATTAGATATCCTACTTTTAACAAGTGCCTGTATTTGACCTATATAAGTTTATCAGCATTCAAGTTACTGCCTTTAGACATGACAAAAAACCTGAAGGGAGGAAACTTGAGCCAACAAATATTTTACTCTGGCAAATTTATCGCTGGATTCCGGCTAAAGAATCCTTTAGGGACTAGCTTAAAGCCAACTCGGTGAACAGGCATCACAGGCCAATCTTCCGATCGCGGAATATGAGTTACGCCCATTGTGTACCACAGTACGATATCTTCACCCATCAGGGCTTCATCGTCTGCAATATATTTGGGCAAACCCTGTCCTGATCGAGTTTGGTTGGGATAATCTCCCCCAGCATAAAGTTCACTAGGTTTATATTTTGTTACCCAGACGTGATGAGTTGCAAATTCTGCTCGTTCTCGGATTTTTGAGCCTTCCACAGGGAAAAACATCGAGTTTCCACCAGGCATCAGCATATATCCAGGTGCAGCGCCGAGAGTATTCTTTTTGTCTGCACTAACAATCATCCATTCCCGACTGCTTTTCAGATCCAAATCGCGCACCGCAGATGTTTCTTTAGCTAGTGGGGTTTCTGAAAGTGCGATCACATTTCCTAAAGGATTTTTCTCATCCATCGGCAAAGCTTTCACATTCATTTCCATCACCGAATTAGCCTGACCATCGACATCGAAATCTAGGCGATAGTTGAAAAAGTGTTGGTGATTGACTCCGAAGATATTCTTAGCAATTAACCTACCGTGGGAATCATCCTCAGATTGCTTTTGGGCAGCCGTTCCCTGCGCCAGCACGATACCTGTTAACTCATTTTGGATTTCCAAAGTCCCATCTTGGTGAAAGATCCAATTGATGCTGTAATCATAGTTGTCAACAGCTACCGTCATCGTCATGACTAATTCTCGACTGCGACGGACATCATTACGCTGAGTATTATACTCATAATGTTTCCAGAGCATTCCGCGATCGCGCTCGTAGATACCGATAACCCCTGGGATTTTATAAGGTTCTCCCTGCTCATTAGCAAATACAGCATTTAGCAACAGGCCATTTTCAGGAATTTCCTTACCCAATTCCATCGTATTTGCTAGTAAACCTAAGTTATATTCTCCAACATCAAAGGCATTTCTAAATGACCAAGTAGGCTCAGGATCGCCATAAGGTACTACCATTTCTGATAGGCTAGCACGGTATAAAACTGGTCGAATATTTTCCCCGTCGTTGTATGCTACTTGGTACAGCATTAATCCATTACGAGGATGCATTGAATAGCGAAATTTCCAACCTTGCCAGCTAATTTCATTGTCTTGAATTTGGAAACTTTGACCATTAGGTTGTACAATCTTCAATACTTTCAGTGGTGAAAGTAATTTGCCCAAGGATTTGATATCGTAGTTCCAATTTTCTTTAGAGAAAGGTACATTTCCTTTATCAATAAAACTAGCGATTTTACCTGTGTTCAAATTAACTGTTGCTACGACTCCTTCAATGGGACTACCATAATAGTTCCAGGCTTTGCCTTTGTAGTAAGATAAGCCGCGACAAAGACGATTACCTGTTGCCTCTTCCTGTTGACTCAGAATTCCTGGTGCCCACCAACTAATTTTGACTTGTTCAAAATCAGTAATTCCCCGCTTTTGCATTGCTTTTTGCCATCGCGGATCGGCTTTAACTATCTGAGTTGCTAGTTCATATTCTGAATTAACGATCGCAGGTTGAACAGAGGGTATTTCTTTCCAAGAACTTAAAGTTTTGTTTGTGAGGTCTACGATACCCTCATAAGTTTTATTTAGCGATCGCTCATAGATTACCAAAAAAGCTTTTCGCCCAAAAGCTTTACCAGATGTAAAATTTAGAACTTCTTCTTTATCTGGTTCTTGTAAAGCAATCAGTGGAAAAGCTGCCATTTCGCTCAAATTTTTTTCTTTTTTGATGACCGAAACAGCTGTGCTAATTTCTACCTCAGTTAGTGAAGTGAGAGGATGGTAAATCGAAGGCTGTTGAGCCATCAATGTTTCCATTAATCCGATTGAGATAGAAATGATGGAAATAATCGCAATAGATAGCCATAAAAAACGCTTTAGCCGCTTAATCATCTTTTACATTTTTACAAAAGACTTATAGTTATCTATTTCCAAGCCTAAGATTGAAAACCGATAAATTAAGAGGCTAAAGCCAAATTAATTTGCAAAAAGCAAATATACCTGGCGATTAGAAATCGCGGCTACACAAACCAAGTCCGCCTGCGCGGACTAAAGAAATAGGAAACCCACGCAGGTGGGTAAAGTCTCGTATAGCCGCGAATTTTATTCGCCAGGGCTAGATATTAAGTGAAATGCTCTCATATATTCCTTATTCCAGTACAGTTTGACCTCTCTCCTAAAAGGAGAGAGGCTTTGAATCTCACTCCCCTTCCCTTATAGGGAAGGGGCTGGGGGTTAGGTATGTATTGCACTCAACTGATAACCGCTATATTTGACGCTTCAGCAATTAAGCCGAAACCAAACGGCGCAAAGATTCAGCACGACGTTTAGCAATAGGGTTATTTGGAGCTAATTTGAGTGCTTCTTCGTAACTTTGTAATGCCTGAGTAGTTAATTTTTTCTTCTCATAGGCGTGACCGAGATTATTCAATCCTGTCACGTAGTCTGGTTTAGCTTTGAGAGCTTCTTTGTACTGACGAATTGCTAGGTCATATTGCTCTTGGGTGAAATAAATATAACCCAGTCCGTTGTAAATGGGGGCGATATCTTCTTCTCCCTCTTCTTCGGCAGCTTTGAGAGCTTTTTGAAATAGCGCGATCGCTTGAGAGTACAATTTTTTTTCTGAATAAATACTGCCTAACTCATAATATTCTTGAGTCGTGCCTTTTTCTTTCTCTAATTTCTTTCGCAATCTTGCAAAAGAGCCTTCAACCTTGCGGGTTTTGAAAATCTGGCGAAACACACTCACGGCTGCAATTGTGAGTATAACTACCAAAATTGAGAGATAAACAACGGCTAGACTGTTATCCATTGCTGCAAATACAAATATTATAAAGTTGCTTTTGTAATCTATTATCAGCCTATTGGGTATGAGGGAGGTAAGGATAATTATCTTAAGTATTAATTGCTAATTGCTAACTCCTAACTCCTAACTAATTTATGGTAAACCCCAATATTGAGCGCGTTGCTGGAGCCAACCGTTTTCTAAGTAACGAGCGATCGCTTGATTCACGTTTCGTCTGAACTCATCGTATTGCAATCCCTTGGGCATTACTATAGACAAGGGTTCAGTTGATAGCTTGGTTGGCAGTAGGCGATATTGAGGATATTGTTGTACCCAACCGCTCAAAACGCTAGCATCTGCGGCAAAGGCAGCAACGGCATTATTTTCTATTTCCTCTCGCGCTTCTTCATAAGAATTTACTCCGACTAACTCGGCGTTTGGCAGATAGTACCGCACTTGAGCAATAGTACTAGAGTTGTTGAGTACGGCAATTTTTTGTTTTGCCAAATCATTCAACTGCTGCACAGAGGTGTTTTTTGTAACTAATACAGTGCCATCGAAATAGTAGGGAACACTGAAACTAACTATGCGGCTGCGAGATTCGGTTGCTGTGACTCTAGCGATCGCAAAATCAACTTTCTTGTCTAAGACTACAGACAGGCGATCGCGATTCGCTACAGGTTGAAATTTGACACCATCGGCTTTACCAACCAAATCAACTGCCAAACGCTTTGCTAAGTCAATTTCTAAGCCTTGCAAATTCCCGTTACCGTCTTTAAACCCCAAGGGACGCAAGTTATCTTTAACAGCAACATTTAAATAGCCCCGCTGCTGAATTTCTGACATTTCGGTAGCAGATGCAGTTAATCCTGTCTCCATTATGGAAAAGCAAAAAATCAAAAAAATAGTGGCGGATAATACCAGATGTAACCGAGTAATTACTTGCCATCTGCTACATCTGTTATACATCCCTTGCCACCTTTATCCTTTAGCTAGAATTGCTAATTCCGCAACTTTGCCGAAGCTAGCTGGATCGAGGACTGCTAATTGCGCCAACATCTTACGATTTAGTTGGATATCAGCTTTTTTCAAGTTACCGATCAACTGGCTGTAACTCAAGCCGTGTTGCCTGGAAGCAGCGTTGATCCGGGTGATCCAGAGGCGACGAAAATCGCGCTTTTTCTTTTTGCGATCGCGGTAGGCACTCCGTAGCGCCTTCATCACTTGTTGGTTGGCAGTTCTAAACAGAGTTGAATGGGAACCGCGAAAACCTTTAGCTAGTTTGAGAATTTTATTGCGGCGCTTCCGAGCTACATTACCGCGTTTTACCCGAGTCATAACTTATTTCCTAAAATACTTACAAATATGGGAGCATCAAGCGCACATTGAGTTCATCGCGTTCATGTACAAGGGTACTCTGACGCAGGCTACGCTTTTTGTTAGAACTTTTATGCTCTAAAAGGTGGCTTTTGAACGCTTTACGACGGACGATTTTGCCGGTACCGGTGGCACGGAATCGCTTTGCCGCAGCTTTACGAGTCTTTAGTTTAGGCATGGTCTAGCTTTGATTCGACACGATCCATTATTATATACTATTAAAATTGCCATAACTGCAATTAAATAATTTAAATTTTTTCAGTGGCGTTGACTTTGGGATCTAAAACTATTTGCGAATCGGATTTCTTCACATGGTAAGTCCAAGATTGCTCTTTAACATTGACAATCACTTCCCAGCCTTCCACGGGATCGGACTGCTGGGTGCAGACTTCGCCAAAGTTAAATTTGCAGAGATTTCCAAAGGTTTTTGGTGTCGTTTGAGTAATTTTTAAATCAGCAATTTCTACCCCAGAACGGCTTGAGGCATCGCTCAAAATTGCATCTGTGATCGCTTTCGGCAATGTGTGTAAAGTAATCACTTTCGGATCTAAAAGGATTTGCTTTCTAGATTTATCTGCATGGTAAGTCCACGAATCTTGACGGACTCTGACAACTACTTCCCAGCCTTCAACAGGGTTGTATTCCTTAGTACAAATTTCTCCAAAGTTGAACTCACAGGGATTACCAAAGGTTTTCGATGTGACTTGGGTAATCTCTAATTCCCGTCTAGGTACACCAGAATTTTTGGAAGCATCCCGTAAAATTTTATTAGCGATCGCCTTCGGCAAATCGTTTGCTTGCAATTGCGATAATTGAGTGCTGTATGGGCTAGGCATAGCCCCAGTAGGATTATTTTCAATGAGTCCAAATACACAGGATAGCAAGCTTGTCAACACCAGTGTCAAGAAAACTCCTCTGGGTGACTTAATGACGGCAGATGCTTGGATGATTGATTTCATAATATATTTTTTTTGAAAATTGAACAGATAATATCGCAATTGCAATCATATTAGGACTTACGCAATAACTCTCTAAAACTCTTATTCCTTTGTGCCCTTTGCGTCCTTGGCGGTTCGTTTTTTTGTTATAGGACTTACGCAAAAATCGCCAAAACGCTTAATTTGTCGAACCGCCAAGAACGCGAAGAATTGTATAGTATGCGTAAGTCCTGTCATAGTTTGTTTGATTTAAGGAGTGATGACAAGGGGAACAAAGGAGATTTCTTTCCAATGCCCCATGTCTTATGCTTGCCTGGCCATTGCCCCTAAATTCATCACACATTCAGGAAACTGGCGTTTTAATGCCGGAAACACCGGACAAGGTGCTTGCTCTTGCAAATTGTCCGGTTTACTCCAAGTAAAGGGCGCTTTCTGCGCCGCAGACATCCATAACAGCAGCTTGGCTCGTGTCATGGCAACATAGAGTAAACGATACTCTTCAGATGTTTTCAGATTCTTTGCCACCTCCCATGCCTGACTAACATCCGGTATGACAGATTCTTCGTGGAGAGTAGCGCGAATTTGGGCGCGGGCTACTTCTGATAAGGTAAAATCACCCAAGAATTGGCTTTGGGGAGGAACCCAAAATCTCCCTGGAATCAAGTTTTCGTGGAGAAAGGGAAGAAATACATAGTCCCAATCCAGCCCTTTGGCTTTGTGCATAGTGATAATCGTCAGTTGACCGCGACGGGTGTAACGTTCTTCTGAATCCTCGGTTTCCACTGGTTCAAACCGTTCAGAACTGACGATTTCACTTAAAGCTGAAAGCATTCCCCCCATCGAACTGTTGCCAGCTATTTGCTGGTTAACCCGTTCTGCGAGTTTGTCAGCAGTTGCCAATTCTGCTTGGTCATAATTTAAGGTCAAGGCGAGAAAGGAAATTAGCTGGTATAAGGGCAATTCCAAACGAGCGCGGAGTAAACTACGACACAAACGTGCAGCTTTTTGTACCGTTTCTGACTGGGGTGCTGCTAGGGGACTAGGATACAAAAACTCTTCTGGAAGACTAGCAAGGGCGTTGAGGTCTTGGGTAGGAATTAACTGGCGCTGTACTAATGTTTCTAGGGCGGCTTTGAGGTAATCGGGGGAGTGGGGGCGATCGCAAAATTGCAATAATGCCAAAATTTCTTGAGGAACATGAGAACGGCGATCGCGTTCGCCGACATCGTAAAGTGTAATATTATGCTCTTTACATACAGATGTCAGAGCCTCTGCTAACCATCTTCCTTGGCGATTTTCTCGGACTAAAACTGCTGCACTATTTTTTGTTGGATCTTCGCCAAATAACTCAATCACCCTTTGAGATAACAATTTAACGGTGTGATGAATATCATCGGGTGTATAAAGTTCCAGTCCTCGCCCTACTGCTGCGGGGTTGGCGTTAGTTTGCGGATCGCCAGCTTCTACAGGGCGAATTGTCTGTAAGCGAAATGGTACTTGTCGATTACCCTGAATTTGTTGTTTGTTGTTGGTTGCTGCTAACCACTGATTATTGATCCATTTGAGGGCAAAGTTAGCGGCTTCAATGATAACTCTAGTACTGCGACCGGCTTGATCCATCGTTGCCAATCGTTCGATGCGATCGCACTCTTCGCAAAATTGCCGAAAATAAATCGGATCGGCTGGGGTGAAAGTAGAGTTAATCGCCTGGTTAGGATCGCCAACTCGGACTAAATTTAGTGCTGAGTGCTGAGTGCTGAGTGCTGAGTGCTGAGTAGGGAGTAGGGAGTTGGGAGTTGGGAGTAAAGAATTCTCTCGCTGATATTCCCGATTACTTGCCAAAATTTCCAACAGCTGCGTCTGAAGAGGGCTAGAATCTTGGGCTTCATCTTCAAAGACGGCGAATACTTGATTTTGCTCAACGCGACGGGCACTGTCATTTTCTAAAACCCGCAGTGCGGCTAAAATCATATCGTCGTAATCAATGAAGTCACGCGATCGCATTAAGTTTTGATATTGTTCGTACAATCCCGCCGCTACGCTCAAAATTCCATATTCGTCTGTGGTTTGCTTACTCCACTCCCGTAACAATTCTGGCGATATCCCAGAACTTTTTGCTTCATGAATTACCGTATTTGCTAATTCTGGTAATACTTCTGTTCGCAGCACCGATTGACGACGCAACCTTTCTGTCTCTTCTCCGTCAAATTGATGACCTTCTAATAACCGCAAATATCGGTCTGGATTATTTGCAATCCATTGTTCTACAGCAGTTCTGATAAAGCGGTGACTTTGGGTTGGTGTAATTAATGTGACATTTTCTAACTGCAAACCCGACAAATCTGAATGGCGGTTGGCAATATTCAACGCTAGACCATGCAGAGTATAGACAAAAAAGCCCGTTTGGGGTAAATGTAAATCATCTCGTAAGAATTTGCGAATCTTGGCTTTAATATTGGCAGCAGCAGAGCGAGTAAAGGTAACGACTACTAACTGACGACGGAAGGATAAACGCTCATACTGACGGGCGATCGCGATCGCCGCCGCCGCCGCCATACCCGTAGATTTGCCTGCACCAGGGACGGCAGAAATCGCCAAAGGCCCAGATTGCCAATCAGCCATTTGCTGCTGTCCAGGGCGTAGACTGTTGCGGATTGCGAGAATTTTCTCTTGTAAAGAAGGAACAGGCGATCGCTCAGATAATTCTGAGTCAAGTAATTCTTGAACAACAGGAATAGTAAAATTAAAGTCGGACATATAAAATTTTAGATTTTAGATTTTGGATTTAATTCCAAAACTGCATAGCATATTATGATTTAAACAGATTCAGAATCTCTATATTGGACGGCTAATCCCTGTAGTTCCCCCAAGGCATCGGGGGGACGGCGATAGCCGGGGGGTGAATTATATGCAGCTTCACAAAAAAACGGTATTATAGGACTCATATTTGATTTTTGAACAAAACTCAGTACACCTTTATTCCTTCTTCCCAGTCCCCAGTCTCTTACCTCTACGAGTGATTCAGAAATCAAATCGGATTGCTATAGCTTCCTAACTAATAACTCCCAATACAAATTCACCTTCATTCACAGCTTGATTAATTGCGACATCATAAACTAATCCATCTTGTTGAGCGCAAACATCAATTACAGTAGGTAACTTCCCTTCTTTATTAAAACTGAGAATTTGATACAGCTTTTCTCCAGCTTTAATTCTACTACCTAATTCAATTCTAGATTCAATCATCCCGCCTGCGAGCGCATAATATTTTTTCCGGTTGCGGCTGGATACAAAAGTCATCTCATGGTTTTTCGTATCATTCGATGAATTAGAAATTTGCAGTACACCTTTTTGCGCTAAATAATTTTTTACACCCTGCACTCCTTTAGCAACTGAATCAGAGTTAATTTGCATTCCTGTTCCCAATTCTAATGTCCAAGCTTCCACATCAAACTTGATTTCTCTACCAAAGCTTTTAAAACAAGCTTCCAATGCTAACCAAGGTTTGATAAAAGCTTCATCAAAAGCATCACCATCATATTTATCAAGTAAAATTCCGAAATCAAGCAGGAAGTATTTTGCACTATCTTCTCGATTTCGGAAGTAATAAAGGTAGTCTAAAGCGTGATTGGTAGAACTATGTAAATCAATTAAGTAGTCTGCATCTAAACTGAGATTTTGTAGTTTGTAGCTAAAAACCTCAGTGTAAGGAACAGAATTAGGAGAATTAATTTTTTCTAAAATTTTTGCGAATTGTTGCTTAATTATAGTTAGATAATTTTGTCGAACGACCTCTAGATCGATATGAAGTTGAGATTTAGTAAAAGCTACTAAATCATCAGCTTCTTTTTCGTAGTCCCAAAATATGCGATTCCAGTCCTTAGCTTCGTAAATACAGTAACGTCCAGGGGAAAAATGATGAGCGCGCTCATTCGTCCCCATTGGATTACAAACGGGAACTAGCCAAATTTCTCCAGTTAAATCTGTATCATTTATTGTTAATAAAAACTCAATTAGTTGGTGAATAACAGCATTACCAGCAATTTCTGCACCGTGTAGATTAGATTGGATGTAAACTTTTTTACCAGGTTTAGCGCCAACGAACTTGTAAACTTGGAGAAACAGGCGATCGCCCGAAGCCATTTGACGTAATACAATTTTTTCAATAACTGGCAGCATGAAACAACCCAGTGATGATTTGAGTAAATTATCGCTTTATTTGCACCGAATTAAAAGCCACCCCAACCAAAATCTTGTACAGTTGAAAATGACTTTTAGACTAGCTATTTGACGTTTTGCCGTTCACCATACTGAGTGCTGAGTGCTGAGTTTTGAAGTTGAGTAGGGCTGACTTTCGCACTATTGTAAAAGCCCCGCCCGACGTTAAGCGGAATCTTTGAATGTGGGAGAAGGTTGATAACCCGCCCCTCTGGTACGTATGCTGCACGAACGTGGGCGGTCTTTTAACTCAGCACTCGGAACTCAGCACTCTTCATAATTTCTGACCTGCGTAAATTGATCGCACTTCGCCGTTACGCCGGATGACTGCTTCGCCGTTACTAACATCTACTAGTGTCCAACCGCTTGACCCGATACTTTCACCCATGTTGATGCGGCGAGTCACGCCATCAATTTTAAACAAAGCGGCAGATTTATTGCCCAACTCTAGCAATCCCTCTAAGGTATTACTCGGAGCCTCTGCGATCGCAGTTGGCGGATATACTTGTTCTTGGGTAATGGTTGGTTCTGACTCTGGGGCGAGTGCATCACGTAATGGAACTACTGGTAATGCAGGCAGAGGCTTAGGTGTCTGCCGCACTGTAATGGGTGCATTTTTCCCGGCCACAGGCTTGAGTTCAGCTCGTACAGCCGCAGCTAACATATTAACGGTTACAGGCTTGGCAGCTTGTCTTACTGTATTTAGGGCAGTTTTCACAACATTAGGTTGAGATCCCTGTAATACACTGGCAACTTGTGGTAAAAGTGTAGAAGTCCCAGGAATAGCTGGAAGGGCGTAGCGCATTGGCGACGGCGCTTGATAAACAGGAACGTAGATGCGCTCAACAACACTCCCAGAACGGTTGGAGGCTGATGATGTATTGTTAGCTAGAAGCGGAAGTGCTGGCAGATTACCTGTTGTTTGCTCGTTACCAAGGGCTATTTGGTTACTATTTGCCTGACTGGAGAATCCCCGACTGAAAGATTTTTGATTGGGTGTTGCTCCTTGCTTATCTATGACTGCTAGTGATTGGAGCATATAGTCAACTAACTCTGCCTCAATTTCTGTTTTGACAGGTAACTGTGACTGCGCTTGTGTCACTAGAAGCGCTGATTCGGGCAATTTGGCATTTAAAAGATATACAACTCCAGACTGCACCAGGTAAATCATACCTGCGATCGCCACGCCTAAAGTTGTTCCCACCATCAGCAGTTTGCCCCAAGCCGGCCTAATTTTCTGACGCTTTCTACTAACTGCTTTCACAGCGCCGTTTTCAAATACAAAGGTACTCAATTGCTTATGCTTATCTTGAGCATCTGACTGATTCAAGCTGTTTGGTAAAATAATCTGCGGTATTGTAACTGTTTGCAGAGGCACATATCCTGGAGGAGACTGGCGTTGGGCTTGGGCAGAAACCCCAGCAACAGAGTGGTGCCTAACAGCTTGAGAAGGCAGATTACCACTAACATCCAGAATGTAGTCGATATCGGCAAAGAGTTCATCCATGAGGCCATCAGCATAGTTTTCTATCGACCAAGGCTCGTTGGCGATTAAGTCTTCTGATGGTTCTGGTACTATGAGACGGGTGCTGGCTTCTTGTAACATAGACGTTCTGGGTTGTTGCTAGGACGGGGAAACGCCGTCTCTACTGCCTGTAAATTGGGATTATTCTTAAAGAGAGAATAGGGAACCGCCAACAGAAAACAGGTGGTCTCTTACTCCCGGACAGGGAACATGAAATAGAAAAACTGTTCTCTGTTCCCTTCTTTGATGAAATATCCAATCCCGGTTCTCTTAAGACGAGTTGATTGAGCGTTGGTATTAAACTCAACTTTCATCTGGGGATTGTTGATGATGGCATTACTAAGAGTTATGTCATCTATCATACCAATCTCCCTCCTTACTACTATACTCAGTCTTTATGAAGTTGGTGTTAAGCTAACGCTCGAAACTCATGCTGGTTCTTGGTTTTACGCAATTCTAGATATAATAATAAAGCGTTTATATCTGCTGGGTTTACACCACCTATACGTGCGGCTTGACCAAGGGTGAGTGGTTTTACGTGAGTCAGCTTTTCCCGTGCTTCTTTGGAAAGAGTATCAATTGTTGTGTAGTCCAAATCAGCAGGTAACTGGCGGTGCGCTTGCCTAGCAATTTGGTCAATCTGATGTTGTTGCCTAGCGAGATAGCCAGAATACTTAATGTCAATTTCTGCGCCTTCTTTCTCAGCGCGGTTGAGGTTGGGGTTTCCCAATCCGAACCTGTCGAGGTCAACATAATGGAATCCCGGACGCCGCAGCAAGTCGTTTAGGGTAATTGAACCTTTAATTGCTTGTTGGGTATTAGATGCGATCGCTATTCCTATTTCATCATGTTCTTTCACTCGTGTAGCTTGTAATCTTTGTTTTTCTGTGGTAATGTTACCCTGTTTTTCAATAAACATATCCCAACGGCGATCGTCAATTAAACCAATTTCCCGTCCCAAGGGTGTCAGACGTTGGTCGGCATTGTCAGAACGCAATATTAATCGGTACTCTGACCTACTGGTAAGCATCCGGTAAGGTTCCCGCAGGTCTTTTGTACACAAGTCATCAACTAGCGTCCCAATGTAACTTTGCTCGCGCGCAAACACAATCATTTCTTGAGAGCGAACAAATCGAGCTGCGTTAATTCCCGCCACCAACCCTTGAGCTGCGGCTTCTTCATAACCAGTTGTGCCATTAATCTGCCCAGCACAAAACAGCCCCGCAATCTTCTTAGTCATCAATGTGGGGTAACACTGAGTTGCTGGTAAATAGTCATATTCCACTGCATAAGCCGGACGCAGCATCACACATTTTTCTAAACCGGGGAGAGTCCGCAACATTTGCAGTTGCAGATTTTCTGGCAACCCTGTAGAAAACCCTTGAATATACAGTTCGGGTATATCCCTTCCTTCCGGTTCAATAAAGATTTGATGGCTTTCTTTATCAGCAAAGCGGACAATCTTATCTTCAATACTTGGGCAATAACGTGGCCCTTTAGCTTCCACCCAACCGCCATAAACGGGCGACAGATGCAAATTTTCCCGAATTAGGCGATGGGTTTCGGCGGTGGTGCGGGTGATATAGCAAGGTATTTGTTCCCGTTCAACCCACACATCGGGGTCAAAACTGAACCAGCGCACATCTTCATCCCCTGGCTGAATGAGCATTTTACTATAATCTACCGATCGCTTATCTACTCGTGCCGGAGTTCCAGTTTTAAGTCTGCCGGTTTCAAATCCCAAACGATTTAAGGTTTGTGTCAATCCTTCGGCTGCAAATTCCCCAGCCCGTCCGGCTGCCATTGATTTGTTACCAACCCAAATTTTGCCTCCCAGGAAAGTGCCAGTTGTCAGGATGACTGCTTGACATTGGAACCCCACACCAAAATAAGTTTCAACACCAATGACTTCACCATTAGCACCCAGCACCAAGTCTGTTGCCATACTTTCGCGGATTGTCAAATTTTCTTGGTTCTCAACAATATTTTTCATCACTGCTGCATATTCGCGCTTGTCCGTCTGGGCGCGTAATGCCCACACAGCAGGCCCCCGTGAAGAGTTGAGGATACGTTTTTGCAGATAGGTACGGTCTGCTACTTTACCAATTTCTCCGCCGAGTGCGTCTACCTCATGAGTCAACTGAGATTTGGCCGGGCCACCCACTGCTGGGTTACAAGGTTGCCAAGCGATTTTATCCAAGTTGAGCGTCAATAGCAGGGTACGACAACCGAGGCGTGCAGAGGCGAGAGCTGCTTCGCAACCGGAGTGACCTGCACCGACGACTATGACATCAAAAGCGTCTTGAAATTCAACGGAATTGTGCATGGTCATACTTACAGGATCAGCAAGCTGAGAGTTCTTTTCAATTTTAACTGTTCCAGTGATTTCATGGATGTAACTTTCTGCTAAAAAAGTTATCAAACTTACTAGTACTCAAATCAAGGCAAGTTTTTATTTTTAAACTTGAGTATTAGGTAAAACGTGTAATCTTTTTTTAAATTTTGTGACGACGTTCCGGTTTGTTTATCACAGCTATTGTTCATGTAGTTGGATATCACATAAATTAATTCATTGTTTAATATTGATTTTTCGTAAAAAACCATGTTCAGTATCAAGATTTTGTCTGTAATTTAAAATAAAAGTAAACAAGAAATATTTTTAATAAGTCGATTGATTTTAGCTTTGAATCAGCCAAGAAGCAATTATTTAAGAATGAAACTCACCATCAGTAAGAAAATAAATATTAATAGAGCTATCAGAAAAGCAAGTTTCATCATGATAGTTATCTTGATGATTTTTGTCTTAGTAGCTAGTAATGAGATTACCCGCCACAAAGTTGCTATAATTGCCCAACCATTAAACGGATGCTTGAGTACTGATTCATTGCCTTGTACAGATATCTCTAAAAAGACAACATCAGAACCATTTATTCCTGATGCTAAATTAAATGCTCAACAGCGTTTTTTATCTGCGATCGCTAGAAAATTACCTACAATTCCTCAGCCTGGTACTTATGAATATACGTTACTACGAGCTTATGGTGCAGTCTTTGTAAATCAAGATGTTGAGATTAAACTGCCGCAACAAGATATCTTCGCTAATGAAAAAGAAACTCAAGATTTTCAAGCTACTTTAACAATGGGTCATGTTGATGGTACTAACGACTGTTACTTACAAAAATCGGCGGCTGATGCCTTAAATAAAGCACGAATCCAGCAAAATATTTCGCTAAAATCTGGTTATGGTTCTGGTGATTGTACTCGTACTTTTAACACGAATTTAAGATTTTGGCACAAATATGCTAACGATCAAGTTTTAGCAAAAGTTCAACAGGGTAAAGAAACAAAAATTCTTGGTTTAGTTGCACCTCCCGGAACTTCTCAACATCTCTGGGGATTAGCTATTGATTTACGCGTAGGCAGTAAAGAACAAAGAAAAGCTCTGAATCAAAATGGTTGGTTTCAAACAGTGGAAAATGATACTCCACATTGGACTTATGTGGGTTTATCTGAAGAGAATTTATCCCTGTTTGGTTTTAAAAAACAAGCTATTCGGGGCATTACTTATTGGATAACGCCGCTATGATTGCTATAGGACTCATATTTGATTTTTGAACAAAACTCAGTACACCTTTATTCCTTCTTCCCATTCCCCAGTCCCCATTACCCCTTATCCCCAGAGGGGGCCCCACCTTCCCCAGTCCCTTACCTCTACGAGTGATTCAGAAATCAAAGACGCTCGATAGCGCAGCGTTAGCGACGCAGGAGCGTCTGACTTGCTACCGCTTCGCTATCGGATTACTATAGTAAGCATTAGTACTAAGACGAGATTGAAGAATATCTAAAATAGCCTTTCTAATTTCAAGGTTAAGTGTATATTGTTGAATTAATTTAACTGCTTGCTCATAGCTGATTTTAGTAAATGTATCATGAATGCTAAAGCCTAATTTAGATGCTCTTACCCTGACTAGACTACAACGATGTCTACGACGGGCTACGCCTACACACTTGCATTTTTACATAAAAACTCATGAGCCAAATTAATCCTGAAACAACACCCTTACATACCTTAAACCCACTCAACCGATTTTCTGAGAGAGCAGAGGATTATGTAAAATATCGACCAAGTTACCCCACAGATGCAATTGATATTATCTTGGAAGGATTAGGTGAAAATTCACAACTCGTAGCAGCAGATATTGGTGCAGGTACAGGAATTGCTTCAAGATTGTTAGCTGAACGCGGAATTAATGTCATCGCCATAGAACCAAACGCAGCGATGCGAGAAGCTGCCCAAGCACATCCTTTGATAGAGTTTCGTGATGGAACAGCAGAATTTACCAAACTCCCTGATAATTCAGTTGATTTAGTTACTTGTTTTCAAGCTTTCCACTGGTTCAATCCCGAACCAACTTTATTGGAATTTCGCCGTATTTTAAAACCATCAGCACGCTTGGCTGTGGTGTGGAATAATCGAGATAAAGAAGATGCCTTAACTACAGAATATAGCCGACTAGTCCGCGAAGCATCTAATAATCACCCAGCAGAATCTCGAATGGAGTCGGTAGAGCCACTGTTCGTAACTCCCCATTTTATTAACATCCAGGAATATACTTTTACTTATAGGCAACAATTAGATTTAACTGGACTTATTGGCCGAGCCAAGAGTGTTTCTTACCTCCCACATGAAGGCTGGGTATACGAACAGCTTATTAATAATTTTCAAGAATTATATCAGCGCTTTCGTGATAAAAGTGGTTTTGTCTATATGGTCTATCGCACTAGCGTATACCTTGGTGAAGTTATTTAAAAAGAAAAATAGGAATCATCAGAAGTAGTGGCATGGCAAGCTTAAAATAGTGCATTAGACGTAGGTTGGATGGAGCGGAGCGCAACCCAACATATATCAGGAGGTTGGGTTACGCAAAGCCTCCACCCAACCTACAATTTTTTTGCAACTTTCTTGTTGACCACCAAATCGTAGATTTGGTGGGGGCTTGTACCCTCTTTAATTACGAATTACGTAGCTTGCTTCTCGCCGGAGGCGAGTATTACGAATTACGAATTATTTGGTCAATGCAGTTGTAGTGATTGCTATACTCCTGCATTTAGATGAATCCAAATTTCTAATTAGCTTTGCCATTTCCTTGAAAATTTAACAACTGATCGTCATTGACCCAAATTGCTTGTTGAGGCACAGAGATGGAAATTCCCGCTTCGTCTAGGGCAACTTTTAGGCGGCGGCGAAGTTCTCGTGCTACATCCCATTGCTTAAGGGGCTGTGTTTTAATCCAGATACGGATAATCAAACCGCGATCGCCAAATTGATCTATTCCCAAAACTTGCGGCGGTTCCAAAATTTGACGCTGCCATTGCATTTCTTGATTCATTTTATCAGCAATAGTTGCAATCAAATTCAAAGCCTCTTCTGTATCGGCTTGGTAGGCGATGGGAATTGTTAAATCGGCTCGTGACCAACGACTAGAAAGATTGGCAACAATTTTAATTTCACCATTGGGAATCGTGATCAAGCGCCCTTCTGAATCCCGCACTTGGGTCATCCGCAGATTCAGATTTTCTACTAAGCCTCCTACGTCTCCCACAGTAATCACATCGCCTAAAGCATACTGGTCTTCTAAAATAATCAGGAAACCGTTAATCGCATCTTTAATTAAGTTTTGCGATGCCAAAGACAATGCAACACCAACTAAACTCGCACCCGCTAGCAAGGGAACGATATCTATCCCCAAGGATACCAGCGCTAGCAAAAAGGCTACTCCTACCCAAATAGCAGTAGTGATACTTTTAGTCACACCAGAAAATGTGGAAACTCGTAGTTGCAGCCGTGCAGAACTTTCTGGGGTGAGGAAAGCACCACTGCTAATTAGAGTGGAGGCGAAGCGGTCAATCAAGGCGTAGGTCAAACGGATCGCTACGTAGGTTCCCAGGAAGACGATACCTAATCGCAAAGGAAATTGGGCGGCTGTGAGAATTCCTACCTGAAACCCTCGTGTATAGGGAAATAGACCTAAAATAAAGAAGCTTCCACCTCCCCAAATTCCGGCTTGACTTAGCTGAAATAATCGTCTTTTGACTTCTTGCAGATGATTCTTTTGCTGTTGATTTAGTTGTGTTGTAATTACTTGATCTGCTGGTTTTGGGTAGTTGAAGAGTTCCCTTTGGGGTTGGGAGGCAATGAGATTTTCTGAATCCTTTTGAGAACGCTGCTGCCAGCTATATACCCCCCAACTCATGACAATCATTGCCAATCCGATGCCCGCAGCAATTTTACCTTGGTCGATTAAAGATTGAGTTTGCCTTTCTTGTTTTGCTTGTTGCAAGTCTTCTTGTAACGATTCGGCTACTTGATTTGCCGATGTTGATATATCTACCTGTCGGAGTCCAGCATCTTCAGAAGTAACGGTCATCAGATATTGACCGTTGACATAAATTACTGGTAATTCGTTGACTTTCCGAACTTCTACTTTGACTGGCGTTGTTGCTGGTGATTGAAAGTAATTTTGGCCAATTTTCTCCAACTTCTTTTGAATATCTTCTGAACGCTCAGGAAAGTTGGTTTTTGATGCCGCTATTTGAAATAACCGACGACCATCTAAATAAATCCAGCCCGAAACAACTCTGTTATCTGAATCATTACTCACACTGCTGGGAGCTTGCAGTTGCGGTAAAAAAGGAATCTGGGCTGTGGCTTTTGGCACAGATACAACGCCTATGGCTATTGAACTGGCGATGCCTACGGCGGGCAAAGCCAACGCCAAAAATTGAAAGCGCACTCAAACACCTCCTTGAGTAAAATCTACTAGTGACTATTTCTATAACTATCCTCTGCAATATCTTTGGGTAGATGTACCTATCTAAAGTTGAGGTTTTCTTTTTAGACGATGAAATTTCGGTATTTTTTTAGTTGTCTTCTATCTTTAGACAGATGACAAAGTGCTGAAAATCAGGGTTGAAGGTTATAAAAGTCTTACTCTTAACAAAGATAAAACAAAAAAGAAGAACCTGCGAAGGAAGTTGACATTCAGATGATCAAACGTCAAGCTAGTTTTGAAGACTATTAACTAGTAATTTGCTAATTGCCAGCAAAAATCAGCAGTAGTACAATAACCTAGTAGAGTGCGTAAATTTTACGTAGCTTTTTTAATTTTTTGAGGTAACTTTTGATGACCGCAACTTCTCCCCGATTAAAGCACGAGGTTAAAGACCTCGGCCTAGCTGCCTTGGGAAGACAGCGCATTGAATGGGCTGGACGCGAAATGCCAGTTTTGCGGCAAATCCGCGATCGCTTTGCTATCGAGAAACCCTTTGCTGGTTTACGCCTTGTAGCTTGCGCCCACATTACAACCGAAACAGCACATTTGGCGATCGCTCTGAAAGCCGGTGGTGCAGACGCGCTTTTAATTGCTAGCAACCCTTTATCAACCCAAGATGACGTAGCCGCTAGCCTCGTCTTGGATCACGAAATTCCCGTCTTTGCTCAAAAAGGCGAAGATAACGCAACTTATAACCGCCACGTCCAAATAGCTTTAGATCACCGCCCCAACATTATTGTTGATGACGGTAGCGATGTGGTTGCAACTCTGATACAAGAACGCCAACACCAAATTGCTGATTTGATTGGTAGCACGGAAGAAACCACCACTGGTATTGTGCGGTTACGCGCCATGTTTAGAGAAGGCGTTCTCACCTTCCCCGCAGTCAACGTCAACGATGCTGACACCAAGCACTTCTTTGATAATCGCTATGGTACTGGGCAATCAACCCTAGATGGCATTATCCGCGCCACAAATATTTTGTTGGCTGGTAAAAACATTGTCGTCGTCGGTTATGGCTGGTGTGGTAAAGGTACAGCCCTCCGCGCCCGTGGGATGGGTGCTAACGTCATCGTTACCGAAATCGACCCCATCAAGGCAATTGAAGCCGTAATGGATGGCTTCCGCGTACTGCCAATGGCTGAAGCTGCACCCCAAGGTGATATTTTTATCACTGTGACTGGTAACAAGCACGTCGTTCGTGGTGAACACTTCGATGTCATGAAAGACGGTGCGATCGTTTGTAACTCCGGTCACTTTGACTTAGAACTTGATTTGAAATACTTGGCTGCTAATGCTAAGGAAATCAAAGAAGTTCGTCCTTTCACTGAAGAGTATAAGTTGAAAAATGGTAAATCAGTTGTCGTTCTCGGACAAGGACGCTTGATTAACCTAGCTGCGGCTGAAGGACACCCCAGCGCGGTAATGGATATGAGTTTTGCCAACCAAGCTTTGGCTTGTGAATTCCTGGTGAAGAATAAGGGTAAGTTAGCCCCTGGTTTGCACTCAATTCCTGTTGAAGTCGATCAAGAAATTGCTCGGTTGAAGTTGCAGGCTATTGGGATCACGATTGATAGCCTCACAGCAGATCAAATCGAGTACATTAACTCTTGGACAAGTGGAACTTGATACATTGATTAGTTGATTTTTTGAGGGATAAGCTTTTGGGCTTATCCCTTTTTTTGTATTTCACGATGCTGAAAGCAGAACCCACAGGCTAGATGCAGAGTAGCAAAGTGAAATAGTTAGGAGGAGAGCGATCGCACTCCGTAAAATACAAATAAAGTTTCTCGTAGTGAAGAAGTATTTGTAGAAGCGTAAGTATATCAGAAGCGGTGGAAGAAAAAGTGCGATCGCTCCTCCGACTGTTAAAACGACTATTTGGTGAAATTGCTCAAGAACGTTGGAAGCGTTAACTTTGGATTTGTTGGAATTGAGATTGCGATCGCTGACTTGGAAGGGTCGTTACAAACAAGGTTAACCCAAAGGGTAAATCTCAGGCAGAAAAGGAAAGCGATCGCTCATTCTCCTTTTTCTTTCAGTTCATCAATTTTATACAAGGATATGGGTAAACTAAAAATGGAAACTTGATTAATTTAAAATCCAAAAATATGGCTATTTTAAAAATGTCGATTATGACATTATACAGCGAAATAGAAAATATTTGTCGCCAACAAATATTAGATAGTTATCCTTCAGATTGGTCAGAAGATTACATTACTAGAAAAATACTTTTTGAATATAGAAAATTATTTCGTGATATTCAAATTAATGGTCTGTCTTCATTGCCAATCAAGATTAATTCAGCAGCGTATAAGTTTACTGGAAAACCTGAAACTCAATTTGGTGATATAGGTTTTCTTGTAAGAATTGTATATCCTGGCAGCCCTGATTTTGAGGGAGTTACTTCTCTGGAAGCAAAAAAAATACATAAAAATAAGAGGAAGTTTCAAGAGATTAAAGGTAAACAACTGAATATAATTAGCAGCAATATTAAATATCCAATGCTATTACTATATGATAATCAGTCTATTCAAAAATTTCATGACTATTCATTTTTTCCGTCAACTACAAAACAAAATCATGCAGTAGTTGTCCCTATTGATATAGTAGAATCAATTATTAGATACAAAAATCCAGATTATCTTGGTCAAGATAAGGATCAGAAGAAGTTGCCAATAGATGCAAATAGTATATATAAATTTTCTGTCCCATTAGCTTATCAAATATTATTTAGATACTTTCGAGGCTTAGATTTAGATTTTAACCAACATTTAATCCAACATATAAAAGGTTATGAATCTGAATATTTACTTGATAGACAAGAAAGAAATTTACCTCACTATCTTTTGCTGGTATCGGTAAGCTACGGAGATTCTGATAGTAGTATAGAGTTTGATGTTAATAGAAACATTTATAGCGAAATAATATCCTCAGAACCAGACGAATTTCAATTCTAAGATTATTAATATCACAAGCATCTCACCTAGTACCCATATTGTATGTACCGCGATTAAATCAACTTTAATAGAATGGGTTATATTGCAATATCTGCGGCAAAATTACGTAAATTATCCTGTCGCCATTTGGCATCTGCTTTACGATTTGTCCGCAACTCCAAAACTCGAATTCCTATAGTTGGAAGCTGGTTTAATCTTTGCTGTAACTCCTGCCAAGAAGTAATCAATTCATGCTGCACATTATAAGTAGCGCACAACTGAGCAAAATCAATATCTTGGGGAGTGCCAAAAAACTCTTCAAATGGTGGGTCAAACTTGGCAATGGGTAACATTTCAAAAATGCCACCACCATTATTGTTGATTAATACAATCGTCAAATGTCCCACAAACTTATTGCGGATTAAAAAACCATTGGTGTCATGCAACAGTGCCAAATCTCCCGTTAACATCACACTACTTTGCTGGCGATGGGCAATTCCTAAAGCTGTAGATAATGTGCCATCGATGCCATTTGCACCCCGGTTAAAGTGCGATCGCACTCCTAAATTATTCGGTTTCCAGAAATATTCTACATCCCGCACAGGCATACTATTGGCAATAAATAGAGGCGTTCCAGGCGGTAAAATCTGAGAAATTAACCAGGCTGCTTTACTCTCAATCATTTCATCTATTTTCCCCATCGTCTGGTCAACAACTAACCTGACTTTAGTTTCTGCATCACACCATTGCTGCACATAATCTGAGGAGAAGGATAAATTTATCTCCTCTGCTTTTATATCTTCTACAGATATCCGTAAATGCGTCGTTCTCCCATGTAAAGGGTCGAGGTTTTGGTCACTGGGATCAATTACCCAGCGTCGCGATTGGGTTGCGTCAATCCAGGTACGTAGTTCTTTACTAGTAGGCATTTCACCCACTTGAATCACCATTTGGGGTGCTAACTCCTTGGCTAGTTGCTGATTTCGCAAAATCAGGTCATAAGTGGAAATCAAATAAGGGTTGAGTTCGGCATAATTTCTGACTGGCGAAAGTCCCTCAGCTAGCACAGGCCATTTGAGAGTTTGGGAAATGTGCGCGATCGCTCTACAATATTCCTCTGGTTGCGACGGTTGGGCGACACCTGCAATGATGATACCGCGATCGCATTCTTTCCACTCTTTGGGAATGGGGCATTGGGCATTGGGCATGGGGCATGGGTTTGCTATTCCTGCGAAAAAGTCTTCTGGGTGAAACTGCGATCGCAAATAACTCAAGTCAGTTCCATCAGGAACAGGCGCTAAGGGATCGCGAAAGGGAATATTCAAATGTACTGGCCCCTTTGTAGGAGTTTGCGCCCTTTCCCAGCTATGAATTACCGTTTGTCGCAGATAAGCTAGCATTCCCAAATCGGCTGAGGGTAAGGCTAACTCTGTTTGCCAATTTGGGTAGTTTCCATATAATCTCAACTGATCTACAGTTTGCCCAGAGTGACAATCTCGCAATTCTGGAGGTCTATCGGTGGTTAATATCAATAGTGGTACGCGACTTTCTTTCGCTTCAATGACTGCTGAATAAAAGTTTGCCCCTGCTGTACCAGAAGTGCAAACAACTACCACAGGGCGTCCGGTTGCTTTCGCTTGTCCCAAAGCGAAAAAGGCGGCGGAACGTTCATCGAGAATGGAAATTGCTTCAATCTCAGGTACTTGTTGAGCAAAGGCGATCGCTAGGGGTGTAGAGCGCGATCCGGGGCAAATGATGGCACAAGTCAATCCCAACCGCTTTAGTGTCTCTGTTAAAATATAAGCCCAAAGTTGATTAACATTCCTATAAGCGATCGGCATTAAATCAAACATAGTTATAAAACAATCTTAAATTTTAGATTTTGTCTAGGGAAATTCAATTTAAAATCCATCAATGCGGTGATGGAACCCAACACCGCCAAGCGAGTTTCTGGGAAAGAAAATCTCCAAGCAAACTTGCTCAACTTTCTACAAAATGCCCAATTTGCTCTCAAACTTTTATGGACTGCATTCATTTAACGGGAATTCGCGGCTATGGCTACACTGGGTATCTACCAGAAGAACAGGTGCTAGGACAATGGTTTGAGGTGGATGTGAGGTTATGGTTGGATATCTCCACAGCGGCCAAAACTGACGCGATCGAAGACACTTTAGATTATCGCAGCGTCATTAGCTTGATACAACATCTGCTCAAAACGTCTAAATTTGCTTTGGTGGAGAAATTGGTAGCAACGATCGCAGATTCTATCCTCCAAGAGTGCGATCGTGTAACAAAAGTCCAAGTCACTCTCAGCAAACCTGCCGCACCTATTCCAGACTTTGGTGGCAAAATTAGCATTGAATTGACTAAAAGTAAGTCCAATCTATAAAGCACAAAATGTGTTTTTTTCAATATCTATACAGCTAGTAAAAAAAGGGATTTACATGGAGCGTACAAGTATCTCACAAAGAGAATTTTTTCTGCCATTGCCCCCCTAGCATTAGCTCAAGATCAAAAAAAACAAAATTCCGCGATCTGCTGATGAGTATTTAACTTGCACATTTTCAGATCGTAAGATTTTTGATTGAACAAGAATCCAGAATAACTCTCGTCGGAGATTCAGAAGTGAATTATGGCTCCTGACTCCTGAATTATTTCTTGTTAAGAATTAACCAACAGCGATGAATAGTTCTAAGTAATACTATTTCAATCACCATTCAAGATTTAAGACACTTTCAAACGGTAATTTCGACCCAGGCTGAGAAAAAACTTTTTTATATAAAGTGATATTAAACTCCTAAATTTCAGATAATGATTATGTTTAATATCAATTGAGTGAATATATATTATTATATTAAATATAACACACTCTATAATTTTCTTAACTTATATGAAAGTAGTATGTCGTGATTTCATGAACTTTTATTCTTGATTAATTTTTACATAAATACTATACTTAGCATTTATGCTTCTCCAAAGAAAAACTATTGTATACGTTTTAAAATCAGTTATTGAATGCTTGTAATTACATGGTAATTTGAATAGATGTTAATAACACGATATTAGCTGTATGGGTTATTCAGAATTAGCTTTGACAAGCACAGAAATTACCGGAGGTTAATAACATGACGCTATTTACTCATTAATTTAGTATTGATATCAAGGAAGAAGACAGGGTACTTAGATATTTTTTATGATAAAATAATTACTTTTTGATTGAGTTGACACTGACAGCAAAAATCTGAACCTTAGCAAACAGGCTATTGTAACATGCTCGCCCGCAAAATCCTAGTTGTTGAGGATGAAAAAATTATCACCTCAAATATTAGAAAAAGTTTACAAAAACTAGGTTATTCCGTTTCAGAAATAACTAAGTCTGGTAAAGAGGCAATAAAAAAGGTAGCAGAAACTCATCCACATTTAGTATTAATTGATATCTGCCTAGCTGGGGAAATTGACGGTGTACACGTAGCAGATATTATCCAGAATCACTTTCATGTACCTGTAGTATATCTAACAGAATGCTTGGAGTATAAAACATTACATAAGAATCAGTTAAGTGAGCCTTTTAGCTACATAGTCAAACCAGTTATTGAAAGAGATTTACATTTTGCGATTGAAATGGCTCTGTACAAACATCAAAGCAAAAAAATATTATACGAAGAGAAACAAAGGCTGGCGACAATTATTAACAGCATGGGCTGTGCAGTGATTGTGACATACACAAATGGTTCTATTCAAATGATGAATCCCATCGCAGAACGAATCACTGGTTGGAAGCAAAGTGAAGCGTTTGGTAAAAATTTAGTAGAAGTTGTTAACTTAGTTGACAAAGATGTAGGAGAAACAATTGAAAATTTAGCCACAGATGTAATGGAAGCAGGTGAAATTTTCAATTTACCAGAAAACTGTACACTGATTACAAAAGATGGTAGAGAAATAGCGATTGGGGATAATGTTTCACCCATCCGCGATCGAGATGGTAATATTACTGGCGCGGTTTTAATTTTTCAAGATATCACCAAACGCAAGCAGACGGAGGCACAACTGATCCGCAATGCATTTTATGATGGGCTGACAGCATTACCGAATCGTGTTTTATTCTTAGATCGGCTCAGACAAACTATTGAACGTAGTAAACGCAGAAGCAATTATTATTTTGCAGTTTTATTTTTGGATTTAGATGGCTTTAAAGAGATTAACGATCGCTTTGGGCATGGAATCGGGGATGATTTTTTAATAGCGATCGCTAGACGTTTAGAGTCGTGTTTACGTGGTGGCGATACTGTAGCACGATTTGGTGGTGATGAGTTTACTGTTCTTTTGGAGGATATTAAAGACATTACCGATGCTATCAATGTTGCTAAACGTATTCAAGACTCCTTACGATTGCCAGTTAACCTCAATGGATATCAATTATCTACTACAGCTAGCATTGGTATTACTTGGAATTTTACTAATCATGACGAGCCTGCAACTTTGCTACGGGATGCTGATATTGCTATGTACCGAGCTAAACGCCAAGGAAAAGCTACTTATGCCATATTTTAGTTAATAGTCCTTTCTACTGCCACTTCAAATAAGTCAGTTATGGAAAAAACTGAAAAACAGAAAATGCTCGCAGGCGAATTATATCTGTCAGAAGATGCAGAATTGGCTGCCGAAAGTAAACGAGCTAGTCGTCTGTTGCGAAGTTATAATTCTACGACTGAAGAACAGCAAGAGCAACGGCAGCAAATTTTACAAGAATTATTTGGAAAAATAGGTCAAAAAGTGTTAATTCTGCCACCCTTTCACTGTGACTATGGCAGTAATATTTTCGCTGGCGACAGATTTTTTATGAACTATGGCTGTGTAATTTTAGACTGCAATAGAGTTTACATTGGTGAAAATGTCTTGTGCGCTCCTTATGTACAAATTTATACTGCTTATCATCCTACAGAGCCAGAAATTCGTCTTTCTGGTAGAGAATTAGCTGCTCCAATCAACATTGGTAATAATGTCTGGATTGGTGGCAGTGCAATTATTTGTCCAGGTGTAACTATTGGTGATAATACAACCATTGGTGCTGGCAGTGTAGTTGTCAAAGATATACCTGAAAATGTTGTCGCTGCCGGTAATCCCTGCCGCGTCATTCGGTATTTGTCCTAGAATTTAAAACTTATATTCTCTAGCAATCCAATAGAGCCAGTCTGCGATCGCTTCTTGAGTTTCACTGTCAGCGTCAATGGCTGCTATTTCAGATAATTTTGCAGAATATACATCATCATCTTTACCATTAATATAAGCCACTTCTACAAACATATCTTTTAAGCACTCATCATCTGGGGCCATTCCCACGACTTCGACTTGTTTCTCCTCGGCGGAAGCTGATTTGCGTCCCTTCTTAGTCCATTTTGCCAGAAAGGGAAAATTTAGAGTCTCTTCGAGGTAATAGTACCAACCCATAGCTCTGTCTTCTTTGTCTTCAGCATCTACAATAATCTCTGTTTTAATGCGATGCTCTCGGTTTTCGTCGGCTTCAACACTAGGCATAAAATGACGCGTTGCGTATAATTACGTTTTGATAATATTACCAAAGTCTTGACTAAGAATAATTTTTCTCAAACCTAGTTAAATATATCTAATGTTGTGTCCTCTTGATTACTTAATTAAACTCTAAGAACACCAAAGAGGCTAAAATGGTGCAAAAAAATTGTAGGTTTGGTGGAGGCTTTGCATAACCCAACATCCTAAGCTGTTGCGCCTACAAATTGCATCACAAGCATGATTAGGCAAAACCTGTAACTCCTCTCCCTTGCACCCTGCTCCCCTGCCGCCTCAATGTGCAAACTATAATCACAACAGCTTAATATATGTTGGGTTGCGCTCCGCTCCACCCAACCTACGTCTAATGCACTATTTTTTTGCTTGCCACGCCACTACGGTGTATAAACGAGTCTGATTACTAAATGAAGAGATGAGAACTTACGCAGCAAAACTCTACCGCGATTGGTAATTTAAATTTGCAAAGCCTAACTGCGCTTTACAATTAAGTAGACACTGTAGCTAATTACTGCTGGAGATACTTAAATATGCGGCAACTAAAATCCGCCGAGGAAATGCCTGGTAGCTTTGGCTTGCCCATCTTAGGCGAGACTTTGGAAATATTTCGGGATTTAGAACTGTATATATGGCGACGATTCCAGCAGCATGGTTCAGTTTTTAAGACGAGTGTCATGGGATACAAACGTGCTTATTTAATCGGCCCTGATGCTAATCGGCTGGTGCTGGTGGAACAAGCGGAAAATATGTCGTCGCGGATCGGGTGGTATTTCTTAGAATCAACATTTGGCAATAATATTTTATTACAAGATGGGGAAGAACATCGGCTAACTCGTCGCTTGATGTATCCAGCATTTCACGGAAAAGCGATCGCTACATACTTCGACACCATTCAAAATATTGTGCAAGACTTCCTCAAAGATTGGGGAGAGCGAGAAACGATTCCCTTAAATTCTAGTTTCCGCCAGCTTACCCTGATAGTTGCGACTCGCCTGTTCTTGGGAAGTCAGAACAAGAGCGAAGTCGAGCAAACCAGTCAGTGGTTTACACAACTGATAGATAGCAGTATGGCGATAGTCAAATGGAATGTCCCTTTTACTTTATATGGTCGCGGTCAAAATGCTAGGGGTAAATTAGTGGCTTTCTTACGTGAAGTAATCGCCCAACGTCTGGAGCAAGGTAACTTAGAAGAATCAAAAGATGTGTTGGGATTACTTTTAGCGGCTGTTGATGAAGACGGTAATAAATTGAGCGAAGCACAGGTAATCAACGAAGCATTACTACTGCTGTTTGCTGGACATGAAACTACAGCCTCCTTGCTGACTTGGGTAATCTTTGAATTAGGTAATCACCCAGAATGGCGAGAACGACTGCGCCAAGAACAATTAGCAGTTGTGGGAGATAATTCCCTTAATTTGTCCCATCTCAAACAACTTCCACAGTTAACCAACGTACTAAAAGAAGTAGAACGGCTCTATCCGCCAGTGTATGCCTATAATCGTGGAGTTCTCAAGGATATTGAGTATGGAGGCTATCGCATCCCTGCTGGTTGGTTTGTGACTATTTCGCCGATGCTGACTCACCGTTTACCAGAACTGTACACCGATCCCGATCGCTTCGACCCCGATCGCTTTGCACCACCTCGCGAAGAAGATAAGAAACATCCTTTGGCACTAATGGGTTTTGGTTATGGTTCGCACAGTTGTTTAGGTATGGAATTTGCCCAAATGGAAATGAAAATTGTGCTTTCCACACTACTTCGTCATTATGACTGGACAGTAAAACCAGATTATTCTGCGATCGCTCCAGTTCGTCAGCCTTCTAAAGTTAAAGATACTCTACAAGCATATATTGAGCCTTTGAATAGCAAGCTAAATTCCTGACATGATATAAAGACAAAAACCAAATCTATAACTAAGCTAGAAGCTCAATGGTCAATTTAATATATTAAGAAGTGCTACGCTAAAGTTAGCAAGATTGAGAGGCAATTATGACCGGAAACGACTCATATACAGAGCAACTAAATTTATTTATGGGTATCATTAATTTTGAATTTTGAATTCGGAACGAAGCAACGTGACTGCCCTGATTCTGAACCTCAGCCCCACCATTGAACTAATAGATGAGCAGTTCTTCCAACTGTGTCAAAATAATCGAGATTTGCGACTTGAGCGCACGGCAGAGGGAGAATTAATTATCATGCCACCAACTGGATGGGAAAGCGGAAATCGGAATAGTAAACTGACACAGCGTTTAGGTAATTGGACTGACGCTGATGGCACAGGTTTGGCTTTTGACTCCTCAACGGGTTTCAAACTCCCCAATGGTGCAAATCGCTCTCCTAATGCCTCTTGGGTGAGCCGCAAGCGATTAGAAGCCCTAAATCCCGACCCCGACAGATTCCTACCGCTTGCTCCAGATTTTGCGGTAGAATTACGCTCTGCTTCAGACAGCTTAAAAACTGTGCAACAAAAAATGCAGGAGTACATTGAGAATGGTGTGCGTTTGGGTTGGCTGATTGATCCGCAGAATCAACAGGTAGAAATTTACCGCCCAGGACAGGAAGTTGAGGTTTTGCCATCGGCTACCAGCTTATCAGGTGAGGATGTATTGCCTGGGTTTGTACTGGATTTAACACAGATTTTGAGTTAAGCGATCGCTCTTTCAAACAAGCTTTAGCTTATGGAATGGTAGGATTTTTGGATGTTTGATAATATCTGTAAATTCCTCGCCGAAAACTTTTCCACCGACTTTGCTACCTGGCTGTTAGGAGAACCAATTTCCCTGACTGAGTTAAGTCCTTCTGAACTCTCGCTAGAACCCATTCGAGCCGATGCGCTAATTTTACTAGAATCAGCAGAGCTAGTGCTTCACCTAGAGTTTCAGACTCAACCCGATGTTAATATCCCATTTCGCATGATTGATTATCGCTTGCGAGTGTATCGCCGCTTTCCCCAAAAGCAGATGCGTCAAGTGGTGATATACCTTAAAGAAACAAGCTCAGAACTCGTGCAACAAAATACTTTTAGCATTCCTGGTACTCGCCACGAGTTTGAGGTAGTTCGACTATGGGAACAGCCGACAGAAGTATTTTTGCGCTATCCAGGTTTATTCCCATTAGCGGTGTTGGGTCAAACAGATGACCGTGCAAGTACATTACAGCAAGTAGCACAGGAAATCATCGGGATTCCTGACCAACGTTTGCAGAATAATGTCGCAGCTGCCACGGCAATTTTAGCTGGTCTAGTATTAGAGAAAGAGTTAATTCAAAGAGTATTACGGAGAGATAATATGCGCGAATCTGTAATTTATCAAGAGATTGAGGCTGAAGCTCAGGCAAAAGGTATCGCACAAGGTATCGCACAAGGTATCGCACAAGGTAGAGCCGAAGGCTTACAAGAGGGGATTCGGCAAGTTGCAGTGAATCTTCTCAAAAGCCAAATGCCTTTGGAGGAAGTGGCAAAATTGACTGGGTTATCAATTGAAGATGTACAGTTGTTGCAAACAGAGATAGAAAGTGAGTCAACGTAATTCGTAATTCGTAATTATTACCCTGTGGATAAATCCGAGTGACTCTGAATAAAAACGAGAGCGATGTCTACGACAGGCTACGCCTACGCATCTCGCTCTCACCTCCGATCAAAAGGCGATCGCTCAATTTCACTCACTTCATATTTTGGGCAACTTTTAACTATAATTTGATAAAATTTTACAGTTAAAAAACAAAAAATTAATACTGACTTAATATTAAAAACACTGTCTGCAATAACCCGATCACAAAACCCAAAACACCACCTAAAGTTACAATCGCCTGCAATTCATTTTTCACAATTCCCTCAATGGCAGCTTCTAAATCAGCCGGTGAAGTTGATTTTACACGGTCAACTATCACTTCATCTATAGACAAAATTGGAATTACCTGCGCCACAATTGCTTCTAAATCTTTTTCCAAATACTTATCTAAAATTAGAGCTAATTCTTGACTCATCACTTCTAAAGAAGTACTGACAACTGGTGAAGTACTAAGGCGATTCAGTAGCACTACAGCAATATTTTCCCAATCAACAGAATCAGTTAATCCTTGTAAAAAATCGCTACCACTATTTTGCAGGTAATGGCGGACACTTTCGCGGGTGGTCTTTCGGAGTTGGCGCACCGTGCCCATTGGCAAGTTTTGTAATGATAAATTTTGCAGTAATTTCCGAATGCGATCGCGCATTTGCAAATCTTGAATCAATTCCTGTAAGCGAGTATTCGTAGCTTCTTTTTCATCCAAGCAAAAAGTCCGTAGCCGTGTGAGAGTATTACGTAAGCCAAACAAATTTGCTACTACCCAATAAGTCCCACTGGTTTTTTCGCGGAAGCCTTCATCGATAATTTGAATCGTGCGATCGGTCAAAAAATCAACTATGGCTTGGCGTAGCATATCCGGCGGTAAAACTACTTGTAATAACCAGTCAGCCAGCCGCGTAGCTTGTTCTTCGCTTAGTTGAAATTCCAGCAATATCTGGTCAAAAATTTGATTGATCTGCGCTTCCAAAAAATCTTCCCGTCGTGCCAAAACCTTGAGTAATCGTGGCAAAGATTCCCCTAGTAAATCCCGCAAAATTCCCGCAACAATTTTGGCACTTTTCTGGTTTTTATCTGTTTTGATTTGTTCAATCGCCAGCTGCAATAACCAAAGAATTGCAGCTTGGACGCGTTCTGTTTGCAACAAACGCCGCGCCAGATTTTGTAATTCTTCTGGTGTCAACAGTGACCCCATGATTGTATTGGAAATGTTCTTAGCCAGACGTTCCTGGTTGCGGGGGATCAATCCAGGGGTGAAGGGTACTCTTCGTCCAGCAATGTAAATTGCTCGGTAAGGACGGAACAACATTTTTATGGCTATATCATTTGTGAAATAGCCAATAATTCCACCCAGTACCGGGGGAGACACATAAAGCCAAAGATGAGACCAGTCCACAGGATTTTGGATTTTGGTGAGGTAGCCCCCGTCTTGGCGGTTCCCGTCGATGGGGGACTGCCGAACCCGAAGGGATTTTGGATTTTGGATTCTAGATTAGAAATTAGGGATTGGGGATTGGTAATTGGCGGTTATTTAGTTATGAGTTATTTTTCCACTAACTACTAACGATTTTCCATTAGCCATTACCTATTCCGTAGTCCCCAATCCAAAATTGCAAATCTAAAATCTAAAATTTGCTGACTACCAGCATTCCCATCATACCGCTCACAATGGGGTAGTGTGTGGCAACAGCAAAACCAACTTGACGAGCTAACTCTATTTGCTCTTTGCCAATGGGAAAGCGGTCTAAGCTGGGACTGATGTAAGCATATTCTTCTTTTAAACCCAGATAATTGGCAACTGGCACCACAAAACCCTCCAGATACCACTGCTGAAAGGTACGTAGCTGAAGATTACTTGGTCGATGAAAGTCTAAAATTGCGGCTTTAGCTCCCGGCTTCAAAACACGATATAACTCTTGGAGACTGCGGGGAATATCTTTAACATTTCTTAAACCATAGCCCATTGTTGCGGCATCAAATTGGTTGTCATCAAAGGGTAAATTGAGGACATCAGCTTCTATCCAGGCGATGGCCGGTTGGGGGTACTGCTTTTGAGAGCGTTCTTTAGCATTTTCGAGTAGGTTTGGGGAAAAATCTACTCCGTATACCTTACCTGTTGCTCCCACGCGCCGTGCCAAACGTAAGGCTAAATCACCACTACCGCAACACAAATCTAATGCAGTATCTCCCGGTTTCGCTGCACTCCATTTTACTGCCATTTCCTTCCAGATTCGATGCTGTCCCAGACTCAACCAATCATTCAATTGGTCATAAACTGGAGCAATACGGTTAAAAATGGACTTAATTTCGTTACTCATTTAATATTGGGCAAAACAGTTCCGTTAGCGGATAGCTAGGGTTGAGCCAGTTCCGAGTTCCCAGTTCTGAATAAAGAAATAAGATTCCCCACTCAGTACTCAGCACTCTTGAGGGGCATTGGTTGTTGACTAATGACCAATGACTAATGACTAATGACTACTAGTCAGAGCGATCGCTACTAGTTGCGCTGATAAATTAATTAGGGTTAATTCATCTTCTCGCAAAGTGCAGGGTTGTTTCCACTGTAGTGATAATACGCCCAAAAGTTCATTACGGTAGCTAATGGGAATTACTAAATGTGCTTGCACACCTGTATTTTGGTAGTGAATAGCATCAACTAGTTTAGTGTCTTTCAGTATATTTAAGGAAACTTGCATTTGCCCAGTGGCGATCGCTTCCCTTGTGAGTGGGTCTTGAGATAACCAATTTTCTATTGTACCTGTATCGCTGTAACTTCCTTGAGTCGTAACCAGAGTATTTCCATCTGTAAGTTGTAGAATACAGCCATCTGCCCCAAAAGTCTCACTTACAGCCCTAGCAATTGGAGCAAGAGTTTCCTCTAAGCTAGAAGCTGCTTGAGTTACCTGTACCAAAACACTCAATAGCGCCATTTGAGCATGAGCGCGGCGTAATTCTTCGGTGCGTTGCTTGAGCAAGTCGTATGTTTCTGCTGCTCTTTGCACCACTGCCTTCAGTTCCCCTGGGTCCCAAGGCTTGGTAATATATTTGTAGACTTGCCCGGCATTAATCGCTTCTACCAAGTCTTCAATATCAGTAAATCCGGTGAGAATTATTCTTACAGTATCGGGAAACTGAGGTACAGTCTTGCTGAGAAACTCAGTTCCTTTCATTTCTGGCATTCGTTGATCCGAGATAATCACCGCTACCTCGCCTTCTGCGGCCAAAACTTGTAGGGCGTTTACTCCACTATCAGCTTTGAGAACGTTAAAGTCGCGTCGAAATGTACGATAAAGTAGATCGAGATTATCTGGCTCATCGTCAACTACTAAGATTTTCAGCTTTTTTGGTCGTTCGAGAGTCATAACTTGATACTGGACTTTATCAATTTCGAGACTGGGATTATCCATAAGATATTTCCTTTAAATATTCACTCTCTTGTTATATTCCATACCAAGTTTAGTTGAGAATAGCTGAAAATTGCCAAGGGTTTATACGGAGTTATTTTGCATATTTTAAAATGCTAAGAGTGAGCGCTACAGAGGAAATTTACTTGCCCACATATCCAAATTAGAAAAAATCGTAAAGTAAGAACCAACTAAATCAGCTTAACTGGCTATTTTCATTATGGCTGAGGTAGGTTAAAAACCTCCTTATAGCGCAATACGCTTGGGTTAAGGGCTACTGGCAACAATTTTGGGTTTTCGAGACGCGATAAATCGCCGTCTCTACAAGTGTTTTGTTGCTCATTCTGAACTGTATTGCCTTATAGCGTTTCCCGATCTAGTGAGGTATACCCGCACGGCACTGCCCATTGATATCAACTTAACGGGAAACGGGCGGTTAGAAACCGCGTCTATATAAACAAAAGCTACCGATCCTGGGTTTTAAACCCTTAATTTGACCTTAGTCCGCAGAGGCGGACAATGCCAGTGTAGCCGCCTGCGTTCACGCAGTGTGCCGCAGGCAATTCTATTGGCTGGGTAGTTCATAGATTAGAATAAGACTTGCTCATGAGGTGTTAATTAACCTCTCAAGTTGAAGCTCGCACTCTGATTATGACTGATCTACCACCCAACGCTCAGAATCCCGAAGACAATGCTAATAACGATGTAGCACAAGAGTTACTGCGAAGGCTGAGGCAAAAACAAGGTAACTGGGTGGAATGGGGAACAGCGATCGCCTCGTTACTAAAAGCCGGTTACAATCCCCAAGACATTTTTGAGGCGACTGGATTTGAGCCAATTCAACAAAATCAGGTAGTTGTTGGTTCTCAAGTTTACAATTCTTTGGAAAAGTTTGGAGTATCGGAAACAACGCGATCGCACTACACCACACGGGGTAGTGATGTTTTATACGAACTGCGTTTACTTACTCAAGAAGAACGCGCCGCCGCCGCCGAACTGATCTTTGTCCACAATGTTGATGCTGATGAAGCACGGGAAATAGCAAAGGCGCTTAAAGAGTTCTCCTATTACCGCACTTTACCAGAAGGCTTTTCTGCCCATCCTGGGGATGCCGTTGCTCACCAAGTTTGGAAACTGGCACGCCAAAATGCAGATTTACAACAGCGATCGCGCCTAATTGCCAAAGGGTTACGCTTTGCTCACACGCCAGGCGCAAGGCAAAAAATCGAACAACTACTGACTGATTTTACTACTGTTCCTCAGCGTCCAGCGCCTATTTTACCCTTTTACCGTTTGGAATTTGAAGAACAATTACCCCGAATCTTGCCCGTGGTAGGCGAGTTGCCATTATCAAGGCAAGACTTGCAAGCAGTGCCCATAATGACAGAAATTGAACCATTTCGGATGGTCAAGTTTTCTGGAGAACAAGCTTGGATACCCTTACCAGGTTGGCAAGTGCTTTTGGGGGCAGAAGATCCAGTAGTGATTTTAGCGAATAGCGATCGGTTCCCCATCCAAACCCAAAGCCAAACCGGGCCAGTCGTAGTAGTAATAGATCGTGCCCAACGACAATGGGATGCCTCTAGTTACTTTGTTGTTGAAAATGGTGGTGAATTAGATTTTCAATGGTTTGAAACTGAGCCGGAAGTTCCTCTACTAGGACAAATTATCATCATCGTTCGTCCTAAGAAAATTCTGGATGAAGAATTAACTAAAGATTCCTGGCAGATTGACGAATAAATTCAATTTTCAATACTGTTTGGTTAAGGAAAGAGACCCAATAAATCGCCGTCTTTGTGATCTATAATTTTCATCAAAAACCTTAACCGAACCGTATTGATTCAATTTTAGACTCCCACACCCAAAAGGTCTGGAAGTCTAGAAGATTATATTAACTAGAACAAAAATCTTAATAAATGAATGTATCACGGAAGCAAAATTCTTAAGAAATTAAGTATTTTTTTTGTTATTTTAGCTTTTCCGCTATCTTCATATTTTATTACCACAATTCTCGAGTAAAAAACAAATTCCTATTGTTTCGATTTAGTTTGATCGCGAAACAAACACGATGCATTTCCTGTTGAAATGAATAACTCAAGCATTGCCCAACATAGCTATCACTCGTTTGTAGCTGAACAAGGAGTTTTCCGAAAATGTCTCTAACTAAACGTTGCTTGGCTGAATTTATTGGTACATTCTGGCTTGTTTTAGGTGGTTGTGGTAGCGCTGTTCTAGCCGCAGCCTACACGGCGGATGCTGCAAAAATCAGTGAGAATACTTCTTTTCCATTAGGTATTGGATTAGTCGGTGTATCTTTGGCATTTGGGCTTACCGTCCTCACCGGAGTTTATGCTCTTGGTCATATTTCTGGTGGGCATTTCAATCCAGCTATTTCCTTTGGATTGTGGGCGGGTAAGCGCTTTCCGGCGTCTGACTTACTACCTTACATCGCCTCTCAAGTGATCGGTGCAGTTGTAGGTGCGGGCATTATCTACCTGATTGCTAGCGGCAAAACTGGATTTACCCTAACTGGCTCCAACCCATTGGCCACTAATGGCTACGGGACTCACTCTCCAGGTGGTTACACGCTATTTTCTTGCCTGATTACTGAAGTTGTAATGACTTTCATGTTTCTGCTGATTATTCTGGGTGTAACTGATAGCCGCGCTCCTAAGGGATTTGCACCCCTAGCAATTGGTTTTGGACTTACCTTAATTCACCTGATTAGCATTCCTGTAACCAATACCTCAGTTAATCCCGCCCGTAGTACGGGAGTTGCTCTATTTGCAGGTGTAGAACTTTTTTCGCAAATCTGGCTATTCTGGATAGCTCCGATCTTGGGAGCTATTTTAGCAGGATGGTTGTATGTAGCTATCTTTAGTGAATCAACCGTAGGTGAACGGCAAAACGTCAAAGAGCTAGTCTAAAAGTCATTTTCAACTGTACGAGTTGGCTTGGTATTTATTGCTCTCCACCGAGAGGCTCAGATCCCCGACTTCTTGAAGGATACAGATGGAGAATAGGGAGTAAGACCTTACAACAGTCAACTGGCCTTGGTTTTGAACAATCAACAAGTCCTCTCAAAAAGGTGCGCTTCAAATAAGCACACCTTTTTGAGCATATATTCCAAACTCCTGACCATAAATTTCCTCCACAGCTAGACTGAAGCGATCGCCTTTCGCCCTATCTCATACAACAGCGATCGCAGTAAGCATTATTTCACACCGATTCATCAAAAACACTGTCTAACGACCTCACAACACGCAGCAAGGTGAGGATTTCAACAAGCAACGTTATGATAATTAATGCATTAATCGAGCTTGGGTCTAATAATAAATAAGTTGGCACAAATAAACCTCAATAGTACGGAGACGAACAATCGCCTCTGGATAGCAGTCAAAAGCAATGGTTTGTGACTGTTATTTAGGTACTGTGTCCAACTAAAATCAGCCGTTGTACAAATTTCCATAAGGATAATTGAAGTGACTAGGACTAATTCAGACTTTCTCACCTCCAGCGATCCGGCGATCGCGGGGTTAATCAATGACGAACTACAGCGTCAGCGAGACCACTTGGAGTTGATTGCTAGCGAAAACTTTACCTCTGCTGCTGTATTAGCGGCTCAAGGTACGGTACTGACAAATAAATATGCCGAGGGATTACCTGGTAAACGCTACTATGGCGGTTGTGAGTATATCGACAAAATCGAGCAACTAGCGATCAATCGCGCTAAACAGATATTTGGTGCTGCTCATGCCAATGTGCAACCCCATTCTGGCGCACAAGCCAATTTTGCCGTATTCCTCTCGCTACTGGAACCAGGGGACAAAATTATGGGGATGGATTTGTCTCATGGGGGACATCTTACCCACGGTTCCCCTGTAAATTTCTCAGGTAAGTGGTTCCAAGTTAGCCACTACGGTGTTAGTCAACAAACAGAACAACTTGATTATGACCAAATTCGAGAGCTGGCGCTGAGGGAGCGTCCTAAGCTCTTGATTTGTGGTTATTCGGCTTATCCCCGTATAATTGATTTTGAAAAGTTCCGTAGTATTGCTGATGAAATCGGCGCTTACTTACTTGCCGATATTGCTCACATTGCTGGTTTAGTTGCTAGTGGTCTTCATCCCGATCCCATTCCTCACTGTCATGTAGTTACAACAACTACACATAAGACTCTACGCGGGCCTAGAGGTGGTTTAATCTTGACTGGCGACGCAGAATTAGGTAAAAAGCTAGATAAATCTGTTTTTCCTGGCAGCCAAGGCGGGCCATTGGAACATGTCATTGCTGGTAAGGCAGTAGCTTTTGGAGAAGCCCTCAAACCTGAGTTTAAAACTTATTCTGCCCAAGTGATTGAAAATGCTCGTGCTTTAGCAGAACAACTGCAAAACCGTGGTTTAAAGTTAGTGTCTAATGGCACTGATAATCATTTAATCTTAGTAGATTTACGCTCTGTAAATCTAACTGGCAAGCAGGCAGATAACCTAGTTAGTAGCGTAAATATTACTGCTAACAAGAATACTATTCCTTTTGATCCGCAATCACCATTTGTTACCAGTGGTCTGAGATTAGGTTCGCCAGCAATGACTACGCGAGGGTTAGGAGTCGCAGAATTTACCGAGATTGCAAATATTATTAGCGATCGCCTGCTTTCTCCAGATTCCGAGGTAGTAACCCAAGATTGTCGGCAACGGGTAGCGGCATTGTGCGATCGCTTCCCCTTATATCCTCATCTGGAAATTCCTGTACCAGCATTAGCATAATTGGGCATGGGGCATGGGGCATTGAAAAGAAGCAGAGGGGCAGGGTGCGGGGGGCGGAGGGGAAAATTCTTCTCCCTGCTCCCTGCTCCCTTGCTTCTTCCCTGCTCCCCCTTGCCTCCCCTACTCCCTGATCCCACACTCCCTACTCCCTTTTCCCAATCCAATGAGTGCAGAAATTATTTGTGTTGGTACTGAACTGTTGTTAGGAGATATCCTCAACGGCAATGCTCAATTTTTAGCGCAACAATTAGCGCAGCTAGGTATTCCCCACTACTATCAAACAGTGGTTGGGGATAATCCAGAGCGGTTGAAGCAAGTTATAGAAATTGCTATTTCTAGAGCGCAAATTCTCATTTTCACTGGTGGACTTGGCCCGACACCAGATGATCTTACCTGCGAAACCATCGCCGATTTTTTTAAAGTCCCATTGATAGAACGCTCTGACATCATCGAAGACATAACCCAAAAATTCGCCCAACGTGGTCGGGTGATGTCACCAAGTAACCGCAAGCAAGCTTTGATTCCCCAAGGTGCAGAAATTCTCCCTAACCCCACTGGAACAGCACCCGGTATTATTTGGCAACCTCGTCCAGAAATCACAATTTTTACTTTTCCCGGTGTTCCCAGTGAAATGCATCCGATGTGGGAAGAAACAGCCGTACCGTTTCTCAAAAGTCAAGGTTGGGGTAAAGAAATTATTCACAGTCGGAGTTTAAAGTTTTGGGGTATTGGTGAATCGGCTTTGGCAGAAAAAGTTGCTTCCTATTTGAACTTGCCAAATCCCACAGTAGCGCCTTATGCAGGTAAGGGGGAAGTAAGATTGCGAGTCTCTGCTAAAGCAAATTCAGAAGCAGCAGCAGAAACATTAATTGCACCCATTGAAAAACAACTTAAAGAAATTGCCGGACTGGATTTTTACGGCGTTAATAATGATACTCTCGCTTCCGTTGTTGGTCAGTTGTTGCGCGCATCAGGAGAAACGCTTTCAGTAGCAGAATCTTGCACTGGTGGCGGTTTAGGGCAAATGTTGACTGATATTTCTGGGAGTTCTGATTACTTCTGGGGTGGAGTAATTTCTTATGACAATTCGGTGAAGGTTAGGCTACTAGGGGTTAACCAGGAAGATTTAGATAAATTCGGGGCGGTAAGTGCGATCGTTGCAGAGCAAATGGCAGTTGGAGTCAAAATCCGCCTTGCAACCACTTGGGGATTGAGTATTACTGGAATTGCTGGCCCAAATGGAGGGACAGATACTAAGCCGGTGGGTTTAGTTTACGTTGGTTTAGCTGGGCCAAAGAATGAAGTAGCAAGTTTTGAGTATCACTTTGGTGTGGCGCGAGGTCGAACTTTAATTCGTTATGTGAGTGCAAATGCAGCATTGGATAATCTACGACGGAAGTTGTTGACTAGGTAGGAGGTCTATTCCGATTGTCATACAAGTTGTATGACAATCGAACCTATTGAAAATCTAATGTTATGTTAAAAAACTCAATTACGAATTACGAATTATGCAGCTATGAGCAAAATTCCCATCCTCCAGCCAAATCACTCATACACTTTCAGAAGCTATTTTGAGATGTCATTCGAGCCAGAAGATATACTGGCTGAATTTGGCTATTCTTTAAAACGTTCCTCTCTCAATCTACAAAAGTCCAGCATTGAATTAGACAGACTCACAAATCTCAAATCTAGTATTGAGGAGAGTTTGCCATATATTAGTTTGACTAGTGAGGCAGCCCGCAGAGAGTTACTAATTGCCCCCATTTTATTAGATGTTGTTCATTACACTCACGCCCAACTTAGAATTGAATATCCTTATCATTATGAGAAAGGCGATCGCACTTTTGTGTAGAGGTTGCGATCGCCCTACTTCACATACATGGAGAAGACCAAACTTTAACAGCCATATCTGCTAATAATTCTGCTCTTTTATTGATTTCTGTTTCATTCCATTGTTTCAGATGTTGCAACCCCCGATTCAGACGTAGAGGACTATCTGCGAATCCACCATCTTTTTTATCCCGCTTCTCTATAAACGGGCGATCGCTCAACTCAGGGTTATATCCAGTTAGAGTTAGATTGCCAATAGTGTGTAGATACTTGGCTCTAATTTCTTTCCATTGTTCTCCCAAATCTGCCTGCCATTCTAAAGAAAGATTAGGGTTTTGTGGCATGATATGCTCAATAGTATATTTTTCAACGTGGACTAACTCTTTCCGCTCATAATTTTCTAGTTTACGAAGTAGATAGTTGCAACCGCGAAAGTTGTAAATATCCTTAACTACCAACTCTCGACGAAACTCTTCATCACCTGGAAATCTTTTATAACTCTTTTTACTACTCAAAGCAATCTGTAAACTTTCTAAGTAGTTTTCTCGGTCAACTTCTCGGCTTAAAGTTGCAAAACTCTTGTTCATAGAGCTAGTAGAAATGCCACAGATACTCCGCCGAAATACATAGCTTTCGACAAGCCTGAGAATGCTGATAAATTCTTGTCGTGCTATTTTATTTTTATCGTAATCATCATAAAGTTCTATTAAAAATGGATAGGCAACATCTACTCTAAGAGTGTTAATATCCGTAATTAATTGCTTAATTTCTTGGTCTGTTTCCTGAGCAAAAACTAACTTTACAAAATATTTAGAGTAATGGTAAACGTCCGCTACTATGTCTTTAATTAAAGTATCTTTTTTACTTTGTACATAAATCTTAAAGCTACTGTAGACATCTCTAATATTAGGGATAGTTCCTGATTTAGATTTGATGGTCAGATAATCACGAATGAAGCGGTCAAATAACTCAGAATTTCCGGTTTTGTCAAAGCTCCTCTCCATTGGATGCCAATAAAGATTGTAAATTTCGTTCTGTTCCTCTGGTTGACGTTTCATCAGTACATAGTTCCGAATCTTGTCTGCTTCCGAAAGCTCAAGTCCTGTGGAATTTAGACTTTCAAATATTAATTGTGGATCGTCACGATCACGCTCTAGAGAAATTTCTACAATCATTAATTTGCATATACCTCGGTACAGGTTATTGAGGTCAATGTCTAATTTACGAATTTGAGTCTCAAAATATCGGTAGTTATCAACAAGTTGCTGAGATTTATCCTCAGGTATTTCTGTATCTCCTAGAAGCCGAATTAGAGTTTCTCTATCCTTCTGATTTAAAAGTAACTTGTATCGTTCACTACCCTTTGCATGTCTATTAAAAAGATAAAAATCCTCTAGTGCTTCAGAACTAATATCAATTTCTTCATTGCTTGCTTTAATAGCTTTACTTAAAACAGAAAGTAGTAATGAAAGGGTTGTCAAACGTTGCTGACCATCAATAACTAATAATTTAGGTATTACTGCTGTTAAATACACAGTATCTACCATGTAAACTAATGAGCCAATGAAATGCCCTGAAATCTCATTGTCATTAGCAGCAAGTAAAATATCATTCCATAGCTGCTGGCATTGAGTAAGTGTCCAACTATAAGGACGCTGATAGATAGGGATAATTAATTGCTTGTTACCTTCTAAAAAGTTGAGAAAGTTGGTTTGAGTAGCTTTCATGGTTTTAGTATGTTATTGGGAAATTGTGGCTATGAAAACTTCAGCACAAACCGCTCTTAGGTAATCAGCTAGGCTAGATTTAGCTGTGTCATAGTTAGCAGTGGTGAGAAGCTGTCTGAGTGTATTAATTCAAGTATTCCCACCAATAAGTTATTGATAACTTTTCTTGCAGAAATTCTATATGAATGTCAACATCTGATTCATATTTCCTCACTAGAAGTGTTATACTTCTGCTGCATTTCCCGTTTACATTCCTAAACAGAAAGTGTTTGACCCGTGTTTACGTCCTTCAGCATTGATATAAAGAGTAATATTTAATACATTACCTCGTGAACCATCAGCCATCTAACTCCTATCCATCAGCACAATTAATCACGGGATCGCTTGCTGTATTCTTCACAGTTTGTTACAAAAGTACAAAGAACTTCTAGAGACCCAAAACCACATGTTCGGCGGACTTACTGGTTTACAAGATCCTAAAGGCACTGATTGGGGAGAGCGAATGCTCAACACGGTCGCCAGCCAAACGATTCGCCACTTGTTTACGCAAAGCGAGTCAGTAGAAGTCTCTGTGCGCTGCTACCCCTCCAGCAAACTGTTGCAAGGCAGCATTGATAGCTTCAAAATGAGCGGTCGTGGCTTGGTGATTCGGAAAGATTTCGCGGTTGAGGAGATGTCTTTTGAAACTGATGCGGTGGCTATTGACTTCGGCTCGGTTTTAAGTGGCAAACTCAGCCTTAAACAACCGACTCAAGCGATCGCTCAAGTCATATTATCAGAGGCGGGCATCAACCAAGCCTTTAACGCGGAACTGGTGAAAAAGCGCCTGCTTAACCTCACCGTACCATCACTGACGGCATTATCTGGCGGCGAACCAGTCTCCTTTACGGATGTTCAGATACAGCTATTACCTGAAAATCGCTTACAGCTTGTAGCAAAAGCTGATTTAAACAATGGCGAACTTGTACCCCTGAGTATGATCCTAGCTATAGGCATTGAAAGGCGGCGGCGAGTTTCTTTCAAAGATCCAAAAATCCAGCTTGACCAAGTACCAGAAACACAACGGGAAATCTCACAAACCTTGAGTGTGGCACTGGTAGAAATTTTAGATAATATGGTTGATCTGGATCGCTTTGACCTCGATGGAGTGAAAATGCGGCTCAACCGATTAGAAACTGAAGGTCAAAAACTTATTTTCAGTGGATATGCTGAAATTGAACGTATTCCACATAGCTCTTGAAATTAAAATATCACGCAAAAATGCAACCTAAAGCGAAGCTTTAAACAAATTAAATACCGCCTAGACTAAATCTAGGCGGTATTTAAATATTTAGGTTTTGAAGGGAGTTAGGAGTTATTAATTAAGGTTGTAATTAATTTTTATTTATCACTCCTAGCTCCTAAGGGACTTCCAAGAAATAAATTTTATTTGGAAGTTCCTAACTCTCTATCTTCCCACGCCTACATATTGGAATCCAGCGCGTATAAGTGTTTCAGGGTCGAGGAAGTTACGACCATCGATGATAACGGGATGAGCCATTAATTTTGCCATCTTCACATAGTCGAGAGTGCTAAACTGCTGCCATTCCGTGACCAGTACCAAAGCATCGCAGCCATCAGCTAGTCTTTCGGCATCAGTTTCTACTAACACACCAGAAAGCCCATGACGCAGACCAGTTTGGGAAACAATGGGGTCGTAAGCTTTGACTTTAGCTCCCAGTCTATTTAGCTGCTCAATTAGGATGAGTGCTGGAGCGTCGCGTAAGTCGTCGGTATCTGGCTTGAAGGTGAGTCCAAGTAGTCCGACTGTTTTGCCTTTGAGAATTTTTAGAACTTGCTGGAGTTTTTCTAAAGCAATCAACCGCTGGCGTTCGTTGACACTGACAGCAGCTTTGAGTAATTGGGCTTCATAGCCATAATCATCAGCAGTGTGAATCAGAGCGGAGACATCTTTGGGGAAGCATGAACCACCCCAACCAATACCAGCTTGTAAAAACTTGTTGCCAATGCGGGAATCTAAACCAATACCTTTAGCTACTTGGGTAACATCAGCACCGACGCGATCGCAAATATTAGCAACTTCGTTAATAAAACTAATTTTAGTGGCTAAAAAGGCATTAGCGGCGTATTTAATCATCTCCGCCGAACTGAGGTCTGTTGCCAAAATTGGCACAGGGGGTAAAGATTGATCGGCAGCGAATTTACGTTCGACAATTGGGGAGTACAGTTGTTGCATCAAGGCTACTGCCCTTTGACTATTGCCCCCTAGTACAATGCGATCGGGGTTGAAGGTGTCGTAAACTGCCGAACCTTCGCGTAAAAACTCTGGATTGCTGACTACATCAAACTCAGATGCAAACTCAGGTAATTTCTGATCACTCGACCCTCCACCGACGGTTACTGGGATTTTCTGACGCTCCGCAATCCCATCTAGAACAATCATCCGCACCCAGTCACCTGAGCCAATGGGTACTGTAGATTTATTCACTATCACCTTATAACCACCGTTGAGATTTTCCCCAATCCCACGGGCTACAGCTTCGACGTAACGAGTATCACTTTCACCTGTGGGTAAAGGTGGTGTTCCCACAGCAATAAACAGGATTTCTCCGTGGGCGACTCCGGCGGCGAGATCGGTGCTGAACTGAATTTTCTGCGATTGAATGGCAGAGTGCATAATTTCTGAGAGTCCCGGTTCAAAAATTGGAGACTGCCCAGACTTCATTAATTTAACTTTTTCTTCGTTGTTGTCTATGCAAATTACATCATGCCCAATATGAGCCAAACAAGCACCTGTAACCAAACCAACGTAACCAGTACCAATCACGCAAACACGCATTTTTTAACTCCTCACTTTTTTGGGCTTAGTTTTCAACAATAAGTTCTTAATTTGACACTTACACACTGGCAGTAAACTCAGCCACTAAGCGTATTAGTTATCTGGGATGAGCCTGCATGAAAAATCAGAGTGACACGAGATGCCACTCAAGTGATTGAATTATTGACATCGCTTTGAATGCGATCGCGAAAATCTTCTATTGTCAGTTTTAACCCGTCTTGCAGAGGAATGGTAGGTTCCCAATTTAACCAAGTTTTTGCTTTTGTGATATCAGGCTGACGACGCCGGGGATCATCCGAAGGTAATGCCTCGAATTTAATCTGCGCGTCTGGATTGATCATATTTTGCACGGTTTGTGCTAATTGTAAAATCGTGTATTCACCAGGATTGCCCAAGTTAACTGGGCCAACGTAGTCGCTATTCATTAAGCGGATGAATCCTTCTACCAAATCGGAAACGTAGCAGAAACTACGAGTTTGCGAACCATCACCGTATACGGTTAAAGGATTACCCCGTAAGGCTTGAACGATAAAGTTGCTCACCACCCGACCATCGTTTTCTAACATTCTGGGCCCGTAGGTGTTGAATATCCGCACAACTCGAATATCAACTTTATTTTGCCTGTAGTAATCAAATGCTAAAGTCTCAGCAATTCTTTTACCTTCGTCATAGCATGAACGTATCCCAATGGGATTGACGCTACCTCTATACTCTTCAGTCTGGGGATGAACTTCTGGATCTCCGTATACTTCACTAGTTGAAGCTAAGAAAAACCTCGCTTTTACGCGTTTTGCCAGCCCCAACATATTCAGTGTTCCGATCACGTTAGTTTTAACGGTTTTAACTGGGTTGTACTGGTAATGTACCGGTGAAGCTGGACAAGCTAAATGATAAATTTGATCCACTTCTAAGCGAATTGGTTCGGTTATGTCGTGGCGAATTAGTTCAAAGTACGGATGACCTAACCATTTAAGAATGTTGCGTTTATGACCAGTGTAAAAATTATCCAAGCATATTAATTCATGCCCAGCAGCCATTAGTCGGTCGATGAGATGGGAACCAATAAACCCAGCACCGCCCGTTACCAAAATTCTCATAGTTTCCCAGTTACTTACAAATATTTTCAGTAGCTATTGCACTTACTTTTAGATTACCCAGCTTGGGTACAAAAATACAAAACAAATAAAAAGAACAAGGTTCAATCAAAAAGCGTTGTTGAACTTACCTATTTTTTTAGGGATGTAATTTTGTGATATTTCTCACTGAATCCTGACGAATTTAATTAGCAAAGTAACAAACATTGTTGGAAAATTGTTGTTTTTTTAGTAGAGCTTCATCAAATCTTCAACAAAATAAAGTGTTTTTAAGGTTACTTATGTTTTTACTTGGATAGAAGTTAGTCAGGAGTGGGTTGACATCCCAAGTCACTCAAGTAGACTGAACTATAGCTGATATTATACAGCAGATGTAATGCTGGTAGCTGTATTAGAAGTAATGACATTAGTTTGAGTACGTTGCGGTTCTCCAAGCATGATTATGGAGCAAGTGAGTTGTCTGGCTAACTGGGTTGTGACATCGCTAATGGCTAACCCTCCAGGACTGGTACGATTACGTATAAAAGGTAAAACTACTAAATCATATAATCGTGCTGCCTGCAAAATTGCTTGGGCAACATTTTCGTGAGCGATAATTTGAATTTCTGGGGTATTAGCCAAAGCCAATTTTGATACTAATAGGGAAAGGTGCGATCGCCTCCAAGCGATTTTACTGGAACTAGTGCGGCGATCGCACACATTCAGCACAGTAATGTGGCTCTGATTTGCTTCTGCCAACATCTGGGCAAATTGTACTGGCTGTAATGTTGGCGCTGTTAAATTTTCTATTGGTACTAGAATGCGCTGAATTTTTTTCGGTGATTCTACTAGACGTGTCACCGCTACTGGACAATGGGATGCCCAAAGCACGCCATCAATCACATTCCCAAATAAACGCGCTCGTAACCCAGTCCGTTTACCCCAACCCATAACAATTAAATTAGCCTTTTGTTCGCGAGCCGCTCTGCTAATTCCTTGAGCAAAGGCATCATCAATTCGCAGTACTGATTCTGCGGCTACACCCAAAGCTAGACTTTGTGCGGTGGCTTTGGTCAATAACCATTCACTCCGTTGTAGAGAAGCTTCTAACTGCGGTGCATCCATCTGAGCAGTAGCATTAGCGATCGCTAGCGGTATAATTTTCCCCTGAGACTGACGCGCTAATAACGCTGCCATTTCAATTAAATACTGCTGAGTATGAGGATTATATACAGGTACAACTATAGTAAAAGCACTGTCTGTCTCTGGTGCGTTCTGATCGGGTAGGGGTGGTGTTGGATCTTCGGCTGGTGAAGAATTTAAACCAACAGCTATTCGACTGGTCAGCAACGGCCCCAAGGTTGATGTCACAAGCATTAAAACAATGACACTGTGTAATACTGCTAGTGGCAGCAATCCAGCCCGATATCCCACTAACGTCGCTGCTAAGGTTGTACCAACTTGGGGAATTGATAGCGACCACATCGTTAGTATTTCTTGCCACTTGTAGCGGTAAAGCAGTTTTGTTAACAAAGCTGCAATCAATTTGCTGACAATCAAACTAACTATCATTAACAGCGTTAACTTGAGTGTGTCTAGGTTGTTCCCAAAAGCGGGTAGATCGATCAGTAACCCAAGGTCAACAAAGAAAATGGGAATGAACAGCACACTGCCAATAAATACTACCTTTTCTTTGACTGGGCCTGCACCCACAGCTTCATTCACCGCTAAACCCGCTAAAAAGGCACCAACAATTTTTTCTACCCCAATTAATTGAGCGCCCACAGCTGCTAGAAACACAGAAAGCAACACAAACAAAAACTTGTTTCCTTCATCGTCTCCAGACCGCTTGAAAAATTCTTTGCCGGCCCAATCAAAGCCGGTCACAACGGCTACAGAGTAAATAGTTAACCAACCCGACAAGGTGAGTAGTTTAGCAAAGCTAAATGTCCCAGCATGAGCGATCGCTACAGTCAGGGCTAATATCAGCACTGCGCCAATATCTGTAAAAATTGTCGCTCCAATGGTGACAGTAACAGCTTCGTTGTTTACCACTCCCAAACGGCTGATTATCGGATATGCCAAAAGGGTATAGGAAGCGAATAAAGAGCCAATTAAAATTGAAGTGTTCCAGCCATAGCCGAAAACTAGCCCTAGTGAAGTTCCCATTACCAGAGGTACACTGAAAGTCAAGCTAGCAAACCCAAAAGCGCGAATTTTTCTTTGGCGGAACTTTTCGAGATCGATTTCTAGCCCTGCGACAAACAGCAAATAAATTAACCCAATGTCTGATAGTAGGTTAATCATTGGACCCTCAGGCTGAAATAGATTCCAGCCTGAGGGTCCAAGTACTAGCCCTGAGAAAACCAAACCCACTAATCCTGGTAATCTTAGCCGCTCAAACATGATGGGTATAACTAAGATGACCACCAACAAAATAGCAAAGGGAACAATGGGTTCCTTGCCAAGAACTTGGGAAGTTGGTTCCAGAACAAGAACTTGTGATAAGAGTTCCATAGATAGGAATTGAAGGGGCTATGGTAAAACTGCGATTACCTTGGGGCGATCGCCTGAGCGATATAAATGGAGAAGCCACCTGACGAGAAATCGAAAATCTTAACTTACACTAACTAGGTAATTGTCTCAGAATTAACTACCTACGGGTGGATTTGACTCAAAATGAACCGCAAGCGATCGTAGTCGTCTTTAAGTAGCACACTTAAGCTGCGTCCAGCTTTAATTAACCATTCTCGGTCAGCTTTGCGTAACTGGTATACATCTCGAATGGCAGCTGCGGTTAAAGATTCTATAGGCGCACCATTGATAGAAAGTAGTGTCCGTAAAAAATCTAGTTCTTCAGTAAATTTAATGATAGCTTCTGGTTCACATCGATAAACAGCTTGATGAATTTGCGGGGGACGTGGTGGAAGATACTGATATACTCTTTGGTTATAACTTTGATTTTGCGAAGATAGTTCAAATCCCACGATCGCAGCCCGAAATTCTGTGCGGAGCATAGCAAAAATTTGGGGTTGTTCCTCTCGTAAGTCTTGCAAGGACAACCCCAACGCTCTCGCCCGATGTACGGAATCTATGGGCATCGTTGTGGCATAGTAGACTACAGCATAAATTTGATTGCCAGATTCTTCATCCACAGAACAGACCCAACTACCAAAGGGTGGCATGGAGGGAAAGCTTAAATCTTCCGGTTCCAAACACTGAGCTAAAAATTCCGTACTAGTAGTTTCGATCACCTCCGCAATGTGGTTGGGATGGCGATCGCCAGTGGCAAACTGTGGTAAAGGGAGGCGCATAGTAATTTAGTCATTAGTCATTGGTCATTAGTCATTAGTTTTTGACAAAGGACAAAGGACTAATGACTAATCTTATTTGGCTTTTTTACGTCCGGCTGTGGTTTCTACGAGTTCCAATTCGCTAAGGCGGAAGGTAACTAATTTATCCCAGTTACCACCTTCAAATAATACAGCTACTTTGCCATCACTCAGGCGTTGCACGAGTCCTTCGTAGCGATAATAGGTATCTGCGGGATTGTTGACGCGAACAGTTGCTCCAGGCAGGATCATGTTTTTAGCCTCGCTTGTTTCCTTCTAATAGCTTAATACTTGTTAATAGTCATTGGCCATTGGTTCTTACAAATGACCAATGACAAATGACGAATTAATAATACTTCTGCCTTTGTCGAAAATTTGCTACCGATTCTACTATTCCCAAGGAAATGAAGTTAGTCAGCATAGCAGAACGCCCATAACTCATCCAAGGTAAAGGGATTCCTGCCACAGGGGCTAAACCAACAGTCATACCAACGTTGACAATCACCTGAAACACGATCATCGACAAAACGCCAATAGCCAACAAGGAACCAAAGTTGTCTTTGGCAGTTTGGGCAATATGCAGTAAACGCCAGCAAATTAAACAGAAAACAAATAACACTACCAAACAACCAATAAAACCAAATTCTTCACCCACTGCGGAGAAAATAAAGTCTGTATGTTGTTCAGGGACGAAATTTAGTTGCGTCATTGGCCCTTTAAACAAACCCCATCCCCAAATTTCACCAGCACCAATAGCAATACGAGATTGAATTAGGTGATACCCAGCACCAAGAGGATCGTGATCAGGGTCCATAAATACAGTTAACCGATTTTTTTGATACGGTTTCAAAATATGGTTCCAAGCGAAAACACCTAATTCGCCACCTAGTATATTAAGAGTCCACGCACTGATAGCGCCAAAACCAAATCGTTGCCAGGGAAGAGTTTGCCAGCCCACAATCGCCATTGCTAGTGACCAAATTAGCCCTAATGGGCCAAAAGATAGTTCTTTGAGTAAAACTATCGGTTCTGCAAATGGCCAAGATATACTAAACAAAATGGCGGCAACCACGGGAGAAATCATCAGAATTAACCAACCGGGGTTAGCATTTGCCCAATAAAGCATTCCTAAGACGATCGCACCAAATACCATTGATGTTGCTAAATCTGGCTGCAAAAATACTAATCCCCAAGGTATGGCGGTGATTGCTAGAACGCGGAAAACACTTTCCAGGCTAGAAGCAGTGTTCCTGTGTAACAAAGCTGCTAAGGTGATGATCATACCGACTTTGGCAAATTCTGAGGGTTGCACGTTAAAGCCAGCGAAACTAATCCACCGCTGCGCCCCTTTGGCGCTGGTACCAGCAATCATCACGGCGATTAAACTGAAGTTCGTTAGTGAGTATGTTACCCAGTGCCACTGCATCAAGAGTTCGTAACGGATACGAGATAAAAACAGGGCTATAAGCACACCAATACCTGCTACCAACCAGTGCCACCACCAGTCAGTTACCGGCTGCTTCAGTTCCGTACTGAGAATCATAGTGCCGCCAAAAATACTGATAGCTATAGGCAAGCAAAATAGTAGCCAATCTACAGACTGCCAGGGTTTAACCCAAGACTTCCAGCGAATTTTGGGGAGCGATCTTTTTAACAACATTGTGTCAGTTTAGACTTTGATTGTTGGTGATTGGGGATTGGGGAAGGTGTGGCCTCCTCTGGGGACTGGGGACTGGGGACTGGGGACTGGGGATTGGGAATTGGAGATTGATTATTTCTCCCTCATCCTCCCCTGCTCCCTGCCCCCTCCTCCCTGCCCCCTCCTCCTCTGCTTCCTCATGCCCCATGCCCAATCCCTAGTATTCCCAAGCTATAGCCCAGGAAATAGATAGAAATTAAAATTAATTATGTCAAAGCGGCAACTGATACTTTACCAGCAATGGTAAGAGCGATCGCGGTTAATGCTTTTGCCGAAGCTGAATCTGGCTCACCGACAACTATTGGTACACCACTGTCACCACCAACTCGTGTGGAAATCTCTAGTGGTACGCACCCTAACAATGGCACTCCCAATTCTGCGGCTGTTTTGGAGCCACCACCAGAACCAAAGATGTCATATTGCTTATCTGGTTGATCGGGAGGAATAAAATAGCTCATATTTTCCACAATCCCCAATACCGGGACATTCATTTGCTGGAACATCCGCAATCCCTTGCGAGAATCTAACAGAGCTACAGTTTGTGGCGTGGTGACAATTACTGCCCCTGCCATTGGTACTGCTTGAGTTAAAGTTAACTGAGCATCTCCGGTTCCCGGTGGCATATCTACAATTAAATAATCCAGTTCTCCCCATTCAACTTGATAGAGAAACTGGCGAATTACACCATTGAGCATAGGGCCTCGCCAAATTACTGGTTGATCTCGGTCAATCAAAAACCCCATCGAAACTAATTTGACGCCGTGATTAAAAGCAGGTTCCAGAATGTCACCTGTTTCAGTGGAACGCACCACGATTTGGGCATCAGATAGACCCAGCATGGTGGGGTCATTGGGGCCATAAATATCAGCATCTAGCAAACCAACTTTCGCCCCAGTTTGAGCTAGAGCCACTGCGACATTCACCGCCACCGTACTTTTACCAACGCCACCTTTGCCACTTGAAACAGCAATGATATTTTTCACTCCAGAAATGCCAGTGCGGTCAGGTAAACTTTTTTGCTGCGGTGTTTCTGCCGTCACTTCTATGCTGACATCTGTAACGCCTGGGAGTTTTTTGACAGCTTTCTGACAGTCTTCGACAATAAATTCACGTAAAGGACAGGCAGGCGTGGTTAACACTAAAGTGAAACTAACTTTACCACCGTCAATTGTAACGTTGCGAATCATGTTCAGTTCTACCAGACTTTTACGGAGTTCTGGGTCTTCTACTGGTCGCAAAACTTCTAAGACAGACTGGGAATCGAGGACATCGTACATAAAAATTCAAAATTCAAAATGAATAAATACAATTGTGGGGAATGTCTTAGCTATTAACTGGATGCTTTCTTCAGTAAGGTCAGCTTAGTGTTAGGGACTTCCAAATAAAAAAATATTCAATTAACTCTTGTGGGGTGGGCGTCTCGCCCGCCTTCTAGACTGGGCGGGCAAAGATGCCCACCCCACAATATTGGATAATTTATTTCTTGGAGTTCCCTTATCACTGTCACTGCCGTAATAAAACTTAGCAAATAGCATTATTACCTAATAGGATCTTAACTTTCTTTGGGCATTGGGGATTGGGGATTGGGCATTGTCAAAAATTCTTCCTCATCCCCAGTCCCCAGTCCCCAGTCCCTAAAAATCAAAACAACTGTCATGAAGGGATTTTTTCTTACCGGATACCGCTGGTAATGCCGTCTTTTCTACAGCTTCGACTAAAGATCGTGCAACGCGGTCTGCGTAAGGACGGGATAAAGACCAAATCAAGGGCGATAACCAACCCCGTAGCGTTACAGAATAAGACAAACAAGTACCACAAACCGTTGACTCTACTTGGTAAGTTACCCGTTCTTCTATTCCCGGAATCGCCATCACTCGGATACTCAGCATCTCTTTAGGATTGACGCGTTCTACAAAAATTCTGATGGGAATGGGCGAAAAGCGTGTTACAGCTTGAAAAATTAATCCTGGTTTGGGTACTAACCCGTAGGGTACATTAGTACTCTTAAGTTGTGGATGCCAGGAAACGTCTGTTAAGTCAACCACTTTTTGCCACAGTTCATCTACAGAAGCAGAACTAATCTCTCGATACGTCCACACCAGAGAAGCGCAAAAACGACGACGTTTGCGGTGGATGAATTTGGATAACCAACCTTCCATTTTCCTAATCCTCCTCCCTAGACACTTTCTGGTAACTCTGGTATGGTATGCAACTACGCTCAACTCCTAAATTAAAACTTTCTCAAAAATGTCCTAAACATAGCAAGCCTCGATTCGGTACAAACCCTAACAGCCAAGATAGTGAAACCCTTGATACCTCAAGCTTAAGACTAAAATTTAGTCTTTATATCAAAATATTCCAATTAAGAATTTCAAAAAAAACTAATTCAATATACAAGCCTATACGCATTTGAGGGAAAATAACTCTAGTGATGCCCATCAATCGTATAAATGCTTAACCAGTAAGAAAAAAGCGGGTTGGGCAAATAGAGGTAGATTGTTGGTGCGTGTTTCCCCCAAATTTTAAAATAAAAAATTTGTGGCTTTCTGGAAATTGTAATTTAGGTTCGGGAATCTATGTTGACCAACTCGCAAACACCAACTGTAGAAGCAGTATCATCCAAGTCTTTGCCCGCAGCTGACGCTCAAATTAGGGTCAGTCAGTTTATGAAACAACTGCAAGACGAAATTACTGAATCATTAGCAAAACTAGATGGTGTAGCTAAGTTTCATGAAGATAGTTGGGAACGCCCAGAAGGAGGGGGAGGGCGATCGCGCGTGCTGCGAGATGGTGCAATATTTGAACAAGCAGGTGTAAACTTTTCTGAAGTTTGGGGTTCCCATTTGCCAGCCTCAATTTTAGCCCAACGCCCAGAAGCAGCAGGGCATGGCTTTTATGCTACGGGCACTTCAATGGTGTTACATCCTCATAATCCTTACGTGCCCACAGTTCATCTAAATTATCGCTACTTTGAAGCGGGGCCAGTCTGGTGGTTTGGTGGCGGTTTAGACTTGACACCTTATTACCCCTTTGCTGAAGATGCGACACATTTACACAAGACATTAAAACAGGCTTGTGACCAACACCACCCAGAATATTACCCGGTGTTTAAGAAGTGGTGTGATGAATATTTCTACCTCAAGCATCGTGACGAGACAAGGGGTGTAGGTGGTCTGTTTTTTGATTACCAAGATGGCCAGGGTGCTTTATATCGCGGGCCAAATCCCAATGGAGAAGCGGCTATTTATAGCAACCAAGTGGGAACACCAGCAACCCGCAATTGGGAAGATTTGTTTGGCTTTGTACAAGGCTGTGGCAGAGCATTTTTACCAGCTTACGTACCAATTGTAGAACGGCGACATAGGATAGAGTATGGCGATCGCCAACGGAATTTTCAACTCTATCGTCGGGGAAGGTATGTAGAATTTAACTTGGTTTATGACCGAGGCACAATTTTTGGTCTGCAAACCAACGGACGCACCGAATCAATTCTCATGTCCCTACCACCCTTAGTACGCTGGGAATACGGCTATCAACCGGAACCAAATTCCCCCGAAGCCGAGTTGTATGAGACATTCTTGAAACCTCAAGATTGGATCAATTGGAAATAATGGGGAATAGGGAATAGGGAATAGGGAATAGGGAATAGGGAATAGGGAATAGGGAATAGGGAATAGGGAATAGGGAATAGGGAATAGGGAACAGGGAGTTATGATAATTATTCTGATCTTGCCCCAATCCCCAGTCCCCAATCCCCAGTCCCCAGTCCCCAATCCCCAGTCCCCAATCCCCAATCTCCAATCCCCAATCTCCAATCCCCAATCCCCAGTCCCAACATTTTCCTGAGTTAAACTACTAGAGTTAAGCACTTAGCAGAAAAAGGTGACAATTTTAGCTATAGCTTGTTAATCTCAAGTGACAGCATTAGAAAATTCTGCGAGTAGTAAATCTTAAGAGAAATGTCACGGGGAGGACTTTAGTGATTCATATAGACCAAAAAACTTATACAACCCAAGACGGAAACACCGTTATTATCCTGACACCAGCAGGCCGTCTTGATATTACTACTGCTTGGCAATTTCGCCTGAAGTTACAGGAGTGTATTTCTAAACTCAGTCGCCATGTAGTTGTAAATTTGGCTCAGGTAAATTTTATTGATAGTTCTGGTCTTACGTCTTTGGTAGCTGGAATGCGTGATGCTGATAAAGTCAAGGGCAGTTTCCGCATTTGTAATGTACATCCAGAAGCCAAACTAGTGTTTGAAGTGACGATGATGGATACTGTTTTTGAAATTTTTGAAACAGAAGATGAAGCTTTAGAAGGTGTACCTCGTAGCATTGCCAGCTAAGAGTTAGGAGTTAGGGACTTCGCTAGGGGGAGCAGGGGAAGAAAGAGTCTATTCATCATCTTCATTTTCCAAATTGAATAATTTAATTTCTGGAATTCACTTAGAAGTTAAGAGTGAGGAGTTAATTCATAACTCAGCACTCAGCACTCAGCACTCAATACTGAGTTCGCTTGGTGTACCGATAAGGCCCCATAATCGCTCCCCAAGTTGCTTTTCCGGTTGCTGGATCAATTCCTTTGTCGTAGCTGTAAAATTCTGTTGCTGTCGCTGCAAAACCCAAGGAAACATAGACGCTATTGCCAAGATAAGTAAAGCTGCAACGTGTCTCTGGTGGTGGGGTAGCGGTAAACTTGTAGCGATCGCCAGCTAGTTTTTCTTGAGTAACTGTTAGGATACAACCTGGTAGTAAATCTAATTGTTCTGGTGTCAGTGTGTTTAGTAGAGCAGGGTTATCACCTGCGCCTCTTAATGCACTTGGATCTTGAGGCATATAATATTGTACTTCCACGGTTGTATCAGAGTCGCTCCCCTGACGCAATCGGATAATTCGTTGGCGGTAAGGTTGATCTAGGGTAATAACGTTAGCCTGTTCGGCAAACAAGGTGATGCTATCTTCTGTGAAGAGATTAACTGGTCTTTGCCACAGGCACAGGTGGACATACCAAACTGGTTCTGCTATGGCTTGTTCCCGATTATCAAATTCACCAGTTAGGTACTCACCTAAAGCAGTTAACTGTGGCGAGAAATTCATAAATGCGATAAAAGAATCATTAAGGATAATAATTTTGGGCTAGTTTTTTAGGATAAAAGGTCTTATCTCCTGTGACTACTAGCTTATAAAATACTTCTGATGTGTATATATTGTAAATGAAACCGTCACTCGCTAAAAGCTCAACTTGGCAAAGTAGCCTTTAAGCGACAAAATAAAGATACGTCGCCCTTAACATTCTCTTTTTCTTTGTGAATAACGTCCGTACAGTCTCCGATACAAAGCGAACTTTCTACAATCTTCACACCCGTCCGATTAACACTATTTATCGTCGGGTAGTAGAAGAATTGATGGTGGAAATGCATCTGCTGTCAGTAAATATCGATTTTAGCTACAATCCAATTTATGCCTTGGGTGTCGTCACTACTTTTGACCGTTTCATGGAAGGCTATCAACCAGAACGGGATCAAGAATCAATTTTTAACGCCTTATGTCAGGCTATAGAAAAAGATCCGCAACAATATCGGCAGGATGCCCAAAGACTGCAAGCTGTAGCGAAAGGTTTGCCAGTTAAAGATTTAATTGGGTGGCTCGGTCAAACTACTTACTTAGATAGAGATACTGACTTGCAAGCACAACTGCAAGCGATCGCCAACAATCCTAACTTTAAATACAACCGTTTGTTTGCAATTGGTGTATTTTCGTTATTAGAACAGTCTGATCCCGCATTGGTTAAAGACGAAAAGCAACTCACTGAGGCGCTAAAAGCGATCGCAGCTGGTCTGCACCTTTCCGATGACAAACTCACTAAGGATTTGGAGTTATACCGTTCTAACCTAGACAAGATGGCACAAGCACTGATAGTTATGGCAGATATGCTCTCAGCCGATCGCAAAAAACGCGAGCAACGTAAACAACAATCAACTACCCCAGTTGCTCCCCCAAGTTCTAACGAATAGTTAGAAGATGGGAGTTAGGAGTGAGGAGTGGTTAATAGTTCTTAACTCCTAACTCTTAACTCATCACTCCTAATTCTTAAATTTATACACCCAAGATTTTGTAGATTAAGCTGTTAATTATAGTTAGCGCAAATGCTCCAATAACAGCACTCCAAATGCCGTAACGTAAGCGAAAGCCCTCTACTAACCAAGCAGCAATACTAAAACAAACTACAGCAATCATAAATGTGAAAATGCTGGATAATAAGTCTAAGGTAAGTAAATTTGGTACTGCAAAAACGAGACTTAAAATCGGTCTGACTATCGCCGTTACGATCCCAAGCACTGCGGCAGAAAAGAAAGCTTTACCTGGAGTGTCAATTTCAACTCCCAGAGGCAATTTACTAATTATCAACAAGCTGATAGCTGTTACTACCCAAACAATTAAAAGTGTCACAATATTCATGCCACAACCCCTGAAACGTGAATGGCAATTGGTGATAAATTACTTCAGTTTATCGGTGGAAAAATCTTTAAAGCTCAACCAATTATTTATAAATTAGCAGTAAATTTTTCTCTAGCCGAATTTTATTTCAGATATCTTTAGGTTTGGGAAAGAGATTGGAGAGAAATGGGAAGCAGGGAATAAGCAAGGGGGCAGGGAGCAGGGAGAAGAATTTTCCCCTCCGCCCCCCGCACCCTGCCCCTCTGCCTCTTTGCAATGCCCCATGCCCCTATATCATCTTTTAAGAGGAGGTTGGGTTTGTTTGGGTGCTACAGGCGCTTGGGATGCTGGTGGGCTTGAAAGACCAGGATTGATAGGACTGATGCCTCGTCCAGTTGGGGGCTGACTTATGCTAGGAAAGGGCACAGAATTAGGTGCTGAGGGAAATTTAGGGGTAATATTCCCTTCGGGATTGATACCTGGAACTGGTGCTGCACCAGGATTGATTGGGAAAGTAGGGACAGCCGGTTGGTTAAGTGAGTTTATGGGTGGTTGAGATGGGCCAGGGATAATTCCCAAAGAAACGCGATCGCCCCCTACTTGCCGCAGTAGGTCTAATGTCTCAATTACATCATTATAAGTTGCTGTCCGTGAAGCATTCAGCACAACAACAGCATTGGGATTTTGCTGGAGATACTGTTTTAAACTCTGTCTCAAATCTTCCTGTTTTACAGGTTGTTTTTCTATGTAAGTATTACCAACAGCATCAATAGTCACAATCACACTTCCAGTCTGTGACGTTATCCCAGATACGCTACTAGGGCTGGCTTTAGGCAAATCAACATTGATTGCCTGTTGCCTGGTAAATTGTAATGCTGCTAACAAAAAAAACGTCAGGATACAAAAAACGACATCAATTAAAGGGATGATTTGAATTTGGACTTCTTCAATTGGAGTATGTAGATTAACTTTCATGTCTTACTCTAAAATCTGGTTCGGGGATTGAATTTTTGACTATTAATTAGCTGTATTCGGGGGTTCAGGAGGTTCAGGAAGCCTAGTCTTTCCTGGCTTGCGGGGTGGAGTGAAATTTTCCCGTACAATTGCTGGTGTCCGATTGCTAAAATCAGGTGGGGACTGGCGATAGAGCAATTCCATCTCATTTCCTGCCTTCCGAAAAACTTTGACTTGGTTGACTACAAAACTTTGAAATAGGCGGTAAAATACCAAAGCAATAATCGCAACTATTAGCCCACTTGCCGTACTAATTAAAGATTCACCAATACCAGTAGTCACCCCAGCGGTAGATTCAGTTCCCAAATCGCCAATTCTAATTGAGCGCAGAGAGTGGATTAAACCCAAAACTGTGCCCAACAATCCTAGCAGTGGCGCTAGGGCGATCACAGCTTCTAAAAGTTTTTCGCCCCGCCGCATCCCAGCTAATTCGTCTTCTGCTGTAGCCTCCAGTGCGAGTCGAAAGGTTTCCGCATCGTTTTTCGTTAAGCGTAGAGGGGCGTAGAGAAAACGCCCGACAGGCTGATCGGTTGCTTGTTTAGCGATGTCCGCAGCTAATTCCCAGTTATCTTGGGCAGCATCCAGGATGCGATCGACTATTTGCTTTTCTTGAGTCAAAATTCGCAACCAGAACCACAAACGCTCAAAAATCACACTCACAGCCAGAATCGATAAAACAAGCATTGGCCACATCGCTGGCCCACCCTTATAAAACAAATCTAAAATATCCACTGTTTAAGTTTCCTCCCTCCATGACTAAAGCAAATGTGCTAAGGCATTTTAATTCTAGAGATTAATGCAAAATGAGGGACTTCCAAAATATAAATTTCTCGAAAACCTCAAAAAACAGGCGTATTTGACTGCGACTACTATACAAGCTTGATGCTGGGTAAGCAATTGAATGATAGACCGATAATTTTTGGCATACTTTTGTTAGACTTCCTTGTAACCTGGGTTTCACTACAAGATATTTTCACGTAAAGGAGAGCAAATTTTGGCAGCAGTCCGAGTCCGCCAGCATGTTAATCCACTTGGTAAAAAGTATCAAACACCAGCAAGTCCCCAAGACTGGGAAAAAATTTATGTAAAGCCAAATCAACCACTACATTTAGATATTGGCTGCGCTAAAGGAGTATTTTTATTAAATATGTCCAAGATAGAACCCAATTGGAATTATCTAGGCTTAGAAATTCGGGAACCGCTGGTAGTGGAGGCGAATAAGTTACGTTCTGAGTTAGGTTTAACAAACCTGCGCTATTTATTTTGCAATGTGAATAACTCACTGCACTCACTTTTATCTTCCCTCCCTTCAGGAAGTTTACAACGCGTTACAATTCAATTTCCCGATCCTTGGTTTAAAACCCGCCATGCTAAACGTCGTGTAGTCCAACCAGAACTAGTGGCAGATTTAGCTAATTATCTTGCGGTTGGAGGAGTTGTATTTCTGCAATCAGATATGGAATTTATTGCGGTGGAAATGCGCGATCGCTTTGCAGAAAATCCAGCTTTTGAGAAAATTGGTACAGGAGAATGGTTGCTTGAGAACCCCCTACCAGTGCCCACAGAAAGGGAAATAAGCACGCAAAAAAAGGGTGAACCTGTTTATCGGGCTTTGTTTGTCAGGCGAGATGATGGTAATAGTGCGATCGCCTAGCATGATAAATAGTTTTTATTTGACATTCTAGAGATTTTATGTATTTTGAGTTTGATATAAAGATGTTTGAAAAGTTTTGGGCGAATATATAATTCGCTACTACACAAACTCTTGTCCGCCTGCGCGGACTAACCAAAAAATAGGTCTTTCAAACCCACCTCCGTGGGTTTCGTCTGTATAACCGCGATTAGAAATTGCCGGGCCTAGTATTAATTTAGACATTTCAAACAACCTCTTAGACATTCTCTGTCAATTGACAATATTTTCGGGACAGAAATGTTTTAGTTAATGTTCAAAATTGCCTGAAATATCAAATTTGAATTGATATGCGATAGTTTACAGCTTAAGTAACTGATATATAGCTCTACAAAAAAATAGATATTACTCAAAAATTATCGTTTTTTCGTGACATAAAAGTTTTATTTCTGTCTAATTTAGACTTCTTAATAAATAGAATTATTAGCTTATTTTTTCTAATATTAAGACATATTAGGCAATTACACGTAATCAGTATAATTGCCTGACAAATAATCAATAGTCAATAATTCAGAGGAAAATCAACATGGAAGCTAAAGAAAGAAAATATAACATTCAAATTGAAATTAACGATTTGATTGATGATGCTGTGAAAAATGCTGTGACACGTCGGAATGAAGCTTTAAATTCAGAAGAATCTTTGTTATTGATGTCTGACAAAGAAGCAAAAAGCGTCGCAGGTGGAGAATCAAAATTGGTTCCCATAATCCTCGGTAAGATTTTTATTCCTATTACTATAGGACTCGTCGCAAATGACCCCTTACTTTCATAAAGATTCTCTCCACTGGAGGCTCGATTGATGAAAGATATTGCTGTGGATAAAAGTACACTTTGCCCCAGTGCTAGACCAGAGTCTAAAGATAGTGTGGTTTTCGGAATTATCAGTGGAACAGTTGCAGAACCCCGTGTAGCTTATCTTAAACAGCCCTTACCTATCACTGATGAACTGATAGCAAAAGCTAGTCCAATTACACCTGCTGAAATTTTTCGGACGGCGGCAGCTTGTGCTACTAAAAGTTGTCAGCATTTTGATGGACAAGATTGCCGTTTAGCAACGCGAATTATAGAAAAGTTACCCTCAGTAGCAGAAGAACTACCCCCCTGTTCCATCCGCCGAGATTGTCGGTGGTGGCAGCAAGAAGGGAAAGCAGCTTGTATGCGTTGTCCACAAGTAATTACAGATAACTACAATCCGTCAGAAGTAGCAATTCAAGTGTCAAAACTAGCTGCCGGTTAAGGGGCTTCCAAATAAATAAAAAATACTCAACTACTTCTTGTGGGATAGGTCGAAGTCTCACCTGTCCGTAGTCAAAGGCGGGTAAAACTTCGGCTTCAGGAGTAGTGAGTCTGGTTCGATATCCTAACAGAATTACCAACTGTTAAGTAATTTCAGGAGTAGAAGATTATGTCTCTAGAACATGTAAAAGCTTTTTACGAAAAACTAGCAAATGATGAAGCTTTCCGTAATCAAATTCAAGGCGTTAATAGCAAGGAAGAATGTAGCCAAATAGTTAAAGCTGCTGGCTACGATTTCACTCTAGAAGAGTATGAAGAATATACTACTCAATTGTTAGAGTCTGCCAATGGTGAAGGTGAACTCAAAGATTTAAGTGAAAAAGAACTGGCAGCAGTTTTTGGTGGATTAACTGGAAAGCCCAAAATCCAACCATTGTATGGAGTTGTATGGCCACCCTACCAACTGATGTATGGAGTTATTCGGGTAGATGACATAGTTTAGGGAATTTGTGTTGCTACTAGAACAGATTCAATTTCAAGGGACGGATAGGGATCTGTCCCCTTTCATAAATTCAAAATAAAGCCGAAATAACAGATAACAAAAGAATGTACAACATTCAAACATATATATATTTATTTAATTTAATTAATCAAGATCAGGAGAATTTTATGTCTCTAGAACATGTAAAAGCTTTCTATGAACAGCTAGCAAATGATGAAGCTTTCCGCAATCAAATTCAAGGCGTTAATAGTAAAGAAGAATGTAGCCAAATAGTTAAAGCTGCTGGCTACGATTTCACTATAGAAGAGTACGAAGAATATACCACTCAATTGTTGGAGTCTACCAATGGTGAAGGTGAACTCAAGGATTTAAGTGAAAAAGAACTGGCAGCAGTTTTTGGTGGATTAACTGGGTGGGCAAATTCAATTTTAATATATGGAGCGCCAGGTGGTCTCTGGAATTTTAGGTATTTATGAAAAACCCCTTGGTTGCTACCCAGTTTTAACCCTTTCTAGAAAAATTAATTGAGGGTATTTTAATGACTTATCGCCGAATTAGTTATGCAGTTTGGGAAATTACACTCAAGTGTAATCTAGCCTGTCAACACTGCGGTTCACGTGCTGGTCATACAAGGACAAATGAACTTTCCACAGCAGAAGCCCTTGATTTAGTCAAACAAATGGCTGAAGTGGGAATTACAGAAGTTACCATAATTGGTGGTGAAGCTTTTCTCCGTCCTGACTGGCTAGAGATTGCCCAAGCAATTACCAAAGCTGGGATGTTGTGTGGTATGACCACTGGGGGTTATGGTATCACCTTAGACACAGCCCGCCGGATGAAAGAAGCTGGTATTGGCGTGGTTTCTGTGTCGGTTGATGGCTTAGAAGCGACTCACGATCGCCTGCGGGGCAAACAAGGCTCGTGGCAATGGGCATTTAAGACTATGAGCCATCTCAAGGAAGCAGGTATCCCCTTTGGCTGCAATACGCAAATCAATCGTCTGTCTGCACCAGAATTTCCTCAAATTTACGGTCATCTCCGTGATGCTGGTGTCTTCGCTTGGCAAATTCAGTTGACTGTACCAATGGGCAATGCTGCTGATAATACTGATATTTTATTGCAACCTTACGAACTCTTGGATCTATACCCAATGATTGCTCGTGTTGCCGAACGCGCCAAGCAAGAAGGGGTGCAGGTGCAGCCGGGGAATAACATCGGCTATTACGGGCCCTATGAACGACTGCTGCGGGGTGGAGACGCTTGGTCATTTTGGCAGGGGTGTAGCGCTGGACTATCTGCTTTAGGCATTGAAGCCGATGGTGCGATCAAAGGTTGTCCTTCACTACCTACCACAGCCTACACTGGCGGCAACATCCGCGACTATTCATTGCGAACGATTATTGAAGAAACCGAAGAACTACGGTTTAATCTCGGAGCTGATACTCCCAAAGGAACATCACATTTATGGGGCTTTTGCAAGACTTGTGAATTTGCCGAACTCTGTCGGGGTGGTTGCAGTTGGACTGCTCACGTTTTCTTTGATAAAAGAGGCAATAATCCTTATTGTCATCATCGCGCCCTGACTCAGGAAAAAGGTGGTATTCGGGAGCGAGTATTTCTTCAACGTCGTGCGGACGGAAACCCCTTTGATAATGGGGAGTTTAGGCTGGTTGAGGAACCAATAAATGCTCCTTGGCCAGAAAACGATCCGCTTCATTTTACTAGCGATCGCATTCAATGGCCAGAAAGTTGGGAAGAAGATCCAGAGTTAAAGGCATCTTTGGTTGTTTTGAGTTGAAAGCTAATTCAGAAATTTAACTCTTTATGAATGATATATCCACTGATTATGTACCTCTAGCTGATAGTTTAAAATCATCTGCTGGCCAATCTCCGGCTGATTTAAGTTCTCAAGCAACTCTTTTACCTCGTTCGGCTTGGAATAGTCAAGTAGCTTATTTACGAGCTATTTTTAAAGCCAAGAAAGCTTTAGACTTGATCGAGAAGAATGCAGGTATTTTGAGAAGTTAGGAGAAATGGAAGAAGAATTCAGAATCCAGAATCAAGATATTCATTCTGTTAGCGCTAGCGGGGCGTTTAGCCCATTCTGACTCCTGAGTTCTGAATTCTTCTTATAAATAAGTTTTTCTATCCCCTTAGCCTTATTAATTTCTCATGTTCCTGATATTGGGGTATAAATATCTGTATAATCACTGTTTAAATATGGATATTGCAAATCTATATTTAGCTGAGAGAATTGGTTGATTATAGCATTGAGCTTTTCTTCAGGCGATCGCTGATTTTTTCTTTTAGCTTCGAGTAAGCCATTAGCAACAATTTGACAACGGTTTGTCCCAAAGCTCTCATAGTGATCAAACTTAATATCTGGCTCTTCTGCCAACCCAAGACCAGGAGCTAAATATTTTGTAAATAGTGGGATGTTGTTGCGAAAATAATCTTGGTTAACTAGATAAATATTTTGCAGAATAGAATGCACTAACGGGTAGTCATCCCTCTTAATATAAAGAACGCCTGCATCATATCTTTCATAGCCAGAGTAACTGTAAGAAGCTTTAAATGAAAAGAATATTTCATTTTCATTTAACTGTTGTGTTAAATACTTCATTATCTGGATAGCGCCTTCTGAAATTATATTAAAATAAATTCGCACTATTGTATATTTATTCTCCATAACATCTATCGGTATAATACCTGTGTTACCTACTGCAATATAAAATCCTTCTTGTAGACAGTTTTTAGGCATTTTTATGGAAACCACTTCACCTACATTTACTGATGTTTGCGAAGCCATCAAGTGAAACTCAGGATTAATATGTACAGTTAACTTACCCTTGATAACTGCTACGCTACCATCCACCTCCATCTTTTTTACCAGCCAACCAGGATCAAAATATCCTTGCCCTTGGTTGTTTTCATGTAGTTTTTGAAAAAGCCCTACATCGATACCAATCAAACTATCATTTTTTAAATTCTGTTGATTCACTGAATCTTCAAAATCCACTTTCAATTGAAGAGGTTTAAGTAGTGAGCCATTATAGTAAATGCCGTATAAAAAGCTTCTTAAATGTCTGGCTATATGCTTTTGCTGCACTTCTAGAGGTAGTTTATGAAAGCGATTTTTAATCTCTAGCGAAGTTTCCCAAAGCTGATAGTCTGGATGACGGACACATAACTCATCATCTAACTCAATATTATTGGTTATATCCTCCAATTTCTCTTGCAAATCTTTTGAGACACCCGACAATAAATGATGTGTAGATTGACTATTGATCATTTTCTTTATCTCTAATTAAACATCCGAGCAATTTTTAAGAATTAACTATTAGACTAGTCAATTCTTTCTCTTGTATACCAAATATACTAACGAGAGAAATTTCAGGACGACAAAGCAAAGATTTTGCAACTTGAAGAGCGTAAATATCACTATTTACTAACAGCTTATGATATTCAATTTTTGCTTGTGTTTGAATAATAATAGCTATACCTATAAACTGGAGTAGCTTCTTAAAAAAATTAGGAAAATGTTGTAAAATTTCGGGAAAATTATGTAAATAAGATTGAATAATAATTACAATAGATGGGCGGATGTCTTCTAGTGTAATTTCAGCCGATTTTATTGATTCTTCCATCTCCATCGAAGGATCTACCACCATACTTGATAGCCATATCAGTATGTAATTAGCTATTAAATTCCCTAAATCAAAGATAGGATCTCCCCAACTACTTCTCTCCCAATCTATTATTTTGACAGTAGATTGCTCTTGTGCTTCAGTGAATGACTTTACTTTTTCCCATTCTTGATGAACTAGAATATTAGCGATATTAAGATCATTATGAACAATACAACATGCTTGCCAGGAACTAATTGCCTCTAATGTTGCTTGCTCAAGACTATCAAAACGTTGATAAAGGCTAATAAATTTGATGTAGTCTGGAGAAGTCATACTCAAAATTTCAGGCGTAATCCGACCTTGTAATAAACTAAAAGCCGCACCTGTACTCTGCCAAAAACTACCTTTTTGAGTTACATAAATATAAGCATCTTCATCGTTGAATGTAGCACGATGGATTTGACCTAGTATTGAACCTATCCAAGCAGGAATAGTAACTGGGAATATTTTATTAGACTCTAAAATACCAGTATGTAACTCTAGATAATTATCCAAGTATCTATAAATTGCAATTAAATTATCTTCATCGTAGGCAAGCATCTCTCTGACAAAGATTTTCAGAGAGTTTAACTTAGGAAGCTCACTGATGACTTTTTGAAACTGCCATTCATTAAAAATTTCTTGAGAGAAAGTTCCTGAAAGCGTAGGACGTTCTTGCTTAACTATAAATTTATGTCTATTTTGCAGCGTGACTACAATACTAAAGTTTTTAGTATTAATTTTTCCTAATTCTAGCTTTAGATTTAATAAATCTTGTTGAGAAAAAATACCTGATTGTTCGAGATATTTACTAACATTTTTGTGACTCAATGAAAACATCATAGCTGAACAATTATTACTTTTTGGTAACTTATACTAATTGCCAGCAATTATTACTACTTCACTACTACAAGCAATAGAAGTAGAATTAATTGCAATTCAAAAAGATAAAATTAATTTCGTCTTCTCACGTTAAAAATCGATAAACAAGAAGAGAAACTAAAGCTCCTATCAGTCCAAAACGGATGAAAGTAGCTGAAGTGGTAGTTATTGTATTTAAATTGGGTAATGTAATCTCACTAATAGCAATGAGTAGCATTGTAGCTGCTATAACGTATTCTTGTTCTACAATTAGTGCTATCCCAACTATTGCAATTAAGTATGGTGTAATATTCATTGAAGAGCCTCATCGATTAGATTTACTTGCTGTATTACTCTTACAAAAAGGCCAGGGCTATAAATATATTTCCTGACCTTTTTCTATTGTCAATTACAAGAAAATTTGCTGGTTAGTGAGTTAATTTATAAACTAATACACCAAAACCAGCACCCGCTCCAAAAATAACAAGAGCGGTGAGAATAGCAGCCCCAGGTGTGACACCACCAATTGCATCACGAAGTTCATTATCAACCAACTCATCTAAGTAGCTTTCTCTGTCAAGAAAAAGACTGTATTCAGGATTGAGATCGTTAATAGTAATTGCCATCTGTATCTCCTAGTTTTTTAACTTATGACAAAACTTCTTTTATCTGGAAGCGAAGTAACCAGCAGTAGCACCAGCCGCAAAAGTTCCGAGAGCAAAACCAGTACCAAAGCTAACTCCCCACACGCTGACACTACCAAGCGCGGCAGCGGTAAATGTGATCACAGGAGTTATTCCTCCGACTGCTGCAACTAATTCACGATCTTCTAGGTCACTGAAAAAGTTTTCAGAATCCATGAATAAGTCTGCACCTGCTAAATGCAATTCGTTGATTTTGATAGATGCCATGATTAATTACTCCACAAGTTTTGTTAGAGGTTCATTAAACTAGCTAAGTACTTATTTATCTTAGCCTTCATTATAAATATCAATAAATATATTGATTTTACAAGTAAATTACACTGTATTTCGGGACTTAAATGATTCAGTATTTTCATTGGTTATTTATGTGTAAAACTGCCTAATTTAGCTATTTTCACTAAATTAAGACTATTGCTACCTTTGATAATAGCTTTCTCTAGAAAGTCAGTAAAATCGATTTTTGATATGCACCTAAAAAAAGGACATAAATAATTCACTATAATTCTATATTTTTGCAAAATTTAGATTCTGTCCTTACATTTACCCTCTTATATAAAATAATTGATCAACTTTGAACTTTGCTCATCTAATAGTAAAATCTACTTCAATTAGCTCAGTTTGTATTTTTAGCCATGCAGAAAATAACTCTAGAATAATGGTAGAGCGTAGTTTATTATCCAGTTCTAGTTGAATAATTTCCTCCACTAAAACTAGGTGTACTCCCTTAGAAGTAAAAATTGGTTTAAGAAGCTGTGGTGGTTTAGCAGCAAAAATAGCAGCAGAAATTTCCGGCTTCAAATCTTTGCGGTTTATTACTCCTTGATATCCACATTTTCTGCGTAATTCGATATCCTTAGTATATTTGTGGACAACATCATAAAAACTTATTTCACCTTCTTTAATTGCATAGAAAAGTTCTAGTGCTAAATCCTCATCATCTAGAATAACTTCATACATTACGACACCAACATAATCTAGTTGGTTTTCATAGAAATAGGGTTCAACCTGATCAGCAAATAGATGTTCTACTAATTTTCCATAAATCAAAGTGATGTAAGCGATTTCCTCAAAATCATCTATAGATAAAGCATGTTTTTCTAACCATTTCCAGGTATGATCAGCACTATTAAGTTTATTAGTTAACCGTATTTGGTCTGCTGCTTTCTGAAGTTCCTCAACCTCTACTTTTATCCCAGCTTTTTCAGCTGCCGCTATAATCACCTTACGACGAATAATCTGCTCAACTATCTCAGGAATTTGGCAAGATAACTTAACTTGGTGAAGAATATCTTCGTTAGTAATGGTAATAGGTTGTGACATGATATTTATCCTAAATTTGGTTAACAAAACAAAAGATGAGATCATGACTTATTAGCTGGATGTAGAGACATTACATATAACGTCTTTACATTCTCAATTCCCATGTCCTTTGGATGTAGAGAAGGAAATAAAGTTTTCTACAATTTCACTCCACCCTGTTGTAACTGCTTAAATGGATCAAGCAGAAAATCTATAATCCGACGCTGACGCACAATTACCTCAGCTGTCGCCGTATCTCCAGGATGCAAGGCAATACACTTATTAGCCGAGGGAATACAATTTTGGTTTAGGGCAATTTCCAAGTCATAAGCTGCTATCTTTCCATTAGGTGTTTCTATCTCTATAGTAGTAGGAGAAATCTCTAATAATTTTCCTTCTACCACCCCATAATCTTGAAACGGATAAGCATCAAACTTTAACTTGACTGGCAATCCTCTTCGCAAAAAACCACTCTCAGTTGTCGCTATTTGTGCCCTAATTATTAGCGGCGAACCTTGGGGCGAAATCTCCGCAATCATTGTTCCAGGCTGTACTACAGACCCAGCCCGTTGTATGGGTAACTGAAACACTCTACCATTCACTGTAGCTCTTAACTCTCGTTGTCCTAACTGAAACTTTAACGAGACAATCTGACTCTTACTTTGAGCAATTTCTGACTGAAGTGTAGTAATTTCTGTCTCTAAACTCTTCTGTTGTTCGTCGATTTTTAGCAGAGCTAACTTGCTAGAGCGAGTCAAAGTCTGATAACTTCTTTCCTGTTCTTTTAATCGCAACTGCGCTTGTTCAATATCTGCATTTGCTTGCCGAATAGTCCGCTCATAACTACTCTGTTGTTCTATCAAACGTAGTTTAGCTTGCTGAATATCTGACTGATTTTGTTCGTATAACTGTTGTTTATCTTTAGCTATATCTTGCTTATCCACAACATTAATTTCTGGAACAACCCCTGACTGCCAAAGACTGCGATAGCGTTCAACTTCCCGCTCCGTACTCACTAAACTACTGCGTACTAATTTATTAGCTGTTTGACTATGCTCAAGAGTTTGCCGTGCCTGATTTACTTGAGCTAATTTTTCGTCTTTTTGTAAGTCATAAGAATTCCTCAGAGCATTCATATTCTGTCGTGCTTGGTCAATTTGAGACTGTTTTTCTAACTGTTGAGATTGATTTTGTTGCTGTTGTGTTGTCAACGATACAACTAACTGACTTTTAGATGAATTTAACTGAGAAAGTCGATTTAATTGTCCCTCTAACTTATCTTGTGCCTGCCGCAATTCCGCCTTAGCTAATTCTGATTCCAACACCAATAAAGTCTGCCCAACTTTCACCGAATCACCCTCTTTGACCCGAATTTCGGCAACAGTACCAGCCACCGCAGCATCTAGCCTAACCGTCTTTCCCTTTGGCTCAAGTCGCCCTCTTGCCGAACCAGTTTCATCCACCTTTGATAGCATTGCCCAAGGTAAAATGATCGACACAAATACTATCAAAAAATACAGCAATCCCCTTGTCCAAACCTGGGGTAAACTATCAAGTAAATCCTTGGTCGCATTAGCCCAATCATCAGTTGCTCTAACGGGTGTTTGCTCCCTGAAAAATTCTTTGTGCTGTTCTACCTCATGGATTTGGGTTTGAACCTTTCCATTCAATGTGTTTGGCATGATTTTTCCTGATATCAATTTGGAATTTTAGGAGTGAGGAGACAAGAAAAACTTCCTCCTTTTCCTCTGGTTTCACCCCGCAACATCCAATTGCTGATGATTGAGATAAAAATAATGTCCCCGCTTGGCCATCAACTCTTGGTGAGTCCCCCTCTCAATCAACACGCCTCTATCTAGCACCAAAATCAAATCTGCATTCCGCACAGTTGAAAGGCGATGAGCGATTATTAAGGTGGTTCTGCTCTTCAGAATTGTGTTTAAATTTGTCTGAATAATCCTTTCTGACTCTGCATCCAGATGGGAAGTAGCCTCATCCAAAATTAACAGCTTGGGATTGCCTAACAACGCCTTAGCGATCGCAATTCTTTGTCGCTGTCCTCCAGACAACATCCCTCCTCCTTCACCAATCTGGGTTTCATAACCCATAGGTAACTTTTTAATAAACTCATCAGCACCCGCCAATCGCGCCGCCTCAATAATTTCTGCCAAAGTTGCCCCAGGATGTGCCAAGCTAATATTTTCCCGAATCGTTCCGCCAAACAAAAAGGTATCTTGGTCAACTACCCCAACTTGTTCGCGTAGAGAACGCAAGGAAAGACTGGTGATATCGTGACCATCAATCAACACTTTGCCATCTGTGGGGGAATACAACCCCAAAACCAGCTTAGAAATCGTGGTTTTCCCCGAACCACTCCGTCCCACTAGGGCAACCATTTGTCCGCTGTGGACTTCAAAACTAAGATTTTCTAAAACATTGATATCGCTTTCAGGGTGATAGCGAAAGGTCACTTTATCAAAGCGAATGTTACCTTGAATAGGTGGTAAAGATTGCCGTGCCTGGTGCTGTAAATCCTCTTCTGGCTCCGTATCCAACACATCATTAATGCGTTCCACCGCAATCACCACTTCTTGCAATTGATTCCACAAAACTGTTAATCGTTGGAAGGGTGTAATAATATTTCCCAACAACATATTAAATGCTACTAATTGCCCAATGGTTAGCTGGTTTTGAATCACTTGGTACGCTCCAAACCATAGCAAGATGGTAGTTACCACTGCTTCAATTGTGTTGCTGAATATTTGCAGGCGATTGCTGATAACTTGCCCGGAAAAGTTAGTTTTTATTTCCTTACTTAATAGCTCTTCCCAATGCCAACGCACTGTCTGTTCTACTGCTGTAGATTTAACTGTTCGCACACCAGAAAGGGCTTCAATCAGATAGCTACTTTCATTAGCAATAGCATTAAAGATTTCCCTGGAAATCTTTTGTAAAAAAGGTGTGGCAATCAATGCTAGCAGGAAATAAGGCGGTACAATCACCAATACCAGCAACGCCATTTTCCAACTGTACCAAAACATCAATCCTAAATAGACAAAGACAGTGACTAAATCCAACAGGATGGATAATGCCTCGCCGGAGAGAAAGCGTTGAATTTTACGGTTTTCTTGTACGCGAGAGATAATATCCCCCACATAACGGGACTCAAAGTAACTTAAGGGTAGCCGCAGGGTATGGCGAATAAATCCCACAATCAGGGCTAAATCCACCTTATTCGCCGTGTGATCTAACAGATATTGCCGTAACCCCGTCATCGCTACACGGAATAAACTGAAAATTAGTAGTCCTAACCCTACTGCTGTTAAGGTTAGTTCAGAACGCTGCACCACCACTCGGTCTAATATTAACTGGGTAAATAGGGGCGTAACGAGTCCGAAAATCTGGATAAATAAGGAAGCGACAAATACTTCCAACATTACTAAAGAGTGAGGCTTCATCAACTCAAAGAATTGCCAAAAGGGGGTTGTAGCCTCCTTGGCATCCTTTAACCAGGCTGTAGGTTGCAACAGCAGTGTATAGCCTGTCCAGTTAGCTTTAAATTCTTGGTGGCTGAGGGTGCGTTGACCAATGCTAGGATCTGCCACAATCACTTGCTTAGGAGTGATTTCATAGACAACAATGTAGTGCTTACCCTCCCAGTGAGCGATCGCAGGTAATTTTTGTTTTGCCAATTGATCGAGACTCGCTTTCACTGGTCGTGTGGCAAACCCAATACTTTCCGCCGCCGCCGATAACCCCCGCAATGACGAGCCATTGCGGTCAACATTGGCGATATCCCGCAGGCGATTTACACTAAAGTTTTTTCCCCAATAGCGAGACACCATCACTAAACAAGCTGCACCGCAATCCGATCCACTCTGTTGGGCAAAAAACGGATAACGCCGAATCACACGTTGTAATAAATGCCCAACTCGCTGCGTGGAGTTGGGAAAATAGGCTTTGTTAATCTTTTTCTCGCGCGGCTCTACTGCTGGCGTTGACAAAATCTTCGTTTCATAAGGCAGTTTTGAATCAGATGAAAGGTTCTCTGAATCTACTTGTTGGGGATTACGAGATAGTGCCTTAGCCCATAAATGCTCGCGAATTTGTGGGTATTTAGCCATCAGTGGCCACAACACTTCTTCAGGAATGAAGCATAATTGCAAGTTTACTGAAGCCCTAGCAGCATAAGGTCTAAAATCACCCTCCTTAAATAAGGTAAATTCTCCAAAGGACTCTCCCACCTCCAAAGTGGCGATTAACTCATCGGCGCTATCCAACAACCTGACTTTGCCTGCGATCGCAATATATATACCAGCTTTAACATCAGTTCCTTGCCAGAATTTGCCGACTTTTGGGTTGATAAATTTAACTTCTTGAAGACAGTATTGAAATTCCTCTGTCGAAAGAGAATAGCCCAGAGTATTGTTGAACTGTTGCAGGGAAACTAACTGAGCAGATATATCTTGCGCCATAAACGTCTAAATCTTTTCCTAATTTTGCAAAGTTAATAGGTAAAAATTCGGAATTATCAGGAATAGCTGCCGATTTGAGGTCACTAATCAAGATTTTGGAACTCGTAGTCTCTTCATTACTGCTTTGTTCAGGATTGCTGGGTTTTGGTAGTGTCGATAATCCCATCTGTTTGAGCAGTCGCTTGAGATGGCGATCGCTTACCTCAATCCCAAATTCCTTTGCTAGATGTTTCGCAAGCCAGTTTGCTGTCCAGCGTCGAAAAGCATACCCATAATCGCGAGGACTGTTGTTAACTAGTTGCTTCAAACGCTCTAAATACTCATCATTCACAGCCTTGGGGCGACCAATGGGGCAATCTTGCCATTGGTGCGCCATCCCAGCCCTGGCTATGTGTGTCCAATGTCGTACTGTTGCTGCACAACATCCCAAGGTTTGACAGATATCTGTTTGAGTTTTCCCTTCATCCGCCAACAACATAATTTCAATTCGTTGGCGGTAGGATTCAGGTAAACTATTATGCAAACTTTGTAGTAGCAGTTTCCGCTGAAACGGTGTTAAACACTTACCACCAGATGCACTTAAGTACTGGGTTTCAGGTTTCGCTTGGCAGTTGGACATATACGTAGAATTTGCTAGTTTTATAGATCCACAAATGCCCCGTGCTTGATGCGTAATTTATCAAGCATTTCCACATGAGTGTTTACACGTGCAGATTATTACACTAATAGCGCACATTATTTTATGTATTTTTTATTATGGATACACCAAGCTACCAATCATCTTTGTAAATTCCGAAGATTAAGCACTGTATAAGTTTTGGTGAAATATTAGCTAAATATGTTAATTAAGTACTATCACTATATTTTTTGTTTTTAAGTATCAAAAAATGAGTAGTTGTAAGTAAGTTTTATCAAGTAGCGCCATTAAAAATTTCCCTGAAAGTTTTTACAGGGAAGCAAAAAATTCTCTATACAGGGATCTGAACACTCAAAAGTAATTCCCTGAGTGACAGTTGATTATATGCCGTCAAATGTATCAAATATCACTTTATTCACCATTTGCCGAAATATTGAGATTTTAACCAAAGGAAAGTGACGATAAATGTTATAATTGATAATCCAAATTGACGATTGACTACAATTTACTCCCCGTGTGCATCTACGCACTTTTTGGCGATCGCTGCCTCTTTAATTAAATCCAAGAGTTGAACCACATTCGGAGCTTATAACCATCAGGGGAGAGGGGTAAACCCAAATAAATAGGCATCCAGAAAATAAAAGCAGCCAGAATAATAAAAGTAATGGTGACACCTAGCACTCGGAGTTGTTGATAATAGCTGCGAAGACACTGATCGACAAACCAAGCGATCGCTAAAAATACAAACACCACTGCACACATATAGTGGTAGATAAAAGCGCACCTCGTCACCCTCACCCAAGGTAATAAGTTAGCGGCATAATTGATAACTATATACAAGGCAATCCAAGTATCAACACTAAGAGTTGTAGGCACAGAAAAACGCTTTTCCTTCACCCAAGGAATTACGCTTTGTAACACCAGCATTCCTACTAAAAACAACATAGCAGCAATACCAAACCACCATAAAAATGGATTACCCATTGCATGGACATCATAAATAACTTGTCCAGCACCAGCAGGCAAAGGTGGCCCCATTACAGGTAATGGTTCGGTGATACTTTCTGCCGTTTGATAATAATATGCCATTGGCCGAGTCATCAAAGGCCATTTATACCAAGCAGCACAGTAAGGATGCACATCTGAACTATTACCACCTAAATGCAAATGAAATTTCAAAATCTGCTGATGTACTGCAATAAATCCATAAGTTTTATCTAGTTGAAGGTGGGGAATCCAGATGATGCTATATATAAAAGCTGGAATTATTCCTAGATAAAATAACATCTGGAAAATATTTAGCTGAGTCAAGTTTTGTAGTGGTGACTCAGATGGTAGAGATGGTGAAAATGGTGGAGAATAAGTACTAACTCCTGAATTATGGCTCCTGTTAGCGGTAGCGGGGCGTTTAGCCCATTCTGACTCCTGAATTCTGCCTCCTGGCTCCTGGCTCCTGGCTCCTGCATCCTCCAATGAGGGGGATGTAAACAAGAGTTTGGGGTTAGAAAAAGAATGTATTAAATGAATTATCCAAGCTGCTATCCAAACAAGATAAGCACCTGACAGGAACCATAAACCATTCCATTTAGTACCGACTGATGCACCAAAAGCAATGCCAGCAAAAACTAACCACAAAGAACGCCGCCGATTTTGGTTATCTAATGCCAACAATAAAAACCAATGACCTAATAAACCAAAGATGACGATATAAATATTACTTAAAGCATAGCGAGATTCAACTAGAAAGATGCCATCACAAGCTGTAAACAATCCTGCAATTATTGCAAAGGTACGGCGATAACTTAATTGATAAGCGATCGCACCAACAACTACAGGAATAAATGAGCCTGTGAGGGCATTTAACCACCGATAAGTCCAAGGCGATCGCAATGAACCTGTCAATCCGTTTACGGTATCGTGCCAAAAAGGAATGTGACTACCAATCCAAATGCCGATACCAATAATATATTGACTCAGTGGCGGATGAGCATTAAAAAATGGTGTCCGCGTGAGATAATCATTACCGAATTTAGCAAAGTAAACTTCATCAAATACCAGAGTGTTAAATCGCTCCAGTCCCCAAAACCGTAAAGCAAGTGAGAGAAGAAATACACTCACCATCCCAATTCGGAACCATTTTTTAGTCATTAGTCATTTGTCATTTGTCATTTGTCATTGGGCATTGGGCATTGGTTATTCCCCCTCTATTTTTACAGGTGTATTTAGTTTGAACAGGAGTAGTTTAATACCGTAATACTTGTTTGTCTGTCCCACTGGTTTCATACCCAATCGTTCGGTTACACGGATTGAAGCATGATTTTCTGGCTTCACTACAGCATAAATCACTGGCAAGTTCAAAACACTAAATCCGTAGTTGAGCATAGCTTGTCCTGCTTCTGTTGCATAGCCTTTACCCCAAGAAGCTCGCCTCAAGTGCCAGCCTACCTCATAATCTTGAGTGGGTAAACCATCTTTGTCGGGCAATTGTTTAAGAAGGATAGTTCCCACAATTGTTGTAGTTTCCTTTTCGACAATTGCCCAAGAACCAGTACCATTGTTGCGTTGGTGCATTCGCTCGATACCTTCAATCAAGCGCTGACGTTGTGACTCAATGCTTGTGACGTGAGAAGATTTACCGAGAAAGTGTGTAACTTCAGGATCGCTGTAAATTGCAAATGCTTGTTCGGCATCGCGTTCGGGTATCCAACTGCGAATAATCAAGCGTTCGGTTTCCAAAAGATTTGTCATCTGGCTTATTAGGGCATTTTTGACGTTCTCGTGTTAGCGGTCTCTAACTGACATACATTACTCAAATTACGAATTATTAGTACCCTCGACTTTGGCCACTTCTAGCATTGTCTTTAAAACTGAATCTGGATTCAGACTAATTGAGTCAATTCCTTGTTCAACCAAAAACTGGGCAAATTCTGGATAGTCGCTGGGTGCTTGTCCACAAATACCGATTTTGCGGTTATGTTTTTTCGCAGCTTTTATAGCCATTCTCACCATTTCCTTGACTGCTGGACTGCGTTCATCAAACAATCTCGCTACCAACGCCGAATCTCTGTCTATCCCCAATGTCAGCTGAGTTAAATCATTAGAACCAATCGAGAAGCCATCAAATACGTCAGCAAATTCCTCAGCCAGAATAACATTACTGGGCAACTCACACATCACATAAACTTGCAAGCCGTTAACATCTTGCTTTAAACCATTTTTTGCCATCTCTGCCAAAACCAAACGCCCCTCATCGGGAGTGCGACAAAAGGGGATCATCGGAATAACATTTGTCAAACCCATTTCTTCCCGCACCCGTTTGATAGCATGACACTCTAGGGCAAAAGCTTCTCTGTAGCCTTCATCGTAGTAACGCGCTGCACCTCGCCAACCCAGCATGGGATTTTCTTCATTGGGTTCAAACTGTCGTCCACCTAACAAGTTGGCATATTCATTACTTTTGAAATCGGATGTTCTGACAATCACAGGTTTGGGATAAAATGCTGCCGCAATTCTACCTATACCTTGGGCTAATTTATCGACAAAATATTGAGTTTTATCGTCATAAAGTGAGGTAATGTTAGCAATTTTAGCTTTCACAAATTCATCTTTTAACAATTCATAATGAATCAACGCCATTGGATGAATTTGAATTTGGTTAGCGATGATAAATTCTGTCCGCGCTAAACCTACGCCATCGTTAGGAATTGCCGATAAACTTAATGCTTCTTGGGGATTACCCACATTCATTAAAATTTGAGTATGGGTACGCGGTAAGTTCTCTAAAGGAACTTCTTCAACTTCAAAAGGTAATAAGCCTGCATAAACTTTTCCTTCTTCCCCTTCAGCGCAAGAAATTGTTACCTCTTGACCAGGTTTTAAGATTTCTGTCGCATTACCGCATCCCACGATCGCAGGTACACCCAATTCTCGCGCAATAATTGCGGCGTGACACGTTCTGCCCCCAGAATTGGTGACAATTGCACTGGCGCGTTTCATAATTGGTTCCCAATCGGGGTCAGTTCTCTCTGTCACCAAAACTTCCCCAACTTGGAACTGGTCGAGTTTCTGAACATCTAAAATTAGGCGTGCTTTCCCTTGACTAATAGCTTCTCCAATCGCACTTCCCGTAACCAGGGGGATTGGAGATTGGGAATCAGATAATGAAGAGTGGGAAGATTTTTCCCCATTCCCTATTCCCCATTCCCTATTCCTTAATAACAACCGATAACTCCGCAGCACATTTCCTGTCTTCTGTGACTGGACGGTTTCGGGACGTGCTTGCACAATAAAAAGTTGGTTAGTAATGCCATCTTTTGCCCACTCGATATCCATTGGGGTGGCAATGCCGTGGACTTGGGAATAATGGTCTTCAATTAAACACGCCCAATTTGCTAGCTGTAAAATCTCTTCATCACTTAGGGCAAATTTACCTCTTTCGCTGACCGAAACTGAAACATTTTTCGTAAATTTGGAACCGTCATCATAAATCATTTTCAGTTCTTTACTGCCCAATTTTTTATCGATAATTGGACGAAAACCAGCTTTTAAAGTTGGTTTAAAAACATAATATTCATCGGGATTTACAGACCCCTGGACAACATTTTCACCTAAACCATAGGCGGCTGTAATTAGTGCTGCATCTTTAAATCCGGTTTCTGTATCAATGGAGAACATTACCCCAGAGGTTGCTAAGTCAGAACGCACCATTTTTTGTACGCCAACGGCAAGGGCAATGCTAAAGTGGTCAAATCCCTTGGCGTGACGATAAGAAATAGCGCGATCAGTAAATATGGAAGCAAAACATTTATGACAAGCTGCTAAAACTCCTTCTGCACCGACAACGTTGAGGTAAGTTTCCTGCTGTCCAGCAAAACTAGCGTCGGGGAGGTCTTCAGCGGTGGCACTGGAACGGACTGCCACATCTGTTTCTGTATGGTATTGTTCACAGAGGCGATGGTATGCTGTGGCGATCGCCTCTCGCAATTCTACCGGAAATGGCGTGTGGATTAATAGCGATCGCGCTTTTTTTCCCCGTTCTCGCAAATTTTTGACATCCTCAACATCTAAATCTGCAAAGAGTTTGCGTAGCTTTGCTTCTAATCCTGCTGATTGAATGAAGTAACGATAAGCGTAAGCAGTAGTGGCGAATCCAGTAGGAACGTTAATGCCTTTGGGGGTTAGCTGTTGAATCATTTCCCCCAGTGAGGCATTTTTACCACCAACTAGAGGGATGTCAGCAATACCAACTTCATCAAACCACAAGATGAGCGATCGCTCTTGGGCAGATAGAGATAAAGTACTTGTAGATACTGTAGCCATAAATATTACCTTTTAAGTTTATACTCAACTTGTAAGTGCATAACTCGTACTATATTTTTCCCATATTAAATTTTAGATTTTTGATTCTGTCGCGTGGTTTGATATTTAGCAATGAAATGCAAGGCTATAAGCAATAAAAATTAACAATTTTCAGTTTAATAACTTTGTCAAAATACCGGATGTAATAGACGATGGCACAACTAGAACAAATCCTGAAAATGGCAGAAGATGAGCTAACTGAGTACAGTACTAATGCCCGAAAAATGGAAAAACTACGTCGTAAAATAGATTTAACAGTGTCGGTAACAGAACAGCAACAAGTCAAAGAGGCATTACTCGCTACTATGAAATCTAATCTAATTACCCAAGTTGTGGAAGAACAAAGACAAGCAGTAGCTTTACCATTTTGGGGAATTGCTGGATTGGGTTTGTTATTAGGAATTTCTTTAAATCAACCCATCTGTTTATTAGCGTCTATAGTTGGGACTGTATTAGCTTATAGAATTCAGAAATGGGGTTGGAAATTGCAGGCAAATCGTTTATTATTACAAACTTTGGAAGATATTGAAACGCGTATTGCCCAACCCATTAAGTAATAAACTCGATGCACTTTACAGATAAACCATCCAGGCATATCTGTATTTTAATATACTCAGGTCTGCCTCGTTCCCAGTCTCCGACTGGGAATACTCGTCGTTGAGGCTCCGGCTCCGCCTCCCTTACTGGCGGCAGAGCCACCAGGAGCAGCATTTCCAGCCGGAGGCTGGAAACGAGGTTTTAAGTAACAAACTAGATGCACTTTACAGATAAACCATCCAGGTATATCTGTATTTTAATATACCCATAATTTACTAGCTACTTGATTTCCACCTCGTAATCATTTAACAATTCCTTTGGGATCACCATAGCAAAAAAATTAGATATTGGATTGATGGCAAGCGCCACAGAGTTTAGAACGCTTAATTTTCAGTCACACTGAGTAAATCGTTACAAATAAAGTGAACTTTGCAAGTAATCAAAAATACTTGATGCAGAATTATCAGCCCCTTTCCACAGAGGCGGGAAAAAAGATAATCAATATAGTTATGTTTATTTATACCCACTTATATAAATACCTCTAAAGATAGATGTATATTTTTTTACTAATTAAATAATACTCTAAGAACGGGTAAGTAACTGTTGAATAACTGTTTTAAAACATGAAACAATGAGGAGATAGCTCAGACGGTAAAGAAAAAAGCAGATAGATAATTAGCGACATGAAGCAATCTAAAAGCACGAGAAAGCGGGGACTTGTCCTAACGATCGCTGGGTTGAAGCGTTTACAAGCGGCGATTCTGACCATAGAAAAGGTACAAAACAATGGGCATCGCTTCACTCTAGAAGATTTAGGCGATCGCATGAATCTTTCTACCAAAACTCTAAACCGATTATGGTCGTTGAATACAGGCGTAGATCAAAAAACCCTGAAATTGTGTTTTAGTGCCTTTAACCTAGAGTTACACAGGGAAGACTATGCGATCGTCAGAGAACCAAATCATACCGAAAGCTATCAAGCTTTTTCACGGGGATTGGATACATTAGATACAAAAGAAAACCAGATATCCCAGTTTTTATCCTTAGACACTTTTGCTACTCAGCACCACGATCAACTAGAAAATCTTTGGTCATACCCAGATGGTCCCGTAGTTCTAGATTCCCCGTTCTATGTTGAACGTCCCCCCATTGAGGAACTAGTTTATCGAGAAGTAATTCAACCTGGCTGTGTGATTCGGATTCGAGCGCCAAGAGAGATGGGTAAAAGTTCTCTTGTGCTACGGTTGTTAGCCTTTGCTCAGATGCAAGGTTACCGCCCGGTAAAGGTCAATTGCAACCAAATAGATTCCAGCTGTCTGACAAACTTAAACAAGCTTTTGCGTTCTCTGTGCTGGCAAATTGCCACAGAATTGGGCATTGATCCGAAGCTAGATGACAAATGGGATGAGGAAATAGGCTGTAAGTTGAGTTGCAGTTTATATTTGCAATCTTATTTGCTCAAGCAGAGTCAAAGCCCAGTGGTTCTAGTATTAAATGAGGTTGATCGCTTTTTTGAATATCCTGAAATTGCTCAGGAGTTCTTTGGTTTTTTGCGCTCTTGGTATGAAGAAGCACGACAAGATAACAACTTGCAGAAACTAAGGCTAGTGGTAGTTTATTCCACAGAAGTATATGTTTCTCTGGATATCAACCGCTCTCCATTTAATATTGGACTACCGATCCATCTACCAGAATTTACTAGGCAGCAAGTAAAATATTTAGCCCAAAGGCACGGACTAGATTGGAACTCTAATAAGGAAGTTACTCAACTGATGTCTCTGGTTGGGGGACATCCCGCACTGATTCGGATTGCTCTGTATTATCTATGCTGTCAAGGAATCACCTTAGAAGAACTGATACAGGAGGCGATCGCTAATGGCGGTATCTATCGTTATCATTTATGGCGACACTGGGCAATCTTACAAGAAAATCCCAGTTTGGTAAAGGCATATATTGAGGTTGTGAACACAAAGCAAAGTATTTCTCTGAACCCCATTGACGCTCATAAGCTCGAAAGCTTAGGGTTGATTGCTTATGAAGGCGATCGCATCCTACCACGTTGCGAACTCTACCGTGCCTACTTTAAAAAACAACTAGGCGTTGCTGAGTTTGAATATCAATCATTACAAAAACGTGCTTGAGAAACTATCAGATATTCTTTCTCTCGCACCTCCCTCACCCCTTACCTACGGGACGCTAAAAGTAGTAAGCTACGCACTATCGTACAGAAGTGAAAGAGAAGTTCGAGTGGTGGTTTCCTCCGCTCAGACTTCTCTTGAATATGAGTTATTGAGATGATATCTGAAAAGTATTCAGCAAGCCCTAATTAATTTTCCGTATCACCCTCTCGTACAGAATTCATACTGTTAGCGGATAGCTAAAGTTTAGCCCATTCTGACCGGAGGCGGAGCGTCTCCGGCTCCGCTATTGAGTTCTGAATTCTTCTTATAAACAATTAGCTAGCTGACCAATAAAGCTGATAATCCTCGATATAAAATGTTCCATTATTACAAGACATTTTAAACAAGAAGTAATAATCTCCTGGCTCCCAAATACTAAATTCTTGTTCTTGTTCTTGAACATTGGCTATCGAACTACTGTTAGGGATGCTCATGCTGGCAGTTTGTATTCCATTATGCGCTCTCATCAGAAAAACTTCCAACATACAAAAACCCTGTAAATCAGCCAAATAACGAATTTTAAAACGGATTTTTCCACCATTCCGTAAGGTCTTTTGAATAGAAAAATTTTCGGTTTGAATGGGATTGCCAGACAGATTTATGCCTTTACCTTGTGTTAATATATAGTTTCGCCTTTGATTAAACGAACTCATGATTTTTTATCCTATAAAAGAATAAATTTGATTCAAATAATTGCATTTTTGACAAAGATTTGTTACCGTCACGTTTGTATTTTCTCGCCATCAGTAAGAAAATGCAATGACAGATAAGACAGTTAAGAAGACAGTTAATGTCGTCTCGCTATCTTGCGGGATGGAGTTTCCCGTCGCTTTCAATAAATTATCCTATCTTGTGGGGTGGACATCTTATCCGCCCTTCGCTACGCTCGTGTCGCTTACCCCATAAGCAGTAATTGAGTATTTTTTATTTGGAAGTCCCTAAGAACGTCTACACAACCTATAAAAACAAAGATTGAACAGTCAGATCCTTAAGGGTGATGGTGAAGTTACGCTGCTCTGCTGTTGCAATGAATGAGATAATTGCTTCACAAGCCACAGCAACGGTTAATATCACCAGGTTTCGTGCTAAGGGATAATCACAGACATCATCATTCACCTCAGAAGGAACGCGATAAATGTCATTCCAAATCACTTCTGCATAATCAGTTGATAGTCCAGTATGAAGACAGGGAATGCCTTTTTGATCGGCATAATCTTTCACTGCTTGACGTGCCAAGCTGTTGTCAAAGACATCAATAATTAGCTGGCTATTTTGGAGTAACTGAGTTGTATTTGTTGATGTCAACTCCTTTGTTTTGGCATCAACTTTAGTACCAATTGCTCGATATAAATTGTTCGCCAATATTTTCGCCTTAAATGCTCCCACATCAGAACGGTAGTAAGGCTGAGTCGAAAGATTGCGCTCCTCAATGCGATCGCGATCAATCACTGTCAGTTTATCAAAACCAGACCGAGCTAAGTTTTCAGCAATGTTAGCTCCTAATGCCCCCGCCCCGCAAATTGTGATCGGATAATTTTTCAGCTTTGCCATCACAGCATTGCTGCGGTAAAGCTGTTCGTGAAAAAAGATACTCATAATAATTCGTAATTCGTAATTAATTAGTTCGATTGTTCTCACTATTCTTGTTGTTCCATCACACCTACTAAGGATTGCAAATCAAAATCGCGATCGCGTCCACTTAGACAAATGCCAGAACTGACAACAGTCAAGTCTGTTTTGGCGATCGCACTACTATGGCGAACACCATCAGCCGTTGTCCAATCGACTGTCCAGTAATCGCCGCGATCGTGGAACTGCTTTAATTCACCGCCGCCGATCTGCAATGCTTTTCTCAGTCGTTTTTCATCCTGTTGGGGTTGACTAAAACCCTCAATGCGCTGAGTTGCTAATTCATACACTGTGCGGATTTCTGGAGTGATGCCCTTAAACTGTAATTCCTCAGCCGGAGTGAGTTGCTTGAGGGCAGATTGCAGAGTTTCAGAAATTGCCGGATCGGTACGGCGATCTACTTCCTCGAACCAGCATGACTGCCCATTCCAGCGGACAATAATTTGCTCAAATGTAACACCCTCGGTTACTAGATGCACTGCAATCGGCTTAACTACCTTTAACCGTTGACGCATATCTGCTTCATTCACAGGGTATGCCAACCAAGTTTGTCCCGGCAGTGAGTGTACTAACCGCAGTCGTATTTGGGGAAAGTGTTGCAGATATTCTGCAATCTGGGGTAAGTCTGCTTCTTCCACCACCTTTGCTGTCTTCTGATCCACAGCCTGAAATATTCCCCAACCCTCAAATTTACTAGGCTTTGGCGTAAAGGTGCAGATCATCCCGGCTACTCGTGTGCGAACTCGTCCACCCTTGACACAGGGCGCAAGAAATTGGGTGTTATATAACTCTGCTTCTGCGATCGCAATTTGGTTGATTAGCTTAAATATGTTAGTCATAACTAATACCAATTTTAAAAAATAAGGCTGCCAATACAACCCTAGAAACCGTTATGAAATTTCACTTTCTTAATTACGAATTAATATAATCCTGCGTGCAAGTTGCTGGAGCATTGCGTGTTCTCAGTTACTAGAGGGACTCCGCTGGTGAGTTGTTACACACTCTTTAAAAGATGGCTACTTTTAAGCCAACTTCCCAGATTCTTTGTACTCCCCGTTCACACACGCCCACTGTAATTGACAGTGTACCGTTCCTCTCGTACTAGTATGTAGGCTCCAAGAGTTGGGGCACGCAGGATATTACTATAATACAATATACTACACAAAATTGGAAGATATGAAAAGATATATTTTGGAGTAGAGCGCGATCGCATTTTCCATTAGACATCTCCAGAAATTAAATATGCGTTACCCAGAACCCTTGTAAAGACGTAGCACTGCTACGTCTTTACATTCTTTTTCGGAGATGTCTATTGAACCAGACTTGATTTGCTCGTACTCTTTAGAATTCTGATAATGTATAAATTAAGCTATCCTAAATCTAGCTATTCCAAGTGCTTTTTTCTCACTTGTGAGAAATCCGGGTAAGGGACTTCCAAATAAAAAATATCCAACTATTTAGTTTTGAATTTTGAATTGTTAATGTGGGGTTGGCGTCTCGCCCGCCCAGTAACTAAAGGCGCTCATGTTGCCCACCCCACAAGATTGGATAATTTATTTCTTGGAAGTCCTTAACCATTGACTGAGTTGTGTCACAAGCCATTAATACCGTCGTCGGATTATCTGCCGTCCGCCAAATGGCTGCCGACGTTGGATTATTTGCCGTTGTCTCAACTGCTGGCGTCGGATTATCTGCCGTCCGCCAAAGGACTGCCTTCGTCGGATTATCTGCCGTCTGCCGAAGGGTTGCCGGCGTTGAATTATTTGCCGTCGTCGGATTCTTTGGTATCGTCCTTCTCGCCATTGAGCAATCAAAAACTCTCTGGTTTTATTTCCAACCAGGTTAGCATCTGGTGCAACGCTCTGTTCATTCAGAGCATTACTTTGAGAAATATTTTTTGCTTCAGCTAATGAGGGCGGAGACACAAAGGCAAATAGCAACACTGCTATTGAGGATAGCTTCCTGAAACCTTTCATGTTTTTGCTTCTCTAAACTTCGGTAATAACTTTATTAAAACACTTTCAAGTCTGAAAGTTCTCACTTACACGCTTTTTTTAAACTGAATTTGGTATGAGATTATAATACGCAATTTCATCCTTATGAAGAATTGCAAGTTTTTTAAAATTGTGTATGAAAACATTAATTATTTAGCAGAATGTAATTTTTTCTACATCTATTATTAAGTGAATAGGCTACATTTATTTTATTAAAAAATGGGGCGCAAATCCTTATTCAGCAATGATTAAGATACTCTCTTATTATTTACTAAAGTCTTAGATCGGACTTCTCTCCACCCCACAAGATGTATCAAAACTGTAGGTAAATGATAACTACTAAAGATTTTTAGTATAAACTGTAAATAATAAGCTATTACCTGGTTGTTAGATCCAACCAAACCAACTCAAATAAACCCTAAATATTTCGAGACACGATATGCGATCAAAATACCTACAATTCCCCCGATAACACTCCATAGGATCGAGGTAATCGATAGCAAACTTCCACCCCATAATATCGGGATATAACTGCCAATAGTAGTTCCTAAAAACATACCAATTCCGATCAGTAATTTATTCATTTGGAAAAAGCCTCAAAAATGGTTGAAATAAGTGGCTATGAATGTCCAAAATTTAGCTTTCAAAGAAAAATTCCGTACTTCTACCTTGCTCAACTTTTGAGTCACTGGCAAGGGTAAAATTAAGTAGTTAAGCGATCGCTAATTGTTCAACTCTGGACAAAATCACGCCAAAGACTCAATACACTAAGGTTTTCCAAAATTAGTGAGATTTATTTATACTGCGAATTACCAGCCAAGCTCCTCCAGAGGAGATAAATAACAATGGTGTTAACCAATCACCCCAACGCACATATAAAGTTTGTGTCTGTCGCCGATAAATTGTTTCAGCATGAGTTTCGTAGGTATTATATCCAGATATCCACAAGGTTCTACCATGAGGATCTACAAAAGCTGAATATCCGGTATTAGTTGCCCGTGCTGACCAGCGATCGGTTTCAATAGCCCGCATGATATCCTGTGCATGATGCTGGAATGGCATCGATGCAGTGTAATGAGCATCGTTAGAAGAACTGAGGATAAATTGCCCACCCGCCGCCGCTTGACGGCGAAATTGTTCAGGAAAAGCAGATTCGTAACATATACTAGCGATCGCACGACCAAATGGAGTGTCAAATATCTGATTTGCTGAACCAGCAACTTGATGTGCATCCAAAGGCGACAAGCGTTGAACTAGTCCACCTAAAATCCCTTCAAAGGGAATATATTCTCCCAGAGGTACTAGTTTGGCTTTATCGTAGCGGCTGACAATTTCACCTTTGCTATTGAAAGTAAACAAGCTAATTGTATAACTATCTCCTCGTTCACCAAAAGCCCCAATCCAAGCAACTACGCCTTTTTCCTTTACAGCTGCGACTAAGGCAGTTCCCAACAAGTCACGCTGGAAAATAGGTAAGGCTCCTTCTGGGGTGAGAACTGCATCTACATCTTGATTTGCTAAAGTTAGATACCCATTAGTGTAATTTTCTTGAGCGCGACGAAACCCTTCAGAACTTCGTAAAAGTCGATTCGGGATATTACCTTGAACAATCCCCACTTTCAAGGCTGCTTCTGGTGGTTGGGCAATGGGACGACTGTATAAGATAAAACCTATGAGGTGTAAGCTAATTAATAGTCCTGTGGCGGTAACTAAGTATTTATTAACGAACCACAGAGGCGCAAAGAACACAGAGGAAATTCTCTCTACGCTCTTTGCGTCTTGGCGGTTCGTCCATCCTTCAGCAATTAACCCATTAACAGCCACAATCGCCGCTGTCACAGTATTAGGTCCAGAGAGTTGCCCCAGATGTACAATTACGAGATTGTGCGGACTCTGCGTGTAAGCGAGGGAACTCCACCAAAGAGGCCCCGCACTCCACAGACTTTCTAAACCGCACCATACGGCTGTACCAATAAGTATACGTAGCCAGGGTTTTTGTCCGCCCAGGCGAACCATCACAGCCGCCCAAATAGCAACGAATACCCCTCCCAAGACACTGATAAATCCCCAACAGAAAAGAGTGATTGCCAAACTCGGCAACCACGGAACGCCCAACCAAGTCATGGGATGAATTCCCGTAATCCAAAATAGGGCGACACCGTGAAAACCAATACCCCAGAGGAAAGCCGGGGGAGCAGAGGGGGATTGGTTTTTGCGTTTGGCTGAAGTAACAACTAGTACCCATAAAGGGACTAGGGCAATCCAAGCCAAGAACCATGCACCCACTGGAGCGACGGTTATTCCCATTAAAATCCCACTGGCTAAGGCAATTAAGTAAGGGAGTAAGGCGGTTAACCTCTCCCCCTGCCTCCCCTGCCTCTCTGGCTCTCCCTGCTTTCTACTCTGCTTCTTCTGCATCGCCAGCATCAGGTGGAACTATTGCCACTCCGGTAATGGCATCATCTTCATCTAAACGCTGCACTCTTACTCCAGTCGCCGATCGCGATTGGATCGAAATCGCATTCACCGCTTGCCGGATGATAATACCGCGATTTGTCACCATCATGATTTCATCATCATCATTGTTGACAATGCGTAGGGTTGCCAACTTATCTTTGGTTTTGCGGTTTTTGAACTTGGTTGCCATTAAACCCTGACCAGCACGATTTTGTAGTCGGAACTGGGCAACTGGTACGCGCTTACCATATCCTCCCATTGTAATTACCAACACCCAAGGGCCAACAACGCCACTGCTAGGCACTTCTGCGGACTCTTCATTAGTTTCGGTAATTTCGATATCTTCTGTTTCGATTGTTTCGATATCTTCAATTTCGGCTTCTGTAACATCCAAAGTTTCAAGAATTGCTGCGGGCAGAATATCCATACCCACCAGTTCATCTTTATTTTTGAGTTTCATGGCTTTTACTCCACGAGTCGCCCGACTTAAAGGACGCAGTTGTTCGTGGTTGCACCGGAAGTTAATCGCCATTCCATTACGAGAACCAATGATTACACTATCCTCAACTTTGGCGCGTCGCACCCAGCGGAGTTGGTCGCCTTCTTCTAAGGAAATAGCAATCAAGCCATTGGCGCGAATGTGACTAAAGGCTGTCAATTCGGTTTTCTTGATATTCCCACCCTTGGTAAGCATGACCAAGTATTCTTCGTTGCTAAACTCGTCAACCGGTACAATTGAGGTAATTTTTTCCTCTTTGGGAATCGGTAGCATTTGGACGATTGGTGTCCCGCGACTGGTACGCGAACTCGCTGGAATTTGATAAGCTCTTAAGCAGTAAACGACACCACGCTCACTAAAGAATAAAATACTGTCGTGATCGCAGCAAGTTAAAAAATGCTCAATTGTATCATCATCTTTGACCTTGGCTGCGGCTTTACCTCTGGTAGCACGGCTTTGCGCCTCAAAGGTATTGACTGGCATCCGTTTGATGTAGCCTTGCTCTGTCACTAAAATGATCGCTTTTTCATTGGCAATGAGGTCGCGATCGTCTAATTCGCCTTCCCCTGGTAAAATTACTGTGCGCCGAGGTGTAGCAAAACTAGTTTTGAGTTGCCCAACTTCAGTTTCAATGATTTCTAGCACTCTCTCGCGCCGGGCCAAAATATCCTGCAAGTCGGTAATCTTCGCTTGCAATTCATCGTGTTCCAGACGGATTTTGTCTGCTTCTAAGGCAGTCAAGCGCCGCAGTTGCATTTGCAAAATCGCATCTGCTTGCACTTCTGAGAGTCCGTAAGTTGTAATTAACTCGCCTTTAGCTGTGGGTGCATCGGGCGCATGGCGAATCAAGACAATAATTGGATCTAACTGAGCCAGGGCAATTAATAACCCTTGCAGGAGATGGTCGCGTTCCTCGGCTTTTCGCAATTCGTAACGAGTGCGTCTGGCAATGGATTCAATACGGAAATCCAAGAATACGCTTAAAAACTGCTTGAGGGTGAGTACTTGGGGTTCGCTATTCACCAACGCCAGCATATTTGCGCCGAAGTTGGCTTGCAGTGGCGTTTGCTTGTAGAGGTTGTTCAGAACGACGCGGGGATAAGCATCACGTTTGAGTTCGATGACAATTCGCATCCCGTCGCGATCGCTTTCATCCCTTATATCTGCGATGCCCTCTAGCCGCTTCTCGTTCACCATTTCGGCGATTTTTTCAATCAGCGCCGCTTTGTTGGTTTGATAGGGCAACTCGGTAATGATAATTGCTTCTCTATCTGGCCGTCCCCGTTGTTCAACGGTTTCAATATTAGCGACACCACGCATGGTAATAGAACCACGCCCGGTAGTGTAAGCTTCGCGAATGGCAGATGTTCCTAAAATCTGCGCCCCAGTTGGAAAATCTGGGCCGTGGACATACTGCATTAATTCGAGATCGGTGATTTCTGGATTGTGGATTACAGCCACTAAAGCATCAATCAATTCACCCAAATTGTGCGGCGGAATGTTGGTGGCCATACCCACGGCAATCCCAGAGGAACCGTTGAGCAATAACTGGGGAATCCGTGCTGGTAAAACTGTGGGTTCTTGTTGGGAACCGTCGAAGTTATCGGCAAAGTCTACAGTTTCTAATTCGATGTCGTGGAGTAGACCAGCACTAGTTAAAGCTTGCAAACGGCATTCTGTGTACCGCATGGCCGCTGGCGGGTCGTTATCTACCGAACCAAAGTTACCATGCCCGTTTACTAGGGGCGATCGCATGGAAAAATCCTGTGCCATCCGCACCAAGGCATCATATACTGCCGTGTCGCCGTGGGGATGATATTTACCTAATACTTCCCCTACCACACGGGCGCATTTCTTAAAGGGGCGATCGTGGAGCAGACCTAGCTCGTGCATTGCGTAGAGAATGCGGCGATGCACAGGTTTTAGACCATCCCTGGCATCTGGCAGCGCCCGACCCACTATCACGCTCATGGCGTATTCCAGATAAGACTGCGACATTTCGTTTCGCAAGTCTGTCGGGATAATCCTCTCCTGTGAGGTTGTCATAACCTAAAAATCTCCAAAAATCGTAGATTTTAGCTTTTTTACTCAACAAAGCGCAAAATTATTCTAAATTGCTCTTGAATAATTGCTATATTTTGATACAATTTTAGCATATATTGCTTTTTATTGCCTGGACAGCTAACTTAAGTGTCCAGCAAAGACTTAGTATAATTAATTACAACTGAAAAGTTATTTGTTTAGTTAGCAAAAGCAGTGAATTAAAAGCTTACTTAGTGCAAATTTACTTAATATAATATCAGGTTTCTCTACTATTTAGTCAGACACAGCAAAGTATGTATAGGATAGTGTCTGCAATCTCCTCAAAAACCATTCACAAAAATGTAGAGAAGCCTGATGTAATCTGGGAAATTTTTCTAGGAATAGGCATTACTTTCATCATGCCGAAAGATTTAGCAGAAAACTTATATACAGTGAAGAAAAAGAAGTCTATTTAATGATTGATGCAGATGAAGTGATGATTTTCCTAGAAAAAATTCTGGTTGCTCTATCAGGTACTAGGCAAATCTCCTTCAGGTAAGGCATTATCTATATTGAGTACCCAAGGTATACCTTTGTCAACTGGAGAACTAACAGTGATTTTAGCTCTATTGGCAAACTGTTTTAAGTGAGCGGCAAATTGGGGAACAGTTTTCATGATCTGACGATAGCTTTTCATATTATTACAAATCACGATCAACGTCAAAACACCACTATTGATTTGGAAATACCAATGACAACTCGATAACAAAATCCTTGTCATGCGATCGCACGCTAAGAAAAAGCTTTTTTTAGTTGCTTCTTCAAGCTGTCTAAATAGTATTTCACTCAGCTTGATTGTTTGAGGTGAAGGCAAATCATCTGGATGCAGGCATGGTTGATTCATAATATTTTGGCAAGCTTCAAAAATAACGAAGCTGCGGTGAAGATTGGTAATTTTGATTTTTTGCAGATTGAATATTACAGAAAAATTAGGTTTGCTAGGTTATTATTTTTGGCTGACAATCCACAACAAGTCTAACCACAACTGAGGATAAGTTTGCTTGAGATTTGAGAGTGGATCGCGCATTAAGTGATTGGCATTCAAGCAAACAACTTCTATTAAACCCAAGTATTCTGCTACTTCTTTGAGTAGTTTTTTTTGTTCTACTACACCACTAATTAGTCTGTCAGGGCAATAAATACCAATGTATTTTGCATGGCGGACGCATGTTTTTATATTCACTCTTGTTAAGTTAGGGTGAGGATTGATTATCTTCACATAACATTGGCTTAACAGTTTCCATATCTGTGGATGAGTGTGTTCAATAATTACGTTAAATTGCTGTGCTAAGTCTTCTTCAGTAATCATTACTCTCTCCATTGCTTTGTTGCCATCTGTTGGATACTTTGATAAATACCTAATTGATTGTGCAAAAACTTCAAACAGCAATTATTTGCTGATGCTATCTGCATATTCACTGTAGTCAAATCGGTAATTTTTCGTCAGGGCAAAATTTACCCCGAAACACGAAATTGGTTGGTATGTTTTCTACTGTTTGTGTTACTCACCTATCAAGCATCAAAGCTGAAACTAATCTCTAAAACTGTATTAAACGCTACTTTTTACCAATTTAGTTGGTAGTAATTTCTGCTACATAAATGCTCTGTTTATCGGAATTTCGGGCTTTTGAGCCAAAAAAGCGGCTAAAAAGTAACCACCAGCAAAAATAATTTGCGCTTCGCAAGCAAATTTGCAAT
>NZ_JBALFD010000013.1:0-147425 GCF_036916985.1 Nostoc sp.
CAAAGAGATTGTTGTAGTGACCCATGCTACGAAGCGGTCTTTCTTGACCAAGGTTGGGACGGTCTACTACTATTTCTAAGATACAAGGTTGGGTTATGCAAAGCCTCCACCCAACCTACGAATGACTGAATTTTGAATATCTCTAAGTTTCAATCTCAGATACATTCAAACCTGTTAACCTAGCTACCTGTTCTATTGTCATCCCTGACTCAAGTAAGTTGCGTGCAGTTTGTAATAACTGCGATTCTGCTTTGTCTGCCCTTTGGCGTTCCTTTTCTTCAGGAGTTGGTAGTAATTCCCCTGCCAAAATTGCCCAGCGTAACCAAGTAGTATTAATACCTTTATAACTTCCTTGCCATAACTGTAATGCTAACCCTAAAGATTGACTCACCAATTGATTTTGAGCATTTATTACGATGGGTTGATAAGCTCCTTTTTCATTAGAGAAACCAGCCAAATCATTAGGGTTAAAAGGGTCATACCAGAAATATTCTGGGACACGCAATTGGTTTTGATAAATTAGCTTTTTCTCATTTTTGTCTGCTTGGGCTGTGCTGTCAGAAAGCAACTCAATAACTACATCTGGTGCTTTTGCTTCTTCCCAAACCACCCAACTGCGACGTTCTCCTTTGGGGACTCCCAACACAGCAAAAAAGTCTGGGCCTTTAAAGTCTTTGTTTCGCACCTGGGCCAGACTGTAGTAAACGAACATATTACCGCCAATAAACCCATCTTCTCGCTCTTGCAACCAAGGTATCAGGGCATCTATGAGCAAATCCATCTGGGCTTTGTGTCGTGGACTTTCCATCGGGATACCGTCATCGTCGGGTAATTCTGCTTGGGTGGGTGGGAGTTGAATATCTGGTGCAGCTAGGGTAGTTTCTGACATAGCTTTTCACCTTTTGGGTAAGCATGACGGGTATTTTTATGTTAAGCGATCGCAGAAATTTCAGTTAAAAATTTGTTTTCGACAGTTTTTCAATTTGTCCAGTAAAGTATGCTTCTTCATGTTTGAGTTGTTGCGCTAGTTTTAAACCTTTTTGAAAAGCTGTCAATGCTTGAGGAAACTCTTTGCGTTCTAGATACAATTGTCCAATTTGGTCATAAGCTTGCATCATTCCGTAAAAGTTGGCGGCTTGCGCCTGTGTCTGTACAAGAATTTGGCTAGCCTGCAAAGCTTCGTCTATTTGTCCTTGAGAACGATATAGCACAATTAATTTCTGCAAAGCTTCACCAGCAGGAACAAACTGCTGTAATCGCCAAGCAGTAGTATAAGCTTCTTGATAATTTTTAAAAGCTTCTAGCAGTAAGTTAGGATCTTTCTTGGCAAGAGATTCATAATCTGAAGCGATCGCTAGCTTTAATTCTGGTATTCTAGTAAGATCATTTTCATTGACGTAAATTTCTGCTAACTTATTCAGTACATTCAATGACTGCTGCGGTTGGTTTGTCTGCTCGTAAATATAAGCCAGTCGTTGCAAATATGTTATCTCGTTTACACGTTCGCCAAGGGATGTAGCTAAACTCAATAATTCTTCGTAGATTGGCGCAGCTTTGGGATAATCAAACCAACTCAAATGCAGTTCTCCAATTGTCTGGAGAGTTTCTACAAGTGCAATTGGATCTTTTTGCTGTCGCACTACTAGCAAAACTTGGTTGTAAGCTTCTATGGCTAGTTTAGACGCTCGCACGTTTTGGTAAGCTTGACCTAGCGATCGCCACAATTCTAAATCAATTGGGGCAGTTGTTTTCTCAGATTGCACCTGTTTTTGAATTGCTTGCAATCGTTGCGTAATATATTGTACTTCTTCGCCGTTGTTTTGATTCCAAGCGATCGCACCGACTCGTGATAATGCTTGTATCTCTGCTAATGAACCGAAAAAGCGCCGCAAACGCAATTCTCGGTTCCAAATTTCAAAGGCTGCTTCTGGTTCACCTGCTTGTAGTTTCGCCGCAGCTTCTTGATTTAGCGCATCCAACGCCGGTTCTAACTTTTGCCGTTCTTGGAGAGTTAACGGCTGTTGATCTTTAGGCGATCGTGGTGACAGGGGATCGGGTGTGGTAATCTCTAGAGGATTGGGAGGAAATTTGTCCGGTGGTTTGGGCTTCTTACTCTGTGCCAGCGTTAAGGAACTGCTAAAGAGTATAGTCGCAGTAGCGATCGCAATTAAACGCCTGAGCATAGGTACTTTACTTTGTCTTGAGTTGGTTGTATAAGCTAATTCTACGATTCATCAAAAGCATCCTGATTTTCTACAATCAAAGCATCCATCTTATATCCAATTTAAAAATTGCGTAGGCAAAGCCCATCAAAGGTATCGCAACCAGGATTTTTGAGTCTAGAAAGTGTCAAAATAATCCTAGATAATTTTTAAGCAACTAGTCGATCGTTTTGTAATGACTCATTCTACTGATATCGCCACCTTAGCCCGCTGGATGGCAGCTGACTTTAGCAATCAAGAACAAGCTTTTGAAAATCCGCCTTTTTATGCTCATATCCGCGTGTGTATCCGTCCCCTTCCCTTAGAATTATTCTCAGGAGTAAGTTTGTTTCTCGAACAAGCTTATGATTTTATGCTCAATCAACCCTACCGGATGCGGGTAATGAAGTTGATTCCGGCAGAAAACCACATTGCTATTGAACACTACACCGTTAAAGAAGAACAAAAATTTTACGGTGCATCTCGTGAACCCGAACGCCTCAAAGAATTGTCTGTTGACCAATTGGAAAAAATGTCAGGTTGCAACATGATTGTAGAGTGGACAGGTAAGAGCTTCAAAGGCAGAGTTGAACCTGGTAAAGCCTGCATAGTTGTACGTGACGGCAAAAATACTTATTTGGATAACGAATTTGAGATTGACGCTAAAGAATTTTTCAGCCTTGACCGGGGAAGAGATTTAGACACCGATGAACGCCTTTGGGGTTCTATCGCCGGTCCATTTCACTTTGTCCGCTGGGGTAGTTTTGCTGATGAAGTAAAGGTGTAACAGGTGAAGAGTGAAAACTAATAACTCAGCGATCGCTTAAAGACTACCATAAACATCCAGTTAACCCACTATCTCTACCTCAGAATCCTATGCTATCATGGTTAAACTAGCATCCTATGGCTACTAAATGCCTACTAAGACATCTTAGAAACATTAAAGTAGTTCAGGGAATCTTGCTGTGGCGGCATAGCCAAGTGGTAAGGCAGAGGTCTGCAAAACCTCCACCCCCGGTTCAAATCCGGGTGCCGCCTTTTAATAAATATAAGGATTACAGGGCTTTGAAGCCCTTTTTTAATGGTAGTTGTAGGGCTTGTTTCCAGAGCCTTGCAATATTTTTGGGGTAATTTTGGGTAGTTTGGGTAAAGAACTGGGGTAAAACTGGGGTAAAAATGTAAGGTAGAGGTTTTTACCCCAATAGGTATTTCTGGGGTAAAACTGGGGTAAAGTGAAAAGATAAAGGTCTTTACCCCAGTTAATTACCCTTATGGAATCTCAAAAATCTCAAAGTATTGCCCATCGGGGTTCAGTGCAGATTAAGAACTCTAACGGCAGTCTCCAATTAGTTTTTTCTCATCCTATTGTTACGCCGACGGGAGAGCTAAAAACCAAGCGTTTCTACCTTTCGACAAGGCACTACGATACAACTTTAGGAAGACATCAAGCATCGACTTTAGCGGCAACAATTCAGAGAGATATTGACTATGGAGAGTTTGATGCCAGTTTAGCTAAGTACAAACCAGCAGCTTCATTAAGCACTGTTAGCGCGATTACGCCCATTAGTTCTTCAGTTAACCCCCAATATGACTTGGGAGAATTATGGGAAAAATACACTGAGTTTAAAAAACCACAGGTTAGTCCTTCTACTTACGCTGTTGATTATCGAAAGTATCGCAATCACATCGCCAGTTTCCCAAACAAAACATTGGATAATGCGATCGCAATTCGAGATTATCTCATTGCAAATCTCAGTGCTAATGCAGCTAAACGTACTTTGACAAACATAAATGCTTGCTGTGATTGGGCACTTAAAAGCCAGTTGATTACATCAAATCCCTTCCAGGGTATGGCAAAAGATATTCAGATACCGAAGTCAGAATCAGCAGAATATGAAATCAATCCATTTACTAAGGAAGAACGAGATAGCATAATTCAAGCATTTGAGGAGAGCAAACTCTACAGCTACTATGCTCCTTTAGTAAAATTATTATTTTTTACTGGGTGCAGACCATCAGAAGCGATCGCTCTACAATGGAAGCATATCAGTGATAAATACATTACCTTTGAGCAAGCAATTACCATCAGTACTAAAGGGCTAGCTCTCAAAGATGGATTGAAGACTCAAAGCCAAAGACGTTTTCCGATTAATAATCAGCAACGTGAAATTTTAGACTCTATCAAACCTGAGAACTTTAACCCAGATGATTTTATCTTTAGAAGCAAGAAAGGCGGCATAGTAGACTTTGGGGATTTTCTCAATCATGCTTGGAAAGGTTACAAAAATCACCGTGGTACACATATAGATGGAATCGTAACTAAACTTGTAAAACAGGGTGTAGTCAGCGAATATCGCAAACCTTACCAATGCAGACACACTTTTATTACCCTTTGCCTAGAAGCTGATATTGATGCTAAGGATGTAGGAAGGTGGGTTGGAAACTCTCCAGAAATTATTTACAAGCATTACGCAGGTAATAAACGTAACCTACAGGTGCCAGAATTATAAATTTGTTGAATTAAAATATAGGCGATCGCCTACAAAGCAATTGTGTTAATCAGAAAATACGGTGATTTGATAAAAGTAGCTTTTGCATCGAATGCTGCTACTTATGATCACCTTGTCCATTAACTCTTAGCATTTGTGTAAATAACACAAAGACGCGATCGCGCTTTATTCGGTGTCTGCCTTTATACTGCCACCCAAATCAACGAAAGCTGCACTTTGCTCAAAAGAGATGTTATTGGCACTAGGGGTTCGTCCCAAGCTGATCATCAGGGCATACAACACTAAAGGTGGCAAAGATACCAGAGAAATTCAGGTTCACCCCAGGCTCATTGGTAAAAAGTTAAGTGAGTGTTAAATGTGATACAAAACCTATATCTGTGATGCTCCCAGAAGATTTAGATGCCTACGTGCGAAACAAGCCCAATCGTTCCGAGTGGTTGCGGCAGGTTATTGCTGAGGCTGTGGCTAAGGAACAAGCTTCAGCTTCCCAGGAAGATTGATTGTGAATTTTGCTCAAGCGATCGCTGGTATATTTGTAATTGAGGTAAAAGTAGCGATTAATGCCAGCTTGTCCACTTTTACCCCTAGTTAACCAATGGCTCCGTATTTCCCTGACAAATCCATGCTCCCCAGTAGAAGGGATGTTCTAATGGTGTGTCTTTTTCTTGACAATCAATTCTAGTATTTACTGATAACTCTTTGACCGCTAAAAGCTCCTTTAGCACTTCCAGACCCAAAGTTGATTCGCGCAATTGCTTAACTGTAATTCTACGTATATAATTTTGAGCAGAATGTAACGCCCCAGACCGACTCATGCCAGACTGCAAGTTATCAAAAAAACGCTCCATCAGTAAGGCAGTTACTTTATCAGGAACAGACCATAGGCTCATCACCAGAGTTTTTGCACCTGCCACTGCGAAAGCACGCCGTAACCCAAATACACCTTCGCCAATTTTAATATCTCCTCTGGCAGTATCGCAGGCAGAAAGAACCGTCAATTCATTCGCCCACAAATCTAAACTGGCAATATCTTGGGCAAAAACAAAGCCTTTGCCTGCTGCTTGAGGAAGTCTCCCACCAGCCAGCCAAGTATTAGCACCCGCTAACGCCAGCCCAGAACGCAACATAGGATTTTCTACCTTGGTTGTTCGCAGACCTTCCATGTTTAATAGGTTGCGCCTGTTAGTGACTGGTTGCGCCTGGGAATCGCTTTGGAATAAGCCATGAGTTGCAATTAGCATGATACTAGGACACTTGCTACTTGTCAGGCGGGTTTCTAGTGCTTCTGCGCCTAAGTATAATTTGGCATCGGGCAGTTTTTTCGCCACACTTTCCCCCAAAAACCTTGTCCCTGGAGCGCGAAGGAAGCCTTTTTCTGTGAGATGATCGTTTAACTGAAGACTTCGGACATCGAGCATGAAATTTTTTTCCCAGTCCCCAGTTCCCGATCGCCAATCCCCAGTCCCCAATAAATCAAAATCAGGATCGGCAATGATTAATGGTGCCGAAATAAAACCTGTTGGTAGCTGAACTTTGCTACGGAGAATTTCTCGCCCGACACCCAGATAACTGATGGTATAGTCATCCATTAATAGACGTGAGCCTGTGGCATCAATCGGCAATATCTGAAACGGCACTAAGTTTAAATTCCCATCGGGTGCAATAATTAGATGGCTGCAATCTTTCACTAAGTCCCGGATGGGGTCGAACACTGCTTGACTCAGTTGCATCGCATCTGTGGGATTGTATGATTTGATATGCAGCTTTGGTGCGTCACTACCTTTACCCCAAGCTAATGTCGGGTGGGTGTAGTCAGATGCTTGTAAGCGAAAGGCTTGAATCAGTTCATCGATGGATGCGCTTGCCCCTAAATCTACCATCTGCACGGCATCTGATTGTCCGGCTGTTAAAATAAATGCTAAATACCGAGCTGGATGCCATTGTGTTTCTCCATTGGCCGAAATTGCCTGAAAATCGAATACGTCAAAGCGGACAAACTCGACCAAAATAGAATCAGAAGGTAATGCTGCGACAATCGCCTCACGGTCGAAAGTTTGTTGTGATAGCTGAATTTCTGGAACTTGTGCCGCTAATTGTTTTTGTAAGTTGTGATGTCTGTTTTGCAGTTGTCTCAAATTATCTTGGTATGTAGCTAAGTCATCTGTTTTGGGAACTGCAAAAGTCAGATGGATAATTTGATTGCTCAAATCGCGCAGTTGACGGAATTTTTCTGTCAGTTGCGGGTAGCGGCCATTGTAAAATGCTTCATTTTGAGCCGCCAGCGCTGAGGCGGTTAAGGCTTTACGTTTGAGAACAAAATCTAAGGCTGCTAGTTTTGCTTTATCTGAGTCAGCAAGATGGTTGCAGACTAGGGAAAGAAATAAGTCAAAGTTATTGCGAATTTTCTGGAGGAAGGACAGGCGATCGCTTTCGGAACTAAAAGCGAATATATTACGAATAATCTTGTCATTAATGTTACTGGCTTCGATGCGATGAGATAAAGCTTCATCTGGGCGGTTAGTCGCAGCTAACACTGTTGCGAGATTATTTAAGCTAAATGCAACATCAGGATGTTCATCTCCCAACAGGCGTTTTCTCATTGCCAAAGTTTCTGCATACTTCTGTTGTGCTTCTTCATAGCGCCCCAGCGAAAAGTATAACTCTCCCAGATTATTCAGACTATTAGCGATTTGTGGGTGTGATTCTCCTAGTAATGACTTTCTCAGTCTCAATGTTTCTAAATGGAGTTCTTCTGCTTCTTGATAACGCCCTTGAAAATCATAAATAACCGCTAAGTTATTCATCGTACTTGCTACTTGTGGGTGTTCGTCACCAAAGGCACTTTTAACAATAGCTAAGGCTGATAAAAATAATGATTCTGCTTCTTGATATTTAAATTGAGCATGATATAATGCTGCTAAATTATTGAGAATCGCTGCTACGAATGGATGTCGTTCTCCTAAAAGATTTTTGGTCATTGCCAAAGATTCTAGATGCAGTTGTTCCGATTCAGAATATCGTCCTTGTAACCGATAAATAACTGCTATCTGGTTGAAAGTCAAGGCAATATCAGGATGCTCGTTACCTAAGAGATTTTTTTGAATTTCTAGAGCTGATAAATATTTTTGTTCCGCTTGAGAATAATTGCCTTGTTCTTCATAAAGTCCAGCCAGATTGTTTAAAGTACTGGCAATTACGGGATGCTCTTTTCCAAGTGAGCTTTCCAGTATTGGGAATACTTCTAAATAGAGTTTTTCAGCTTCTAAGTATCGCCCTTGATAAGTGTAGATTACTGCCAAGCTTTTTAAGCTATTAACAATATCTAATTGCTCAGAACTGAACAGTTGTTTTCTCAAAAAATAAGCTTCCAAAGCCTTTTGTTCAGCTGATAAATAACGCCCTTGAATCAGATAAAGTTCTGCTAAATTATCCAAACTGCTAGCGATATCAGGATGTTCATCACCTAGCAAGCGTTTTCTCATCGCTAAGGCTTCTAGATGTTTTTGCTCTGATTCTAGGTAACGCCCCTGTTCTTGATAAGTTCCCCCCAGATTACTGAAGGTAGATGCGATGTATGGATGTTCTGAACCTAATATTTCTTTCCATCTGTCTAAAACAGCTAAATGCAGTTGTTCCGCTTCGAGATAACGTCCTTGAACATCGTACAATCTTGCTAAATTATTCAGGCTAATAGTAATATCAGGATGTAACTCTTCAAACAAGCGTCTTTTCATCACCAAGGTTTCTAAGTGAATTTTTTCTGCTTCTTTATAGCGTCCAAGGGATGTGTAAATCGCTCCTAAATTAGTCAAAGTTTGAGCAATGTCTGGATGTTCATCGCCAAACAGACGTTTTCGCATTCCTAAAACTTCTAAATGTACTTGTTCAGTTTTGAGATATTTTCCTTGTTCTCGATAAATTTCTGCCAGATTATTTAAATTAGTCGCAATTTGAAAATGTTCTGATCCAAAAATACTTTTCCAAAGTTCCAGGGATTCTAAAAAATATTTTTCGGCTTGTGAGTAATTCCCTTGTGAATGGTAGAGTACTGCCAGATTATTTAAAGATTGTGCAACATCAGGATGTTCTGAACCTAAGAGACTTTTTCTAATAGTTAACGCTTGTAAATACAAGAGATTGGCTTCTAAATAACATCCTTGTATTCGATATAATTCTGCTAAGTTATTCAAGCTATCACAATATTCTGAATGCTCAGTTAGCTGCTGGCTTGACCCTAAGTTGACAGCTTCTTGGGCAATAATTATTGCTTGCTTGAAGTTTCCTTGTCCAGCAAGTTGCACAACCTGTAAGTTAAGTTGATTTAATTTTTCTAAGAGTTTTTTCATCTGCTAGTTCCAGATGCTGGTATATTTTTTAGTTTTGACTTTTCAATCAATTACTTATTTTACCTAAAATTGTTCATTATCAGTTTCCATCTCCGTGAGGGGTAAAGGAATTAAAACGATTATTTGTCTGGCGAGGAGGGCCAGAAACCATAGAAGGTTTCCATCCCCGTGAGGGGTAAAGGAATTAAAACCCTATCACTGGAGAGATTATTGTGACTGAACCTGAAAAAGGTTTCCATCCCCGTGAGGGGTAAAGGAATTAAAACAGATGATATTTCTGAAGTTGTAATCGGAGATGAAACATAGTTTCCATCCCCGTGAGGGGTAAAGGAATTAAAACAGCTTGATGAATTTTACTTTAGACAAAAAGCAAGTAGTTTCCATCCCCGTGAGGGGTAAAGGAATTAAAACAAGTAAGCTTTGATACCGTCAAAGTTATAGGTGGAAATGTTTCCATCCCCGTGAGGGGTAAAGGAATTAAAACCGGTTGCAACCCAATCCACCCAAAATTTAAAAGCTTCTTGTTTCCATCCCCGTGAGGGGTAAAGGAATTAAAACCAAATGCTTTTTGCGCTGATTGAGAGTCTAAAAAGATCTGGTTTCCATCCCCGTGAGGGGTAAAGGAATTAAAACTCTGATATTCTCACAAGTGAGATTATTGATGTGTTGATTGTTTCCATCCCCGTGAGGGGTAAAGGAATTAAAACTGTTGGAACTGCATTATTCTTCGGGTTAGCTTTTCGTTTCCATCCCCGTGAGGGGTAAAGGAATTAAAACCGCTGCTTAATGCAACTTCTCAATATCTTTCAGATGTTTCCATCCCCGTGAGGGGTAAAGGAATTAAAACTGTGGCAGAATTTTTGTCTGAACGCCTTTATCCAGAAGTTTCCATCCCCGTGAGGGGTAAAGGAATTAAAACAGAAAAAAGAGTCTGACTCCGTCTTAGACATTGGAATATTGTTTCCATCCCCGTGAGGGGTAAAGGAATTAAAACGATTGATGATGAAGGTTATCGTTATGATGACTATGAAGGTTTCCATCCCCGTGAGGGGTAAAGGAATTAAAACCCTTTCAGTTTTACGATTTCCACTGCCATTCCAAGTTTCCATCCCCGTGAGGGGTAAAGGAATTAAAACCCTACTCTTTCAGAAGCCTTACCAAGATTGAGTTTGAAATAGGTCAATCTGAGGGGGTTGTTTTTTCGAGTAAATAATTGAGATATTTTATCAATAGCAGTAACTTGAAGACACTTAAAATGCTTACCCAGCAAGCTATCTGAGGGGGTCAACGAAAGAATCAGGGTTTCAGCCTTTCCCTGACCCCCTCAGATGCTTATCATTCAATGACAACTTATAAGTTTGCCAAATGATTGAGAGTAACTGGAAACGCTGGATTTAGACTTTATTGATTTTTCATGGTTCAGTAATACTTCAGTATACATAGTATGAAAACAAACTATTAAAGTCAACCCACTTTACAATTTTTAACTACACCAAATTAAGCATTTTAAACCCGCGTAGGCGGTTTTGTCTTTGTAGCTGCGAGTTCTATTTGCACAGGTGAGTAATAAATTAGACTTTTTACTTGTTAACGTGCAGTAATCATGTAATCTGTATACCAAAGTTGATACTCTCCGCGTTCAGTCACGTATTTTAGTAACTCTATAAGATGACTTGCTTCTAGTGACAAAACCTCATCATTCTCTTGCCGTAACCAGTCTAATGCAGGTACTTCCTTGGTAAGGACTGCGATAATTTGCTCCTTACCTGGTTCGCCTTCTACTGGAAAAGCCGTCATTGGTGAACCTTCTTGAGGCAGAGTTGTCTTACCTGTATTCAAGTGCGGCTGAGGAGCAAAACACGAGGGACAAAAACACGATAGTTGTCCAGATGTATCTTTTTGCAACAGTAGTAAATATCCAGGAGTCTCTAAATTGATTTCAAAACGAATAAAGCTACCTACCTGCACTGATTTTTCGTAACGACTCGGTATTTTCTGACCCCAACCTAATGTTTCCTCTTTTACTAAGACTAGCCCCATTTGTTCAGTAGGAGAGCTTAATAATTGAAGTTGTTGCCAAAGGTTATCAAGGGGTGTGAGTTCTTGGGGTTCGGCTTCTTCACCAAATGCAGCAATATCTTGCCAGTCTAAGCCCAGAAAAACGCACATCTCTTGAAAATTTGTGCGATATATCGGTTTACCGTTGAGGAAATTATTAACAGTTGTGTAACCTAATCCTACCTCTATCGCAAAATCTGTTTGAGTTAAATTTCTGGCTTTTAAGGCTTTTCTTGCCAGCTTCACACCTTCATCTGATGCAACCAGAGTCCTGCTCATAATAAGTAAAAAGTAAAAAGGTAAAAGTTAAAAGTAAGAAAATTATACATATTTACGAAGTAAAAAGTTAAAAGATAATCCCCATAAATTTATTTATGGGCTGATAACCATTTTTCTTTTTCTTTCTTTTGCCTTTTAACTTTTTACTTTTGCCTTGTTTAGTCATATACGAAGTCATATACAAGAGTCAATAACCCATACACGAACTCATATATGGCACTGCAACAATTAAGTCAAAGGTACTGCAAGGGATTCGACACCTTTTAAAACACATATTACATTTTCAGTCCATTTTAACGGACTTTCGCTACTCGCCCTTGAGATCATAAACCCCAAGCAGGTTGAAAGCGTGTCGATAATCTTACGTTTACCTTTTTACTTTTACCTTTTTAGTTTTGATTATGTTCACTAAAGAACACCTCCATTTTGCATGGTTACAAGTCCGTGCGGGAAGTAAGGCTGCGGGGATTGATGGTATTTCTGTTGACTTATTTGAGTCAATGGCTACCGAACAATTACAGAAGCTCGAATATCAACTACACCACGAAACTTACACTCCAAGCCCTGCCAAAGGGTTTTACATCCCCAAAAAAAACGGCAGTAAGCGGTTAATTGGTATCCCTACTGTGCGGGATAGAATTATCCAGCGTTTACTACTCGATGAATTGTATTTTCCCTTAGAAGATACGTTTCTTGATTGCAGCTATGCCTATCGTCCTGGACACAGTATTCACCAAGCAGTACAACATTTATATGGATACTATCAGTATCAACCAAAATGGATTATCAAAGCCGATATTGCTGATTTCTTTGACAATCTTTCTTGGGCATTATTGTTAACTGCATTGGAGGAATTATCACTTGAACCAATTGTATTACAGTTGTTAGAACAACAGTTGAAGTCAGGAGTTATCGTCGCTGGACAATATCGCAACTTTGGTAAAGGAGTATTACAAGGTGGGGGACTTTCTGGTGCTTTAGCAAATTTATACCTAACTAGTTTTGATCGAAAATGTCTCAGTCAAGGAATTAATTTAGTGCGGTACGGGGATGATTTTGTTATCGCTTGTAAGAGTTGGCAAGAAGCAAACCGTATCCTTGACAAAATTACTGCTTGGTTAGGAGAAGTCTATTTAACTCTACAACTAGAGAAGACACAGATTTTTACTCCCAAGGATGAGTTTACTTTCTTGGGTTATCGCTTTGCCGGCGGTGAAGTTTATGCACCACCACCACCCAAACCTGTACTCGCTGGGGAATGGGTAATTAATGATTCGGGTACACCTTATTTTCGCAGAAAACCAAGACCAGCGAAACCAGTTTCTCGTCCTCCTAAAGCTTGCAGTATTGACAAGCCGGTCAATTTTCCGAAAGCATCAATTTCTCATTATTGGCAGGAAACCATGACTACTTTATATATAACCGACCAAGGTGCTTATTTGAGCGTCAAAAATCAACAATTTCAAGTTTATTATCAAGGTGAATTGCGGATTAAGGTTCCAGTTAGTCGAGTCAGCAACGTTGTGTTGTTTGGTTGTTGTAATGTATCACATGGCGCGGTGAGTATGGCGTTGCGGCGACGGATTCCGATGATGTATTTGTCCCAAAAGGGCAGGTATTTTGGCAGGTTGCAAACAGAAGGTGATGCTAAGGTTGAATATTTGATGTTACAGGTTGAGCGTTGTCAAAATCCTGAGTTTATTAGAAAGCAAGCTGAAGCGATAGTTCGGGCGAAATTACATAATTCTCGTGCATTACTTTTAAAATTAAACCGTCGCCATCCCTCGAAAATTGCTGCGACAGCAATTAGTGGAATTGCCGAATTGATGGAGAAGTTAACTTTTGCTGAAAGTATGGATTCCCTGCGAGGATACGAAGGAAAAGCAGCGACTTTATACTTTCAAGCTTTGGGTTCCCTGTTTACGGGAGCGTTTGTCTTTGAGAAACGGACTAAGCGTCCACCAACAGATCCCGTCAATAGCTTGTTAAGTTTAGGATATACATTATTAAGTCAAAATGTATTCTCTTTTGTGCAAGTAATTGGATTACACACGCACTTTGGCAACCTTCATGTTCCCCGTGATAATCACCCAGCCTTAGTCAGCGATTTAATGGAAGAATTTCGCGCCCAACTGGTTGATTCTCTTGTCGCTTATTTAATTAATTCCAAGATTTTTACATCTGAAGATTTTACTTCTCCAGATGAAAAAGACGGTGTATATCTTCAACCTCACGCCTTAAAAAAGTTTCTCAAACATTGGGAAGAGAAATTGCAGTCTGAAGTGACGCATCCTCATACAGGATATCAAGTCAGCCTGCGCCGTTGTTTGGAATTACAGGTAAGGGAATACATTGCTTCTTTGACGGGACAAGTGGAGTTATACCGGCCGATGATTTGGAAGTTGTAATGGGGATTGGGGACTATGTAAAACTAGAAAAGTTTGGTGGAGTAATTTTATACTTTATACTTCACCTTGACTTTTTTAGTAGGTTTCTATACACTGGTCATTAAATCTGCCGAACCATGAAAAATTAATAAAATAAAATCAAAAGTAAGTGTTTCTAACTACTCTCAATCATTAGGTAAAGTTATAAATTCTTTATTGATTGATAAGCATCTGAGGGGGTCAGACAACGGCTGAAACCCTTATTATTTCGTTGACCCCCTCAGATAGCTTGCTAAGTAAGCGTTTGAAGTGCGTCAGAGAGTGGTTTATTGAGAGAACTTATAAATTATTTAGCTGGAAAAATGACCCCCTCAGATAGACCTATCTCAAGCTCAATCGTGACAAGGCTTCTGAACAGGTAGGGTTTTAATTCCTTTACCCCTCACGGGGATGGAAACTTCTAGGCTGGGGCCGAGAATATTGACTATTCCGTCTCGTTTTAATTCCTTTACCCCTCACGGGGATGGAAACTGCTTCCAAAATCGCTAAAATTGCTTGTTTAGCTAGTTTTAATTCCTTTACCCCTCACGGGGATGGAAACTAGTCGATGCGATTTTTGAGGCTTTAGAAATTACTTGGTTTTAATTCCTTTACCCCTCACGGGGATGGAAACTTGGGGCTTTGGTATCATTTTGCCCCACACTAACTCCTGTTTTAATTCCTTTACCCCTCACGGGGATGGAAACTTTTTTCTCATAAATAGCAGCGAACGGATAAATAGAAGGTTTTAATTCCTTTACCCCTCACGGGGATGGAAACTTTGACTTCTGGTTCAAGGCATCTGTCTTTTCTGTGAAGTTTTAATTCCTTTACCCCTCACGGGGATGGAAACTTTCTAAAAAAAGGAGTACCGTTTTGGTGATCGTGCAAAAGTTTTAATTCCTTTACCCCTCACGGGGATGGAAACTTAGGTAAGGTACAAACGAAAATCTGTTTAGCATCAGGTTTTAATTCCTTTACCCCTCACGGGGATGGAAACTGTTCTCAAATAAACATCAAAGCAGTCATCATCATTTGTTTTAATTCCTTTACCCCTCACGGGGATGGAAACAAACATTTTTTGTATTCTATATGATTTTGCTGGCAAGCTGTTTTAATTCCTTTACCCCTCACGGGGATGGAAACCAAAGCCCCTGCTGATCGCCATATCCCTGCAATCAACTTCGTTTTAATTCCTTTACCCCTCACGGGGATGGAAACTTTATCAAGTAAAAAGAAATCTCTTCTGCTTTCAAAATGTTTTAATTCCTTTACCCCTCACGGGGATGGAAACCTGATGAGGAACCGTTCCCGTGTACCTTACTGTACACCGGTTTTAATTCCTTTACCCCTCACGGGGATGGAAACTGTTAAGTCGCTTTCGGCAATAGTGCTAAAGACAAGGTTTGGTTTTAATTCCTTTACCCCTCACGGGGATGGAAACAGGGTATTTATGTTCCCCTCCGATTCTGATAAACCCGTTTTAATTCCTTTACCCCTCACGGGGATGGAAACCCTGCACTACGGAAAGCACTGGCTTTCCGTTTATCTCGTTTTAATTCCTTTACCCCTCACGGGGATGGAAACCTTCGCAGGATATGGTAGCTGCCGCAGTGGAGCTTTGGAGTTTTAATTCCTTTACCCCTCACGGGGATGGAAACATTCCTATTTGTAGGCACTCCTGGCAACTATTCAAGTTTTAATTCCTTTACCCCTCACGGGGATGGAAACATCATCTGAAATGTCTATAGGTTCCGGGTATGTCGCCTCCAGTTTTAATTCCTTTACCCCTCACGGGGATGGAAACTGTCTCCCACTGTCGGGGTTTTCATATCATCATCTTTCGTTTTAATTCCTTTACCCCTCACGGGGATGGAAACTTACATCATTTATATAGCTTCCCTTATAAGGGAAGTTGTTTTAATTCCTTTACCCCTCACGGGGATGGAAACTGAGTCCATTGTTAACAAACGATGACTTAGGTTGGAAGTTTTAATTCCTTTACCCCTCACGGGGATGGAAACATTTGTACTTTTGGAGCTCGAACTTTATCACAAAATAGTTTTAATTCCTTTACCCCTCACGGGGATGGAAACCAGTGCTAATTCCGATAGCATTTGATCCAGTGGACTTGGTTTTAATTCCTTTACCCCTCACGGGGATGGAAACGATCAACATTAAACTCAGGGAACCAGCTGTAATAAACAGTTTTAATTCCTTTACCCCTCACGGGGATGGAAAAGTTTAAAGGACGTTGCGATCGCATTAGTGATTTGTCATGCTGCAATGACTGAAGAAAAAATGCGATCGCATTAATATATGTAGGGTGCGTTAGCCTTCGGCATAACACACCCTACCACTAAGTCGGGGATAGTACCTCCGACTTTTTTTTATGCCTTTTTAGTAACTCATATAACCCATATACGAAGTCATATAAAAATAGCATTTACGCAAATACGAACTCATATATCAACCTGAGAAAATTGAAATATAGGTAAGGAAAGAAAACTTTCTCACCTACAACTAAACCTAGTTGGTTTCAATTTATGTCTACCATTTACATCACCGAACAGGACGTATTATTCCAAATTCAACACCATTATTTAAAGGTGTTTCATCAACAAAATCAACGTATCTGTATTCCAATTCGGAATCTCAGTCAGTTTATTATCTTTGGTAATATCAGTTTACCTAAAGAAGTCATTAAAATCGTTCATTCACATCAGATTCCTGTCTTATATCTAACCCAAACTGGTGAATATTTAGGACGGCTAGAAAATCCATCTCAACTACAAGCAAAATATCTTACTTCCCAACGTAGACGCGCACGCGACATTGAATTTAACCGCGCTACAGCAGAAAGTATTATCTGGGCAAAATTGCACAACCAACATACTTTTCTGCAAAGTTGGACTCGCCACCACGCTAATGACACAACTCAACGCGCATTAAATTACTTGACGCTGTTGATGGACAACTTACCAATAGCACCAGGAATTGACGAACTGCACGAATACAGCGAAGAGGCTGATAATATTTATTACGGTGCCGTTGCTTCTCTACTGAGCTTCTACAACGAATGTCCGCGTACAACTGCAAAGCGCATTAGCCAACTAATAAACCTGGGAAATCAACTGCTACATCAATATATTTACACACTGTTGAACACCGCAGGACTTAACCCCGACTATGCAATTTTACACCGCAATGGTAATCACGAACTGCCCTTAGCATGGGACTTTACCGCAGAATTTCGCGCACCTATTGTCGATGACTTGGTGTTAAATTTTGTCCGCAATTTGACTAACACCAATGGAAATGGGAATGGTAACGGGAAAAGCCAGTCACACAATCTTCTGCAAAAGTTTCTCCAATATTGGGAAGCAAAATTGCGAACTTTTGTACTGCATCCTTACGCTGGAGAAGTAAGTTATCGTCAATGTCTCGACTTACAGGTACGAGAATATCTTGCATCTTTACTGGGAGATGTAGAATTTTACCGTCCCCTAGCGTTAAAGTTTCGTCCAGCAAGTGAAGTAAAAAGTAAAAAGTTAAAAGGCAAAAGAGAAGAAATACAAGACTTACTTTTTACTGCTGACAATGATAGCTCCCAAAATTCTCTTCAACTCCTCAGACTCTTGTAATAATTGATTGAGCTTATTTTGTGAGATAATTTCTGTCGCGACAAGTAGGCGTAACCAATATTGAGTTTCACGAGCTTCTTTGAGAGCAATAGCATTTTTATTAATAAAATCTGCTTTGCTTTGTCCTGCTCTTGCTTCTTCTACATTAGCCCCAATTGAGGTTCCTGAACGGAGTAATTGTTTAGCTAATGTACGTGGAACTCCAGGTTTTTCTTCCAAAGACTGACACAACCTAACTATCCTAACTGCAAAGTCAAATGTTCTCTCAGTTATATCTTGATTCATCAACCCCAAAAGTAAAAAGTAAAAAATGCTTCAATTCCAAGCTTTTAAGTTTGAATTCAATCCAACTTAACACAACTCTCTCTTTTCTTCTTTCTTTTGCCTTTTTACTTTTTACTTTTTACTTCCTCTGATGTTTTATTTAGTTTGCTACGACATTGTTAGCGATACCCGTCGCAATAAAGTGGCGAAACTTCTAGAAGCTTATGGTTTGCGAGTGCAAAAATCGGTTTTCGAGTGCGTGTTGGATGAAAAGCAGTACCAAAGCCTATCCAAATACCTCTTCCGACTCGTTAACAAACGCGAAGACCAAGTTAGATTCTACCCCATGACTGCACACAATCGTTGCAAGGTCGCAGTATTGGGAACGCAACCTGAGTTTGTAGTAGATGACGCTGCGTTTATAGTTTAGTTCACACAACATCTGACAAAGTAAGTAGGTGGGCGTAAATAATTCAAGGTTTGTAGTGAGGACTAAAGTCCTCATTTGAGGGCTGAAGCCCTGACTACGAACTCATCTCAAGATTTTTTACATTACTTAATCTACTTTGATTTATTCTCGCCTACTTACTTATTACCCACATAAATTATCACAAAATGAACGCTTGGAAAAAAGCACGCGCTCCACCTGTGCAAAAATCTCTGCGCTTTCGGTCAAGTTTGGACATTCGGAAACTTTTGAATGCATATTCAAGCTGTCAAATTCCGTTTGATTTTCGCTGAAAAAGCCCAAAAACAACTTGATTCATTATCTCCAAAAGACCGCAAGCAATACGATAAAGCTTTTGAATGTTTCGCTAATAATGGGGCTACATATCGCAGCTTAAGAACCCATCGATATCGTTGCAAAGATGGCGAACTCTGGAGTTCTTCTGCATCAATGGCGAAACGCTTTTACTGGCGTTATATGGAGGATATGAGCATCATCATTACCCATTTAGATTCGCACTAATCAAGGTCAGGAGTCAGAATTCAGGAGTCAGGAGTCAGAATTCAGGAGAGCATTTGATGAATGAATATATCAATCATACTAGACTCTTGATAAATTCTGACTTTTGACAATTCCTTGAAATTGCTGTTTTAAGTGCCTTTTGTCTGGCAAATTTTAACTTGTTTATCATGTCTAATATTCGTCGAATCACCACACGCGAACGACATCTGATTTTACTCTATAGCAATTGGGATTTTAGCATGACACCAACACAATTTTATGCTAAATGGGCTGTAAGTTATGAACTAATTGCCTTAATATGTTCCCGTTCGGATTCAACAGTTCGAGGCTGGTTTAGAAATGGCTCCAATCGACGCTATCCCACCCATAATGATTTACTCCATCTGGCTTTGATGGATTTTTTTCTCGAACATTTCGAGGAGATTCCTGAACAGGTTTTGGACTGGTTGCACCTTAACCATCTTGAATCATAGCCGAGAAAGCTCACAACTTAAGTAATTTGTCAATAGCATCTTGCTCTGTCTTAGCAAATACTCATAGCCTACGGTAATGATAGTCATTTCAAAGCTGAGTTTTTGGGTATTTTACAGCATTTTTAAGGTGGTTATTATGACCTATTTTCAGCAACTGCATCCGTGGTGCATTATTCGCGTTTTATCTAACGAACAACTGTTGGATAATCTTGGCGTGAATTCTGGTGTTCAACAGTCTAATGTTGTTGCACGGTTTCGCCGCCGTAATGATGCAGTTGCTTACTTACAAGTGTTGCGACATTCAATCAAAAATATCAAATTCTTGATTATTTTTGATGTGCAAGGAGTGCAAAATTTACCCGATATGAAGCTTTGAGTTGATTGACTTTATCTAAACACCTGCGTCTTTGTTAATATCAGTTATCCTGATTCTTGCTAAAAATTATATTCTCCAAAGTCCTTTGATGGGGACAGTCGAGGATAATTGTGATGAAGCAAGACTTGGTTAGCTGGTATGACAATAATATTAATCATCCCCAGCGATCGCTCAAACAGTTGCTGGGGATTTTTTATCAAGAAAGGCAGAGGCCAGGAGGCAGAAGGAATACTGCTTCCTGCCCTCTGCCTTCTTCAATTCTGATTTGACCCCATCTTGCAGCAGCACGACTCACAGCTTTATCCCCGACTGGGGATGAAAACAAGATAAAATATAGAAACTGTGGCTCAAATAATACTATGCCTCGACGCTCTCAAGAAAAGCCAAATATCCCTCCATCTCCGCTTACATGGCCGCCGGACACAGAGTTAATCGGCTTAGAATTTGAGTTAGTCCCTGCAAAAGATTGTTATCTCTTCCCTCAGTACACTATTGGACTACATGCCTGGTTTCTCCAACAAGTGGGTTCTACAGACCCAGAACTTTCAGCTTACCTCCATGATGGAGAGTCAGAGAAACCGTTTACTATCTCAGCTTTAAATGGAGAGATTATCAGTAGCGGTAGACAAATACAACTATCTGCAAACACCTCCTATCGTTGGTATGTCACAGCTTTATCTCATCGAGTGCAACAGTGGATGGCGCAATGGGTAGAAAATTTGCCAGAGGTGCTGGAATTAAAAAATGCCCCTTTGCAGATTCGTTCTGTCAAAATTGCCCATCCTCCCACGACTTATAAGCAACTGCTAGAATCTGAGCTTAATGAGACTTTCGCTTTGAAATTTCTCAGTCCTACAAGTTTTCGCCGTAAAGGTCATCACTTCCCATTACCAGTACCAACGAATGTATTTCATAGCTATCTGCGGCGCTGGAATGACTTTTCGGGAATGTCTGTTGACCAGGATGCTTTTCTGGCTTGGGTAGATGATTATATATTGATTACTCGTTGCCAATTAACAACCGCGAAGGTATTGGCGGGGAAGAAAGGCGCAGTCACAGGATTCACTGGGGCAATTGAGTTTAGTTTAGCTAAAGATGCAGCCAAACAGCCAGAATTTGGGCAGTTATTTTCGGCTTTAGGAAAACTTGCACCCTACTGCGGTACTGGTCACAAAACTACTTTTGGCTTGGGACAAACACGTTTGGGTTGGTCATCTCAAGTTGTCCAAGATATACCTGATGTGCAAACTGTCTTGGCGAAACGCATTGAAGATTTAACACAGATTTTTAAAGCACGACGCAAGCGGACGGGTGGCGATCGCGCAGATGAAATAGCCTCAAAATGGGCGACAATCTTAGCACGGCGGGAAATGGGCGAGTCATTGCAGGTGGTGGCAGAAGATTTAGAGATGCCTTATGAAACGGTGAAGACTTATGTCAAGTTGGCACGACGCGCTTTGAAGAGTGAGGAGTAGTTTGGTATACTCTTGTTTAATCAAGCGGAACCTTGAAAATTTAATATTGCGTTTCTTGGTGAAAGTTAAAGTGTTGGTTTTTACCCTACACACGCAAATTTTTCGCGGGGGTATGCCAATGCTTGAAACCCTGATTCTTTCGTTGACCCCCGCGAATCGCTTACTGAGTAAGGCTTTGAGATGCCTATAGTCGGGGGCTAGTGTCAGTAAAGTATGCTTATTGACAGTCAAATCAGACCCCCCGCGAAAATGGCACTTTCAAACCCAGTCGTAGCAAGTGTTCTAGAAGGGTAGGGTTTTCAAATCATTACCCCTTACGGGGATGGAAACGATGCGTTATATCCCGGGTTCGCGGATGCGGACAAGACGTTTTCAAATCATTACCCCTTACGGGGATGGAAACTTGGGCTTTTTGGGTACCTTGGGCATGTACTTGTCCAGCGAGTTTTCAAATCATTACCCCTTACGGGGATGGAAACATTTAGCCGGATCCGTTGACGGCGGATCGATTTTTTGTTTTCAAATCATTACCCCTTACGGGGATGGAAACATTTACACGGTTCATACTTTCCACGGTCAATTTCTTGTTTTCAAATCATTACCCCTTACGGGGATGGAAACTTTTCCTTTTTGGGTAAGAGAGAAATTTTCAAAACCGGTTTTCAAATCATTACCCCTTACGGGGATGGAAACACGGTAATAAAAGGAGTGCCGTCATCACGAACTTCCATGTTTTCAAATCATTACCCCTCACGGGGATGGAAATACATTCTGGATTTAGTTAAAGTTGGAGTGGATTGTGCGATCGCTTTTAGTTAAAGTTGGATTTGTAGAGTGATGCGATCGCCCATGATTAAATAAAGAAATAATCGCTATAAACAAAATATCTATGGATTGGCTACCCTCAATTGATTTATCTCACCTGTGGGATTTGGTGATTGCTCAAACTCCAACTCCAACTCCAACACCCACACCTTCACCAGTATTAACCCCTGCCAAAAACCTCAATGATATTGAACTACTCAAAAGCCAGTTAGAATTTCTCAAAGCGACAAATGGTCAACTAGGTGAAAGCTTTAACAGATTTGTTGCAGCAATGCAATTTACTTTAGGGGTATTTGCATTTTTGGGTGTATTTTTGTCTTTTGTTGTAGGTAAAAATTTAGATGATGCGAAAAAAGTAGCTAGTCAATTAATTAACCGAGAAGTAGAGAATAAAATTGCAGATTTAGTTCAGTATGAAGTTGAAAATGTCAAGCGTTCTTTACAGCGCGAAAAAGTAATCGGTTCCACAACTGTAGATTATTACTTACCTAGTTATGATAACGAACCTCATGATTATAAATTACTGCAACAAAGGGGATTTAAAGATGTGAGATTTTATAATCGTCAAAAAATACCTAAGCAGCCAATTGGTGATGTTTTTGTTCTTGATTTGATAAATTTGAATCTATTTTCAGGTCAAGAATTTGCTGGATTATCAAAAGAAGATGCTGAAAATAAACGGGAAGAAAAGGTAAAAATACAAATTGATTCCATATTACCTTGGATGAAAATAACAACCGTCCTGGTGATTTATGTGAAAGGAAGGTTTAGAGAAATTGATAATTTAGCAACGCAGGTTGATTATTATTATGTTGCAGTTAATGCTCCTATCAGTTTGATGGGAATTGTGGCAGATTCTGCTTATGTTGCTTATGGGGAAAAGCAATAGACTAACTTATTTAGATGGTTTTTTAGGATAGCGTTCCCAAGGTTTTGGAGGTTCTACAGCTTTAGAACCTTCTGTTTTAGGAGATTTTATCGGCTTGGGAGAATCTGATATTTTAGGACGTTCTAAAGTTTTTGAATCTTCAGGTTTCTTCGGTTCTATCAATTTGGTAGGTACAGGTTTAGAAGGCTTTGATAATTGAGGAGGTTCTAATGTTTTTGCGTCTTCTGTTTTGAGAGGTTTTGTCTCCTTGGGAGTCTCTGCTACTTTAGGAGTTTTTCTCGGTACTGATTCTGTTGGTATAATTGGTGAAATATCAGGCTCATCATTATAATCTACTGTTTTATAATAACGCATTAAGCGTTGCGACCAGCCCAATATTTGTATAATTACTAAAGGCTTTTTCTCATAAATTCTGAGATATTGATTACATATTTCACTAATACTTTCGTAGTAACTAGTAGTTTTGTTGCTATGCCCGATTATTTTGCCATTTTCGGCTAATTGTTCAATATATGTAAAAAATCGTGATGGTTTTCTTTCCTTTTTATCAACATTTATATTTTGTTTTATTTTCGAGTCAATATAAGTAATTAATTTACTTAACTCAGTACTAATACCTTCTTTACCTGGTTCAATACGCTTTTGTTCTTTGTCTAAAAACTTAGCAATTTTATGAGCTATTTCCAGATGTTCATCAGTTATGTAATAGATAGTATTACTGTTCATATTTTTTAATTAATAACTCTCGTGAGGTATACGATTAGTAGAAGGACTGAGAATTTCTGATAATTTTTTTAATTGAGCTTTTTCAATTAATGCTTCATGTGCTTGTTGAATTTTATTTTGAATAAAAATATTTAGCGACTCATCAGTTAAAACTTGATTGGATGGTATAGTCAAAGACGTATAGCGATTGTATAAATCAGCTTGATTTTGAATGATTTCAGCTTCAGTGATATCTACACTCATACTTCCCATGCCAACCGGCTTACCTGCACCAACTTTTAAGACTAGGGGATAGTTTTTATCTTGTCCTAAAGCAATCAGTAAAGCTCCTAATTCTTCTGGCTTGAGATTTTTAAAATTTAATTGAGTACTAAATTCGTCATTTCTAAATGCTACTTGGACAGGAATACCATTATCTAAACCTTTGTTGATGGAATTTTTCATATTGTAATAAAATTTCCAACCTACGGTTTTCTTATCATCATAATATGCCTGATTTTCATCTGGTCTTGGTCGCCAAAGATTAGGCATAAAATCAACTTCAAAACCTCTCACTTCACAATGAGCATCTTGAATTGTTATCAACCCTTGCCATCCCCATTTTTCACCAGATGCACCAAAAACTATACTAGCAGGACAAAGTTGATTTTTCTCAGTGGCTGGTAAACGTTTTTCTGGGTATTCATTAGGTTTTTTGGGCTTAACTCCTACACGACTATTAGTAATTGCCTCATAAACTGAACGGATACAACCTTTTAAAGAACTACCTTGAATTAATAGTTCTTTATCATTCCCTTGAACCATTGTTTTTATTAAAGGAATATGTTCTCGATTAATATCGCTTCCCATAAGTACTACACCAGTTGAGATGTGCAGCGTTGTCTGAACTTTTAGGGTAAGAAATAAAGTGCCGTGTAAATGGTCAGGTAAATATTTATCGTGTCCGGGAGGACTGTTTGAAGTTGGTGGTTTTTCAAGAAAATAAACAAAATCGTATGGTCTGGGGCCGCGCTCTTGATTTGAACCACCAAAATTTTGAGAACGGGAGGAATTGTTAGCCATGATGATTTTTAATCGTTAGTGCAACAAAGTGAACCGTAGCAGTGTCTTTATTCCGAAAATATCTCTGAGCAATATTTTTTATATCTTCAGAATTCAAACTTTTAGGAAAGCGGGTTTCTTTGGGTGAATGCAATAATGCATTTTGCTCTAAAATTTCCCAATTACCTTTAATGGCACGAAAATTATATTGCTCATCTTGAGGCTTAAAAATGGGTGCTTCATCTTGGGAACTGAGAAGTAACACCTCATATTTTCCTTGCTTTTGCTTCCAACGTACTTCCAATATTGAATTAAATAGCTGTCCTTCTGGACTGGGAAAAGTTTCGGGTTGTTTGGGAGTGGAATTATTGACAGGATTGGGTTGCAGATTGGTAGGATTTTGTTGTAGGCGATCGCCTATATCAGCTTCCAAGCTAGAATATTCACAATCTTCCGAACCTAGTTGCCAAAACCCTCCCACCCGATGCGCCCAGCGTAAAAAGTAATAACTGGGTGGAGTCGAGAGTTTTTCAAGTAGTTTAATTAATTCTTCCGCAGATAGCAGTTGCTGATTTACCCCTACGAAGCACATACCGCACCTCCTGTTTGCAGCAACTTACTCCAAGCAGCAACAGCTTTGGTAAATAAATCTGGGACACCATTTTTACCATCACCTTCCCAACGCAGTTGTACGCCAAAGTTAAAATCCATTGATGTTAGCGAAATATCTTTTACTTCCTGTTTTTCTTGGTCGCTAGTTGGGAAATTATAAGGATTGGCGTTATCACCTCGTAAAAACTCCCCAGCCCCTAAAAGATAAATCTTATCCCACGGCGTTGAACTGCCAAATGGGTAAACTTGCTTGTCGCGCAATATGCAACCTGGGTATTGAACAACAGCGCTGTTGTACTCTAAGCGGACTATGCCTAAACCCCGTGATTTAGCAAACCCAATCCCAAACCAACCTGCATCTAAGTCACGCAACACCAATGCAATTAATCCTAACTGCGCTAAAGAAAAGTTTTTCAGGTGGATTTTGGTCTTAAACGCGCCACTGGTGCAAACTTGATAATCAAAAGGCCCGTGTGCTACTGAACCAAATACCCTGTCGATCGCCACACCATTACGTTCTTCGATTTTGAGTGCTACTGAAGTATCAGGATAGGCATCTTCAATACGCAGACGGCTAGCGATCGCAATATTGCCAAATATCTGATCGGTGAAGGATGATTCTTTGTATATTCTCGGTGCGGGTAATTTCTTTTTTACTCCTTGTTCAGCTTGAGGATTTTCATATAAATAATCGTATTTATCAGTATCCAACGGATTGTTCGCCCAAATAAGTTTCGGGTTAGACGGTTTTTCATATTCAGGATGACCTACCGTTCTCACAATACGTTCTGCGTGGGCGCGGATAGCACCTTTAAGCGAACTACCAGGAAGATAAATTGTGCGTCCGCCAGCATGGTAAGTTTCAACAAATTCCATCTGGGGTTTGGTAGGGTCTGCACCTTCCCGGCCAGATTTAATCAAAATAGGGCCATCTGGAATAATTGTCAGGTCAATTGTGCAGTGGTTAACAAATCGCTTATGCATGATTTTGATGGGAAGAAGTTGCTGTGGTATTGGTGCGTTTATGCAGTTCGCTAGAAAGGTGATTGATAAAAGTGTCCGCCCAAGCTTTTTTTAAAGGTTGGGCATCAATATAGGGAGAAGCTGGATTGGAGTTACTATCAATCAAAGCTTTGAGGTAATTTGTTACCTTCTCTGGGTCTGTTTGCGGTTTGTAATTTTTATCTTGTTTGTAATTTTCATCTCGGACATCGACCCAGTTCATCTTCTCAATTATGAGCTTGACAACTCCTAATCCACGAGAACGTCCGCCACCAAGGGGAATTTGTTGAGTTTGAAATTGATGCAACCCAATCATCAACATACCTAATTCCCATTCTTCAGCATTTTCAATCACTGCATGAAATATGAATGGAGTCCCGGCTGGTACAACTTGAAAATCATAAAGTTTGCCATCACCAGCAGTTTCAGTATCTCTATCAATGGCAACACCATCGCGTTCTTGATATTGATCAAACCAGTTTTCTTCAGGTTCGCTTACTGTTAAATCACGAATTTGGAATTTGCTTGCCAGCCAGGGAGAACCAAATAATGAAGAAACTAAATCAGTGTTGTTAATAATAAATTTGTGTAATTGATCTTCTTTTTCTTGTGGGTTTAAATTTTTAATTTGCTCTTTAAATTCAGACATCATATCTGGAGGAATTGACCATTCCGATTGTTGGGCTGGATTAGCAGCAAAATTAAGGTGAATTCCGCGCAAAAAACTTTCAAGACGAGAGCGTAATGCACCTTTGAAACTCGAACCTGGTATTAGGGGTCTACCTAAAGCATCTTTGATAACTGGTAAATCCGAGCCAATTGGTTCAGATGAACGTCCGGCACTGATTCTTAAGGCTGTAACAGTTTCGAGAATACCAATAATTTCTAGACGATTTTTAAAGATTTCAAACATAACTCAGAATATTTTTTTGTGAAATATCTACACTATTTTTCTTTGTCACTTATTTTCATTCTTAAGATATTTAAGACGACGTGAGCCATAACCGAGATAACGCCGAGTTAATTCCAATTTTACATATTTTAATTTTTCGGTATATTTTACTTTATTAACTATTTCCTCAGCTTTTTGTGGGAGAAGCTTATCAATATCATTAATAATTTTTTGAGCCAGTGAGTTTTCTCCTTGCCCCCATTTTTTATCTCGCCCTAATTGATAGCGTAAAAAATTCTTAATAACTTCTGTGCTATCAGTTGTATCAGCAACGTGCATTAAATTTCGATATTGTGATTCTTCTAAGTTCTTACATGAATCTTTGTCCTTTAAAATTTCCTCAATAGCTATAACTAAATCATCTTCTATTTGACGAATTTCTTTTTGAATTTTGAGTTCTTTATGTTGTATTTCTCTTTGCTTCTCAAATTTTTGTTGCTGTTCAGTCAAATTTGTCATACTGCATCCTCACGAAATATTTGATGAAACTCATTGCAAACCTCCACTTGTCCAAACCCCTCACAGGTGCGATCGCCTACACCTCGCAATTCTAAAGTTGAGAGTGCATTCTCCCATATTTGCCGATTTTGAGTGCTAAATAAATAAACCGAACCTTTATTAGTTACAAGTTCAACATCTTTCATCAAACCCCAAGCGCTATTCCAACCTGAACGGTAACTGTAACTACTGTAAGCAGTGTGGAGTTGTAAGCTAGAGTCTTCCACAACCGCAAACTCCTTGAGCATTGCTGGTGAAACCGCAAACTCCTTGAGCATTGCTGGTGAAATTACTGTAGTATGCTGCCAATTATCAGTCAAAATTGCCTCGGAGTGCAAGTTGAGTGTAAAGAAAGTGCGATTAACAATTGGGTTGGTTGTGCCATCGCCTACAGATGGGCTTGGTATATTGCCAAATGCATCAGACCAGTTTTGCCAACGTTTGTGCAATGCTTGATTGAATACATCAATGCGACTAGAAATATCATCAGGAATTGGAATTTCTTTGGCGGTAATTTTGACTCTACCTAACCCCCGTGATATCGAACCACCAAGCCGAAAAACTTCAGAATTAGCGTTGATAAAAGCAGTGATTTTTTTGGCTAAGGAGTCATTCGGAATGTTAATATAACCGCGATAGACGTAGTTATCCCATGTAATATTCTTGCTCTCATTTGCAGCGATAAATGCTTCGTTGAGAACTTCAATACTGTATAAAATATCATCATTAGATGTAGTGCGATAGCGGTTGATACCAACCCGCGTTAACAAACGACTTGTAGCAGCATGGGTGCAGTACTGCTCGTCATGTATGCTATACAATGAATTGTAGGCTTCAACTCGCGGGTCTACCCCGTCTTCTAATGCTTTCAAACTGCTGGGGTCATAGGGATGGTTAAATTGTTCGGCGCAAAACGAGTCAATTAATGTATCGAATACACCATGTCCTTTGGGTAAAAAGCCTGGATTGGCTTTGGAACTGACGGCAGTTGCAGGTAAAACTTTGATAGTGTTATTTACTATCTGATGCTTACTGCCCACTTTACCCACTGCGGGGTAGGCATTTTGAAAGATGGCTGGATCATCTTCTAAAAATAAGTGTGTAAAGTCACCGCCATTAGCGGCAAGATTTTCGAGTTCCATTCCAGCACGGTGTAGGATATGTTTAGCGATCGCACCACGCAGCACCGAACCTGGAATGTATTGTTCGACTTCGTTGATGGAATCACCTGGTTTTTGTCTACCAATTGCTAAGGGTGATAATGCTGTGATGGTCAGTTCAATTCTCTTCATGCTGCACCACCAACTGAAACTTGATGATTTGCTAGATACTCCTTGGCATTCAAGCTCGACCATATTGTGTCATCAGAGGATAACGTCGGTAAATTCTCCCAATGCAACCATCCCAAACCTGTTGATTTACTGCCTCCTAAAGCATGGATGCGGCGTAAGGCGGCAAAAATTAATGGCTTTGCTAAGTCAGGACTCTGAGACTGAACGTGAGGCTGTAGGTAAATATCACCCTTAAATTCTAACTGGGCATTCGCAGGGGATGTTTCTAATAAATAGAGTTTATTTTCTTCAGCAGTGCGGCGACGACGGTTGATAGTGACACCAGGACGAAAAACTTCTGGTAGTTCGTCTTTTGGTGTTGCACAGATAAAATCATCTACAATAATACGGGATGGTAAGATTGGGTCGCCAAAGATTTGCGAGACAACGCAGTGGTAGCCTTTATAGCCACTAATTTGATATATTTCTTGAAATTGACTCCACACTTGGCTTTTATTTGGGCAAAGTTCTGTTGCTATCGGTGCATAAAAAACTTGCCAGCCTAACGCCCGTGCGAGTTTTTCGCATTCGTGGCGTAGCCTTCCTTTAATTTGAGAACCAGGAATCAGCAGTTGTCCTTGGGCGTTGCGGACAATGGGTTTATCTGCAAGTGAGCCGGATGAGCCACCTGCACCAATGCATAAGGCAGTATCAATAATTGCATTTATTTCCCAGTGTTCAGATACTCTTTGGGGAAGTGTATTCAGGTCAATCATTGCTTTACTCCTTCTCCTTGTTCTTGTTCTTGCTGTTCTCCTTGGTTAGCGGGTGTTTGGTCATCTTCCACTAGAAACGGGTATAAATCTACCAAGTCGCGCCAAATAGTTTCATAGATGGTTTTTTCTGCCTCTGTATCAGATTCTTTTGGCTTTATGGACATCCACGGGGCAAGATTACCATGATTATTTTCATCTTTTGGCTCACACCAAGCCTCCTCAAACGCAGCCTTGAGTTCGGTTTGTCCTTGTTGTAAGCGTACTCTGAAGTAGCGATAGTTGAGGATGGCGGTATGTTTACCTCGCTCTAACAAACTGCGAATTTGATATAGTTGCGATTTGGGAAATTTAGCATTTTTTAGGACTTCCACAGTCTGCAATAACCCTCCTAGTTCATGAAGGGTATAAGGTGAAGCGTAGAATTTGAGATTACCTTTTGTTAATCCTTCTTCGCGGAAATCTTTGATATTTGACGCAATCATGGTTACGGCTTTTAATGCTAAAAAGTCAACCGTTCCACCGTAATATTTGTAGTCGCGTTTGAGTTCTTTAGCGAGTTTCTTCGCTGATTTAAGCAGTTGGCTGGTGAGTGATTCTGCGTAGTAAATGGGTGTATTTTCAGCAGTGATTAGGATACCTGCGGACATACTTAATTCACATTGCGATGTATACTCAGATGGGGTTTCCCCTTGGTAGCGGTGGACTTTTTCAGGGTCGTAGGGTGTGTTAAGCCTAAATCCTGGTGATTCTGATGATTCTGGTAATTTTAGTATTTCTCGTTCAAATTCTTCACCAATGGTTTTGGCAATATCTAAGGCTTTATCCGCAGGTACGATTAATAACACATCATCGCCACCAATAGTAATAATTTCAAAGGGATAAATCCACTGACCATTACGGTAAGCGTTATCTGGGTCATTGAGATGATTGAGTTGGCGAGGTTTCAGATGTTTTTTCAGGGCAATGTAAACAGAATTCTGCGTTGCATCTAAAACTTGTTTACTAAACTCGCGGTATTTTTCTGGTGTGCGAATGTGCTGACGGAGATAGCCACCCATATTGTTGCCATCTGCGTAAATATAACCGACAAAGCCGCTTGGTGTGCTGACATTACCTATTTCACGTAAGGAAAAAGCTTCTGTAACTTTATAAGGCTTTAGTGTTTGATTTAATGCTTGATAATATTCCTTTTTGCTACCTGAATTTTTCAGAAATAACTTAAACTTACTTACCCAACTGCGGACATTATCAGGTTTCCATAGTTCATAGTCTTGCAACAGTCGGCGAAATCCAAAGTTTTTATTATACCATCCCTGTCGTAGTCGATCGCGTTTGCTGCGCTGCCCGACGATTACTTTTCGTGCTAAGGCATCAGAAAAACTAGGCGTTCCCGGTAAATTCGTTTCTGCCACAGCGGATCGATTGTCAGTTTCATCCCGTTGCAAGTAGGGATGAGTTTCAAACATCGGTGGGTAGGAACGACTCTGACGTTCTGCGTTTGGTGATACATTCCCGTTGCGACGGTGGGTAAATTGGTTGGCAAGTTTTCCCACAAGTTCATTAAAATTCTTGCGTTGCCAAAATTTTGCTTCTAGGTCAGATTCATTTGATTGGTCAAAATAAGCTTGGATGATGGGATTGGGATTGGGATTAGGATTAGTCTGTTTTTGCTTGTATTGTTCAAGCCACAGCGTATTTTCAATTGGGGTTTGCAGTAACCCAAAGCGGAATTCTAAAAGGCGGAAAGTGTCACCAACAGCACAGGAGTTAGCAGTCAGAGTTTCGTGAGTGTAGCGTTTTTCAATTGCATTGGCGAGTTGATGAACAAATGCCGCAGGGCAGAAAGCAAGAATGCTGCCACCTGTGGAGTAGATAATCAGTTCGGGAATTAAAGCTTTTCTTAATTCGGCAAATTGGTTCCGATCAAGCCAGTCTCTCATTCGGTGCGATCGCTTCCCCTCTCCAAAAAAGCCGGGAAGATCATCGAGATTAATCCGGTCAAGTAGCGCCGAAGCACCACGAATATCATTTAATTTCGCCGCTTCAAATACGTATTGTTTGATTTTGGTAGCTCCACCGTATACCAGCCCAATGCGCGTATTCTCGTTCCAAAGGTCTTGATAATCTTTCTCTAAGTCTTTGAGTGTCTTGGGGGTGTAGTCTTTAGGAATACCATAGAGTCGTTGTGCTTGTGTAACAACAGATTTTATACTTTCCGGCACAACCTGCCCTTTTTGCAATGCTTGTCGCATTTGATGCAACGCACTGAGTTCATCCTGATTGAGATTGTGCTTTTCGCCCCAGGCAAGACACCAGGCGATCGCAGTAATTGTGCGCGTGCGAGAATCATTTGTCATACTTATTAAGACTATTTTGAGTATTTTAGCTGATTGACAAAAGGTACTTTATTCTAAATTTTTACGGATGGTTTGTCTGTTACCTACCACTCGGTGAGCTACCAAGTTGAGCAGAAACCAGCGAGATGATGGCACCTTAGACAGAAAATGGGCGATCGCCTTTTTTGATTTTAGGCAGAATATGTTCTGTGCGATCACAGCAAGGAGAAATGTTAGAGTACGATCTGCGATCGCAGTTTCTGTATTATCAACTAAATATGAAGCATTTTCAGGGGATATTGCCAGTTTTTACAACAATTTCAATACATCGCCCAGTTTTAGGGAATAGAATTTGCGATCGCTTATTCCCGGTATGATAGCTCTATATGTTGTCACCTGTGCATTATTAAAGTTGTCGCTATGATTGCAGCCAAAACACCCACTCGCAGACACTGGGAACTGTTTGAGGTTTACAAAGCTAAGGTTGCTATCAAAATGGAGCCTGAAGAGTTCCTAAAGCATTGGGCTGTCAACTACGAAGAACTTGCCGAATTGTGTGGTCGTTCTAAAAGCACAGTAGCGCATTGGTTTTCCCAAGGTGAGCATCGTCGGGAACCCTCAGAATCTGACAAACGCCGACTAGCGGAAATTCATGCTCTGTGGATTCAATTTGAAAATGAACCTGCCCACCTCAGAGAGATATGGGCAAGAAAACGACGGCGCAAACAAGACACGAACTGTAATAATTAGTTGTCACTAGTGCATTATTTAATTGTCATGGTAACAACATGAGCTTTATTGTGTGTCATAGCTATTCCCACCTCTGTTAGGTGAATTATGATTACTCAAAGCTTTTTATCCAGCGTCGAAGAATCAAATGCAGCAGTCAATAGTCCAAGTGAGTTTCAGACTGTGCAAGGTAAAGAACCACTCAAACATCTGTTGATTGGTTCTTCTAAAGCTGTAACTATCACAATCCACTACTTGCAGGTTATTGGCTATGCAGATGTTGGGGATTGGAGTCCTTTACTACCCAGTCCTAATCCTGGTGAAGTCATGAGCATTTTGAATAGACCTATTGTGGTGCAATAGGCACTGTTACTTCGTGCAAGTCAACGATTGATGACTCCCTGCTAGGAGTCATTTTTTTAGTTTGTAAATTATTTTGTGTACGTTGTGTGCAATCGCAGAATGAAGAAATCTTAGAGGATAACTGCAAAGTGCGATCGCTGTTTGTATTGCCAACTCCCATCAGTTCTTTTATAGTTAGTCCTTGTGAGGTAAGAAACCCTGTAGCTGTGCAACATTCAAATGCTCAAGTTCTAAAAGTTGCTTGCTAATATGTTCCATAAATCGCTCAAAGTTGGGACAGCCATGACACCCTTTATCCTGACCAGGAATAGTACATTGACAAGTGTGAACAGGAGGAATTTCTTTGAAGTAGTAGTTGCACCGAATACAGTAGCAAACGCGGTTTCCCTGACTCTGGTAGGAAGTTGCAGAACCTTTGCGATCGCATTTGGGGCATTTAGGTTTACTCAAGTCTTCAGGTTGCCACTCCTGCAAAACTAGTTGGGAAGCAACTTCAAACCTTAACTGTTTTAGTCGAAGAAGTTCAAGCACATTCATCATGGTTCTCCGCTGTGACAGAAGAGGTGTTTTGAAAAATGATGGATTCTATCTGACCATCACGGATAAAAATTCTATGTACTATGCGGCGATATATCTGAACCTTCTCATTGTTAGATAGCGATCGCCAAATTCCCAGGTTATTGCCTACTTGAATAATCTCCTCAACAGTCTTGTCTTCAAGGTGCTTGGACTGAAAGAAATTGGTTTCCTCTTCAATCTGGCGTTGTAGTTCCGCCTTAAGTTCCTCTGCACCAGGGTTAAATCCAGGAAACTGCTCTAAAAAAGCGAGTTGTGCTTCTAGCTTTTGCAAACGCTCAGTTTTGAAGGGAACTACATCAGTTGTCTTATTATTCTCCTGACTAAGATGATGAGATTTCTCCAGTAATGCTGTAATCAGAGCTTCCTCAATATCAGGTTGTTTTACATTTTTGGAATTATTACAACCAATCCCAGAATGCCGACAGGCATAGTACCTATACTGCTTAGATGCGGTGTAAACTCCTTTATGAATACACCGAGAACCACACTCACCACAGTAAACTAAACCTATTTGATAAGCATAGGGACGATATTCTTCTTGACGGTGCTTAGTTCCAAATGCCCCAGCGCACATTTGAGTATTTGCTGCAATGATTCGCTGAATTTCTTCAGCTTCTCCATCTCTGAGAAGTCGCTGTTCAGGATGAGTATTGTATATTATCTGCCACTCTTCACGAGGTTTAAGCCTTCTTTTGCCATCAGCAGTTCGTTCATCCCTACCATAGCAAGTATGTCCATCCAAAATTGGATTCTGAAGCCATACTGACAAACCTCGTTTAGTCCAATGAAGAACTTTGTCTGTTCCATTAGACTTAGCTTTTGTTTTACAAACACCATACTTCTCAAAAATTTTCTTGATCGCAGGAGTAATACCTCTTACCTCAAGAAAAATCTCAATACAATCTCTGGCTATTTCAGCTATTGTTCGATGCGGCAAATGCTGGATTGCTTCCTCGTCCATAGAATTACTGTAAAAATCCCGGTAGTTTTCAGGCCGATCTGTCAGTAGACACAGAAAAGGGGTGAGATCCAAAAAATATTGGTGATCAATAACAACTAGACCGAAAGGACAAGAACCATTAGCCCAGACTTGTTTTCGTTGGTGTTCTTTACCTCGCTTAACCCGTTCTGAAAGTAAATCAACTTCCCATTCAGCTAGCACTCCTAGCATATTAAGCATGAGTTTTCCTTGTGGAGTACTCAAATCCATTTTTTGGTCAAGTATCACTAGGTTAACGTCATATTTTTGAAGGATGTCAACGATTTTTCTCAGAGTAGGTAAAGAGCGAGTAATGCGATCAATTCTGGTAATAAATACTGTCCTAATTTTTCCCGCTTCAACAAGTCGTATCAATTCTTGATACTGGGTACGATCATCCTTTTTACCTTTCTCGATATCAGTGAGAATGTGCTCTGCTCCTGCATCCTTTATTCTAGCTATTTGTTGTTCTAAAGCATTTGTATCCTCTGCTTGTTCACGGGAAGAGACACGAGCATAACCAATATCTAATCGTTCCATGTCTTCTTCAGTATTAATAGTAGAATTAGGTGGTTTATTAGCTAATTCTACCAGCTTTTTTGTGCATATCCTACTTGCTTGGGATATGCACAAAAAGTTAGAATAAATTTTAGTAATTACTTGAAATAGTCTAGAAATAATTTTCTTTTTTATGTGCTTATATAATTTATAAGTTTTTGCAATACTTGCTTGGTTATAAAAGTAGTAACCCAGCAATTTAACAGATATTTGGCTAGACGAAAGCGAATAAGACATAAGGCTATATCCTTGTTTACAAGAAATCTTATTTACAAGTAATAACCAATTAATTCAAATTAATACGAACATATTTGAACTTATTAATAAATATTAAGACCAAGACCACAGGATGTATCCACACAAATCGACAATTCCTTGAATCTGCTGAGGTCTGTTTGTGATCTTCCCGTTCTTTTCTCGTTTTTTGTAGGGTTGTCCACTTCGCCAATCGAATTCATCTACAAAAAGTTCCTTCCCTTGAATGAAAGCACTGAGGTAGTCTCCTAAATAGAGTTCTAAGTGCTTGTTGTACCGAGCATTAATTTGCCCTCTCATTGCCAATATCCAGTAACCATCCCAACCTGCACCTTGCAAATAATCAAGGTACTGTTGCTTCTTTTTACAGTAATAATAATTATCAAAAGGTGATTCTTGCCAAATTAATTTTTTAAGCATATAAGCACGATCTGCGATATTTTCTCGTTGTTTTTTTCTTGTAATCCATGTCCAATTTTGGTTGCATGGACGCAAATACCATGCGACCAAAAAATTTTGTTTAAGGATCTCAATAAAAAGTTCTAAAGGATTACTAAACGCGTAGTTTATTTCATTCTTTTGTGCCCATTGTTTGATTATTCGCTGACCTCTGACTAAAATTCGGAAGCAAGCGATATCTATCTCTTTAGTCAATTTAAGGTTATTGATGGTGGTGTCTGGGAAGTGATGGATAAAAACACCTCCTTCTTCCAAAGGGTTTTGTATTAGTCCAAGTAGTTGCTGCGCCATAACTACTCCTCTTGCTTGCCAGAAGTAATGTAGCGTTTTTAACCAATAGCCTTGGTTTTGATTCTTAGGCACAACCGATGCAGTCAAAGGAATGTCACCAATTGCCTTAGCAATTTTGAAAAACTGTTGCCCTTTAGATGTATTCGCTATATATACAGGGATATGCGGAATTAAGCGACGCTCAATTCGCAAAAACTCATCGTCTCTCCTAGCAATATCAAGCCATTCTTGTATTGCCTGGTGGATGAATGGATGCTGCTGCTTCATCTCAACGGAAAGAGGTAACAAGTGTTTTGGAATAAGGATTAGTGGGAGTTCTTGTAAAGCTTTAGGTACTTTAAAATACTGCTTTACTAAAGTTTGAAGTTCAACATCAGACAAGTGTTCAGACTGAAAAGATAATGGGTTCCACATTTTGCTGATAAACAAATGGTTGCTATTGTTCAGTGTACTTCATCTTAAATTTGACTATATTTGCACTTTCTTAACAAAACTTATAAAGTTTGAATTTTATTTTAGATCGGAGATTTTTGAGGTTATTTTGATAAGTGTGCTTCAAGGAATGCCATATTTCTACTTGGAAAGCTTTCACTTAGTTTAGTGAAAGCCTCTTGTTATGAGGCATCTATAATATTTTATAGGATTTCAAAAAATTCTCCATCTAGAAATTACTTTGGCAAGAGTGTTGGAAGCAATTGCAAATGCACTACTCCTCATAACAGTTCAATATGCCCGCAAAAAATAAGGATGTATTATGAATTTCACATTCTGCAACAAACATTTTCTAGCACAACACATTGGGTATAGTTCACATACCCTAAAAGCAATACGACAACGTGGCGAATGGATTGAAGGAATTCATTATGTTCGAGAGAATTCCAGAACAATTCGGTACAACTTGGAGATTTGCCTCAACTGGCTTGCTAATAAGCATAACCCAGATGCACACAAGGAAACAATTGCACGCTATCTGGCAAATTTAGAAGGACAAAAAACTCGAAAAAGTAAAAGTTGATTTTTTATACTCACTAACCAACACACTGCTCTTCAAAGGAAGTTTCAATACTATTTGATTAACTCTCCTCATACCAGTTACAACAGAGAACTTGACAATGGATCAAATCCATAAAGAAGCGATCACTACTAACAGCGATCGCCAAAGTAAAAAAAATTCTTCTGCTCAAGATTCTAACAGAATTAGCACAATAACGCCTCAGCAACTTCTTCAGTATTTGAAATTAATACCTAAAGATTGGGCACTGATTCCGGTGGGTCATAATAAAGCTCCATTGGGAAATAATTGGCAAAATACTCCTTTAGAACTACATGACTTTGAAGTAGCAGTCGAGACTGGTGACTTCAAACGCTTAACAGTAAAAACACATGATGGCAAAATCATTAATCCACCTGTTTCCAGGTGGGGTGCAGTTGGCGTTCTTTGCGGAACTCCATCAAGCGGGTTACTGTTTATTGACCATGATGGGGCAAGTTGTGATGGACTAATTCAGACACTTTCAGAACAATCTCTTGAAAAGGCACTACCTAAAACAGTTACTCTAACATCAGGTAGAGAAGGACGCTATCAGGCTATTTATCGAGTACCAGAAAAGTATTGGGGAGCGCTCGCTACCAAAAAAATCAAAACAGACACCAACGGAGAAGATGGGAAACCCGAACAACTTGAGCTTCGTTGGGATGGTTGCCAATCTGTTGTTCTTGGATACCACCCTGTTACAGGAGCTTATCAATGGTTTCCAGGTCAGTCTCCTGCGGAATGTGACATCGCAGAAGTTCCTCTATGGATAATTGAGCAAATGCTGGCGAATAAACCTCCGCATCAACTGACTCAATTGGAATCCAGGCCATTAAATAGTTTACAAAGATGGAATGACAAGGATTGGGCTTTGTCTTACCTCAGTACCATTCCTCCAACAGAAGACTACGATACTTGGCTTAAGGTTGGAATGGCTCTACACTCTGCTAGCCAAGAATTGTTACCTGAGTGGGATAACTGGAGTCGAGGTGCTACGAACTATGAGGTAAATGCTTGTGCAAAGCATTGGAAATCTTTCAAGTCTGCTAAGGGTATTGGGCTAGGCACATTAGGATTATTAGCTAAACGGAATGGCTGGCAATCTCCATTTGGTAATAATCGAAGTGAGAGCAAGGATGATCAACAGTCTTTATCACCATGCCCTGAACAATCAGAAGATACGGAGGAGCTAGCTCAAGAGGTTCAAAGCCTCCTTGAACTTACTGAAAAAGTAGCGCCAGTTCAATTATTACTTTCTTCGCACCTGACGATTCCATTAACATCCCTCGCTAAACGTTTCAATGTTCCGCTCGAAACTTTTATTGGGGTTTTTTTACCTGTTGCAGCTTCTTTATTAGGAGTTAATACCTGTATCGAAATTGATGCTGCTACAAACTTCCGCCCAGCCCCAATTCTGTGGATGGGTTTGGTTGGTGAGACAGGAGCTACAAAATCACCAATTTTGAATAGCATACTGAATCCGCTTGAAGAGTTGCAGGCAGATGCTGAAAACACTTATCAGTGTAATTTAGCACAGTATAAAAAAGAGTTAGCCGAATGGCACAAACTCTCGAAAGATGAGAAGAGGGATATGCCCACTGAACCAGTTCCACGGGAATATTACCTTCAAGATGCAACTTTAGAGGCGATCGCTGATTGCCTTAGCAAGCAACCAAATCGAGGAGTTATTGTTGCGATCGATGAATTGGCAGGATTATTTGCTGGATTTAATCAGTACCGCCCTCAAGGTCGAGGTAATGATCGCCAGAAATGGCTCTCTGCTTATGACGGTAAACCTATCAAAATTAACCGCAAAACTAGACCTAGAGTATCGATATCTCGTACATCTGTAAGTGTAGTAGGAACAATTCAGCCCTGTGTTTTGCGAAGGCAGATGAGTAACTTGGAAGAAGACGACGGGTTTTGGTCTAGATATCTGTGGATTCAGCTACCATTAACCGAAATGCCACCACCAAGTGCTAAAACAATCCATAACCTCCCAGTATTGCTTAAAAAACTTTACAAGGACTTAGAAAACTTGCCGTCTAAGACTTACCAACTGAATCTAAGTGGGCAACAAGTTTGGAAGGAATGGCATTGTTGGTGTGAAAAGCAGAAAGTTACTGAACCAAATTCCGCATTGAGAGCCATTTATCCAAAAGCAAAAGAGAGAGCAGCTAGAATTGCTCTCATTGTCCATTGTGTGAATGCGATTGTTGATGAGCGCATACCGGAAACTATCGTACAAAGTGAGATATTGGAGGTAGCGATCGCATTTACAAAGTGGTTGATTGGTCAAGCTCGGCTTATTTATGCTGACTCTGGTATAACAATTCATCCAGATTCATCAAAAATTACCCGATTTGTAGAACGGTTTAGAAGGACAGGTTGGATTACGGCAAGGAAAGTTACTCACTGGTCATCAAGCCGCGAGAAACTAAGTGCTGATGCAGCTAGAGCATTCATGAAACAGGTGGTTGATTTAGGTCATGCAAGTGATAATCAACAGTCTGGTAGAGCTTACCAAATCCGAATCAAAGATGACTCTGGTAAAACTGGTAACAATGTACTTTAACTGCTTTGTGCAATAGTTTTGAAGCTGGTAACAAAGTGTTAACAGGCTGGGAACAAACAGGAATATAAGGCTTGAATGCCTTAGTGTAAGGAAATCTGAGGACGGTAACAATGCTCATCAATTATTTGGGAATGAGAAGTATTTTGTTACCGTCGATATTTATCCGCTCAAATTACCTGATATCAAAGGGTGCAGTAAGTTGCAGAAAAGACTGTTACCGAATAGTTAACAAGTTTGTTACCACTCTAGAAGCTTCCTCAGCTAAAGAATCTACGGGAATTTGTTACCAAATTACCAACTTCAATCTTTAGGTGGGTCCGATCAAGTTCATTTCAAGCGTCACAATATTTTTCATCCAGGTGAAGATTTAGTGGTATATATAGAGAATTTTTGTATTGTGTAGATTTGTGGACAAGTACTGTTTTGGGGTAAAACTGGGGTAAAAATTTATCAAATTACTTGTGAAGCTTATAAAAACGTTGTTTTTTGAGGTCTGCAAAACCTCCACCCCCGGTTCAAATCCGGGTGCCGCCTTCAAGGTGTACATTAACTAATTATTTGTCACTGTTAACAGATTGATGTCAATTCAAACAAATTGGTGTCAATGTTAACAAATTAAATGTCACTACTATATGTATGTGGCATTTTTTAATAGCAGACCTCTGCCTTACCTTTCAACCCACCATAAATAAATTCAGTAATGTTTGGACTGTTATAGGACTTACGCACTGTACAAAATAACTATCTTGTGTGTCAACGTAAATACGTTGTTTCAGACTTTTGCACATTACCCTTTGTTGGTTGCGATCGCAAAAAGATAATTGAAAAATCTAGCTAGAAGCCTTGAAAACTATATCTGTTATTTTGGCTTTTCTGTCAATGCGTAAGTCCTATTTACAATACATTGATAATATTTTACTTAAGAGCGACAAAAATCTGAATTTACTGTCAAGCGATCGCCTCATAAGCATTTTTCAATCCCACAACCGACGCAAATTCAGTACAAAACCCGGTAACACCGCTTCACCGGACAACTGGGACGGATTCTCTAACACTTCCACGGCTAATTCTGGTCGATAAATTTCCACCTGTCGCTGTTGCGGATTGATTAACCAGCCTAGCCGAGCGCCATTATCGATATACTCTCTCATCTTAGTTTGTAGGGGAGCAAGCCGATCTGAGCTAGAGCGTAACTCAACGACAAAATCGGGACAGATATTAGCAAAGGCTCCTTTTTGTTCGGGAGTCAATACTTGCCAACGTTCTCGGCTGACCCAAGAGGCATCGGGAGAGCGAGTTGCACCATTGGGTAAAATGAAGGCAGTAGAAGAGTCAAAGGCTTTACCCAAATCTTCATTTTCTTCGTACCAGCGATCAAGTTGCCCAGTGAGGCTGCGGTTGCGTTCTCCAGTTTCCCAGCCTGTTGGTGGATTCACAATTAACTCTCCTTGTGCAGTTCTTTCCAGTCTCAAATCTCGGTTGGCTGCTGCTAAGGTTGCAAATTGTTCTTGAGTGACGTACAACCCAATTGTCTTTGGTATCTCAATCGATAGAGTTTCGGTTTCTGGGCTGGTGGGAGTCTGTACCATCTTGACCTCTTACACAATAGGGATGCGGTGAAAGATGCTGCCCTATTAACTAACATATTGTATCTGCTGTCTGGGCGATAGCGTAAAGCCTCCGGCAGATCGCTTGTCGAATAACGGTAGACAGAAGTGTTGCTTAAAGATTCAGGCGATAATAGTACATGTGCATCGGGTTAATAGCGATCGCAATTACCATACTGCATTAAGGTTTAGATTATGAAAACAAGTAACAACACCTCTACCTTAGATTGCATCTTTGACTGTGTATTTAATTGCATTGCCCGGTTGCCTTGGGTCTTTGATTGTCTCAATAACTCCCTGCAAAAATCCCAGTAGGCTCACAAAACTTAGCATTCTTAATCCAAACATCACCCTGACTTGAATTTGCCTGCTCTCAGTCTCAAATTATTTCTGCACCCTGTCAAATTTTGAATTTAGAATTGCTGAAGACTGATATTACCTTAGAGCCACCATTTGATTCACCATCACCGCCAATGCCAGCATACCCAAAATCGTCATTAATCCCGCAGGCATAAACTTGCGTGTTTTTGCCAATCGAAATGCAAAGAAGACTACTAAAATAGCAGTAACTAATACTGCTAAAATCGAACCCCAGGTATGCCCTTGGAGTTGAAAAAAAGCCGCAATTATTAGTAATAAACCACTAATACTACCACTTAGGAGTGAAACTATACTTGTAGCCTGAATGTAGCCAATAATGCCACCAACAATCGCTAAAATGCCGTAGGCAAAAGCAGCAACTATACCTAAATTCATTGTTAAAACATCTATAGACTTTGACTTTATTACCAGGGTCAGCAGACAATTTACCATAGCTATTTAGCTATACCACACAATTGATTGATGAATAATCAAGCGATGCCAATGGCAAGTACTTCCTCATATACAAAGGTTCAACATCTCCAGCGCCAAGCAGCCTCACTTTTACTGTACCAGTCTGTTCTCCAAAGCGAAGTGGGGATAGCATTTCTGGAACTGTTGCAAGCTATACGTTACACTGAAGCCGATGCAAGGGGTTGTCTCCAAGCCTACGGCAGTTACTTCCACGCTTTGGCTGCTAGAAATCAAAACTGGGAAGATTATTTAATTACTCAACTTCTCTTCTCTGAGAATCCTTTTACAAGGTTGGCCCAACAGCGAGAATTTAAAGATTTGCCCCCAGCTTTAGTAGCAGCAGTTCACCATGATTTACAAGTATTGCAAAGTCTCTATGAATGTAGCAGCGCTTCTTTAAGCGAGTGGGTACAAGGCGTTGCTCATACGCCGATTTCACCGGTAGTGTGGTATAAAGAGCAAGAATTGGTAGGAGTAGAGACAAAGTTCGCTACATATCTACAAGAGTTAGATAATTGGGGTGATGCTGTAGAAGAGTTAGCAGCTTATTATCGGCAATGTGGCTCTGGTTTATTTGCAGAATATCGGGCTTTACGCTGGCAAGCTGGTCAGTTTATCGGTATTCGGTATTCTGACCCAATTAAGCTGAGTGCCCTTGTCGGTTACGAGTCTCAAAGGGATACTTTGCTCAAAAATACAGAGTTTTTATTATCAGGAGAGATGGCGCTGCATGTATTACTTTACGGTAGTCGAGGTTCTGGCAAATCTTCTTTGGTGAAATCTTTGTTGAATGAATATAGCAATCGCAGCCTCCGCTTGTTGGAAGTAGCAAAATCTGATTTAAAAGACTTACCAGAAATTGCCGAACATTTACGAGGTGTGTCACAAAAATTTATTATCTTTGTCGATGACCTTTCCTTTGAAGAAGATGATGAAGCTTTTAAAGCTCTCAAGGTAGTTTTAGAAGGTAATTTAACCGCGCGGCCTCAAAATGTAGTGGTATACGCTACTTCCAATCGCCGCCACCTGATTCGGGAGTTTTTTGTGGATAGACCTGCACCTAAGGATAACGAGGAAATCCATGCTTGGGATACGATGCAGGAGAAGCTTTCGTTTAGCGATCGCTTTGGTTTAACCTTGACCTTTGAACCAGCCAATCAAAAAACTTATTTGAAAATTGTACAACATCTAGCCGCCCAAGCTGAAATTAATATTACCCAAGAAGATTTGGAATTTCAAGCATTACAATGGGCAACTCGCCATAATGGTCGTTCTGGACGTACAGCACGGCAGTTTGTTGATTTTCTCAAAGCAGATTTAACACTTTTTCATGCAAATAACAATACACTCAACATCTAACATTAAAATTAACTCATTGATCGTTGCACTTCTTGGTTATTTACAGAACAATGTTATGGTTATGCACCAGTAACTCAAACTAGATATTTAAGAATGACTATGAGAGGGGTAATGACCTTAAGAACTACTTATTCTGATAATTTAACTACGCTAAAACCCAGCAATATGCAATCAGTAATGATCAGCAATCGATTTATACTAGTGATAGTTGCCTTTAGTGTGAGTTTTGGACTTAGCCTTGTCCCAAGCTGGGATTTTAATAAAGCCTTTCTCACCAGTGTAATTACTGCCGCAACTATCTATGCAGCAGCAGTATTCGTAGATAAGCGACGCAGAAATTATGAAATGTTTGTTTTAGGTTCTCTCCGCAGGCGAATTAAAGATATGGAGGGATTAAAAGCTCGTGTTGTCAGAGAAATAAATCAAATCGAAGAACATCATAATTTATTATATGCCGAATCACAACATCTGCAAAATCAAGTTACAGAAAGCCGTAGTCAAAGAGATAGTCTACATCGAGAGTTAAGAACATTTGCCGGACAAAAAAAGCAGCTGGAAAGTGAAATCAATAATCTGCAAACTGAAATTGATAACTTGCAGGAAAATCAAACCGAATTGAACAACGCTTTTTCTATCCTCACAGCAGAGAAGCGTCGTCTAGAATCTAATTGTAATGTATCTCGTGCTGAAATCACTCAGTTGCAAAGTCAAATTTCTGAACTCCAGCAGGAGAAACAAGAAGTTGAAAGCAATTTAACTCTTTTAGGCAGACTCAAACCCCAATTAGAAGAAAAACTATATGAATTGCGAATTGCAATTCAAGAGCTAGAAGTTGAGACAACCCAAAAAAATCAATTGCTTGTAGCAACAAAAACTGAAAGAGAAAATATCCAAGCTATCCTGAATTATTCACAAACCCAAATAGCAGAACAAAAAGCTGAATTACAGCAGTTGCAAGGGCAAATTTCGTTATTGCAAGAAGAACGAGACTCATTGCAAAATCAAGTATGGGAATTACTACAACAAGTAGAAACATTTAATTCAGAGCCTTTTACAGAAAATTCTCCAGAAGAAGATGATGATGATATTGAATTGTTTCCTTTTTCTGAAATAATTGAAACTTCAGCCGTCATTAAAACTTCGGATGCTGAGACATCGGAGAATATACCCGAAGAATGGACTAATTTTCTAGAAAATCTCCGAGAACATGAGTTACAAGTCTTAAAAGCTATAGTTGAACAAGATAATCCCAATGGTGCTATTAAAAAAATTGCCGAAGCAAATATCACTATGCCGAATCTATTAATCGATTCTATAAATGAACGGGCAAATGATACTATTGGTGAATTAATAATTAATACAGATTCGGAAAATCCCAAATTTTATCAGGAGCATATAACCCATATCAGGAAAATGATTGCAACGTATGAAGACCTTATGGCTAGACATGCTTCGTCAAATTAAAATTAAATTATTATTGCCGTCGTAAGATTTAGTAGTAATGTGAATATGTACCATAACCTACGCGAATATCTCACCTTTGCAAATATACCTGGCCATTAGAAATCGCGGCTGCGCGGATTCTGAAAAATTTGAAACCCACTTTTGTGGGTTTTGTCTGTATAGCCGCGAATTCTATTCGCTAGGTCTAGGGACATTTTTACTGCGTGCTTCTGTGTTTAGAATAAAGTGAAGTGTAATACATGGCAAAGCTCAAAATCTCGAAAAAAATCTCCACTGCTTTAATCAATTCCCTTGGTGCGGGGGTAGTACCAAGAGTAGGAGTTGAATATATCGCAGTAGGCCGAGAAAAAGAACTAAAAAGCCTATTACAAAATCTCGATGATATTGCAGAAGGTGTAGCAGCATTTCGCTTTATAATTGGTAATTATGGTTCAGGGAAAAGTTTTATACTGCAACTAATTCGTAACCGCGCTATGGAACAAGGTTTTGTAGTAGCTGATGCTGATTTATCCCCGGAACGCCGATTAGCTGGAAGCAACAATGAAGGTGTCGCTACCTATCGAGAATTAATGAGCCATCTAGCTACAAAAACTCGTCCTGAGGGTGGTGCTTTAGTCTCAATTTTAGAAGGATGGATTAATAAAATTCAACAAGAAGTGGTTAAAGAAACTGAAATGCGTCCCAATGACGATGGTTTTGATGACCAAGTTGAATCGAAAATTAGGGAAGTAGTTCAGTATATTGAAGACTTAGTTCACGGTTTTGATTTTGGTAGCGTGATTATCGCTTATTGGCGTGGCTACCGAATGGATGATGATAATTTAAAAAATGCGGCAATGCGCTGGTTGCGGGGAGAATTTACTACTAAAGTTGAGGCGAAAGCAGCTTTAGGAGTGCGCGTTATTATTGATGATGATAGTTGGTATGACTATATAAAACTGTTTGCGAAATTTGTAGCTGAAATTGGTTATAAAGGACTGTTAATTTTAGTTGATGAAGCTGTACATTTATATCAAATATCTACTACAGTCACGCGGGAAAAGAATTATAATCGACTCCTCGCAATGTTTAACGATACTATGCAGTGTAAAGCAGAACATCTTGGCATTGTCGTTGGTGGAACAACTAAATTTTTAGAAGACCCCAAACGCGGACTTTTTGCAGACCAAGCTTGGCAAAGACGTACAAAAGAAAGCCGTTTTGTTGCCCAAGCTAATGTTCAGGAACATTTAGGGCCAGTGATTCGGTTGAATCCGTTGAGTGAAGCAGAAATATTGACGCTTCTGCAACGTTTAGCTGAGATTCATGCACTCAATTTTGGCTATGAACAGACTTTGAAAAATAGTGAGTTGAAGGAGTTTGTACAAGAAATTATTAATCGCTTGGGTGCAGAAGCATTACTGACACCAGGGGAAATTGTGCGAGATTTTATGAGTGTGCTGAATATTCTTCACCAAAATCCAGGAATTGCGTTTGGTGAATTAATTCATGGCTCTAAATTTAAACCTACTGCTATGAGTAAGGATGCAGAAGTTGATGAGGACGGCACAGCAGAATTTAGTTTGTAGTTTACTCTCTAGTAATTGGTAAGCCTAGCCAATTGCTAAGTTCATGAGTTAGCCAGTCAAGTTCTGGCAGAGTCACAGGAAAACTATTAGCATAATTGGTAAAAATTTCATACTTTCTGCTTCCTGCCCAGATTATTAGGTAAGGTCTATTAGCAATATCTTTTGTGCGTTCCAGTTGACTTATGTTTTGCATTGGGCTAGAAAGTGGACTATGACGCTCAATCCCAAAAAGATTAAATATTCGTGAAATCTGTTGTCTACTGATGTGCAATCGCATTTCCCCAAAAAAATCTATCAAAATATGCAAAATATTGTTAGCTAAAAGGCAAACTAAAAATAACAACATTATTATTAATATTATTAATTTTGGAAAAATTATGTAAGAATGTGATCCGTAACCTCTAAGTATTATAGAAAGCAAAATAAATAGAAAAGGCAGTATAAGGATTGAAGACCATATATAAATTCTAGTCAAATTTGATAATGAGCCGATTGGTGGAACAATAACTTCTATAAAATCAGCACTTTTCTTCAAAACTACTTTACTACCAGGAGGTTTGCCCATCGTTGAATTAGTCGCCCTTGTCTGAGTCTGAGTTGTATTTACAGGTTGTTCTAAAGCTTGTAAAGCGTCTTCAGCAGAGGTCAAACGTTGACTCGCAATAGGTTCTGTCATCTGCCTTAGCCAACTGCTAAAACTAAGGCTAATATTAGCAATTTGTTCAAATTCTATTCGTAGGTCTGTTTGCGGTAAATCGCCTGGATGTTGACCTGTCACTAAATAAATTAAAGTTGCGCCCAAACTGTAAAGGTCTGAAACTGGAATAGCTCTACCATTAAATTGTTCTGGTGGCATATAGCCGTAACTTCCCACAACTGTCATAGTGCTGCTTCTTCTGGCGATGGTTTGCACTGAACCAAAATCTACCAAGTACACTTCACCCACACTATTACCAGAGCGATTTGTTAATAGAATATTGCTTGGTTTGATATCACGATGAATTACGGGCGGTTGACGACCATGCAGATATTTGAGAATTTCTAGAATTGCTTTTGCTAGTTCCTTAACTTCTTCTTCACTGAAACTACGCCCAGCTTTGAGTTGTGCTTCTAGAGATTGGGCTGGGATATAACTTTGTACGAGTGCAAATCCTCTGCTGTTGGGTGAATCTAGCTCAAAGTAGTTAAGGTAGCGGGGAATGGCTGGGTGGGAAAGTGCTTTGAGAGTTTCAGCTTCCCGCTCAAATAATTTGAGGTCGTTCCATTCAAACTCATTACCAAAAGACAGTATTTTGACTACTACTAATTCTAGAGTTTGTAAGTCACGAGTTAGCAGCGATCGCCGTCCGGCTTTTTTGCCTAGTTCCTGTTGCACTTGATACCTTTTCAACAGAATTTCTTGGTGAGAATCTGGCGATTCTTGACTTGTCATTTACTCGTGACTCCAAAGCTTTGTTGCTTTTATAGCTTTCCTGTTTGTTACTGCCCCACTGTAAGATTACTTAAGTTAGCAATAAGCATTAGGGAGAGTATTTTTCCAAAATTCGACCTACCGGGATGTCAAGTGTAGAGCGACAAATTATTTGACCACAGCGACAAATTATTTGTCAAAAGATTTAATTAACTACGAATCCCTATATATCAGGACTTTCAGGAATTCAACCCGTAAAAAACTAATTCAGGCTTTGGCGACAAATTAAGCGTCTTTTTTTAGGTTTTACGACTAATTAGATGACAATTCTTAATTTAGCGATGAATTAAATGTCAATTCTTCGCAGTTTCATAGTAGTATAAATGTACCCAAATAATCAATGAAAAATCACATCTATGAATCCTTTAGATGTAGATGACCAGTTTGAACTAGAAGATGAAGACAGCTTCCTATCGGATGACGAGTATACAGACACACTCGACTTTTTAATGGAAGTTGAGCCATTGAGTGAGAATGATAACTCTGTAGAAGAAGACAAATCTGTTGAGTTTTTAGATCAGAGATTTTTAGAGGACTCAGAACTCAGACTCTCAGGTGAACAAAGACTCAAGCTAGAGATAATTCGCAATCTACGTAAACCCTGCGATCGCCTAACTTACGGTGAAAGATTGGAGGAAGCAGCCAAAAAGCTTGGTAAATCTGAACGAACGGTTAGAACAGTACAAATGGAGAATAACGGATTCGAACCGATGGCCTCTGCGGTGCGATCGCAGCACTCTACCAACTGAGCTAATTCCCCTTAATCAGTGCTGAGTTATGTTAGCGGGGCGTTTAGCCCGTGCTGAGTCCTGAGTTATGAGAAATATCACTCTTCAGAACAATACTCTTTCACCATCACCATTGACTATTTTAGCATTCAGTTGCCGATGGTTGAGGCTGTTTTTGAGAATAAACCTTTTGCACCCGTTCGAGTTCCAAATCACTGAGATAATCAACAGTCCAGTTACAGCAACGCTGGAGCATGTGAAATGGGTAAGTATTTGCGACACCAACAACCTGCATTTGCGATCGCTTCGCTGCTGCTATACCAGCTGGAGTATCTTCAATTGCTAGACACTCGTGTGGTTGAAGATTCAAGTCAGGATATTCTTTATTCAGGTGTTTCACTGCCAGTAGATAACCATCGGGTTCTGGTTTACTGGTGGTTATGTCATCACCCGCAACGATAATTTTAAAATATTCAGCCAGTTTAGCGCGATTGAGTACTAATTCGATTTCTTTGCGAATAGCACCACTGACTAATCCTAGTTTCAGATTTCGCGATCGCACCTGAAATATTAAGTCTGCTACACCTGGATATAAAGGCAGTTTCTCGATTTTTTCTAGTTCCACCGTATAAGCTTGGGCTTTGCGGTACAACAACTGAGTTAAATAGTTTTCGTTGGCTACTCTACCACGATTAGCAAGTAATTGCTGAAAACAAGCGCGATCGCTGCGTCCCAAAGAAGCTTGACGCTCACTCACCTTTTGGGGTTGGAGATTTTCTTCAATGAGAATCTCATCGATCAGTTGTAGGTGGATTGGCTCATCATTAATGATGACACCATTAAAATCAAAGAGAACTGCCTTTAAACTCATGCCATTATGCCAAATGCTGGAGAACCAAGTCCCTCCAAATCATTATTATCTATTGATGTGGGAGTATACTGACGGACATTTTCGGTTGCTATTGGTTTAACGCCGCTAGTTACCTGATTTATCCACCATACATCCTGCGATCGCACTGCTTCAAATCCGGCTGCACCCATATTCGCATCTATACTACCAGCAGCATACTCACGAATATATGGCTCCTCAAAAATATCATTAAGCCATTGTAACTGACGCAGAGTTTTCTGATTTCCATCTAGAATTAATACTTGCCCTCCAGTTACCAGTAACCGGAAGCTTTCCCTCAGAATTGCTAGGGATACGGCGTCTGGTGTTTCATGAAATAGCAAAGAAGCTGTCACTAAGTCAAAAGAAGCATCCCTCAAGCCAGTTTTTTCAGCATTTCCGTGTCGCCAGAGGATCTCTAAGCCAGCATTTCGTGCTTTATCTTCTGCCCTGACTAGCATATAGGGTGATAAGTCCAAACCGATAACTTCCGCCTGGGGGAAAGCCTGTTTTAACATCAAGGTAGTAGAACCTGTGCCGCAACCTAAATCGAGTATGCGTCGTGGTTTCACCTTGACAGCATCCACTAAAGCCTGACGGACAGTACTTTCGTTCGGCGGTAGAACATATTGGGTAATCGGATCGTAAGTAACTGCGGCATCAGAATTGAGATATCCGTTAGTAACACCGTGAAAGTTTTGACTGCTGTAGTACGACGGAATTGTGACATCATCTCGTCGATAGCGATCGCTCTCTTTCTCCCAATCAATACTATCAGCGTAACGCCGTAAACCGTCTTCATCAATCAAAAGACGCACTACAGGGGATAAAAAACGTTCCCAGATTGTATCTTGACGCACTGTCATATTGTGTCAGAACTTTAAGGGGTTATGGAAACAAAGTGATTTTCTTTACAAATTTTAATACATCTGGGAAATATCTGCTTTCTTTGGTGCGATCGCCTTGACGTTTGTAATCCATCTTGCTACATTCATACTACAAGTATATTACTTTCTAAAAGTAATTCTTCATCTGCACGAAAATTGAGACAGCTAAATCAAAGACAATACAACATTTAAATTGCTACAACTAACTAATGGGTTATAAGTCATACCGATAATTATCAGTGTCATATAGCCAATCCCAAATCTAAAATTTAAAATCCAAAATAGAAACAATTATGCCCTACGAAAAATTAGAAATTACCACACCAGCACCAGTCTTCTCTTGGGCAAATCACTCTTTAGGGCCAGAAGAAACCAAGATGGCCAAGAATGTGGCATCATTACCATTTGTATTTAAGCACGTGGCATTAATGCCAGATGTTCACTTAGGAAAAGGTGCTTTAGTTGGTTCTGTAATTGCAACCAAAGAGGCAATTATACCGGCTGCTGTCGGTGTGGATATTGGTTGTGGTATGAGCGCGATCAAAACAGCATTTACCACCGAACAACTAGAAGGTAAACTCAAGAAAATTCGCTTGGATATTGAAGCAGCAATTCCAACTGGATTCAACGAAAATAAAGACATTCAAAAATCTGTCAGCAATTGGCAACACTGGGATGATTTTAAAGACTTGCATCGCGGTGTACAAGACCTACAAAGTAAAGCAATGAAACAGATGGGTTCTCTGGGTGGAGGAAATCACTTTATTGAAGTGTGCCTCGATACAGAGAACCAAGTTTGGCTGATGCTGCATTCTGGTTCGCGTAACATTGGCAATAAACTCGCCCAGTGTCATATTCATACAGCCAGAGAATTAGCAAAAATGGCAGGTAATAAATTGCCTGACCCAGATTTGGCTCACTTTGTCGCAGGTACGCCAGAATTTCAAGCATACTGGCATGATTTGCAATGGTCACAAAACTATGCACGTGTCAACCGCGATGTGATGATGGCGCGTTTTAAGCACATAGTTGAGAAACATCTCGCAGGTGGGAAGGTAACTAAACCTTTATTGCAGGTTAATTGTCATCACAATTACGCAGAAAAAGAAGTGCATTTTGACGAGGATGTATACGTTACTCGTAAAGGTGCAGTCCGTGCCCAAACTGAAGATTATGGGATTATTCCTGGTTCGATGGGGGCAAAGTCTTTCATCGTTAAAGGTAAAGGTAATGCCCACAGCTTTTGTTCTTGTTCTCACGGTGCAGGACGTTTAATGTCTAGAAATAAGGCAAAAAATGTCTACACACTTGACGATTTGATAGAGCAAACAAATGGAGTAGAATGCCGCAAAGATGAGGGTGTCTTAGATGAAATTCCCGGTGCTTATAAACCAATAGAGCAAGTTATGGAAAATCAAGCGGATTTGGTTGAAGTTGTAGCAACACTTAAGCAAGTTCTTTGTGTGAAGGGATAAGTCTCTTGGGTGGGCAATGCCCACCTTTTTATTTTTAACTATTGAGGCACGCTGAAGAATAAATGATTGTTTTAAGTGAATCGACTGAACAAATAGAGCAATCTGCCAGCGCTAGCGAAAATAAATTGATGACTGAAGCTGCACAATTATTAGGGTGCAAAGTCTACTACATACCACGAGATTTTGAACGATGTAGTACAGCCGAAAATGCTCTCTGGCACATTCCTAACTATCCTAAAATAACTGCTGGTATCTGGATAGGATATATCCCTGAGTTTGAGCGTTATAAGGCTATATATCATGCAGCTTTAGATAAGGGGATAAAATTACTCAATACTCCTTTAGAACACCAGACAGCACTAGAGTTTGACCTATTTTACCCTCACTTAAAAGGATTGACACCCGATAGCCTGGTAATTACTTCAACAACCGAATGTATTGAGGCTGGTGAATTATTGGGATTTCCTCTGTTTGTCAAAGGCGCAGTTCAATCTAGAAAAATGCAAGGATGGGAGTCTTGTGTAGCGAATAATCACGAGGAATTAGTCAAACTAACAGAATTGTTATTAAAACTTAAATATGGTTCACGAGGTAGAGTTATTGTTAGGAAATTGGTAAAGTTGCGGCATAAACGCCTAGCCCCAAATGGCTTTCCAATGGGGAGAGAATTTAGATGCTTTATTTATAATCAGCAGATTCTAAAATATGGATATTATTGGGATGGTCAAGATGACTTGAGCAAGTTATCAAAATCAGAAAAGACGCAAGTATTAAAATTGGCAATCCTAGCCTCTGAATGCCTTGGTGTTCCTTATATAGCAATTGATATCGGGCAATTAGAAAGTGGAGAATGGATAGTGATAGAAACAGCCGATGCACAATTTGCTAGTCTGATTCACATTCCCGCACTTGAACTATGGAATAAGTTGAAAAATATATGCTATTGACAGTTTATTGAAGTTTATTTAATAAATTAGCATTAAAGTCTTATATTCTTTTTATTTTGTAAAATTGTAAAATTGTAAAATTATTTGAATCATTGAAATACACTTTTGTTGTTTTTGAAGGGCACTTTAATACATCGCTTGTGTACTCTGGTAAAGATAAATTTTTTCTAGAAAGATAGGCTGTATCATTCTCTTTGCAAATAACACTCACCATTTTCAGTTCCTTACTACCAGGAAGTTGAACGGCAAAAATAGCACCAACATATAAGTTAAGTGTAAAGCCCCAATGACCTTTACAAGCATCTTGAAATGCATAGATATAAATACTATCAGCAACATTATTAATATTAGTGTTAATCTTAATATTTCCCGGTCTAATGTAGTATCGGTAACAGCTTTGTGGATCGCCAATAACCCAATCTTTCAATGATGTTTCTTGTCCTTTTTGATCGGTAATTATCACAAAATTTTTCTGCTTTGAAAAAAAGCTTCTTGAGTCGTAATCATTGATATTATCTTTTTTTTAGCGTTGATAGTTATTCTGTCTATCTTTTTACTCGTCGCTTTGTTTCCACCGTCTTTACTTGGGCATCCAGTCAAGAACAAGCTCAGGAAAATAATGCTAAAAATTAATAATTTACAAGGTGAATAAATAATTTATTTCTTAGACATAAAAAGCAATTACTAACAGAAACAGAGATAAATGAACCAAGCCGACGAGTTAATAGACGTATCACTAGCCTAAGTTCTGATTGTCTTCCTTCTTCAATACCTTGTTCAATGCCTCGTTGTCTACTTTCTTGCAGTCCTTCTTCAAGAATTTCTTGATAAATGGCAGATTCTCTCATATCTTCTCGCCTCAAAAACTGACGAATTAGTTCTGGCTCAAATTCCCAGTCTCCAGTACCCAGTACCAGAGCAGCGAGGAGTTAAAGTTTGTAGTATTGAAGTGTAAGTATTGTTTGTTGTTAGCGCTACTCTACGAAAAATTGCTGCTCGCTCATAGCGCTAACATTTAAATTTGGTGTTTTTTCAAAACTACAGTGTCAAAGATTGAGGATTTGTCTCAATCAATTTTGCTAAATCTTGCAAGAACGCCGCAGCATGGGCACCATAAATAATCCGGTGGTCAGAAGTAATATTAACTTGCATTTGTTGTCGCACGGCAAATAAACCGTCGGGTGTTGCTACTACTTGCGGACGCGATGCCCCGATCGCTAAAATTGAACCTTGTCCAGGCGGTAAAATCGCATCAAATGTGTCTACGCCAAACATTCCCAAGTTGGACAGGGTAAAAGTACCACTGTTGTATTCTTGGGGCTGTAATTGTTTTGCTCTCGCACGTTCTACCAAAGATTTCCAAGTACGCGATAGAGAATATATATCCACTGCGTCGGCATTTTGCAGCACAGGTGTAATTAATCCGCCATCATCCATTGCTACTGCTACGGAAATGTTGATATCAGAATGATAAACAATACCCTGGTCTGAGTAGCTAGCATTTAACAATGGGTGTTTTTGCAATGTCACTGCTACAGCTTTCGCCAATAGCGCTGTCATTGTCACGCCTTTGGATTTAATTTGTTTATAAAGTTTGTCTAATCCATCGGTGGTAATTGTATAACCGACACGGAAGACGGGCACGGATATGGTAGCTACCATGTTCCGTACTACGGCGTTTTGGAAGGTAGTTAGAGGTACAATTTGACCAGGAACAGCCGCTACTACTGGTGTGGGTGCTGGTGTCCGAGGTGCTGGGGGTGCAACTGGGGCGCTAGTTGGTATGGGTGCTGCTGGGAGAACTGGGGTAGGTTGTTTGCCCTTATTGGACAATGCTTCTACATCTTCAGCGACAATGCGTCCGTGAGGACCACTGCCTTGGAGTGTAGTTAAATCAACTTTGAGTTCTTTGGCTAACTTGCGGGCGCGGGGTGAAGCTACAAGCCTTCCTTCTTTGTGGTTAGACCCGTTTTGAGACGCTAAGGCAGGTGTGGCAGATGAGGCTATGGCGGAGACTGGTTCAGGGGAAGAGGTTGTAGTAGCAGCTGCGCCGCCAGAATTGGCAAGAGATTTGGCCTGTTCAATTTCAGCTTCCGTTTCGGCAATGAAGGCGATCGCAGATCCTACTGGGGCAGTTTCACCAGCTTCAACTATGATATGGGCAAGAAATCCTTCATAGAAGGTTTCTACATCCATATCTGCCTTATCTGACTCTACAACCACCACTGTTTCGCCTTTTTCCACTTTGTCCCCTGGCGATTTCACCCAGGAGACGATTTTGCCTTCCGTCATGGTGGAACTCAGCGCCGGCATAAATACTTCGTGAATGCTCATAGGGTGGTTTGGAAATCAATGGTTTATGGACTTTAACAGTTTTTATCAGATCGAATTGTATCTTGGTGGGAGGGTTTTAGACTGTTTATATTTTAGGTTGGGCATTGGGCAAAACAGTTCCGAGTGGTGAGTGGGGAATCTCAACTTCTTTACTCAGCACTAAGCACTCATTACTCAGCACTCTTGGGGGGCATTGGGTATGAACATACACAATTTTCGGTTTTTGTCAAAACTTTTGTTAAGAAAGATGTTTATAATGGATAGCTTCCCTACAAGGGAAGGGGGAATTAAAGCCTCTCTCCGCTTCGGGGAGAGGTTTGGAGAGGGGTCATGCATTAATTTTCGGAGATGTCTAATGACAAATGACTAATACTTTAGGAACCTAAATATGAGTTAGAGGTCTATAATACAGAGCTATCCTGAATGGTTAGCCAATATGTCGATCTCGTTTTAGTCGTTGACTTGCAAAAACCACCACGAGTTTCTCACAGATTAAATGGGATGTGCTATTTATATTCCTCATAACTACTGCTTAAGATACAAGAGCTTCTCAGAGATAGAGGATATGGGATGCAGTTCAATCTAGAATTCAAAATTGGTAATAAACCTATTTGAAATTCCTGTTTACTTTTATGTCGGCAAAATTGAAATTCTTTTTGATTGTGATATTAGGTATCTTTGCCACTGCTGGCGCTGGAGTTTATATTATCCAGGGTCAGGCATCTGCACCGATTGTTGAGACTAGTGATGGACAAACTCAGCAGGTGGCAGCAATACATCAGTCTCAACAGATTGTGGCATACCCAGAGCGTTCCGATTATAAAATTATACCTTTAGAAAAGCTCAACTCATCTCTCCAAGGGAGCGATCCTGCTACCCTCGCCCTGAATGCCTTTGAGGACATAGGAGTGGGAAGAACGCGAAAGGTAGAGGTAGCTTATCCGCAACGAAATCAGGCCTTTGTAACGATTACACAAATCAAAGGAGGTAATGATTCAGTTGGTACGGTTAAATATCGATTTGAGATGACCACCTTTGGGCGATCGCTTTTTATTAGCTCACCTCCAGTCTGGCAAATTGTTTGGGCTGGAGTGAGGAGTTAGTTAGGAGTTAGGAGTGAGAAGTTAGGAATTTAAACTCATAACTCATAACTCATAACTCATAACTTTTTAAATGTCGCCGCGAATTTCTTCTACCACGCCATCGCGCAGAACGATTTCGACCTGCATTTTGCTAATCAGGTTATCACCGGTTTCTACCCGGAAAAAGCCTTCCATTTGGAATTGGTTGACTTCCTGATCTTGTTGGAGAAACTGCACTTGCTGGAGATTTTGCAGCAATTGATTTTTTTGCTCTAAAAATTCACTTTTCTTTTGGTTGACTTGGAGTTGGATATTGTCAATTTGTTGAAGAGTCTGTGGCCCTGGTGGTTGTAGACTCTGCTTTTGAATTGCTGCGATCGCTCTTTGTCCTTCAACGTCTAGCTGTTGCAATTGCTGATCGAGTTGATTGATTTGCGTTTGCAGCTGTTGTTGTACTTCCTCTTTCCAGAGAGGAGTCACAATAACTTTGACGTTAACGACACGTTTCAGAAGCAAATTAGATTTGGAGACATCCATATTTCACGTTCACTCTTTACAGTTAGCAGGTGGAATCATCAGGCAAAGATGCCGTCAATAATATCGCGATAGCGTTCCGTGACGATGTGTCGTCGAACTTTCAGTGTTTGTGTCATCAAACCATTTTCGATCGAAAACGGTTCCAGAATGAGTTTAAACGTTCCGATGCGGTCATCCGGTCGATAACCTGGACGATTTTGTACTTCCCGATTTAATTCTTGGCGAAATAAATCCTGGATCATTCTACTCTCCAAGTCAATTTTTTGACTATCTGAGGAAGTTACGCGATCGCTCGACGTATCCAGTATCAAATTCTGACTTGCTGCCCATTTTTCCAAGGCTTCGACATTGGGGACAATTAAGGCTCCCAGGCTGCGCTGATCTTGACCGATGAGCATAATTTGATCGATGTATGGCGATCGCAAACAGGCATCTTCAATCGGCTGTGGTTCGATGTTTTCCCCGTTAGTCAATACAATCGTATCCTTGGCTCTGCCAGTCAGTACCAAATCGTCTTGTGGTGTTAGCCAACCCAAATCGCCGCTATCAAACCAACCTTCAGCATCAATTGCTTTGGCTGTCGCTTCGGGATTTTGGTAATAGCCTTGCATAATCTGCGGTCCCCTCAACAATACCAAGCCTCGCTTTTCTACTGGTAGAGGCGCTTTTGTTTCAGGATCTACAATCTTAGCTTCTGTAGCGGGGAGTGGTAGTCCTGATGCACCAATCAAATTTCGCCAAGGACGGCGCACATGGGTAACAGGAGAAGTTTCTGTCAAACCATAGCCTTGCAAAATCTGCACACCAATAATTTCAAAGAAGTTGTCTATATGTCTCGGCAGCGCACCACCACCGCTAATCATTTGCTTAACTTGTCCTCCTGTGGCTTCTCGCACCTTGGCATAAACCAGTCGTTCTCCCAAGGCGTGGAGAGGCAAGAAAACAGATGCTTGGATCTTAGCTGCTAATCGCTCGATGGCGGAAGCATGAAGATTATTTAAATCTAATCCCTGAGCAGTTCGCTTGGCTTTGATATATTTATCGCTAATGCCCAATAAAAAGTTAACTAGGCGTTGCTTATTCGCTGGTTGTTCGCGGAACTGCTTTTGCACTCCCTCATAAATCGATTCCCACAGCCGAGGTACACCCACCATGTAATTGGGTTTAAATTTTTTCAAATCCCCTTTCACAGAGCGCAAATTAGTATAAACTTGCGTGCAGCCTTGAGATAGTAGGTAATATTCAACAGTTCGTTCGTAGCTGTGCCACGAAGGTAGGATACTGAGAACGATATCGCCAGTATTTGGTTGCAATACTGTCCCAAAAGTTATTACTTGGTGCATCAAATTTTTATAAGACAGCATTACACCCTTGGGTTTACCCGTAGTCCCAGAGGTATAAATTAGGGTTGCTAAAGCGTCACGATTTTGCTTGGCTGGCACAAAATGATGATTTACCCCAATTTCAATCAACTGTGTAAAGTTGAGTACTTTTAGGGTTTCGTCTGTCGGTGATGCTTCATCAGAAAGTAAGATTACCATTTGAATTGGTAAATCTTTGAGCCGGTCTTGGAGTTTTTTAAGTGTTTTTAAATCCTCAACGACGATCGCTGTACTGCCGCTATTGGCGATGATAAACAGCAGTTCTTCTTTTTCGGCTTGGGAGCTACGCACAGCATCAACGGCTCCAGCAGTCATTATGCCTTGATCGGCAATAAACCATCGGGGACTGTTGTCAGCAATTAGGGAAATGCGATCGCCTACCTTGACTCCCAACGCCTGCAACCCAGAAGCAAATAGTTGTATTTGCTCTGCTAGCTGGGTATAAGTAATCACTACTTCTGGTTTAGCGTTAGGGCTGCGGAGGGCGACGACATCACCAAATTTTTGAGCGGCTAAAGGCCAAACTTCTGGTAACGATTCCACATTTGTGTAATCTACCAACCGCTTTAATGACTGCCGTTCTCCCTCACTGATGTTAGATAAAAAAGAAGAGACGGTTTGGGTTTTTGACATAACACCTTACCTAAAGATTTTAAACTGATCGTTTTTACAGCTTATTTTGTTATTTCGCTACAATCACCGTCCTTATTATCCACATTCCCTTCTGTGTATGATAATTCCAGGAATTCCACGTTTATATTTACAAAAATTTATGTTAAAGTTAGTTTACATAGAGTGCAAGCAATGATTGTGTTTGCATCTAAGAACAGCGATCTCTACGACGTGCTAGGCCTACGTTTCACAGGGGATGACTACCTATGAATTTGATAGACACTATATTGCTAACATTGCTGAATATCGCTGCCTGTATAGCGTTGCCTAAGCTTTTAGCTATACTTCTAGCTGCTAAAACCAAACTGACTGAAGCGTTGCCGAATGGTTCCAAATTACAAGCAGCCAAAATTGAACTTACCAGTTTTCCTTATTGTACAGCTTACCAATTGACAAATAGCCAATACTGTAAATTCAGTCCTGATTTTTGTGCCAAGTGTTCTCCTAATTAATGGACTATTTGCAAGCAAAAATTCCTCAGGACTTCCAGCTACCAGCTATTCAATTAACTAAATCCCTGATTTATTCAAGAAGTCGGGGATATTTTTATAGATGTGGTTTGCATAACGTTACCACGAGAAAATTTAATTAAATTTACATACCGTAACATAGTTTAATTTATTCTTACCTACTTACTTAAATTCAAGTAATTTTCTAGCTAAGTCAGTATAATTACTAATTGATATCAGGCTGTTGATATAACTAATATAACAGTTAACATAACAATTGTTGTATCTGTAGCACGACAGTCAAGCAGCTTGTAATGCCCACGCAGCAAGAAGTTAGTCAGTTTATTCAGAAACTTCACAAACTTCTAGTAGGCTGTAAAGTCAACTATGCTGGGTAAATAAGTTTGTAGTCAGGACTTTAGTCCTTGCGTTAAGCACTTAAGTGCTTACTACGTACCAGACTTTCGTTAGCTTTATGGACTACTAAAGTATTTAACGAGTTAACCATTAAATGAGATTAGAATTACAAAAATTCTGCCAACTCATTTGATGATCAACACATTAAACTATTAGTTCAAAATAACAGGTTTCATTCATTATGAATCGAAAACAAATTACAGAATTTTCTCTCCAAGATGGGACGAAGTTTTTAGTTGAAGTTGATGAGCCAGAAAATAGCAATGCTGTGAGACGTGTTGCCAGAGCAGATACAGGGCAAATGGTAGTTGAAGCTAAAAAGAAATTTGATGAGGTATTAGATCAAATCCAGCCTGTAGCTTCCGCAATTATCACTAAACTGAGTCAGCTTAATACACCTGCTAATGAGGTAGAAGTTAAGTTTGGGATTAAGTTAAATGCTGCTGCGGGTGCAATTTTTACTTCTGTAAGTGGTGAAGCTAACTACGAAATTACCTTGAAATGGAAGCAAGACAAGGCATAGCATGGTAGTAAGTACAGATAATTATATTCAAACTTTTAGGTCAGCGATCGCCCGAATTTTTCATCCTGATGGTGCGGTAGTTGGTGTAGGTTTTTTAGTCTCTGGGCGAACTCAAAATTACATCCTGACATGCGCTCATGTTGTTACCTCTGCTCTATCTTTAGCAGAAGATATAGTTGAAGCTCCTAGTGATGATATTTATTTAGATTTTCCCCTAATTGCATCAGGGCAACAACTCAAAGCTAAAGTTATTTTTTGGCAACCTGTTGTCAGCAATGCATCAACCTCCGAGCCTGAAGATATTGCAGGATTGCAAATAGAAGGGCAATTACCTCAAGAAGCCCAACCCATTCAGCTAGTAAGAGCTAACAATATCTGGGAGCATCCTTTCCGCATATTCGGTTTTCCTGACGGACACAATGATGGCGTTTGGGCGACAGGGGTGTTGCGAGACTCCCAAGGAAAGGGATGGGTGCAACTGGAAGATAGTAAGGTAACTGGCTACAGAGTAGAACCAGGCTTTAGTGGTGCGCCGATATGGGATGAAACCCTTGTGGGAGTAGTTGGTATGGCAGTAGCGGCAGAGAAGCGGCGAGAAGACATCAAAACTGCTTTCATGATTCCTGCGGATGTATTGATTGCAGCATGGGATGAAATAGCCTTGCCGATGTCATCAAATGCACATACCCAGACAATTCAGAGCAGAGTGCAACAACTAAAAATCAAAACTTTGCAACAACGCTTTGACGTTCTCAGTAGTGATTATGAGGCGGCTCACAATCAACTCAACTATACCCTGAGTGCGAGCGATCGCAATATCATCCAACGCCAAATCAATAGCATACTACAAGAACTTGAGCGAGTCGAAAACGAACTTAATATCATAAACCATTAATTTAATTCCTAAAAGTAATGAACAATCCTTCAGATTCAAGAAAAAATTATCTAGAGCAGTCAATCGCTTATTTAAAAACTGATATTGAAAGTATCAGCAAACAAATAGTGCGGACGCTTAGTGATGTCGATAAAAATAGATTGCAAAGGCAACTTGATGATAAATTCGATGAAATAGAAAAATTTGAATTAGAGTTAATTCAGCTAACTCAACAATCTGTAGAGCCTGAGCCTGAGAAGATCCCATTCACTAATCGCGATGCTGCAATTAATGAGATTACCGCAACTAACTCTCCTCCTTATCGTCTAGTGACAGCACCGGAAGGTTACGGAAAAACAGAATTTCTCAAACAGATACAGGGGCGTTTTCAAGAATTGCAATGGTGTTGTGCTTATGCTTCTATATCTAGTTATGAAAGTATTGAAGACTTAGAAAAACGATTAGCAAGTTCTCTCAACTTGACAATGCCAGAAGGGCATAAATTAAGTTGGGGAGAGCGTTTAGGCTCACTATTGCATAGAAATTGGGCTAGATGGCAAGCCCAGGATAAAAAAGGTATTGTACTACTAATCGATCTAGATGGAAGTGCCCCCCAAAAACAACGTTTAAATGAACTTTTTAATGACTTGAGAGACTTCGCCTGGAAAATTGAAAAATGCTTGAAAGAATTACTGTTTTTTAAAGAAAATCCCCGGAGATTTCGAGTTGTGATTGCAGCTCGCTGCCTGATTGATCTCCCCTTAGATCGAATTTTTCCGAAACTAACACTCTCTCCGTTTAACTGGGAAGTGATTGAAGATACAGCAACAAAATATCTCAATTCCTTCAAAATGACTTCTGAAAGTCTTGCTCTCCTGGCAGGACACTTACTGTATTTAACTGGCGGACATCCAGGGGGAATTGCTGAAGCATTAAAAGTTTATCGAGGTGGTGATTACACAGTTAATTTATTTTTAAACAGTTATGGAAACCAATTATGGGAAAAAAGCCTCAAAAAGTGTAGAGATCAGATTAGAGAAAGCTTGACAAAAGAAAATAATCATCTGTACGAATCAATTGAAAAACTCAGTATATTTCCTATACTCAATGGAACTTGGATATTAAAGGAAGCCGTTCAGAGATTTCAGTTACCTTTCAGTGATGATATTTTTAAATTAAATGCTGAACTGACAAAGACATCTATTTTTACTCGTGATAAAACGATTATCAAAGATGGCATGACACGACGGCTACTAGTTATTGGTCTTCTGAGAGAAAGTTCGCCTGATAACTTTCAATCACTTTGTAGCGAAGCGGCTCAAATCTGCTGGGAATATATTCATGAATTGAAATCAAAGAATAATTCTGCTTTTGCAGGTACTTGGTCTATGCAGTACTTTTTTCAAAGTCTTCAGAAACATGCTGGATTTATCAATTGTGGCCCGAATAGTCTGGCTTATAGACAAGAACTCCGCCAGGATTTCTTTGAAAAAACTGTTGAAGAAACTTTAGGAATATTCCGTAATACAGATAGAGAGCAATTCCATGAATTCATTTATACTCTTAAGTCTGAAGTAGAAAATGACTGGGAATTTCAGTTTCTTGTCAATTACTATCTACATAATGACGAATATAATGATACACCCTATAGATATTTAATTCAGAAGCTTGATGAAGCAATTCAAAATAATTAACTAAGGAGTAGGGATTAGGTGTGTACTGAGTTTTTGCAAAAATAAAACAGGAGTCCTACATTATGTCTGAACTAGATAAATTAGAGTTTGTTGGTCGTGCAGAACATCTAAATCGAATAATTTCCCTTGTTCAGGAGTCTAATAAGCTGCATGTCGTTTTAGTCGAGGGTAGAGGTGGGATTGGCAAAACTTGGTTGCTTCGTGCATTACAATCCCGTCTAAACCAAGTTCAGATTGGAACGAGTGAAATTATTGATTGTGATATCCCTGTTTTTAATGATGCAGAAGATTTATACACTCAAATTGCCAAGCAATTATACGATTCTACATATCAAGAATGGTTGCTTCGCTTACGACAACTGCGAGAAGATGAAAACCGCCTCAGTCAAACTGCATACACACAGGAACGTAGACAGCTTGAAAAGTTCTTGGTCGATGAAATTAATCGAAAATCCAGCCAACAGAAACTAGTATTTCTAATTGATACGGTTGAAAAGTTAGGACAAGCAGATGTAAGAGAGCAAGTTTGGGAGTGTATTGGCAATTTGTGCCTTCAGCTAGAGAATGCTGTATTTATTTTAGCAGGTCGCCCTAGTATTGCCAGGCAAATTCTAGAAAAGTCATTCAAAGAAGAAGAATTAACTTATTTAGAATTAAATGAATTTACTCATGAAGATGTGCAAACATACATTCTTTCTAAGGAGGAACAGCTTCACTTTACTCTTGGACAAGACTTGGTTAAAAAGATCATAGTTCTTTCTGGTGGTAGCCCGATCATGATTGAATTTGGGGTAGAGTATGCTTATCGGGAAGTCATACCAGATTGGTTAGAGAGTGAAGATATAGAAACTATTCCCAGCAGGTTAGAAAAAACTGGTGGATTTGAAGCTGAGATGGTTCGACATATTACGCAGCTTCGGACATCAATGGATCGGTTAACTCTATTGCTTTCACGTATCTACCCATTAGATAGTGCTGATATTGCTAATTTATTAGAACTATCTCCAGAAGAAGCTCAAAGATTATTTATTGATGCACAAAGCTACTTTTTTATCAAACCAGTAATCGGTGGTTCGCAAATATCATTGCATGATATTGTGCGAGACTTAGTTGAGAAATATGTATGGGCAGATATTGACCCAGATTTGGAATGGAGAAAACGAGATAGTCGGATTGCTGCCAAATATTTCGAGCAAAAAGATTATGATTTAGGGCCACAAAAAAGGGTATTGGAGATTCAACGTCACTCTGATGATTCTCATAAAATCACTAATATTGAGTTTCTGATTGAAGAAATAAAACAACTGCGAGAATTTAATACTACGCGATGGCTCTGGAATGCTTTATACGCCGATCCAAAAATAGGTTTTGAAACTTGGCATGAAGTTACTGATAGGATACGCCGCCAATCTAAAAAATTTGGCTTTGTCAATCAATTGTTGGCAATTGCCAAAGAATTTGAAACAGAAATAACTCCCGATCAAAAATTTAAACTGATTATTTTTGAATCAAAGATTGTTCACGCTCTTAAAGACAAGAGTACAAAAGAAAATGAGTTGATCAAGCTAGAGGGAATGCTATCTGAAGAATCTGCTAACTCATCTCATCAAGCCGATATTTACAATGTCTTAGGAATGCTAAATACCAAGTTACATCTCTATGACGAAGCCTTGAAATATCAGCAAGAGTGTTTATCCTTAGTTCAAAGTAAAAACCTATCATACGCTATTCCTGCTGTAGCTAACCTAGTTGGTTATCTGCATCGACAACTCAACAACATTCAGGAAGCTGAGAAATATTACAAACTAGGTTGGGATGCTGCGATGGAAGTTGATACTCCTGACAAAGGCTTAACTCAAGTTATGGCTAGTATTCAGAATAACTTGGGATTTTTGTATGGACAACAAAAAGATTACGTAAAAGCCGAACAGTGTTTCAAAGCTGCTATTGATATGTGGTCGAGTGTTGAGAGCGAACGCGAAATAGCCAACGCCGAAATTGCCTCTGCTACTATTTTAGTAGATAATGGTAATTATGTGAAAGCTAAACAGCTACTTGAACGAGCATTAAGCCGTTGCGACAATGAGGAAAACGATAATCAAATATTATGTAGAGCATACTTTCAGTTAGGCTTAAATCAGTGGTTTAGTGCCGAGGTAGTAAATGAAGCCGTTTGGGATGTGACACAAGTACAATGGGATCTCAATCTCCTAAGTCTTGCTCAAGATGCTTTAGAAAAAAGCCTGAAACTTGCAGAAAAATACGGACTTGAAGAGGAATTACCTGGGATTTTACACCAAATTGCTAGTGTCTATTGGCATCTTGGGTTTCAAACAGGCGATCGCACGTTGCAAGAACAAGCTCTAATACTCAATGAACGCTCTTATCAGACTAGTCTAGAATACAATGACATGCGATATGCCATCGATAGCCTGGTAGGTAAAGCAGAGTTTGATTATTATGCAAAAGCATACAACCATATCTCAGATTATGCGCGAGAACTTAGCGATCGCTTCCAATCTTATCAAAATATCCATACATTATACTTTGGTCGTATATTACGGATAGAAGGTGATGTTGCATTTCAAGAAGCGAACTACGATTTTGCTTTCAGTAAATATGCTCAAGGAATACCCAAAATCTTTCAACATGGAGGTTTCGGGCCGTATTCAATCAAACATGAGCTAAATCTACTCCAAAAGAAAATTGAACGTTTGCCGATAGAACTTTCTAAAACTCTGATTCAACAACTAAAATCTCAGTGGAAAGATCATAAAGCCCTCAAGGAATGGTGCGATCAACAAATGTTTTTGACTAGAATACGTGCCACTAAACAGCCATCTTCTCATGCTTAGTAAAAAAATTGATCGACCCCAAATTTTAGTTTCTCTCAATTCTACTTATGTACCAACTGGGCAATGCGACTGTGATGGAGGGGATTGTGCCTGTGACTTATCCCCTTTAGCAGAATTAAGCTCAGATATCCGGTTATCTCTGGGGATACTGGATACAGAGTTTGTGAAAGCTCCCAACTCGCAGATAATGAATCTAGATGATACTTATTCTATCTGTTATGGTACTCATCATAAAGTAGCAGTTCTAAATCAATCAGCAATATATTTACTAAATCAATTTGCAAACCCTCATAAATTAGATGATATTGCACTAGAAAATCTTTCTATTGATTCAGCAGACTTACAGACAGCTATTCAAGAACTATATCAAGCACGTTTGATAGCACCTAATAATTACTCATTTAATCTAAATGAAATACCAGAAACTTTAACAGCATGGTTACATATCACCGATCGCTGCAACTTAAGATGTGACTACTGCTACCTTCCTCATGTAGCAAATGATATGTCAATGGATATAGGTAAAGCAGCTATTGAAGCTACATTTCGCTCTGCAATTTTAAATAATTACCGCCGCGTCAAACTAAAGTATGCAGGAGGAGAAGCATTACTATGTTCTCCTTTAATTAGGGATCTCCATTTGTATGCTCAATCTCTTAGCAAAGAAACAGACATCATATTAGATGGAGTTGTTCTTAGTAATGGAACATTGATTACTCCTGAGATGATTGAGATGCTGCAAACATTGAATCTGCATCTCATGATTTCACTAGATGGATTATCAAATTTCCACAATATCCAACGTTCTTATGCGGGTGGAAAGGGATCATTTCAAGATGTTGAACGAGGTATTAAGATTGCTTTGCAAAATGGTCTTATACCAGATATTTCCATTACAGTTAGTGGGCGGAACGCAGAAGGATTACCCCCTCTTATTGAATGGATATTGGAAAATAATCTACCCTTTAGTTTAAATTTCTATCGCGAAAACGAACTGTCAGCTTCTTACGAAGACTTGCAACTAGAAGAATCTCGTCTGATTGAGGGAATGTTGGCAGCGTTCAAAGTTATTGAATTGAAATTACCTAATCGAAGCTTGCTAGGATCATTGATTGATCGTGCTAACTTATCTTCTCCTCATAAACGAACTTGTGGAGTTGGGCAAAGTTATCTCGTATTTGATTACAAAGGGCAAATTGCTAAATGCCAGATGCAACTACATAAAACTGTATCTTCGTCTGCTACAAAAGATCCTTTAAGTGTTGTGCGACAAGATAAAGTAGGTATTCAGAATTTATCAGTTGAGGAAAAAGAAGGCTGTCGTACATGTGAGTGGAAATATTGGTGTACAGGTGGTTGTTCTTTGGCAACTTTTAAGGCTACAGGCCGTTATGATATTCAATCTCCAAATTGCAATATTTACAAAGCTCTCTATCCTGAGGCTCTCCGACTAGAGGGCTTACGCTTGATAAAATATAGTTCCCCTCTAAATCATTCCTGAGAAACAATATCCCCGACTTCTCAAAGAAGTCGGGGATATTCGGGTTGCAATTATTACAAATAAAATAGAATTGCTATTGTAGCGCTTATATGTGGAAAAATGTATTGTTCGCAGGTTGCTAATGATATTCTTTTTCTGGTACTCTAAAGGCTGCGTATTTCCATTCATTGCCCTCTAGATATTCAATTTTAAATTCTCCTTTAGTTAATAAAGTCATATCTTTAAGTGGTACTGTAGCATTTTCTCCTAAAATAATACATTCCGAATTAATCGTAGTAGCTTGGCTGGGAGTGGTATTTATTTGATTAATAACTTTACGCTGCAACTCTTGATATTGTTGCTCTGTTATTAGTTTAGAATCATACAACTTTTTTATGTCTCTCAGTTGGGTTTCTATATCTGAGCCACCTTGGTTTTGTACGTTATCTACTTTACAAGAATCTGGTTTAAAAGCAATTTTTCTGACAGGATGATCCCACCATTTAGAAACCTGGGTTAACCAATTAGTCGTTCTTGTTGTATGTACTACTTTTACTTGGCGATCGCTTATTTCTAAACGAACCCAATCAGTTGATCTTTTTTGGATCAAACCAGCAAATCCCCAAGATAAAACACTTCCTACTGAAACACCAGAATCGGCTAGACGAAGCTTAATAACTCTAGGTTCTATAGCTTGTGCTATTTTAATTTGCTTTGGAGCTATAGAGCTAATATTTGTAGCAAAAAAATCAGTATTTTTTTCTGTTGCACTAGAAGATTTTACGGCTGTAGAACTTACAAGTAATGCTACTACTATCAAAATCCTAATTTGATTGTTCATCAGTTTATTTTATATTGTTTTTTTGCTAAGATGCGTATGAATTAACAGACTATAGTAACTAATTTGAGCTTGTCAAGAGGCAATTATTTAATGTCTAGCTCCCCGACTTCTTCAAGAAGTCGGGGAGCTAAATTCAGCTTAAGTAAGTGATATTGCACGTAGAGTGCGTTATGTTACACGATAACACACCCTGCATGTACTTAGATTTTTTCAAAAATCAAATTGGATTGCTATAGGATAAAAATATATTTATTTGAGTTTGATAGATGATATATTTCTGACTTTCTACAGTGTGTAAGTCCTATAGAATTGGTATAACTTTTTCTAAGTTGGTGGAATTTCGGGAGAGAAAATTTCTGTGAAATTTTCCTCAAGCAGTGAATCTGGTGTTTGCATAATAATAAATGGGAGTTCGGCTCCCACCAGTCCTCTGGGGATGCGTTCTACAGTCTCACTAAAAACAACAAATAGAGGATATATAGTATTAGCTCCCTCACTCAAAATATGATTGTGGCGCAGAGGCATCAACCACTCATAATCATTGTCCAAGTACACTTGAGTTTGTCGCCAACGTCCTAATAAATCAGAAAAGTCTTCGTGAGCGCGATGAATAAAAACTAAAATTTCGGCTCCAGTTTTGATTTTCCATTCTGGATCGCACATTAAAATTGCCACATCACAGGGTAAGCAAATTGTTTGTGCGGCTGTTGTAGCATTACGAAGACGGACAATTGGCAAGGGTATAGTGATAACACTTTCATCTGGACGACGCAGACTAGGGATCATCTCCAAGTATGGACGATATTGCTTTAGTAAGGCGATCGCAGCTAGATGATTGCTGTACTCTGCCAAACTTGCTTCGTAGTGAGATTTTTGCACAGTCATAGTTTAATTAAATAGTGAGGAGTTAGGAGTTATCAGTTAAGAATAAAATTAATAAGTTAAGAGTTAACAGTTTAGGAATAAAAAGTTTTAACTCATAACTCCTCACTTCTAACCCCTAACTATTAATCCCTTATCCCAGCTTTTCAAATACCGCAAACATAGGTAGATACATCGCTAGCAAAATGGTTCCAACCATTCCCCCTAGAACTACAATCATCACCGGTTCTAAAATACTGGTCATTGCTTTTACTGCTTGCTCAACTTCATCTTCATAGAAATCAGCAACTTTCATCAACATTCCATCTAATTCTCCAGTTTCTTCTCCGATGCTAATCATCTGAATTGCCATAGCTGGAAAAACGGCATCTTTTTGCAAAGCAATGCTAATCATACCTCCTTGTTGAATTTCCATGCGGGCTGCGTCTATCGCATTGGCAATTACTTGGTTTCCTGATGTATCTCGGACAATTTCTAAGCAAGTTAAAATTGGTACACCTGAACGAGTCAAAGAACCAAAAGTCCGGCTAAAGCGGGCAACTGAAGATTTTTGAATTAAGTCACCAAACAATGGCATTTTGAGGGAAAGACGATCAATTGTGATACGACCAACAGGAGTTTTACCGTATTGTGTAAAGGCAAATTTTAGTCCTATAAGAGCAGCAAGCAGGACGAAAGCACCCGGACTTCTCAAAAACTTACTAGCATCCATCAAGAATTGCGTTAGAGGTGGTAATGAGATGCCAATTTGTGTAAAAATTGTGGCAAAAATCGGAATCAAAAAAATGGTCATGCCAAGAAAGATCGCAACTGCGATAAAACCCACGACCGTTGGATAAGATAATGCTGATTTAATTTGGTTTTGTAGACGAGCAACATCTTCTAACAACTTAGCTAAACGATTTAATACTTCGTCTAGAACACCACCAACTTCGCCAGCTTGAATCATACTCACATATAATCCATCAAAACAGTCAGGATGCTTCCGCATTGCCTCTGAAAGATTCATTCCGCTTTGAACATCGGTGCTAATTTCAACTAGGGCTTGTTTCAGTTTAGTATTACTACACTGTTCAGAAAGTACCCCTAGACTTCTAACGATCGCAACTCCCGCATTCATCAAAACGGCAAATTGACGCGAAAAAACGGCTTTGTCTTTCACAGAAACCTTAATTAAGGAATTCTGGAAATTTTTGAAGGCAACATCTGGCTGAAATCCCTGAGATTGTTTGAGTTCTTGGATGACAAAACCTTGATCTCTGAGATTAGTCCGAGCTTGTACCAAGGATTCGGCAACAATTTTTTCTGTTCGAGAGTTTCCTTGCGAATCCCGAACACGGGCAACGAAGTTTGGCATAAAATAAATTCAAAATAGTTGTTATTAATTGGGTATAGGGCAATTTTATTTTGGATTTTGGATTGAGGATTTTGGATTAAATTTCAATCTAAAATCCAAAATCTAAAATCTAAAATTATTACTCCCCACTTCCTTTAATGCGCTCTGGCAGCTGCACCTGGTTTCGCACCTGCTGCTTGTGGTGGTACAGAAGTACCAATGAGACGTTGGATTTCATCTGGCTTAGAAGTCTTAGACATCGCCGCTTCAAAGGAAATCGTTCCTGCTTTGTAAAAATCGGCTAAAACCTTCTCCAGAGTTTGCATCCCCAATTTGCCACCAGTTTGAATAGCTGAGTAAATTTGAGATGTTTTGCCTTCTCGAATCAAGTTAGAAATAGCAGGAGTGACAATCAGAATTTCTTGAGCCATTACCCGACCATACTCACCAGGTTTAGGGTTTTTCTTGGAAACTAAGGTTTGGCTAAATACCGCCACTAACGAGTTAGACAACTGCACCCGCACCTGGGTTTGTCTTTCATGGGGGAAAACGTCAATAATCCGGTCAACAGTTTGTGCCGCGGAACTGGTGTGTAGCGTACCAAAAACCAAGTGTCCTGTTTCTGCTGCGGAAATCGCCAAAGAAATTGTTTCTAAATCGCGCATTTCCCCTACCAGAACAATATCTGGATCTTCCCGCAAAGCTGCTTTCAAAGCATTAGCAAAACTCTTAGTATCTTCACCTAGTTGTCGCTGGTGAACCAAACTTTTAATTGGTTCATATACAAATTCAATTGGGTCTTCTACCGTTAAAATATGCTCTGCCTTGGTGCGGTTAATCAAGTCAATCATTGCCGCTAGGGTTGTTGTTTTACCGGAACCTGTAGGGCCTGTCACCAGAATTAGCCCTCTGGGCTTATCTGTCATTTCCCGCACGATATCTGGTAAACCTAATTTTTCAAAGTTAGGAATCTTAGAACTTAATGCCCGTAAACAAGCAGCATAAGAACCACGTTCTTTATAAACATTGACCCGGAAGCGAGCTAAACCTTTAACACCATAAGAACAATCCAACTCCCAGTTCTGCTCTAAGGTTTTACGCTGGGTGTTGTTAAGCATACTAAAAATTAGCCTTTGACATTGATCGGCTGTTAATACATGTTCACCTATGGGGGTGAGTTTGCCACTGATGCGGAAGTAGGGAGGCAAACCTGCGGATAAATGCATATCCGAGCCACCCAATTCAATCAATTGCTCCATCAAGTCTTCAATCATCATTTCCATAGTTCTGCTTCCTTTTAATATTTGTTATTTGTTTAAAGTTATTAAACATCGACCAATGACCAATGACTATTAGTCTTAAAACCGAGCTGTCATACAGTAAGGACAATCCAACCATTCTTGTTTCAATGTGGCCTGGCAACTCCGGCAGGTAAGTCCAGTCTTACGTTTAGCTTTTAATTCGGCCTCCAAACCAGTATCAGTAAACGTCACCCGTTCTACTTCTTCTAGGGTGGTAGAACCAAGGCGCACTAAGTCTAAACTGTAAGCCAGCAAGGTTTTCATCCCCTCTTCTATTGCCACTTCTTTGATGCGTTCTGTGGGTGCATCTTCGTTAATGAGAGTTTGGAGGTTTTCGGTGACTCGCATAACTTCATAAACACCACAACGCCCTTTGTAGCCGCCGCCATTACATTTTGGGCAAAGCTGATTTTTGGCTTTGGCTTCGGCGATCGCATCTAATGTCAAACTGTTAGCTTTATAGAAAGTGACTCCCACATCAGAGGAAGCTGATAGACCATAACGAGCCAGTTCTTCGGTTGTGGGAGTGTAGGGAATACGGCATTCAGAACAGACACGCCGCACCAAACGTTGAGCTAGAACGCCAATTAGGGAACTAGAAACCATGAAAGGCTCAATCCCCATTTCTCCCAAACGTGCGATCGCACCTGGGGCATCATTGGTATGTAAGGTAGTTAATACTAAGTGACCAGTCAAGGCAGCTTCAATAGCTGTTTTTGCCGTTTCCTTATCCCGCGTTTCACCCACCAATAACACATCTGGATCTTGCCGCAAGAAAGCCCGCAATGCGGTAGCAAAATCCAGCCCTTTTTCCCGAATCACCTGTACTTGAGTAATTCCTGGTAGACTGTATTCAATTGGGTCTTCTACAGTACTGATATTAATTCCGGGATCATTCTTTTCTGAGAGTGCAGAATACAGCGAGGTTGTTTTCCCAGAACCAGTTGGCCCAGTTACCAAAATTAGACCGAAGGGACGGCTAACCATATCCTGGACAATATGTAAAGTCTCTGGATCGGTAATTAACTTATCTAATCCCAGTTGGGTAGAGGAGTTATCCAAAATCCGCAGTACCACCTTTTCCCCGTAGCGACTGGGTAAGGTATTCACCCGGAAATCGACTTTGCGCCCCTCAAACATCCGCCGGATACGTCCATCTTGGGGTAAACGTCGTTCCGCAATGTCTAGATTGGAGATGATTTTAAATCGGGCTGTCACCGCCGGGATAATTTTTTTCGGTAGGGGATCAAAAGCTTCCTTCAGTACGCCATCCTTGCGGAAGCGAATGCGTAAATTCTCTTCTTGCGGTTCGATATGAATGTCAGAAACGCCTTCATGTAAGGCTTTAGCCAGGATTCTATTAACTAGGTTGATGACTGGGGCATCCTCTGCGCCCTTCATCGCCGCCCCTAGATCAGCCTCCATTTCTTCCGGAGCATCAGCAAGATCGAGATTTCCGAGGTTTTCTAAATCCTGATTAATATCTGTAAACTTTTCTTGTTCTAGGTGCTTTTGCCGAACAGCCATTTCATCCAGGTATTGGTTGATTAGCTGCTGGTAGTCTTCCTGGGTAATCACCATGCGCTGCAATGCCAAGCCTTGGGGGCGCAAGATGCGATTCAGGTCATCGGAAGCCTCTAGATTATCTGGAGCGACCATCGCCACTAAAACTGAGGGTGGGGTTTGGTCTTCGTGTTTCGATAGTGGTACTAAACGATGGCGACGACAGATATCCACTGGGATCAGGGTTTCAATCAGATTCCCCATCATCGTATTGCCAACAGAGTTGACTTCAGGATCTAGGAATTCAACTCCGTATAGGATTTTAAGTTCAAATAGCTGCTGTTTTTTATATTGCCTGAGCAACTCAGGCGATAGTTGTTGCCCAGTAATTGACTCTAGTACTTCCGTTAAGGGTCTGCCAGATTTGCGGCTTTCAATTAGTGCCAGCCTCATCTGTTCGGTATTGACATAGCCAGATTGCACAAGCTTATTGCCAAAGGGCGAAAACTCTGTTCTGGTAGTTAGAGCGGTACTGCGCCGTTGTGGTGACGAGTTCATAAATGAGCGATTGATTTGGGGAAACCTCTACTTAAAGTATTCCCAGTCTGGGAGATAGAATTCTCATTTACCAAAAAAGCGAATAGAATTCGCGGCTACACAAACAAAGTTCGCCTACGCGGGCTAAAGAAAAATTGAGTGTTTTAAACCCACGGAGGTGGGTTTTGTCTATGTAGACGCGGTTTCTAACCGCCCTTTTACTCCTCTGCTTTTTCACCAATCTCCCCAGTCCCCAGTCCTACTCGTTCGGGTTCCCGCCTTCGTAGCGTCTGGGCTAACGTGTTCACCATTTGTCACAATAAGAGGACGGTTAAATCACTTCCAGAAACTTGTCGGCAACAAAATTAGCCCCAGTGGCAAGTCGTGGATGACGACGGCTGCAAGCTGTGGATATACACTGCCCTAAATAGGATCTGGAATGAATAGACAATGATCGATGAAAATAAACAGATAAACAACACAAGCCAGCAATTGGGTGAACCAACAGAGGTAAAGCAAGCAATGATGAGTGACTCCCCAGCCCAAATTAATTTCAATGAATCTGGTAGCGAGGTGACAGAGCAAGTGGCAGCCCAAACAGGAGATACGGCTACTATCAATCCAGACAATAGCTTCGCTGCAACCGAGAAAACTGAAGTAGACAGGGCAGCTTTGGCAGAACTGACTCAACAAATCGAGTCCCTCAAAACGCAGCTAGAAGAACGTAGTACTCAATATATGCGGATTGCCGCTGATTTTGAGAATTACCGGAAACGCACTAGTAAAGAAAAAGAAGACTTAGAGTTGCAGGTGAAGCGGAATACGATTTTGGAATTGCTGCCAGTGGTCGATAATTTTGAGCGGGCGCGATCGCACCTCAAACCGCAATCTGATGGCGAAATGACCATGCACAAAAGTTACCAAGGCGTTTACAAACAATTAGTAGATAGCCTGAAGCGCTTGGGTGTATCACCAATGCGTCCCGAAAATCAAGAATTTGATCCTAACCTGCATGAAGCAGTAATGCGCGAACCTACGGATGAACATCCTGAAGGAACAGTGTTAGAAGAGTTAGTGCGCGGATACTACTTGGGCGATCGCGTGCTACGTCATGCAATGGTCAAAGTAGCTGCTCCCAAGGAAGATAGCCCTGCTGCACCAGAAGATCAGCCGAGTTCAGCCAACAGTTAAGCTGTAATCAGCTCGCCTCGCTGACCTTAAGTGCCTGGGTTCTAGTAAGGACGAGCATCGCGTACCTAAACAAAAACAAGGCTTTGGATAACTCTCTGTGTTTCAACTTCTCTTTTGCTACCAGCAATAGAGGTTCCACAGACGTTATCCGCTAGCCTTTGTTCTTAGGAAAAAAGTTAGTCCGCGACATATTACAGAAGAATAACTCAGTAAAAATACTGCTAAATATGGGAAAAGTTATTGGGATTGACTTAGGCACTACGAACAGTTGCGTCGCAGTTTTGGAGGGCGGTCAACCACTGGTGATCTCCAATTCTGAAGGGGGACGAACTACTCCAAGTATTGTAGGATTTGGGAAAAGTGGCGATCGCTTGGTTGGTCAATTGGCAAAGCGCCAAGCCGTAACCAATGCTGAGAACACAATTTACAGTATTAAACGATTTATTGGGCGGCGTTGGGAAGACACGGAAGTAGAACGCGATCGCGTCCCCTACAACTGTGTAAAAGGTCGAGACGATACCGTTGATGTCCAAATTCGCTCAAGAAACTACACGCCACAAGAATTATCCGCCATGATCCTGCAAAAGCTTAAGCAGGATGCCGAAAACTTCTTGGGTGAGGAAGTCACTCAAGCAGTGATCACCGTACCAGCATATTTCACAGATGCCCAAAGACAGGCAACTAAAGATGCTGGCACAATTGCTGGACTAGAAGTACTGCGAATCATCAATGAGCCAACAGCTGCGGCTTTGGCTTTTGGATTAGAAAAGCAAGACCAAGAGCAGCTAATTTTAGTATTTGATTTAGGAGGCGGTACCTTCGACGTATCGATCCTGCAACTTGGGGATGGTGTTTTTGAAGTTAAGGCGACTTGTGGTAATAACCACTTGGGTGGAGACGACTTTGATAATGCGATCGTCCTTTGGATGATGGAACGCTTTCAGCAACAAGAAAAAATTGACCTTTCCCAAGACAAAATGGCGCTGCAACGTCTGCGGGAAGCAGCGGAAAAGGCAAAAATTGAACTCTCCAGTATGGTGAATACCTCCATCAATTTGCCCTTTATTACGGCTGATGATACTGGGCCAAAGCATCTGGAAATGGAACTTAGCCGCTCTAAATTTGAAGAACTTGCTGCGAAATTAATTGAAGCGACCATCGAACCACTGATCCAATCGCTCAAAGATGCCGATCTTAAACCACAAAACATAGATCGGATTATTTTGGTAGGTGGTTCTACGCGCATTCCCGCAGTTCAAAACGCGCTAATTAAGTTTTTCAACGGCAAAGCTCCCGATCGCTCCATCAACCCTGACGAAGCCGTAGCATTAGGAGCGGCTATCCAAGCAGGTGTATTGGGTGGCGAAGTCGATAATCTCTTACTCTTGGATGTTACCCCTCTGTCCTTGGGAATTGAAACTTTGGGTGAAGTATTCACCAAAATCATTGAACGCAACACCACAATTCCTACAAGTCGGTCACAAGTTTTTTCCACCGCAGTTGATGGGCAAACCTCAGTAGAAATTCACATCCTCCAAGGTGAACGGGCAATGTCACGAGATAACAAGAGTCTCGGCAAGTTTTTGCTCGCAGGAATACCCCCATCGCCCCGTGGTGTGCCGCAAATTGAAGTATCCTTTGAAATCGATGTCAACGGCATCCTGAAGGTTTCTGCTCAAGATAAAGGTACTGGTAGAGAGCAGAGTATCAGGATTACCAATACAGGTGGTTTGAGTACCAACGAAGTCGAACGGATGCGCCAAGAGGCCGAACTGTTTGCTGAAGAAGATAGAAGACGTAAAGAACTGGTGGAACTCAAAAACCAAGCAGATAATTTGTTGTTCAGTTACGAATCCACCATCAAAGATAACAGCAACTTTATCGGCGACCAGATGAAAACCTTGGCCAGTGAAAAAGTTTCCCAACTCCAAGCGGCAATGCTCGATTCCAGCATTTCCACTGTGGAATTTAAGCAGCGCTTAGAAGACTTCCAACAAACCCTGTTTGCAATTGGCGCCGATGTCTACAACCGAGCTAACAACCAAAGCGATGAGATTGAGAAGGATTCATCTAGTCTTTTTACTCCAGAAGTAGATTCACCAATGAACGGTACACTAATACCACAATTCAACTTTGATTTTGACGAAGAAAGTACCGCACAGGCTGATTATGAGGCGATAGATTAGGGGTTGGGACTGGGGACTGGGGACTGGAGACTAGGGACTGGGGACTAGGGACGCAGAGCGAAAATTCCTCTTCTCTAAACCCTTTCCTCCTCTACACCTGTAACTCTTCAAACCCCTTACCCAGCCCCACAAATCCCAAATCCCAAATCACCAGTCCCCAGTCCCCAATCCCCAATCCCCTAAGTTGCAAATTTTAATTAAGACATTTTAATATATCTAAATATTTAGCGAAGTTTCACAAGACCCCAGGGGTTTGCTAGATTGTAGAAGCAAATTACTTTGGGCTAGGCAGTATGCCAGTTTAGATGCACTTCCATTACATAAGGGTGGTTTTCCACACCTAATGGTGCGGCTAGCCCATCTGGTTGATGGGCGGGGTTTTCCTCTGCTACGTAGCACAATTGTAAAAGAGACAGCCGACTCGGCAGTGAGAAGTCTGAGCAAAGGCTTCCCCTGCTCTTAACTTCTATGGCTTTTGTCGTCTCCCACGAGGAAAGCACCTGTTATTCAAGATTTGTCGGTGATTTTTGTAAAAGCTAAAGGGTAAAATCAATTTATTAACAAAAATTAATTTTATCTTCTGTCTAACCTTCGGCAAGCCACCCTCTAAAGGATACTGTGTTGCTCTTGCATATCTGTAGGCAAAACACTTTTCCGTAGGGTAGCAAGTGACCGTGATCTTCTACTGACTTCTGCTTTCTTCCTTCTAACTTTTACCTTTGCTATATGGCCCGCGACTATTATGAAATTCTGGGTGTCTCTCGTGACACCGACAAAGAAGAAATCAAACAAGCCTATCGTCGTTTAGCCCGGAAGTATCACCCAGATGTGAACAAAGAACCGGGGGCGGAGGATCGCTTTAAAGAAATTAACCGCGCTTACGAGGTACTCTCGGAACCAGAAACCCGCGCTCGTTACGATCGCTTTGGCCCTGAGGGTGTGTCTGGTGCTGCCGGCGCGGGCTTTCAAGATGTCGGTGATATGGGTGGTTTTGCCGATATCTTTGAAAGCATTTTTAGTGGCTTTGCTGGCGGTATGGGTAATCCCACGCAACAAAGACGACGCAGTGGGCCTGCGAGGGGCGATGATCTGCGGCTAGACCTGAAGTTAGACTTTCGGGAAGCAGTATTTGGCGGCGAAAAAGAAATTCGCATTTCCCATCTAGAAAATTGTGAAGTCTGTAGCGGTTCTGGTGCTAAACCGGGAACCCGGCCTCGCACTTGTTCGACTTGTAGCGGTTCGGGTCAAGTACGCCGTGTCACGAGAACACCTTTTGGCAGTTTCACCCAAGTCTCAACTTGTCCTACCTGTAATGGAACCGGGATGGTAATTGAAGATAAGTGTGATGCCTGTGATGGTAAAGGCGCAAATCAAGTCACCAAGAAACTCAAAATTACCATTCCAGCAGGGGTGGATAATGGCACACGCTTACGAATTTCTAGTGAAGGTGATGCCGGTCAGCGCGGCGGCCCTCCTGGGGATTTGTACGTTTACTTGTTCGTGAATGAGGACGAGGAATTCCAACGGGATGGCATTAATATTCTCTCGGAAATCAAAGTTAGCTACCTACAAGCGATTTTAGGTTGCCGGTTAGAGGTAGATACGGTAGATGGCCCAGTGGAACTGATTATTCCAGCCGGAACTCAGCCAAATACGGTGATGAAGTTGGAAAATCGCGGCGTACCCCGCTTGGGTAATCCCGTCAGTCGTGGGGATCACATGCTGAACGTATTAATTGATATTCCCAATAAAGTCACCCCAGAGGAGAGGGAACTATTGGAGAAACTGGCTAAAATTAAGGGCGATCGCACTGGTAAAGGTGGTCTAGAAGGATTCTTGGGAAATTTATTTAAGTGATGAAGCCCTCTTTTGTTTCAACTCCCGATGCTCAACTTGATTTACGCGGCACGCCTTGCCCGATTAATTTCGTGCGGACAAAATTACGTCTGGAGAAAATGCCATTGGGAGGTTTACTAGAAGTTTGGCTAGACCCAGGTGAGCCAATTGAACAGGTTCCTGATAGTTTGACAATGGCAGGTTATCAGGTGGAACAAATTACAGATTGCACTAGTTATTTTTCTCTGCTAGTGCGTCGTCCAGTTGCTAGCCAATGACAGGGAAAAATTTTGCCGCAACTGGACAGTTATTGGGTACGGTGGTGGCTGTACAAGCTAATTTTTACCGAGTGCAGCTGGAACCAGAGGATGGGGAGCAGGGGAGCAGGGGAGCAGAGGAGAAACTAGATTTAAATGCCTCCCTGCTCCTCTGTACTCGTCGAACCCGCCTGAAAAAAATTGGACAACAGGTGATGGTGGGCGATCGCGTTGTGGTAGAAGAGCCAGATTGGGCTGGGGGACGGGGTGCGATCGCTGAGGTTTTACCCCGCCAAAGTGAGTTAGATCGTCCCGCGATCGCCAATGTCAACCAAATTCTATTGGTATTTGCTGTAGCCGATCCCCCTTTGGAACCTTATCAGCTGAGTCGGTTTCTGATTAAAGCTGAGTCTACTGATTTAGATGTGCTTTTATGCTTGAATAAAAGTGATTTAATTTCACCGCCAGAACAGCAACAAGTTAGTGATCGCCTCCTTGGTTGGGGCTATCAACCAATATTTATCAGTGTTAAAGATGGTATAAATACTGAGCAAGCCGCCAGATATTTGAGCAATAAAATTACTGTCATTGCTGGGCCTTCTGGCGTGGGTAAATCCAGCCTGATTAATACACTAATTGACTCTGCCAAGCTGCGAGTCGGAGAAGTTTCTGGTAAATTAGCACGTGGTCGTCATACCACTCGCCATATAGAATTATTTGAGTTACCTAATGGTGGATTGCTGGCAGATACTCCCGGCTTTAATCAGCCAGATATGGATTGTATACCAGAAGAATTAATCCATTATTTCCCAGAAGCCAGAAAGCGGTTAGCAGTTGCTAGCTGTCGCTTTAGTGATTGTCTGCATCGAGACGAACCTGAGTGCGTGGTGCGGGGAGACTGGGAACGATATGAACATTATTTAGAATTTTTGGACGCGGCGATCGCTCATCAAACACAGCTACACGAACAAGCCGATCCAGAATCTACGATGAAGTTAAAAAGCAAAAGCAAAGGCAAAGGGCAGAGTCAATACGAACCCAAGCTAGAAAGTAAAAAATATCGCCGGATTTCCCGCAAGACTCAGTTACAAGACTTGCAAGAGTTATATCGGGATGAAGAATAAAAGAGTGCGAACGCACTCATAATGCAAAACTTGGTCACGATAGCATAGATACAAATAGAAAACCTATCTTGTATGTCTCAGATCCCTACTGCTACCCCTAGTTTAGAAGATGTCACTGAGAGTATAATTTTCCCACCAGGCGACATCTATAGTGACGAACCCCCTTTGGAATCTGATTTACACCGCGAACAAATTGATTTACTGATTCGCCTGATTAAATGGTGGTGGCGCGATCGCCAGGATTTTTATGCTACCGGCAACCTGACGATCTATTTCAGTCCCAACCAGAAAAAGTCAGAAGAATTTCGAGGCCCCGATTTCTTTGTGGTTTTAGATACAGAAAAAAAAGACCGTAAAAGCTGGGTTGTGTGGCAAGAAGACGGCAAATATCCCAATGTAATTATTGAGCTATTATCTAATTCCACTGCCTCTGTTGATAAAGGTTTAAAAAAGCAAATTTACCAAAATACATTTCGCACTCCAGATTACTTTTGGTTTGACCCAAATAACCTGGAATTACGGGGATTTCACATACTTGATGGGCAATACCAAGAACTTGTACCCACTGAGTCGGGTTGGTTGTGGAGTCAGCAATTAGGGCTGTATTTGGCAGTATATTTGGGCAAATTACGCTTTTTTACACCAGATGGACATCTGGTGATGTTGCCAGAGGAAGAATCAAGGCAACAGCTAGAGCAAGTAAATCAGCAGTTAGAGCAAGCAAATCAACAACTAGAACAAGAACGTCAACGGGCTGCAATATTGGCAGAACGCTTACGAGCCGCAGGTATTGACCCTGAGCAAATATTCTGAAAAATAGAATTTTATCTCTAAACTAAGCATAGGAAAATAATGCTATGAAGCAAATAATATCTGATCAAGTCCGTTGGACAACCTCAGACTTAGAATTACTCACAACTGACGAATGGAAGCGCTATGAGATTATTGACGGAGAGCTATTTGTGACTAGAGCGCCTCACTGGAAACATCAAGGGACTGCGGGCAATATATGCTTAGAATTACAACTTTGGTCTCGCTCTAGTGGGCTAGGGGAAACCCGTCAAACTCCCGGCATAATTTTTACAGATGCCGATAATGTCATACCCGATTTAGTTTGGATTAGTTATGAGCGTTTAGCACAACTGCTAGATGATGAAGGGCATTTGAGAGGAGCGCCAGAACTCATTGTGGAAGTGCTTTCTCCTGGGACAACTAACGAACGTCGAGATCGAGAAGCCAAGCTGAAACTATACTCATCTACAGGAGTCCAAGAATATTGGATTGCAAATTGGCAATTACAGCAGCTACAAGTTTATCGCCGAGAAGCTGCCCAATTAAAACTGATCGCAACCTTGTTGGCTGATGACGAAATCACATCACCACTGTTACCAGGTTTCGGGATTAGAGTTAAGCGTTTTTTTGGATAATTCTGGCGTAGTGTAGCCCGCCGGAGGGATCGCTCCTCAAACAATAGCTGTACCAATATTGTGGAGCGGGCATCTTGCCCATTCTATGGACTGGGCGGGCGAGACGCCCACCCCACAAGAGTTAGGGACATCCAAAAATTAAATTACTCAATTTTTGCATCCACTAGGAACTTATTGCATCCAATAGGAACAGGGGGACAAGGTAGACAAGGTAGCAATATCTCTCCCAAGTCTCCCCAAAGCGATTGATTATTTTTTTATTTGGAAGTCCCTTAATTGGATATTTTTTTATTTGGAAGTCCCCAATACTGACAATATTCAAAAGTTCCGCAGCTAGGCTTGTCGTAGACATCGCTCCTTTAAACGTCAAGGTATTATGTACTCGAACACCGAGCAGCATAAAGCCTGAGGTTTTGCATGAAAGTAGCAGTTTTCAGTACAAAAGCCTACGATCGGCAGTTTTTGTCAGCTGCAAATTCTCCCACCCAACACGAATTAGTGTTTTTTGAACCCCGCTTAAATCGGGATACGGCTATCCTTGCTGCCGGATTTCCGGCAGTTTGCGTGTTTGTACACGATCAGGTTGATGCCCCAACTTTAGTGCTTCTTGCCTCAGGGGGAACTCGCCTGGTTGTTCTTCGCTGTGCAGGGTTCAACAATGTAGACTTACAAGCCGCAGCAGACTTAGGAATTACTGTTGTGCGTGTTCCTGCCTATTCACCTTATGGGGTAGCAGAACATGCCGTAGGATTGATTTTGAGCCTAAATCGCAAAATTCATCGTGCTTATAACCGTGTCCGAGAAGGCAATTTTTCCCTAGATGGACTGTTGGGATTTAACTTGCACGATCGCACAGTGGGAATTGTCGGTACTGGCAAAATCGGTCTGATTTTAGGACAGATTATGAAGGGATTTGGCTGTCACTTACTCGCCTATGACGTTTATCGCAATCCAGAATTGGAGTCGCTAGGTGGAAAGTATGTAGAACTACCTGAGCTATTTGCTAATTCTGATATTATCTCTCTGCATTGCCCCCTAACTCCCGAAACCCATCACTTGATTAACACTGAGGCAATAGAACAGATTAAGCCAGGTGTGATGCTAATTAATACTAGCCGAGGAGCGCTGATTGATACCCTTGCAGTGATTGAGGGATTAAAGTCTGGTAAAATTGGCTATCTTGGTGTGGATGTCTACGAGCAAGAATCAGAATTGTTCTTCGAGGATTTGTCTGGCGAAATTATTCAAGATGATATTTTCCAACGTCTGACAACGTTCCCCAATGTACTCATTACTGGACATCAAGCCTTTTTTACAGCAGAAGCTCTCTACAATATTGCAGAAACAACTTTTGCTAATATTACTGATATTGAACAGGGTCGTCCTTGTGCGAATGAAATTCGCACCTAAACTTTTAGCAGTATAGCAATTCTTCTTCAAGTGAGGTACACCCGTAGGGGCAATACCCTGCGGGAAGCCCCTTCTCTACGTTCGTGCAGCGTGTCGCAGACAGATGCTCCGCGATCGCGTCTACATGAATTGCCCCTACGACAGATGTGGTTCAAATACATGAAAACTGCTGTCACTAAAGTTTCAGTATAACAGGTAGGGAAGATTCAAAAACTTGGCGTTCTACTGACAGCATTGATTGAGAAAAAATCATTAACTACTCTTACGATCCCCATAAAGTCTTAAAATATTGTTAATTTCAGCCAAACCTCTCGACCTTCAACTTACAAGTATCACCCCAAAATCACTATGGCTATCGGCTACGTCGCGCTTGTACTCCATGCACATCTACCCTTCGTTCGTCACCCAGAAAGTGACTACGTGCTGGAGGAAGAATGGCTCTATGAAGCCATAACAGAAACTTACATCCCCTTATTAAAAGTATTTGAAGGCTTAAAGCGAGACGGTATCGACTTTAAAATCACGATGAGTATGACACCACCTCTAGTGTCGATGCTTCGCGATCCTCTGCTTCAAGAACGCTATGAAGCACACTTAGCCCAACTAGAAGAACTTATAGCATTAGAAGCAGAACATAATGTCAACAATGGACATCTTCGTTATTTAGCTGAATATTACGCTACTGAGTTTAGCGAAGCGCGTCAGCTATGGGAACGCTACGGCGGTGACTTGGTGACTGCTTTTAAGAAGTTCCAAGACAGTAACAACCTGGAAATCATCACTTGCGGCGCGACTCATGGCTATTTACCGTTGATGAAAATGTATCCGCAAGCAGTGTGGGCGCAAATTCAGGTAGCCTGCGAACATTACGAGCAAACCTTTGGACAAGCACCTAGAGGCATTTGGTTGCCTGAATGTGCCTACTATGAAGGTTTAGACCGGATGCTAGCCGATGCTGGGTTACGCTACTTCCTCACTGATGGACATGGTATCCTTTACGCCCGTCCCCGTCCGCGCTTTGGCACTTACGCCCCAATTTATACAGAAACGGGTGTTGCGGTCTTTGGTCGAGATCAGGAATCTTCCCAACAGGTATGGTCTTCTGAGGTGGGCTATCCTGGAGCGGCGGAATATCGGGAATTTTACAAAGATTTGGGCTGGGAAGCAGAATATGAGTATATTAAGCCCTATATTATGCCCAATGGTCAACGAAAAAATACGGGTATTAAGTATCACAAAATTACTGGGCGTGGCTTAGGGCTGTCAGATAAGGCGCTCTACGATCCCTATTGGGCTAGGGAAAAGGCAGCAGAACACGCTGCTAACTTTATGTATAATCGAGAGCAGCAATCTGAGCATCTCTATGGTATAATGCAGCGTCCGCCAATTATCGTTTCGCCTTATGACGCAGAGTTATTTGGACATTGGTGGTATGAAGGCCCTTGGTTTATCGATTACCTATTCCGCAAGTCGTGGTATGACCAAGGAACATATAAGATGACCCATTTAGCAGACTATTTGCGTGAGCAGCCAACGCAGCAAGTCTGTCGTCCTTCGCAGTCGAGTTGGGGTTTCAAAGGTTTTCATGAGTATTGGTTGAATGAAACGAATGCGTGGATTTATCCGCATTTGCACAAAGCTGCTGAACGGATGATTGAAATCTCGCATCTGGAACCAGAAGATGAGTTGGGATTGAAAGCATTGAACCAAGCGGCGCGGGAGTTACTATTAGCTCAATCTTCCGACTGGGCATTTATTATGCGGACAGGAACTATGGTACCTTATGCAGTCAGACGGACGCGATCGCACCTGATGAGGTTCAACAAGCTCTATGAAGACGTTAAAGTAGGCAAAATTGATAGTGGTTGGCTCGAAAAAGTCGAGTTAATGGATAATATCTTCCCCGAAATCAACTATCGTGTTTACCGTCCGCTATAGTCTCACACAAAGTAATCAGCAAAAATCGGCGGGAATCTCAGTCTTTGAAGAGATGGGAGAAATAGCCGCCGATTTAGTCATTAGTACTAAGACTTTCAAATAAAAAACATCCCAAATTTACGCATCATCTACCAGAACACAAGGCGCGATCGCATTTTATAAGAATTGCACTCTTAATTTTAGATGCGATCGCATCTAAAACTCACGTTATTTTACGAATGCAAATACTTTTCGATGAAATAACAGTAAAAGCTCCTAATAATTCATCTGCGTGTTGATTAATGGCATTGGCAATAATTTCTGCTTTATCATTTGGAGATAAACTGAATAACCGAATTAACACGCAAATGCCAAAGCTGCTTTAATTCCTTCATCGCTGAGTCGCGGATGCGCTTCGAGTATTTGCTGAGATGTTTCACCCGCAGCCAGTTTTTCGAGAATTAATTCAACTGTAATACGAGTTCCTGAAATAACAGGTTTGCCCATCATTATTTTTGGATCGGATACAATTTTTTGCATGAATTAAAATTATTTGGATAGATGATTAATATATATAACGCGACATAAGGACGCAGTGGCAAGGGAGAAACAATAATGGCACAGATACCCGTTTTTGAAGAAAGCAGTGTTAACGTATTCGCTGATCTCGGTTTAGAGGATGCTTCGGAACTTTTTATCGGGGGAAGATAGGGATTCAGGTATTGTGCCTCCTTTCTCAACGCAACCTGAAACAGCGCGAAATCAGCGACTCATTGCAAAAATCTGTTCAGCCGTTAAGGGAATGTTCGGAAACAATCTAGAATCAATTCGATCCTGCCCTCGAAACACCTTTGGGGGTAAATACTCTGCACCTTCAAGTTGGTAGATTGTAATGGTTGGTTGCTTGGGAGAGCCAATGAACCGAATGCCACCAAAAGCAGCATAGTCTACAATGATGTACTCGAAAACACCTAAGTCCTCATATTCAGCAAGTTTTGTCAGATAGTCGTCCTTCCAGTTGTTGCTAACGACCTCAATGATACCGGGTGGTGGAATATATGCAGCAGCAGAACTAGAGCTAGTTTTCATCCTCTGCCATTCAACTCTTGCAAATATGACAATATCTGCTTTCCGGCTTTTTTCCTTTTCTGGTGGTGCTGTTTTGAGCCGAACCTGCTTGGACTGGCGCGACACGTAAGACAGGTCATTTTCTTGGCAGTGATTTTCTAAGTAGGTACACAGTCGCTCGATCAAATCCTCATGATTTGCATTTGGTTCTGATAATGGCACGGGAATCCCATCCAATAGCTCAAACTCTCTGCCTGAACCATCGTCCCAGGCAAGAAACTCTTCAAAAGTCAGTGGTTGTGTGACGGTTGCATACATCGCCCTCGCTCCCTTACTGACGGGTACTTCACTCAATGCTAACAAAATGATGTAGAAAGTATTCAGGAGTGGGGAGATGAGGGCGATGATGGAGCAGGAGAGAAGTTACAGTTAGTTTTCCCCAATCCCCAATCCCTAGTCCCCAATCCCTTTTACATATCTTCCTCAATGCAGTAAGGTTAGCTTTGCAGATAGTTTGGCTGCAACGGAATGTATCGGAAATGGGGCTTTAGACTATTAATCGGATTCTTGGGGCTGTGGCTACTATTGAATCTGGGTTCCCGCTTGGGAGCAGAGATTTTTTGGTTTCAGGAAGTCGGCTATCTCCAAGTATTTCTGTTGAGAGTAATGACTGGTGGTGTTTTGTGGGTAGTGGTGGCTGGCATAACTGCTGCCTATCTACTGCTAAACTTGGCTTTGGCACAACGGCTAAAATATCCTCACTCTCCGAAGATTGAGTCAGCACAACTTGGCAGTGAATTAACAAATTTCCTCAGTCCTGATTATCGAAGACGCAACGAAGCCCGGATACTTGCACCACAACGCTTTCAATCATTGAGATTGCGCTGGTTGTTACCTGTAGCTCTGGTACTGAGCTTGTTAATCGGGTTAATTTTAGCCCACTATGGTCAAATTGCTCTTGCCTACTGGCATTCTCCCATTAATCAGGCTAATCTAACTATTCCCGCGCTATTTCGACCAGAGGCAATCTGCCAACTATTGAGGCAGATTTGCTCTCAAGTCTGGTATCTGGGCTTAATTGGGGGAGTAGCGATCGCAATCTTAGTTTATCCCCAATTTTTATTAACTGCGATCGCCATTTTATTCAGTCCCATTTTTGCATTCATTCTCTTCCAACACTGGCCGAAGGTGCTGCAATATTTCCACCCTACTCTTTTCAACAGCACTGAGCCTTTATTTGGTCGAGATATCAGCTTTTACGTATTTTCTTTACCTTTTTGGGAACTGCTAGAACTCTGGCTGATGGGATTATGTTTGTATGGCTTTGTTGCCGTTACTCTCACTTATCTCCTTTCAGGAAACAGTTTAAGTCAGGGAATTTTCCCCGGTTTTTCGCCCCAGCAGCAGCGCCATTTATATGGTATGGGTGGCTTATTGATGCTGGTAGTGGCTCTAAGTTATTGGTTAAGTCGCTATGAACTGGTGTATTCTAGCCGGGGAGTCAGTTATGGTGCTAGCTATACAGATGTCACAGCCCAGTTACCAGCTTACACTGTCTTGTGCGTCCTGGCAGTTGCGATCGCCTATTACCTACTTTGGCGAACATTTTTCTGGAGATCAAAATCTCAGCATCGCCGCTTGGTATTTTATAGCTTAGGGGTTTATCTCTTATTAGTTGCAATAGCCGGCATTCTTCTACCTAATGTAGTGCAATATTTAATTGTCCAACCGAATGAGTTGCAACGAGAGCAACCCTACATTCAGCGTACTATCGCCTTAACTCGCCAAGCATTTGATTTAGAGGCGATCGATGCTAAAACTTTCAACCCGCAAGGAACATTGACTGAAGCAGATATTCAAAAGAATGACTTGACAATTCGGAATATTCGCCTTTGGGATCAGCGGCCACTGTTAGAAACTAACCGTCAACTGCAACAAATTCGGCCGTATTATCGGTTCCCTGATGCTGATATCGATCGATACACTTTAGTAACAGATATTACTGCACACCGACCATCTACTCCGCAAAAAACGCTAGAGCCACAGGAAGCAGTAGAATCGACAGAGCGGCGGCAAGTATTGATTGCTGCCAGAGAATTAGACTACAGTGCAGTACCACAGGAAGCTCAAACATGGGTTAACCGCCATTTAATTTATACCCACGGGTTTGGGTTTACTGTTAGTCCAGTTAATACAGTTGGACCGGGTGGGCTACCAGAATATTTTGTTAAAGATATTAGCGGTGATAGTAGCGCCCTCACAACTTCCAGTGAAGCCATTCGTCAAAGTATTCCCATTGGGCAACCCCGGATTTATTACGGTGAAATTACTAATAGCTATGTGATGACTGGCACAAGAGTTAGAGAGCTAGATTACCCTAGTGGAAGTGACAATGTTTACAACTCTTACGATGGGCTAGGTGGCGTTGAAATCGGTTCAGCATGGCGGCGCTGGCTATTTGCCATGTATTTGAAAGATTGGCAGATGATGCTAACGCGAGACTTTTTGCCAGAGACAAAATTGCTACTGCGACGAAATGTTAAGCAAAGAATTCAAGCGATCGCACCCTTTCTGAAATTTGATAGCGATCCTTATTTAGTCGCTGCTGCTGCTAATCAAGATTTTCCCAGTAATCCCAGTTATCTTTACTGGATTGTTGATGCCTATACAACGAGCGATCGCTATCCTTACTCTGACACTGGTAGCGATGGTATCAACTACATCCGCAATTCTATCAAAGTCGTGATTGATGCTTACAACGGCACTGTTAACTTTTATATTGCCGATCCAAGCGATCCGATCATTGCCACTTGGGCAGCAATATTTCCCAAAATGTTCAAACCGCTCAGTACAATGCCAGTCAATCTCCGCAGTCATACCCGTTATCCGGTGGACTTTTTCAAAATTCAATCTGAGCGGTTGATGACTTACCACATGACTGATCCTCAGGTATTTTACAATCGGGAAGACCAGTGGCAAATCCCCAACGAAATCTATGGCAGTGAACCTCGACCGGTAGAGCCGTATTATTTAACCACTAGTCTACCCACAGTACCTTTTGTTGGGGAATCCTCCCGCAAAGAAGAATTTATCCTGCTTCTTCCCTATACTCCCAAACAACGGACTAATTTAATCGCTTGGCTAGCGGCGCGATCGGATGGCAAGAACTATGGTAGGCTAGTTTTGTATGTCTTTCCTAAAGAACGCCTGGTTTATGGGACAGAGCAAATCGAGGCGCGAATTAACCAAGACCCAGTAATTTCACAGCAAATTTCCCTGTGGAATCGCCAGGGGTCGAGAGCCATTCAAGGCAATCTCCTAGTAATTCCCATTGACCAATCGCTACTATATGTCGAGCCAATCTATTTAGAAGCCACACAGAATAGCTTGCCAACTTTGGTGCGGGTAGTCGTGGCTTACGAAAACCGGATTGTCATGGCACAAACCTTAGAACAAGCATTGCAGGGAATTTTTAAACCAGAAGTTACACCAGCCCCGGTGATTATCCGTCCCTTTGAAGAAGCAGCCCCACCAGGTTAATGATTTTAATACTAAATAATTACATAGCAGGCGACAGTGAGCGATTGCCATTAACAAAATTTCCTGCAACAGACATAGTTTAATAGTTCAACATAATGTGATAGACACTAAAAGTTAATGGACATGCTACAAAGTAACCAACTAGAAATTCGCCACATTAGTCCTGAAGTGAGGCAGTTGATTAAAATGTACGCCGATGTTAATAACTGTACGCAGTCTGAGATGTTGGAGCGCATTGTTTTGGAGTGGAACGCCCAACAAAGCGAGAGCGAACGACCGCCAGGGGATGAAGATGAATAACTTTTTGCTACAATCCTTAATCTTCTTGTAACGAGAGATTTTAATTAATTTGGCTCTCTAATTCAAGAAAAACTTTCTAGAGATTGGGTCTTGTTTGAGGGATTGAATAAAATCCCTCAAATTCATCATACTGCCTGTTAAGGTGAACTTAGGAGTGCCATTTTGAGCAACGATTCTCACTTCACCATCTTGGATCTGAACCTTATTTTTAATGCTATTCCATAGAGTATCAAAGCTCTCATCATCCTTACAACCATTGGCTTCAAGAAACTTTTGGCGTACTTCTGTTTTTAGCGCTAGTGCTTCTGCTGCTTGAGTACGTGCCTCAAAGTGCCTAATTACATCTTCATAAGCACTTTCCCTCAAAGTTTTGTTTTCAGTCTGAACTTGTTCTAACTGAGTTTTTATGGCTTGCAGTTGGGACGCTAAAGCGGATGATTTCTGATATTCAAGTTTTAAGGCTTGCTTTGCATTGGCTAACAAGGTTTTATAATCTAGCTGATCTTGCTCTTGATTTTTTTCGGCTTGCATTTTTATCTCTCGATCAACAGATTTTTGGTGTCAACTCTCGCTAGTGTTGTCAGGTAACTAACGAGAGTTTAGTAAATTTTCTCTGTGTTTAGATGAGTATAGTTATTTCACCAATAATGGTGATTCAGAAGTAGGATTTTCCTGGATACTACTTAAACAACAACTAATGTGCGAACGGATAGCCCGCTCATAAACTCCAGTCTGCTGAGTTCGTACCCCTACAGCTTGATATATTAAATTCACTTCTGGAAATTCAGACCAATACATCAAAAAAATATCTTTAGCTGGAGTAATAATTTCATAATTATTCTCTTGTCTTTTCTTTCTCAGCTTACAATTATTTAGTTGTAATTTTTGTCTGAATAGTTTTTCAAATTCTAGAATTAAATCTGAAGTATTTTTCATGAGTTATACACGTTAAAACGTGTTAAGGATGCAAAGATTATCTGGTGATATTATTAAGTATGACACTTCAGATACCTCTTACAATATAGTGTATCAGTTATCGGCTATTTGAGAAGGGGATTCAGTCACCGGGTAATTCGTTGGTGCAGTCTACTGTAGAAAAAAGGCTGTGCGATGACTAGGTTGGGCTACGCCTACGCCAAAACCTAGATATATCAAGAAACTCAGCCAAAGGATATCCAAGTTTTTCTGTATAATTTAAACTAAGAGATGGCATCACTCACATTGCTTTCTCCTGCGTTAAGTATTTGCTCTGCGGTTAGCTGTAACTCTGGGAAGATAGTAGATGCGATCGCAGTATTTCCGGTAAATCTGGTTTCTTCATAAAACCCGTCAACTAATATCAGTACTGTAACTGCATTTCTTTGGGGGTCAACAATCCAATATTCAGCAATTCCCCTTGCTGCATACTCAGAACGTTTGTAGCGATAGTCCCGATCTGCGTTAGCTTTGCCAGGGGAGACAACTTCGATAACTAATGCTGGAGGCGGCATATCCAAGGTAATTGTGGATCGCGTTGCGCCTTCTAAGGCTGCTGCAAGTTCATCCGTCAGCACAACTAAGTCAGGAATGCGAGTTGTCGCACGAGAACCAGCAACAATAATTTCAACTTTGTTACTTAACCGATTGAACGGGGTGAACTTGAGGAAATTGACTAACAAAAACAGAGATATCTGGACATTTTTTGGGCTTTCGGGTGGCATTGCAACTAACTCACCTGCCACTAGCTCATATTGATTATCCGTGCGATCGTCATACTTCAAATATTCTTCAAGCGTTAGACGTTTGCCAGCGATCGTAGTCATATCACGTAAAGGGTAGTTACGTACTCAATAGTTTACTTCAATCTGGTATAGTCTCCTTGACTTCTAAAACTGATAAATCCACTGTTTTTGCTAGGATATACTCTGCCAATGCCTGATTAATTAGCACTTGATATCCTTGCTCACCTGCCTTTGTCTTGAAGTATTCCACGATGAAAGCATCTAGGAGGAGATCGACACGTTGTTGACTCCGTTCAACAGGTTTCCCGCCAACCCGCAGCACTGCTTGCTTCATCTGTTCTTCAGTCACTTCTGGAATGTCAGAAAGATCAATGTCCTCATCTTGCATTGCATCAATCCTCTCCCAATCAGTTTGAGAGGCTTTGAAAGAAAATGAATTGCTCACGTTTAGTTCCCTCCCTCATCGAAATGACACAAATTTCATCCCTAACTTCTGTATGGGCAATCACCACTACTCGCCCGTGCAATAGTCCGAGTGTAATAAAGCGCTGTTCTCCATAAGCATAACGCTCATCTTCAAACGTGAATATTGCACCTTCAAAAACTTGGGAAGCATCCACGAAATCAAACCCGTGTTTGCCTAAATTTGATTGCCGCTTATTTTCATCCCAAGTGAATTGCATCAGCTTACATGTGCTTAGATTCTGTCATTGCTCAGGCTAGTTTTGATTGTAGAAATTAGAGGATGTTTTAAAAGTGGGTAGCTGTAATTTTAGGCACTTATTGAGCCCCCCAACCCCCTTAAAAAAGGGGGGGGGCAAAGTCTCTAAAAGTCCCCCTTATTAAGGGGGATTTAGGGGGATCTAAAACGTTTTGCTACCGAGCAGATGACTTTTAAAACATCCTCTTATAGAGCTTGCAAGAATCCTGGTTTATTATTTAGAACCACAGATAACACCAATTCCTAATTCATATTAACAAAATCAGCTTTAATCTGGATTTCCAGATTAAGTATCTAGCCTTATTTTAAAGAATTAGTATAATTCTTCGATGTTTTTCTGCGGTTCTATTTTAATCAAATTAATTTTTGCAATAGATTTGAGTAAATGCCCGATCGCTTACCTAAAATTGCTGCAAAAATCGCAAATCACTAGCATACAAGCGGCGAATATCATCAATTTGGTGTAACACCATTGCAAACCGTTCTACACCAAAACCAGCAGCAAACCCTGTATAAACTTCTGGATCATAACCCACAGACTTAAGTACATTTGGATCGACCATACCGCAGCCCATCACCTCTAGCCACCGCCCATTCCACTGCAAATCTACCTCAGCAGAGGGTTCAGTAAACGGGAAATAACTGGCACGAAAACGAATTGGTAAATCGCCAAATATTGCTTGTAAAAATACTTTAATTGTGCCTTTGAGGTCTGTAAAAGTTAGTCCCTCGTCAATGGCTAAAAGTTCTATTTGATGGAAAACTGCTGAGTGAGTCGCGTCTACATTATCTCGCCGATAAACTCGCCCTGGAGCCACAACCCGAATCGGTGGTTCTTCTCTTTCCATGTAACGAATTTGCACAGAAGATGTATGAGTACGTAAAAGATTCCCATCTGGCAGATAGAAGGTATCCTGCATATCACGGGCGGGGTGGTCGGGCGGGGTATTGAGAGCCTCGAAATTGTAGTAATCTGTTTCCATCTCTGGCCCTTGAGCTACGGTGTAGCCCATACCAACAAAGATATCCAGTGCCCGATCGATAATGCCATTGAGGGGATGAATGCGACCTTGGGGGCTGTAAATTCCCGGCATAGTCACATCCAGAGTTTCCGCCTCTAGCTGTACCTGAATTTGTGCGGCTTCTAAGGTAGCACGTTGCTGGTCTAGACTAGTTTGCAGGGATTCTTTGACTGTATTGGCGATCGCTCCAATTTTCGGTCGTTCCTCTGCACTCATTTGCCCCATACTTCGCAACAGTGCCCCTAGTTCACCTTTCTTACCCAGATAGTTAACTCTGAGTTCTTCTAGACGTTCTAGGGTGTTGGCGGCTGCGATCGCTTTTTCTCCTTCTTGCCGCAGTGCTAAAAGTTGAGCTTCTAAATTGCTAGTCATTAGTTATTAGTCATTGGTCATTAGTCATTAGTCTATAGTCAAAAGCTGTGAACTGGTCGATAAATAAACTTACAGTCATATCCATTAACATCAGCTGAAATTAAATCTGTGTTTATCAGTTAGAGAGGTTGGGCTAGTACAGTGGGCGCAAAAATCCGTCTAACATCCCAGTTAACAAGACTTAGGGATTGAGTAACTTGTCTTAAAAGTAAGCAAACTTCTGCCACAGTGTACTAGTAAGTATCCATGTTTTTTTGCTGCTTGTGACCTCAGACATTGACAAATGGTTAATAACAAATAACAAATAACTAATGACCAATGGCTAATGACTAATGACCTTCAGGAGTGCTGAGTAAAGAAGTGAAGTTCCCCACTCAGCACTCGGAACGGGCTAAACACCCCGCTATCCATGTACGGAACTCGGAACTGTTTTGACCAATGACCAATGACTAATGACTATGAAATTACTAATTAGCAACGATGACGGCATTTCTGCCTTGGGGATTCGTACCCTAGCCAATTACTTGGCAGAGGCCGGTCATGATGTGAGTGTAGTTTGTCCAGATCGAGAGCGATCGGCAACTGGACACGGGTTAACTTTACAGCAACCCATTCGTGCCGAAATTGTTGAAGGGATTTTTCATCCTGCTATCAAAGCTTGGGCTTGCGATGGTACGCCTTCAGATTGCGTCAAACTAGCGCTGTGGGCTTTACTTCCAACTCCCCCCGATTTAGTTCTCTCTGGCATTAATCAAGGTGCGAATTTGGGAACTGAAATCTTGTATTCCGGTACTGTTTCTGCGGCAATGGAAGGTCTAATTGAAGGCATTCCCAGTGTAGCCCTGAGTCTTATAAGTCACACATCGAAAGACTTTCAACCTGCTGCGAAGTTTGCCAAAATTCTCCTAGACCAGTTAGCCCAAAAACCGTTGCCAGATTTGATGTTGCTAAATGTCAATATTCCTGCGGTCAAATGGGAAGAAATTGCCGGTGTTACTCTCACCCGTCAAGGAATACGGCGTTACATTGATGTATTTGATAAACGAGTTGATCCTCGTGGAAAAACGTACTACTGGCTAACCGGAGAGGTAATTGAAGAAGTGGAACCCCCAAACGGATTAAACTTGCCTCAAAATGTACCGACAGACGTTCAGGTTGTGCGTAAAAACTACATCAGTGTAACGCCGTTACAATACAATCTTACTTATGCAACTGGACTAGATAAATTATCTGAGTGGGAATTCAATTTTCCTTGAATCATTTGATTTATCAGGACAAAACTGGGGTTGTGTAAATGCATCATAGGAAAATGTAGGCTATAACGTAGGGGCACTCTTGAAATAAGTGATACACATCCACCCCAAAACGCGGAAAATTCTAACTGACAGTATTTCATTCACATTTACACAATCAACCAGAAACAGGGTATGCTGTTTTACCAAGAAATCCTCCCTCTAGCAAAATCGCTGAGACAGCATAAACTTAGACAAAATAAGTAAAAATTCTTCCAATTATCGCCCGCTCAGTCCAGCAAGCAACACCCATGTCTAGGATAGAGAACCAATTTACCGTACAATTTTGGGGCGTTCGCGGTAGCATCCCCAGTCCAGGGCCACACACCGTTCGTTACGGCGGTAATACCCCTTGCATATCAATGCAAGCGGGCGATAAGCGCTTAATTTTCGATGCTGGCACAGGACTACATGTTTTGGGGCAATCTATGTTGCGCCAGATGCCGTTAGAAGCTCACATATTTTTTACCCACTCTCACTGGGATCACATGCAGGGTTTTCCCTTCTTTACCCCAGGGTTTGTGAAGGGGAATGACTTTCATATCTACGGGGCGATCGCACCTGATGGTTCTACCATAGAACAGCGCCTCAACGATCAAATGTTACACCCGAATTTTCCCGTACCCTTGCAGATTATGCAGGCAAATTTAAATTTCTACGACATTCGACCGGGGCAACCAATCCACATCGATGACGTTACCGTAGAAACAGCGCCTTTAAATCATCCAGGTGAAGCCGTAGGATACCGTGTCAATTGGCGTGGTGGTGCTGCTGCTTATATCACTGATACCGAACATTTTCCCGATCGACTCGATGATAATGTGCTGTGGCTAGCTCGTAATGCCGACATCTTAATTTACGATTCTACCTATACAGACGAGGAATACCACTCCCCAAAATCCCCGAAAATTGGCTGGGGACATTCTACCTGGCAAGAAGCGGTGAAAGTGGCACAAGCTGCTAACGTCAAAACTCTGGTGATTTACCACCACGATCCGGCGCACGATGACGACTTTTTGGATCGTGTAGGCAAACAAGCCGCTGCAAAATTTCCTGGCGCTATTATGGCACGGGAAGGATTGGTGCTTCAGATTCCCACCTCAGTAGCCTTATCAGAATCTTTTCCTGTTAGTAAGTTTTCTACCTAAAGATTGCGATCGGAGGAATTGGAGATTTTAGATTAGATTGGTGATCAGAAGCTTTCAGCGCGATCGCGTACCTGTTGGACGCTAAGACAGCGCTGCCTAGAGTTGTTAAAGCGCCACGGGATCGGGGCGACAACAGGAGGACACACTTTATCGATTCATCAACACAGCCCAGACACCCACAGATGAAGAGTGCTGAGTTCCGTACATGGATAGCGGGGCGTTTAGCCCATGCCTCGGCTTAGAGTTAAAAGACCGCCCACGTTCGCGCAGCAGACGCACCAGAGGGGCGGGGTATCAACTAACTCAGTTGGTGGAAGTTCAGACGATGTACAAAAGCTTTCCTCCTCAACGGGTTGTCCCGATTCCTTTCCAGCACGTTAGGGATGGCAGTTATTCCACTTGGGCAAATCCCTTGGGAGAAGACCGCACTGCCTCAGGAATGAGCGCTCCGGGACTGGCTATTGGGTATTGTATGCTGGGAAAGAAATTCTTTTAAGATTTACTTGGGGTATGAATCCTCATACTTATCTTCCCCAATCCCCAGTCCCCAATTCAAAGCGGTTTACCATAGGGTAGCTTCCTGCTGATAGCTAAAATAAACCTAAAATCTCAGAATCCACGTGCTAAATTTGTCTAAAAATGGGTGTTCTGTGCGGGTTGCTTCTTCTAGCGTTGGGCTGCTAACGCCGACTGCTGTTGCCCTTGGCAAGTTTGATGGTGTTCATCTTGGGCATCAAAGAGTAATTCAACCAGTCTTGCACGCTGGTGGTAACTTGTCAGTAGCCAGTAGTCGGCAGTCAAAGGAAAATCAACTGGCAAATCAAGAATATATTTACTCAACAGTTGTCACCTTTGACCCCCATCCACAGGAGTTTTTTACGGGGCAACCCCGGACTTTGCTAACGCCACTGGATGAAAAAGTCCAACAATTGCGATCGCTTGGGGTAGAACAACTGGTACTACTACCCTTTGACAAAGAATTGTCTGCACTGAACCCCGAAGAATTCGTCGAAAAAATTCTTGTGCAACAGCTACGATGCCAACAAATTAGTATCGGGCAAGATTTTTGTTTCGGCGAAAAGCGCAGTGGTACTGCTAAAGATTTGCAATTACTCGCCGCCAAACACAATATTCCCGTTACTATCGTTCCCTTACAAACTTATACAGGGGAATCGCCCATCGAAAGTAGTTGCGTCAGTACTACTCCGACTCAAGATGCCCGCATTAGCACTTCATTGATCCGTCAAACCCTTGAGCATGGCGACATCGAAAATGCAAATCTCCTACTAGGACGCCCTTACACTCTCCTTGGTGATGTCGTCCAAGGTCAACAATTGGGCAGAACAATTGGCTTTCCCACCGCCAACCTCCAACTACCAAAAGACAAGTTTTTGCCCCGCCAAGGAGTCTACGCTGTCCGCGTTTTCACTCTCAGCGAAATATCAGACACCGCTCCTAGTGAGAACTTGGGCGTAATGAATATCGGCAATCGCCCAACTGTAAATGGTAGTTATTCATCTGTGGAAGTGCATTTATTTGATTGGTCTGGTGATTTGTATGGCAAAAAACTTGTTGTGCAGCTAGTTAAATTTTTGCGCTCTGAACAAAAATTTCCTTCTCTCGAAGCCCTGAAAACACAAATTCAACTTGACTGCGTTGTTGCTAGAGAAGTTTTGAGTACTTAGTGGGAACAATAGATAGGGAATGGGGCAAAACAGTTCCGAGTTCCGAGTTCTGAGTGGGGAATCTCACTTCTTTACTCAGCACTTAGCACTCCTGAAGGGCATTGGTTATTAATCCTTCTCCCCCTGCCCTCCTGCTTCCCCTGCTCCCTCATCCCTTCACTCCCCACTCCCCACTCCCCGCAACGCATGAGAGAAAAAATCGACGCTCTAACACAAAATCTAGCTCTTACCATCGTTGGCAAAGCTGAGGCAATACGCTTAGTGCTAGTTGCCTTCTTAGGTGGTGGTCATGCTCTCCTAGAAGATGTCCCTGGAGTTGGTAAAACCCTGCTCGCTAAATCCCTAGCTCGTTCACTGGATGGCAAGTTTCAGCGGCTACAATGTACCCCCGATTTACTACCAACAGATATTACTGGTACTAACATCTGGAACCCAAAAAGCGGCGAATTTACTTTTCTTCCTGGTCCAGTCTTTACTAACATACTACTAGCTGACGAAATCAACCGCGCTACACCCCGTACTCAGTCAGCGTTGCTGGAAGTTATGGAAGAACATCAAGTAACAGTTGATGGTGTCTCTCGTGCAGTTCCCCAGCCCTTTTTTGTAGTTGCAACTCAAAACCCGATCGAGTATCAAGGTACTTTTCCCCTGCCAGAAGCGCAAATGGATCGGTTTATGTTGTCCCTGAGTTTGGGCTATCCTTCAGAGGGAGAAGAACTCCTGATGCTGCAAAATCTCCAAAAGGGTGTAAAAGTTGCTGATTTGCAGCCTTGTATTACCTTGGCAGAAGTACAGGAATTGCGTTACCTCTGTTCTCAAGTAAAAGTGGCAACTTCCTTGCAACAGTACATCCTCGAATTGGTGCGGGCAACACGCCAAGATGAGGAAATCGCCCTTGGTGTCAGTCCGCGTGGCACATTAGCATTACAACGGGCTGCCCAAGCGCTAGCTTTTCTATTAGGTCGTGATTATGTCATTCCTGATGATGTAAAATTTCTCGTCCCTCATGTTCTTTGCCATCGTCTTATCCCTAGAGGAGGACGCAATTCCAGAACTGTTGTTGAGCGATTATTGCGATCGGTTTCTATTCCTTAATGTCAGGTGAGTTTGATGAATTAAAAAACAATACACTTGGGTTAAGCGCTATATGTAGAAAATCGTGGGTTTTCGAGACGCGATAAATCGCCGTCTCTACAAGTGTTTTGCTACTAACGATTTATTCAAAATCTGACCGAGAAGATATTGGTGTAAATGAAATCCGAAAGATTTTAGCTGATTTTGACAGTGGGGAAGGTTCAAACTGCTAGGAGATTTTTCTTGTATAGCTCAGTGGTGTGCTGAATAGACATTTATATTACTGTTGTGGATATGTTAAAGATGCGTTGCTTGCCAAAATTACTTACGCAAAATTTAAAACACTACCAATACTGCGTAAGTCTTATGATTAGCACAAGCGCCACTTTTAAATATCTGGGAATGTGAGGAATGTCAATTTTTGTTAAGCGTAAAACCCGCGATAGTGAAATGCGATCGCTCTTAGGCAATCGCCAAGCGCTACAGCAAAGCGCTGAACGTGAATTCAAACGCCAATTTTTCGGTTTACTTCTGGTAATTGTAACCTGGAGTTTAGCTATGGGTTGGATTCTAGCCTTGGCAACTAACGCCCAAAGTGCTATTCCCACTGCCGAAATTGGTACTGTTGACGTAGTACCTGCACAATACAAACTAGGGCAAGAACTGTATTTAGAAAATTGCTCCACATGCCACATCGGCTTACCACCAGCAGTTTTACCTACCCAAACTTGGAAAAATCTTCTGCAAGATTCGCAGCACTACGGCGCACAACTCAAGCCTTTAATCGATCCGCCGCGTATATTGGTGTGGAAATATCTTTTGACTTTCTCCCGTGTACAGCTAGATGACGAAGAAACACCATATCGCCTCAACAACTCGCGTTATTTCAAAGCTTTGCATCCAAAAGTGAAGTTACCACGTCCAGTCCAGATTAGCAGTTGTGTCAGTTGTCATCCCAGTGCTAGTGATTACAATTTCCGTCGCCTGACAGCAGAGTGGAAGTGAGGAGTTGAAAATTCATAACTCATAACTCTTAACTCCTAACTCTATTCCCCCACTCCCTCTCTGGCCCCATCTGGGGGCAAAATGATACTATGAAGAAAGACTAAATATAAGATAAGAGTTAAAACCAATCATTTAATAGACTGATTGGATAGTTTTTCTCCTGTTTTTGAGGTAATTCTCCTTTCAAACCCATCCACAACCAAGACGGTTAGGCTGGGTTAAATGTTTATAATCAATGCCGACCCTGTAATTCCCATCCCCTTGATTCAGTTCTATAACCTGCCATGCTAAAACTTTTGTTGGGCGACCCCAACGCTCGTAAGCTTAAAAAATACCAACCTTCTGTTACTGAAATTAACCTTTTAGAGGAAGAAATTAAGGCTCTTTCTGATAATGAATTAAAAGGTAAAACCGTTGAATTTAAACAACGACTCGCCAAAGGCGAAACCTTGGATGACATATTGCCAGAGGCTTACGCCGTTGTTCGGGAATCAGGACGGCGAGTCTTAGGCTTGCGGCACTTTGATGTCCAACTCCTTGGCGGGATCATTCTGCATGTAGGGCAAATTGCCGAAATGAAAACCGGCGAGGGTAAAACACTAGTTGCCACCTTGCCAAGTTATTTAAATGCCCTCACTGGTAAAGGTGTACACGTCATCACCGTGAACGATTACCTGGCTCGTCGGGACGCTGAATGGATGGGACAGGTGCATCGGTTCTTGGGGCTGAGTGTAGGGCTAATTCAGGCAAGCATGACTCCCAGTGAACGCCAGAAAAACTACGACTGCGATATCACTTATGTTACCAATAGCGAGGTCGGCTTCGACTACCTGCGGGATAACATGGCGACATCAATGGCAGATGTGGTGCAACGCCCGTTTAATTATTGCGTAATTGACGAGGTGGACTCAATTTTAGTTGATGAGGCGCGGACACCACTGATTATTTCTGGGCAAGTGGAAAGACCTACAGAAAAGTATCTACAAGCTGCTGAAATAGCATTCACACTTAAAAAAGACGAACATTACGATGTAGATGAAAAAGCTCGTAACGTTCTATTGACAGATGAAGGGTTTGCTGAATCGGAAAATCTTTTAGGAGTCACAGATTTATTTGACCCAGAAGATCCTTGGGCGCACTTTGTTTTCAATGCAATTAAAGCCAAAGAACTTTTCCTCAAGGATGTAAATTACATCGTCCGCAATGGTGAAGTCGTAATTGTGGATGAATTTACCGGTCGCGTGCTAGCTGGAAGGCGTTGGAGTGATGGATTACACCAGGCAATTGAAGCTAAAGAACACGTAGAAATTCAGCCAGAAACTCAAACTCTAGCGACAATTACGTATCAAAATATGTTCTTGCTGTATCCCAAACTCGGTGGGATGACAGGAACGGCAAAAACCGAAGAACCAGAATTTGAAAAAATTTACAAACTCGAAGTTGCGGTAATTCCCACCAACCGCGATCGCCGCCGTGAAGACTTGTCTGATATGGTCTTTAAAACAGAACCAGGCAAGTGGGGTGCGATCGCCAGAGAATGTGCCGAAATGCACGAACTCGGCAGACCTGTATTAGTAGGAACCACTAGTGTAGAAAAATCCGAACTTCTCAGTCGCCTATTGAAGGATTTGAAGATTCCTCACGAATTACTTAACGCCCGTCCCGAAAACGTCGAACGTGAGGCGGAAATCATCGCCCAAGCCGGACGGAAGGGTGCTGTTACCATTGCTACTAACATGGCTGGTAGAGGTACAGACATAATTTTGGGTGGTAACTCCGAATATATGGCGCGCCTGAAACTGCGGGAATACTTCATGCCCCGGATTGTCCAGCCAGAAGATGAAGATAGCTTTGGTGTGCAAAGACCAGCCGGATTACCCACAGGACACGGCGGTGGTCAAGGCTTTGTCCCTGGTAAAAAAGTCAAAACTTGGCGGGCTTCGCCAGAAATTTTCCCTACCCAGTTAACCAAAGAAACCGAAAAACTACTCAAAGACGCAGTAGAAATTGCAGTGCGTGAGTATGGCGAACGTAGCTTACCCGAACTGGAAGCTGAAGACAAGGTAGCTGTAGCCGCAGAAAAAGCTCCCATCGATGACCCAGTAATTCAGAAATTGCGGGAAGCCTACAACCAGGTTAAGCGGGAGTATGAACAATTTACGACCCGCGAACATAATGAGGTCGTAGAAATTGGCGGTTTGCACGTAATTGGTACAGAACGCCACGAATCGCGGCGGATTGACAACCAGTTGCGCGGACGTGCAGGACGACAAGGCGACCCCGGAACCACAAGATTCTTCCTCAGTTTAGAGGATAACCTACTGCGGATTTTTGGTGGCGATCGCGTTGCTGGATTAATGAATGCCTTCCAAGTGGAAGAAGATATGCCCATCGAATCTGGGATGCTTACCCGCAGTTTAGAAGGCGCACAGAAAAAAGTTGAAACCTACTACTACGACATTCGGAAGCAGGTGTTTGAGTATGACGAGGTGATGAATAATCAACGTCGTGCTATTTATGCTGAACGCCGCCGAGTGCTAGAAGGTCAAGATTTGAAAGAACAGGTGATTAAATACGCTGAAAAAACGATGGATGACATCGTTGACTTTTACATCAACATAGACTTGCCCTCGGAAGAGTGGGAATTAGAAAAGTTGGTTGAGAAAGTCAAAGAATTCGTCTATCTGCTAGCAGATTTACAAGCTAGTCAATTAGAAGATATCACCGTCAGCGAGATTAAAGCCTTCCTCCACGAACAGGTGCGAATTGCTTACGACCTCAAAGAAGCGCAGATTGACCAAGTTCAACCCGGACTGATGCGCCAAGCGGAACGCTTCTTTATCTTGCAACGCATTGATACCCTGTGGCGGGAACACCTGCAACAAATGGATGCCTTGCGCGAATCGGTGGGATTACGTGGTTATGGACAAAAAGACCCATTGATTGAGTACAAGAGCGAGGGGTATGAATTGTTCTTGGATATGATGGTTAACATTCGCCGAGATGTGGTGTACTCGTTGTTTATGTTCCAGCCTCAGCCTCAATCACTGGTACAGGCTTCCTCTGAAATGGTATAAGTAGGGAATATCCACACAGAAACGCAACGAAAAGTCTGGGCGTCGGCTTTATGCCACAGCACAGAATTAGTAATTTTGCAAGCGTCTGTTTTTGCTAACGCCAAGAGTAAACAGAACTTTCCAAAATAGAGGCGCAAAGAGTAATTTTGCGCCTCTGTTTTATGGTGAATTATGGAAACGATGCTTGGGTTGAGCTACACATACGCACTTTTTCATCCTTATATTCTCAGTGCTTCTGTAGTTTGTTACCTCTAAAGACGGCAAACACCACTCAGACGTTACGGTTCACCCTAATTGCTGAAAGTATTAATTCTTCTACATTAGACAGAGTGAAGGCAAATTAATCCATGAACCAACTAAAAACACAATTTAGTTAGTTTAACCGTCCCAAGCAAGGTTCGGGAAACCACCCTTCATGGACTGGCTACCACTAAGCTTCAGTATATATATCAGCATAATCTGGAGTTTTTACCCCAGAAGAGCCAAAACAAAGGTATTCATGCTGAACTGGCTGATTTATTGACCCTGTTGGTTCAAAATTTAGTCCTTTATATTCTCATTCATTCATTTGTAGTTATACGGAGCCAGCACCTAAAATGGCAAAAGTAGTTGGAATTGACTTAGGAACAACGAACTCCTGCGTGGCAGTGATGGAAGGTGGTAAACCCACAGTAATTGCTAATGCTGAAGGTTTTCGGACAACGCCATCAGTAGTTGCATTTGCAAAAAATGGCGACAACTTGGTTGGCCAAATCGCCAAACGTCAAGCGGTGATGAACCCCGAAAATACGTTTTACTCAGTCAAACGCTTTATCGGACGCCGCTACGATGAAGTGAGTAACGAAGCTACGGAAGTTTCTTACAAAGTCCTCAGCAGCAACGGCAATGTTAAATTAGATTGTCCGATAGCTGGTAAACCGTTTGCTCCTGAAGAAATTTCTGCAAAAGTTCTTCGCAAACTAGTTGAAGATGCCAGCAAATACCTGGGTGAAACCGTAACCCAAGCTGTAATCACCGTTCCCGCATACTTCAACGACTCCCAGCGACAAGCGACAAAAGACGCTGGTAAAATTGCCGGGATTGAAGTTCTGCGGATTATCAACGAACCGACAGCCGCTTCTCTGGCTTATGGATTTGACAAGAAGAGTAACGAAACCATCCTCGTATTTGACCTTGGTGGTGGTACTTTCGACGTATCCGTGCTGGAAGTAGGAGATGGAGTATTTGAAGTACTAGCCACATCTGGTGATACTCACCTTGGTGGTGATGACTTTGATAAAAAAATAGTTGACTTCTTAGCTGAGAAGTTCAAAAAAGCCGAAGGTATTGATCTACGCAAAGATAAACAAGCTTTACAACGTCTGACTGAAGCCGCAGAAAAAGCCAAAATTGAGCTTTCTAGCGTCACTCAAGCAGAAATTAACTTGCCATTTATCACTGCTACCCAGGATGGGCCCAAGCACCTGGATACAACCCTGACTCGCGCTCAGTTTGAAGAACTTTGCTCTGACTTAATCGACCGTTGCCGCATTCCTGTGGAAAATGCTCTCCGGGATGCCAAGTTAACCAAAGGCGATATTGATGAAGTCGTGTTAGTTGGTGGTTCTACCCGGATTCCCGCAGTCCACCAGATTGTGAAGCAGGTATTGGGTAAAGAACCCAACCAAAGCGTTAACCCTGATGAAGTAGTAGCGGTTGGTGCAGCCATTCAAGCCGGGGTACTGGCTGGTGATGTAACTGGCATTTTGCTATTAGATGTGACACCCCTATCTTTGGGTGTGGAAACATTGGGTGGCGTGATGACCAAAATTATCCCCCGCAACACCACAATTCCCACCAAGAAATCGGAAGTCTTCTCCACTGCTGTGGATGGTCAAACCAACGTAGAAATTCACGTCCTCCAAGGTGAACGCGAATTCTCTAACGATAACAAGAGCTTGGGAACCTTCCGCCTCGATGGTATTCCTCCTGCACCACGCGGCGTCCCTCAGATTGAAGTAGTGTTTGATATTGACGCCAACGGTATTCTTAACGTCACCGCTAAGGACAAAGGCACTGGTAAAGAACAGTCCATCAGCATCACCGGCGCTTCCACACTGGACAAAAATGATGTTGACCGGATGGTAAGAGAAGCTGAACAAAATGCTTCATCTGACAAAGAGCGGCGTGAGAAGATTGAACGCAAGAACCAAGCCGATTCTTTGGCATACCAAGCTGAAAAGCAGTTACAAGAATTGGGCGATAAAGTTCCCGATGCTGACAAAACTAAAGTCGAAGGTTTAGTGAAAGAACTGCGGGAAGCAGTTGCTAAAGAAGACGATGAGCAAATCAAGAAGCTGACCCCAGAATTGCAACAAGCGCTATTCGCTGTTGGTAGCAATATCTATCAGCAAGCTGGTGGCGGTGCTGCGCCAGGTGCGGAACCTCAAGATAGCGGTTCTACATCTAGCTCTGGTAGCGGCGATGATGTGATTGACGCTGATTTTACAGAGAGCAAATAATTCCCTGACTTCTTTTGGGAAGATTGTTTTGTCCCACCTCATATTACCCACTCAGGCATTTGTCTGGGTGGGAATTTTTTATTAGTATATGGTCTAGTTGCAAACTAGCGATCGCACTCCAGAAATAGGTTAGGAATAACAGTCTTTCACTTTTTTTGTAGATGTCGTCACAGAGATAGCGATCGCACTTCAGAAATAGGTTAGGAATAACAGTCTTTCACTTTTTTTGTAGATATCGTCACAGAGAGAGCGATCGCACTCTAGAAATAGGTTAGGAATAACAGTCTTTCACTTTCTTGTGTAGATGTCGTCACACAGATAGCGATCGCACTTCAGAAATAGGTTAGGAATAAGAGTCTTTCACTTTTTTTTGTAGATGTCGTCACAGAGATAGCGATCGCACTCCACCAGAAATAGATTAGGAATAACAGTCTTTCACTTTCTTTTGTAGATGTCGTCACACAGATAGCGATCGCTCTCTGCTTTTGGGTTATTCTTCAGATAATCATGCGCCTCGTTGCAACCGCGTTTGAGCAGTTCCTTGAGGTTAAAATTCCAAACTGAAATTCCATTGCCAAAAGGAGCAGCAATAGTTTTACCATCTGGACTAAAACTAACATCATTCTGACCAAAGCGATCGCTAAAGGTTGCTAGCAAAGTACCATCAATGCTCGATAGTTTAACAGTCTTATAACTAGCAGATGCTATCATCTGACCATCAGGGCGGAAACTGACTTTATTGACAGGCTCTTCAGTATTTAAATTTTTTCTTTCCTTGCCTTCTAAATTCCAAACTCTCACGGTTCGGTCTTTACTAGCTGAGGCAATCATTTTGCCATCGGGACTAAAATTGACACTGTTGACACCATTCTCATGCTTGTCAAAAGACATAAACATTTTACCATCAAGTTGCCATACTTTAACGGTTTTGTCATCACTAGCTGAAGCAATAAGTTGACTATCTGGACTAAAACTGATGCTGTTAACATTGTCTTTGTGCCCTGTGAATGTTTTGAGAAGCTTACCGTCACGCTGCCAAAGTTTTACAGTGTTATCTTTACTAGCTGAAGCTATGAATTGACCATCAGGGCTAATGCTGAGGCTTGTAATCTGATTAGTATGTCCTTTAAGAGACTGTAACAACTGCACTTCCTTACCTATTCCAATAGGAATCTGCCAGATTTTTACTACATCTATACCACTAACAATTGCTATTGTATCAGTGTTATTAATAAAGTTCACTTCTTTGACCCAATTACCTTGGTTATTGATAGTTTTAATTCGGGATATATCTCTACTTGTCTTACCATCAATTTTCCATAATTGAACCTTATTCTCTTGCGTACGGATAGCTAGATTTTTATCGCTGAAGCTCATTGGCAATTTATCATCCTCATCATCATCCTTGTTTTCAATTTTCTCAGTAGCCAAGCGCTTAGTATTACTATCATTTAGACCTGTGATAGTTTTGAGCCAAGTACCATCCTGACGCCAAATTTCTACTGTATTTTTATTAGTTTGTATCACTAAAGTTTGACCATCATGATTAAAATTCACAGATTTAATCTCTGCTTTTTTAGTTTTAACTTGAATATTTTTGAGGAATGTACCATTACTTTTCCATAGTTTGACATTATTCTTTTCTTCAATTGTGGCTAAAGTTTGTAAATCTGGGCTGAAACTCTTTACAGGTTTATCAATTTTTGAGAGCAAATACCCATCCCGTCTCCAGAAATTCACTTGTTGATAATTTCGATTAACTAGAACCTGACTATCTTTTGTGAAATAAGAGCTGTAGCGGAAGGGTGAGAAGTAGTTGTAGCTATAATCTATTTCTGAAATCGTTGTCAGTAAAGTACCATCAATTCGCCATAATTCTAACTTTATTTTCAGGTTATTATCATGTGTATCACGTCTAAAAATGGCTATTAATTCTCCATCAGGACTAAAACTAGCTAAACCTTCTAAATTATTAATAGACTTAATTATTTTACTCTTTCGTTGCCAAAATCTCAGATTTTTTCCATTTTGAATAGCTAAAATTTCGCCATCATTACTGAAACCTATATTATCAGAGTTATTATCCTTAATAATAGTAATGTTTTTCCCATTTCTTTGCCAAACTTTTATAGTTTTATTCTCATCAAAAGTAGCAAAAAACTCGCTATTTGGGCTAAAAGTTATTTGATTAACTCTGTTTTTGTCACCTTTGAGCGTAGCAATATGTTTGCCGTCACTTGTTGAGAGTTCTACTCTATTGTCATCTTGAACTAGTGCAATAGTTCGTCCATCGGGGCTAAAGCTTCCCGGTACAACATCACCATAGAGAGTTTTAATAAAAGTGCCATTGCGTCGCCAAAGTTGTACTGTATGCTCCTCACTGGCTGTAACTAACATCTGGCTATCTGGACTAAAACTAACTTGTGAATTATGCCCTGGTAAGGTTGTTTTTAGAGTACCGTCTTGCTCCCACAGTCGTACATTGTCTTGGCCACTCACAGAAGCAATTAGCTGACTGTTAGGGCTGAAACTCACATTATTTACCACAGATTCATCAGGGTTTTTGAAATCCTTGTCCTTTTCTAAACTCCAAAGTTTCACAGTTCTGTCTTCACTTCCAGAAGCCAACATTTGAAAGTCGGGGCTAACACTGACGCTGGTGATTTTATTTCCATGACCTTTGAGTTCAAAGATCGTTCCTATATTTTCAGCGTCAATTTGGTCGATTTCTACGCTTACTTCACTTTCACTAAAACTAGTTAAAGCAATACTCTTGCTATCAAGACTAAAACTTACACTCCTACCAGACGAACTAAGGGTTTTGATCAAAGAACCGTTACGTCGCCAGAGTTTCGTAGAGGTGTATTCACCTCCTGTTGAAGCTATGGTCTGACCATCAGGGCTGAAGGTGACTTCAGTAACAGGATTTTCCTGATTTAATGTTTTGATAGCTTTGCCATTCAAAGTCCAAAGTTTGACCATGTTGTCTTCACTACCAGAAACAATTAGCTGACCATCAGGACTGAAGCTGACGCTAGTAATACTTTCCTTATGTCCTTTAAAGGTTTGGATTACTTCACCTTTAAGATTCCAAAGTTTAAAAGTTTTGTCCTTACTTGCAGATATCAACTTTTGACCATCGGGACTGAAGTTGATACTGGTAATTTCCTCGTCGTACCCCTGAAAGTTGGTGATTTTTTTGCTATCCCAACTTATAAGTAGTACTTTCCCGTCTACAGTGCCAGCAGCTATCATCTGATCATCACGGCTGAAGCTGACGCTGGTAATCTTTTTGTTATGAACTTTAGAATTATAAATTTCTCTGCCGTCCCGACTCCAGATTTTTAGTGTCCCATCTTCAGTGCCAGTAACCACTCTCTGACTATCATGGCTAAAACTCACACAGGTGACAGTATCTTTATACCCTTCTAAACTATTGCGCTCTCTTGTTTCATAAACTACATCCTGTAGTGTGGTCAACAGTTTCATTTGGGTTTCGGGTTGTGCTCCTATTGACCACCATTGTTGTAATCGTTTACCTGCTTTTAGAGATTCTACAAGCGCTTCCAAATCTTTATTTGAGTCAAGTTGACTTTTTGACTCCTGAGTCATAGAGTACAGATTGGCATTGTTCTGACTGATTAACACTAGTGGCAAGAATATTGTTAATCCCCCAACGATCGCTCCTAATGCTACTTTCCAGACTAAGCCTCTACGTGTCTCTAAAAGTTGTTGTTGCAGAACTTCATTCAACTTCGCTTCTGTTAGCTTTCGTTGTTCTCTCTCTTTTTCCAACTCAGCAATTAATCTGGCTGATTGTTGCTGGCGTACAAATGGCACTAAATAATCATGTACTAGTTGATAGCGGTCAGCAGGTGATGCTGGTACCCTTAGCACTAACCCTGATTTCACTAAAATTTCTAAAATTAAGTCGAGTTTTTCAGTTTTTACATCTAACTCTAATTCCAAATCAGCACGAGTTTTTAAAGGGCGGGTATTCTTTTCATCTGTGAGTAAATATAAAACTAGTTTGGCTATCTGTTCATTATCAGAACCGCAGTCTTGGACAATTTCTTCTAAAAATCGCCCAACAAATTTTTCTTTAGGGCCATGTTGCTGATACTGTTCTAGCTTCGTTATTTTTTCTGTTTGTAATTGCGCTCCTACTACTTGCAATTCAATGGGGCGTACTTCGCCTAAGTCTCTAGCTAAATCCTTCACCAATTCATCAATTAATGGTGCTTCTAAAACTGACTGGCTTTTTTGAGTTAAGTTTTGAATAATTAATTTAGCGTCTTCTAATGAAAAGTTATCCAAATGATAGAGAATATCTTTATCTAAAATATTGTTACTAATAACATCAAAATTTGCCAGCCGATTATTGCATTCTAATAAATAATGTAGATAATCTTCGCGCAAGGACAAGATAACCTTTATATAAGGAATATCTAGACAGTCACGTAAAAATTCGTAAAATTTTCGTCTATTGCTTGGATCATTATAAATAAAGAAAAATTCTTCAAATTGATCGAAGATTAAAACTGTCAACAGGTTATAATCATCATGTTTTTCTAATTGGTTGAGAATAGACTTTTCCCCTGCTGTATCTTCTCTTAAGGGAGGAGAGTATTCATAGCTTCTGCCTTCATAAGGAATTCGGGGTAAGTCAGAAATAGCATCTCGTAAACGGTTGCCTAATTCTATAATCCAATCTGGATAAACTTGCTGTAAAACAGGCAAAACATCACGAACACCAATGGATCTCTGTTTCAATGCCGGGATTAATCCAGCCTGTAAAATTGAACTTTTACCAACACCTGATTGCCCATGAATAATTGTTAATTTGCGGTCATGTTGACCCATGCGCTCAATGAGGCGATTAATATCTTGCTGTCTTCCAGAAGCAGCGATTTCTGTGGCTACTGTTTCTTGTTGTTCAACGGATGCTAAAGCTGGGTTATTTACTGTTTGTTGTGCTTGTAACCTACCTGCACCAATGAATGCACGGAAACCATATTGCTGTTCAAGCGATCGCTGTTCTTGTTTAAGATGAAATGCAGTTAGATATTTACCTTTTTTAAAATAGTTTGCTCGTAACTCTGCCAAAATGCGAATATAAAGCTCTGGATCGTATTGTGCTTTGGTTTCTGTTCTGGCAGTTTCTAAGGTTTGCAGTGCTGCTTCTGGTTGATTGAGTGCAGATTGCGATCGCGCTAACGCAAACAAATACCAACCTCGATGATACGACCTTTCCCAATCTAAATCTGCTTTCATCTCCTCTGAGACTGGCTCAGATGTATCTATTTGCACGCTATCGAGCAGAGAAAGCGCTTGTTCTGCCGTTTGCTTTGCCTCGTTCCAAGCTGATTTAGCAATTAGCACCTCAGCCAGAAAGCCATAAGCCCTAGCTAGTTTAAACTGATTGGGATAGGTTTGATGTAACACAATTGCTTTGTTAGCAACAGCCTCCAACTCTTGCCACTCTTGCAAATCTTGCAGTACAGAACCTAAAGCATTGATAAATTTTGCTACCAAATCTTGGCGATTAGCTTGCTCAAATAGCTCAATACATTCCTGAAAATAATCTTTAGCACAACCAATAGCGCGATCGCGTTCAGGGTGATGTAACACTGCATAGGTACGCCACCAAAGTCCTAGAGAGTAAAGTAAACAGGCGCGTCGTTCTAAAAAACTGGGTGATGGAGAATCGTTGACAAAAAGAGCTAAACTACGCTCGTAATATTGCCCTGACAATTCCAGTGAACTAGAATTCGCCCGACCTAGCATAAACTCTAGACTCGCTTCCAGTTCTGGATTTAAGCTCAAACGACGATTTTGTAAATCATGCCATGCTGACTCCAATTCAACTCGGCGTGGAGAGCCAACTTGTAAATTTAGCGCTGTACTATCGAGATATCTGCCTGCACCAGCCGCTAAAACTTTTTCAAAGACTTCATCAGCAGTTTGCTGGATAAAATCAATTAAATCATCAGTGGCGATCGCAAATTCAACGATAGTACTCCAACTGTGTAAATCTGGTGCTAATCGCATAAGTTTGTGCAGCACGTCATCCGTTACCCACAACACTAATGGGAAGTGAAAGTTTTTTCTAAACTCTTCCCTGACCTGATTCGCACCACTCAGTACTTGTTCTAGCTTGTTGACGGATTCTAAACCAGATACTACCAACGCCTGGGGATGCTCAGAACCGAGTATATTTTGGATAGTATGGAAAAATTTTTTAATCGACTTATCTAAAACTATCTCCCGAATATTCAAATCACTCGACGCTTGCAGACTTTGCATCAAACGCCTTCGCAAACTAGCTCCATTACAGAGTGCCAAAATCAGGGAAAATTCTTCTTGAGAAGTAGCGATCGCCCATGCTAATTCTTGTAAAGAATTTTCGTTTTTGCTTGCGAGTGGCTGTGGATCACTCATGACTAGACCTCGCTTATAGATAGGGAGAGTGGGAGCAGGAGGAGAATACAGCACTTCCGGCAGCTATGAGGTACATCTTCAAAGCTGAAAGCTGTGATACAAAGAGGGGCACGAGGAAAACTGTATTGCATAATAGCCGGAAGCGCTGTAATAACTCTTAACTCCTCACTCCTAACTTCTAACTCTTAACTCTTAACTTAAAGCTTTAACCCTGGTGCTTCTGCCAAAATCGGATTAATTTCAAACCAAGACCCCTGAGTGTCTCGGTACTCATAGACGAATCGACTGTGTACCAAAATTCGGTATCCATCATCGCCGCTTACCCATTTCCGCTGTTTTACTTGACGTAACAATTTCCACTCATCATCTGTGATTGCTAAGGTCATTTGATTGCAGTAGGCTCTAATTACAGTTTCTAACCCTGCACGCGATAAAGGCAGTTTTCTTTCCTTTTTGATCCAATCATTGAGCAGTCTGAGTAATTCGCGGACATGGCCGCCACTAATTCGGCAGAGTCTTTCTAATGTTTCTGGAGTATCAAAAATCTCTGTAATCCAGCCGAGGCGTTCTTCTGGCTGATTATCAGGATAAGCTCTTGCTAGGATCATTTGTGCCAATAGTGCCATCCCTTCAGCGCATTCACTGCCATCGCGTAATTGCACTGGCACCATCGGTAACACTTTTGGATAGACCATAAATCGCTGTGTTAACCTGCTCAAGTCGTTGGAAAACATCAACTCTAAAGGCATGGTGTAAACCACATGGCACTTGAGTTGAGTTAATTGTTCTCCCCGATCTACAAATAGATATTCAGGCTGAGGTCGTCCCCAAGACTTGTTCGCAGTCTCGACGCGATCGAGATTATCGACAATTACCACTAGTCCTTTTTTGCCGTATTGCTTCAGTTTAACTATGGCAGGTTCGATTAATTCGTCGTTAATTACATCTATAATGCCTTTGGTGCGCGGCCCTAAATATTCTCTTAACTTGTTGCGAAGTTCAGGGCTATTTTTGGTTTTGGCTGTAATCTTGCCAATGCCCAGCGCTACCACTGATACCCCTTCTTTCTCATTTGCTTTCAGTTCTCCAAGACCTGGAATTTTCGCTTCAGCCGCAAACTTGCCGTCAGTACTCGCAGAAACTTTACCAATGCCAGGAATTGATGCTTCAGCAGCAACTTCAACTTCTGTCATCAACAGTTTAGCGGCTCCTTGAAGTATTTTCTTCAGACCTTGGGGTTCAGGAATTTCTAGTTTTTCTAAGCTATCGAGACTTTCACTAACTCGGCGAGCTACGCTTAATAAAATATCACTAATATCGACATCACCCATTTCCAGGTCTTGACTGGACTCAAAATATACCACATGGAAGTCTGCTTGCTCTAATTCTGCTTTCAGTCTGAGCAATTCTGTAGATTTACCACAGCCAATGTGGCCTGTAAATAATTCGCAGGTAGGGACTTCCGGTGAGAAAAATGTAATATTCTCTCTTAACTCCTCAATGATCCTGCCACCACGCACTGAAGAAAAATCAATATAGTACTTTCGATCCTCGGCATTTTCTACAGCCAAAGTCTTGCTAGGGTTGCAAGCCTGGTAAAACTTCTGTAAATCCAGTTTCATTAACTACCTCACAACAAGGCTTTTCTTTATTGTCAACACAAACCCTGTGACATATTCCGCAAAATCAAGTAATTTTTGGAAAAAATGTGAGTTTTAACGATCTATCGGCTAACTTCCCAACATCTGCAAATTGTGTAAAGTGGCGTAAAGCCCTTCCTGTTGCAGTAGTTGATCGTGACTTCCCTGTTCGATTAATTCGCCCCGCTTGAGAACAAAAATCCGGTCTACATTGCGAATTGTAGACAAGCGGTGAGCGATAATAATGGCGGTACGTCTGAGCAATAGCTGGTTTAATGCCTCTTGAACTGAAGCTTCTGTAGCCACATCTAAACTAGCGGTAGCTTCATCTAATACCAAAATTTGGGGATTGCGAATGGCAGCCCGCGCAAAAGCTAAAAGTTGCTTTTGACCACTAGAAATATTTGTGCCCCGTTCTCGAAGTTGAGTATCATAACCTTGGGGTAGTTCTTCTATAAACTGGGCAATGTTGGTTTCTTCTGCCGCTTGTTGAACCTGTTCAATAGTGTAGCCATCTCCTAAAGAAATATTGCTTTTAACATCGCCGGCAAACAAAAAGCCTTCTTGTAAAATTACTGCCATGTAGCGCCGCAGTTCTGCCTGTGGGACTTCTCGAATATCTACGCCATCGATGAGAATGCGTCCTTTGGTGGGTTCGTAGAGGCGGCACAAAAGCCGGATAATCGAAGTTTTACCTGCACCTGTGGGGCCAACTAATGCAATTTTTTCACCAGGACGAATGGTGAAATCTAAATCTTTAATTACGTAATCATCATTTTTGTAAGCAAACCAGACGTGATCGAAATGAATTTCTCCTAGTTCTGGGGGAGAAGTTAGGTCTGGGGATTCTAGATTTGCCACGATTTCGTCTATGTAGCCAAATTTCGCATCAAAGATTGAGAAACGAACGTTGGCGCGATCGCGGATTTCTATCGGTTCATCTAAGATATCGCCGACGCGTTCAATGGCAGTGAAACCAGCTTGAATTACTGTAAATTTTTCGGCAAAATCCCGTAAGGGGTCAAATAATCGCTGGGCATACAAGATAAATGTAGATAATGTTCCAAAAGTCAAGCTTTTTCCCAATAACAACCACCCACCCACGCACAAAACACCTGCGATCGCAATTAATCCAATCCACTCTAAGGTTGCGGAAACAAATGAATCATAAAAAATGGTTTTATCCACTTGCTGAGTGTAGTTGTTGTTCGTAGCACGAAACAATTCGGCATTAAATTTTTCTCTGCGAAACAATTGGACGACGTTAATGCCAAGTACATTTTCTTGTAGCTGCGAATTCAGAATAGAAAGTTCTTCCCGTCCTTTGTAATTGGCTTTGCGGTACTGTTTCTGAATGTAAACAATTAACCAGCTAATTGGTAATAGTATTAATAGCAGCAAGCAAGCGAGTTGCCACTGGATAGAAAACATTAAACTCAAAGTTACCAGCATTAAAAACAAATTGGACACAATGCCAATTGCCCCAGTAGAAAAGACATCACCCAATACTTCCACATCGCTGGTGATTCTGGTGATTAATTTACCTACGGGTGTGCGGTCAAAAAAGCGTACTGCTAGAGATGTCACATGCTGGAATAAGTCTTGGCGAATTGCTGCGGTGATTTGCTGCCCTAGCTTTTGGACTATATAACCTTGGACACCTGTCAACATTAGTTGGATGGCGATCGCAATCACCAATGATCCCTCTAGGATATTTAACCCTTGAGAGAAGGGACGATTCCTAAAAAATTCGTAAGCGCTTGGTTCATGCCGAATCAGGGAGATTACTTGGCCGATTAAGAACGGTTGTAAGGCATTAGCTAGGGCGATCGGTACTAGTAGGCACATTGACAGCGCCAATAACCGGCCGCTACGACGGGCATAGGGTACTAGACGCAAAAACAACCGCCAGTCATTTTCACGGCGTCGGTCTTGCCTGTAGGATTTTTTCAGAGATTGGTAGATGCTCATAGTAAGAGCATTATATTAATGTTTGCAAAAAAATATTAATGTTTGCAAAAAAATACGCCTAACAATTTGTCTTAAGCAATTTTGTCGCTCAAGAGCAACAAACAAGACATTTGGCAAGCGATCAGTCGAGTCGTGGCCAATTTTTGGGTTCTTGTCTTGATTCATTACCGTTATAAAACTTAATAACTGTTTACTCTACGCGTAGCATCTCCTAGAGAGCCTCATGATCAATTCTGTTAGCACAACGGTAGCGAGTCTGCGTACCCTTACAAGAAGCAAGCTAGGGACATCCAAAAATTAAATTACTCAATTTTTGCATCCAATAGGAGCAGGGGGACAAAGTAGACAAGGTAGCAATATCTCTCCCAAGTCTCCCCAAAGCGATTGATTATTTTTGTATTTGGAAGTCCTCTACGTGCATCGTCTGTCTGCGACACGCTGCGGACATAGAGAGCATCATTACGAATTCTTTTCAAGATTTTTCGAGGCGATCGCCTGGAATAAATTTTAATCAATACGCATCAAGTAATAATGATGAAATTAATTATCAAATTGGGCACTTTTAAGAAAATTTCGTCAGAAATTGAATTTATTGACTTACCCAAAAACGCTATTTATAATAGTTGTGCTGAGTTCTTATCTATCAACTTCCTGGCGCGATCGAGGCTGCGATCGCAGACGAATGTGCAAGAAGTATTGCAAATAAACTAAATTTGAAGAAGAATTCAGAAGTCAGGAGTCAGAATCAATCCGGTTATTCAGACGCGACTCGAAAATACTCGCTACCGCTGCGCGATCGCAGACTCGCTCATAGCGTTGCCATGCCGTTCGCGTTAGCATTTCTGAAAGAGAAGGCTTTACGCTGCGCTATCCACTTTTTTGGTCAAAATTCATTCTAAATTATGACGACTGACTCCTGAATTATGTTCGATAAAAATTAGGATATATCTTATGGAATCTTTCGGTATTTATACACTTGCAGATGATGCCGTTTACGATCAATTAGTGGCATTTTTGAATAGCATTGAAGTTAATGTTAGCCCCGATATTCCAGTTTGTATTATTCCCTATAATGAGAGATTAGACTTAGTTCAAAAAGAAATAAAGTCTAGAAAAAACGTCAGCATTTTTGAGAATTGGGAGGCAATAGAGTACTGGGAAAATTTTGCTCACCAAGTTTGGGCAGTTCATCCAGGTGCTAGAACTTCTAAAACCTCACATAATTGGTGGTCATCAGGTCACTTACAAAGAAAAATGTGTGTTTTTAACGGACATTTTGATCGGTTTCTATTTTGTGATGCTGATAGCCTTCTCATGAAACCAGTTGATGATATTTTTGAAAAATTAAACGCATACAATTTTGTATTTGATGACTGGATACACACTAAAGAACGTACAGAAGTACCATTAAATATTCCACTTTTAGAAAAGTCCAAGATTGCTTACGAAAAGGACATACGTCCTAGACTTCATTGCTCTGATTTTTTTGGTTCTAAATCAGGGTTATTTCCAGAAAAAGATTTAGATTTATATAAAAAATTATTAATTGAAGATGGAGAGATTGAATGGCTAACTGCATGGTGGGATGATGCACATTTGTTTAATTATTTGACATGGAAATCAAATCTGGCCTTATTTAATTTTACTCTCAGTCCAAACGGTCAAGAAAGAACAGGTAACTGTGCTAATTCAGATCCATTTGTAAATATTAATAATATTCTTTACAACCAAGATGAATTAAAACCAATTCATCGTATTCACTACATGAACTATTCCTATACTGATTTTGTCCGTTTATCTCAAGGCGAAGATGTCAAGATTTGTTACAGAGATGAGTTTTTATACTATCGTTTTCTTAAGGAACCGGAAAAAAGACCGCAACAGCTAAAACAGCCGAACATTGTTACCAAAAGTAATCGATTAATTCAAAAAGCAGTGAAGAAACTTCAAATAGCTCTTGCTTAAGTTTTAGAATATTTGGCAACAACTGAAGATTTGAAAAAATTCTGGTTAGTGCTTGTATTTTGCTCTGCCTCGTTCAGAATAGGATCGGATAATTATCTTGACAATTTCTAAATTTAATTCTGAATTGGGGCAATTATGGAGATAGAAACTGCGCGGCTGCAACTAAGGCACTTCTCTCTAAAGGATTTTGATTACCTATTTCGCCTCTACAGCGATGTAGAAGTGATGAGGTATCTGTTGCCAAGAACAAGGGAACAAACCCAGACAAGTTTAAATAAACATATCCAACAGTGGCAACAACAAAACTTTGGGATGTGGGCAGTAATACACAAAGAAACTCGTAAAATGATTGGCCGTTGTGGACTTAGTTTTCTGGAAAATACTCCAGAAGTTGAGCTTGGCTATGTGTTTGACAAGTCCTATTGGAATATGGGAATGGGGACTGAAGCCTCACAAGCAACTTTAAAGTTCGGATTTGGGGAAGTGAAGCTTGATCGGATAGTTGCGATCGCACATCCAGAAAACATTGCTTCAGTGCGTGTGATTCAAAAGCTAGGGATGAAGTACGAAAAGGATGCTAGCTATTACGGTCATGATGTAGTTTACTACGCTATCTCACGCACAGAATGGCAGCCAGATGATTCTCTTTACATTTTGAAATCTTAAATAAGTCGGAAATCTCAAGGAAACAGCCCCCTCAAAACCTCTCTCCTTTCAGGAAAAAGGTCAGATTTTATAAGAAGAATTCCGAACTCAGGAGCGGAGCCGGAGACGCTCCGCCTCCAGTCAGAATTCAGTATTCAGTATGAATTCTGTGCGAGTGGGTAATGAATATTGGTTAAAAGCAAGTCCAATGGTGGGCGAAAAAAATTAAAATATTCTCGCCTGAAAACTCTATCCCTTTACGGGTAGAGTTTTCTGAATTCTGTTAGCGCAGCGGGGCGTAGCCCATTCTGTATTCTGACTCCTGTTTTATCGTAAATTAAAGGGTTTAAGAACCTGCAATCTACATGTAGCACCCATTTCAGTCGGGGTTTGTCTTGAGAAATCGCTCCACTTGGGATGCATCCCAAGACCGCGTTTCTCGCTAAATCCCCCGTTAGCGCTAGCGTAAAGCCTTCTCTACGAGAGGCTGCGCCAACGGCATGGCAACGCTATGAGCGACGGAGGAGCGTCAGTTGCTACAACGCTCTTAACTTATCGCTTGGCACTTCTCTTCTCTACGAGACGCTACGCGAACGTCTGAAATTTCTTTAATTCTGAATTTTGAATTGTTAAGCGCCTCTACTAGGGTATTTTGTATTAATTGCTTCATAAATACTCATGTAAATCTGAAATAATACCATACTTATCTCTTTACGTCTTATATCTAAAGATAGAAGATTAAGGTTAAAATTTGGGAAACCTAAGAGAGGTTCATTCCCAAGAGATATCCTGCTTAATTATCGCAGAGTGCAACTGAGGTCAGATGACGCAACCATTAAATCAAGTCAAAGAGTGGGAACAACGTCGTGATGAAGCAAACCGCTACTATCAGCGGGGTAAATTTCAAGAGTATCTCGATCTGGCAACTGAGAATTTATACTTAGCTAGAGCAATTCCAGACCGAGCTAGGGAAGGTTATACATTGAACGATCTCGGTTTAGCTTACCTCAGTTGCTCGCAACCTCAAAGGGCATTAGAGCGGTTTCATCAGGCGCTTTCGGTTGCTGTTGAAATTAGCAACGCTTCCGCAGAGGCAACTGCACTTAGCAATTTGGGTTCTACCTACAGCCGTCTAGGACGATTTTCGCAGGCGTTGGAATATTTTGATCGAGCGCTTTCCATCTTCAGGCGATTGCAAGATATTCAAAGTGAAGTTTCTACGCTCAATGATGTAGCACTAATTTATACCCGACTGGGGGAACCGAAGCGGGCACTGTTGTTACAACACCAAATTTTGACGATGCGGCGATCGCTAGGTGACTTTTCTGGTGAAGCAACAACCCTAAATGGCATTGGGTTCGCCTACAATGTCTTAGGCAAGTTTGAGCAAGCTCTAGAATTTTTTCAAGCAGCACTCCCAATTCAACGAGCTGTGAAGAATTTGCTTGCAGAAGCAACCACTTTGAATAATATTGCTTCTGTTTATCATGATTTAGGAAGACCGAAAGAAGCTCTATTACTCTACTATCAAGTTCTTTTGACACGTCAGGCAATTAGCGATCGCTCTGGTGAGGCCACAACCCTTCATAACATTGGTTTTACTTACACTACTTTGGCACAACATCGGCAGGCAATGAAGTTTTACAAACAAGCCATTGCAATTTATCAACAACTGGGCGATGCTCTGGGAGAAATTTCGACTTTGCTAAATATGGGAAACCTTTACGCCACAACCAGACGCAAAAAAATGGCGCGATTGTGTTTCCAAAATGCCCAAGAGTTAGCAGAGCAAATCGAACATCAGCCACTCCTAGAAAAAGTACAGCAGTTCGTAGATTCACTCTAGCCAAGTAGGTCAAGTCTTACATCAGTTTTCATGTATTTGAGCTACATCTGTCGTAAGCGCACATCTGTGCATAGGTGTCAACTTAAGACCTGGCGAATAGAATTCGCGGCTATACAAACTCTCGTCCGCCTCCGCGGACTAAGAGAAAATTAATGTTTTTAACCCGCGCAGGCGGGTTTCGTCTGTGTAGACGCGGTTTCTAACCGCCCTTTTAACGTTAAATGGAGATGGGTTATTTTGATGTTCGGCGGTTAACTAGGGTAGCGCTAGCTTGGTCAACAGGCATCAGTACAACTTCATTGATATTGACATGGGGCGATCGCGTCACACAGAAAAATATCACATCAGCGATGTCATCTGCTGTTAGGGGTGTAACTCCCTCATAGACTTTGTTGGCGCGTTCAGTATTTCCGTGAAAGCGTACCTCGCTAAATTCCGTTTCTACCATACCAGGATCAACGGAAGTTACACGTACCCGCGTTCCCAACAGGTCTTGTTTTAAACCTTCAGAAATTGCTCTGACAGCAGCTTTAGTAGCACAGTAGACATTGCCACCGGGATAGGTTTGATGTCCGGCAATGGAACCTAAATTTACCACATGACCGCGATCGCGACTCACCATTCCTGGAACAACATAGCGGGAGACGTAAAGTAAACCCTTAACGTTAGTATCAATCATGTCTTCCCAGTCTTGAAAACTGGCTTCGTGCAACTTGTCTAAACCGCGACTTAGACCAGCATTATTAATGAGAATGTCGATGTCAGCCCAGGCGGGGGGTAGAGTAGCAATAGCAGATTCAACAGCGCTGCGATCGCGCACATCTAGCTGTAATAGATGAATTTCAGTACTAAAATCTTTATTAAGAGTATCTGCTAGCTGCTGTAAACGTTCTAACCGTCGTGCCGCCAAGATAAGTTTTGCACCCGCACCAGCGAAGATTCTGGCGCAAGCAGTACCGATACCACTACTTGCACCAGTGATCAAAATGGTTTGATTTTGTAGAGAAGTCATTAGGATAGTTAGGAGTGAGGAGTTAACAGTTATAAATTATGAATTAGTACAAGTTTCATGGTTCATAATTTATCATCAGTCGGTCTATAACTCCAAACTCCAAACTCCAAACTCCAAACTCCAAACTCCAAACTCCTAACTCCTAACTACTTTTTCACCACTTGTAGACGCTGAGTTACCATCGTCATCCCATTACCCCGCAGAATAACAGCAGAAACCCATTGGCTACCAGGCGTAGATGGTGCTTGTCCAACTTTAAACAGTCCGCCAGATGTCAGTAATTGCAAATCCACAGGTGTGGGGTTGAGAAATTTCTCTGGTTGGATGGCTTCTTCTAGCGCCGTTCCTAGTAGAAAATCATCGCCAAGTGGTTCTTGGACGATCGCATCAAAATTATACTTCTGACCAACCACCACCTGCTGTGGTAACTTAATATCAATTTGGGGTGGCTTGCTACCAGAGGTAAGTAGGGTGCGTTCTGACAAAACGTCTTGGCGAACTATTTTTCCGCCTTCAATGCGCTGACGTGATTTAATTGTGGCATTGAGAGACAATTTATTATTGCTACCAGAGGGTAAGCCAGTTATCTTCGTTTCTGTTTCGGCAATAATCCCATTGCCTTCAGGTTTTGAAGATAGCAATTTTGTTGTGTATTGCAATTTCGGGTATCGTTGCCAAAGTGAAGTTAAAGATTTTTCTAGGGTTTGGAAGTTTAATCCATCCCCATGAGTGAAATTGGGGCTGTAAAATTGCAACACCCCTTTCACGTCGGCCCGACTGGCAGCTGCATCAACTTGTGTCAATAGGTTTTTCAGATCGGCTGGTGCATTTTGGGCTGTACCCGCTTGGGCTAATTGCTGTGGTGTCGTCGCCAGAGTGCGTTGCCAACCACTTGTTAAACCAATAGTCAGTAGGCAGGAAACCAGCCAGATATTTGCTGGAAATTTCAGTTGGCGTCTCACTAAGGCGGTAAAAATGTTAGTCATTGGTAAGAATTTACTGATTTGATTAGAGAAAGTAAGCAAATTGTTTTATCTTAGTTAAGCTAGACGCTAAACGGTAGAGGTTTGATGGCAAACGCACCGATACGATTATTAATAGCTGCCAGTGGGACTGGTGGACATTTGTTTCCAGCGATCGCACTGGCAGAAAAACTTCCAGATTATCAAATAGAATGGCTGGGAGTACCCGATCGGCTAGAAACTCAACTTGTCCCCAAACAGTATCCCTTGAATACTATTGCAGTTGAAGGGTTTCAGCAAGGGTTTGGACTCTCCTCGATTCGCATTTTCGGTAAACTCGCCCTTTCAATTCTAGAAGTCAGACGAATTCTCAAACAGGGAAATTTTCAAGGGGTATTTACCACAGGTGGTTACATTGCCGGGCCAGCCGTCATTGCAGCGCGTTCTCTTGGTTTACCCGTGGTTTTCCACGAATCTAACGCCTTACCAGGTAAAGTAACTCGCTTTTTTGGCCCTTGGTGTAGTGCGGTAGCTTTGGGATTTGAAGTTGCTGCTAAGTATTTACCCCGTGCCAAAAATGTCTATGTTGGTACTCCTGTAAGAGCGCAATTTCTGGATGGGGCGATTGATGTACCACTGGATTTAGCAATTCCTGATGGTGTTCCTTTAATTGTCGTCTTTGGTGGTAGCCAGGGTGCTGTTGCCGTGAATAAATTGGTGCGCGAATCTGCAAAAGCTTGGTTTGATGCTGGTATTTATGTAGTACATTTAACTGGCGATCGCGATCTAGAAGCAGATAGTCTCAAACATCCACAATACATAGCCTTACCTTTTTACAACAATATGGCAGCCTTGTTGCAAAGAGCAACTCTTGCTATTAGTCGTTCTGGCGCAGGTAGCTTGACAGAATTGGCAGTGTGTGGAACGCCAGCGATTTTGATTCCTTACCCCTTTGCCGCCGAAGATCATCAATCTTACAATGCAGAGGTATTTACCAAAGCGGGGGCGGCGTTAACGTTGAAGCAATCAGAGTTGACGGCAGAAGCATTGCAAAGTATTGTGTTGAACTTATTGCAGTCACCGCAAGAGTTAGCAAAGATGGGTGAAAAAGCTCATGCGATCGCTGTTCCTGATAGTGCCGAAAAGTTGGCGCAGTTAGTGCGCGAGGTAGTAGAAACTTAAACAATTCAAAATTCACATATTGAAGTAGGAATTTATTTTCCAATTTATGAATATCTTATTTAAGCAAAAATTCTGCCTCACAGTCGGTTTTGCTGGTTTACTAGTTGTTAGTTTAGCCAGTAGCTATCTATATAATCAGTCAAAAACTCAACAGATAGCTGAACCAGATCAGTCTTTTACAAAAGATAATTTTGCTCCATTTCAATCACAGATTTCTCTCACTTCCAACCAAGTTGCCGATCCACTTACCTCAAATCTTCAAAATCCTTTTTTCACTCAACAAATATCTGATGAAACTATAGGGAAGCAAAACTTTTTTTCATATCGAAAAAATATATTAGCAGCATCTTCAACCTATCGAGTTATAGATGAATTTAAAAAATATAAATTTAGCATTAATGGCAGCCAGGTTGTTACTCCGGGAAAACTACCAAGTAGTAAAGTTAACTTCAATCAAGGAGATTTATTAACCGTTCTCGTTAATACTAGAAAATATTTTCAAGACTATGCTTCAGAAGACCCAGATATTTTACGTACAGGAATACTTGCCACTCAAGGAGTTACTGTGCAAGATGTCCCTAAAACTTTGGATTTCATGATTGCTGTATTAAAAGAGGATATTGCTAATAATCGAGCTACTCGTTTACAAGACTCTAAATTTATCAATACCAATTTTCGAGTCATTAAATGGTCTGCCTATAACCCAAATAATAAACAGCAAAAACAATTACGAATTACCAAATATGCTGTCTTTACTCACCCTGGTTCTCGCAAGAAAACCTCTACTTTTAATACACCAATTTATAGCTTAAAAGAAAACTCTAATAACGATAAGTTCTACACTAGATACACAAAACAGGATGTTTTATCTGGGATTTATGAACCAGGTGGTAGAGAATTTGGCAAAGTTACAACTCTTGCTTACCTAACCAGAAATGGCTTAGAAGAAGCAATTATGGAAGGAACAATTCTGATTAATTTTACAGATGGTTATAAGGCTTTTTTTAATGTAGATAGAAATAATGGAATGTCTTATATTCGCGGTGTAAAGGCAACAGCACAAAAGCGTTATTGGTATTTTAGGGAAGTTGATGCTATTAAAGGCTATGGATACAAAATAGATGCAAAAATTTCTATAAAACCTGGAGTCACTTTTGCTGGAGATGTTTTGAATATTGGTTTAGGTAAAGTGGTTGTGATTGAGCATACTCAAGGTGGTCGTAAACATCTGCAAATGGGAGTCATCGCCGATACAGGGGGAGCCTTTTTACCCAATCTTTATCAACTAGATTTTTTGGCAGGTATTTTTCAGAATAAAAAAGAATTTGGGCAGAATATCACACAATTGCCAGACTATGCGACGGCGTATTTTTTAGTAAAGAAGTAATTTCATACATTGACTCTGAAGGGGAAGCATCCCAATTTTGCAAATTGACTAAGATAACAGATTGTCATTGCGAATGAAGCGTTCGTGTAGCGTCTCTTCTCTATGAGACGCTACACGAACGCTCCATTTCATTACGTACCCTACGGGAACGCCAAGGGCGAACGCAATGACAAAATATGTTTTTACACATTTGAGATGCTCCCCTCTGAAGGTTGTGTGATTGCAACTTGGGCAGATGTGATCAACTGCGCTAACCTGGGTATGGAACAATACGGTTCAGTTAAGACTAAAACCCTTTGTCAAAGTCAATTTTTTTAACTAACCACAGAGACGCAGAGGGCACTGAGAGAAGAGACACAATAGAATAATTCAAAACTCCAGGTTTCAAAATGGACGAGGTTTAAATCACAAAAATTAACTTTTGCACAAACTCTAGGTAAAATACATAAGCCTAATCCTTTTTCTTTCAGATCATGGGCAACACTTTTGGTCATCTATTTCGCATCACTACTTTTGGTGAATCTCACGGCGGCGGTGTGGGGGTTGTGATTGATGGTTGTCCTCCACAACTAGAAATTTCAGCAGCAGAAATTCAAGTAGAACTAGATAGAAGGCGTCCGGGACAAAGTAAAATTACGACCCCTCGCAAAGAAGCCGATACTTGTGAGATTTTATCAGGGGTATTTGAAGGCAAAACACTAGGAACGCCCATAGCAATTTTGGTACGGAACAAAGATGCTCGTTCGCAAGACTACGACGAGATGGCCGAGAAGTATCGCCCTTCTCATGCGGATGCAACTTATGATGCAAAATATGGCATTCGCAATTGGCAAGGTGGGGGGAGATCGTCAGCACGTGAGACAATTGGCAGAGTAGCAGCAGGTGCAATCGCTAAAAAAATTCTTCGTCAAGTTGCCAATGTCGAAGTTATCGCTTACGTCAAGCGCATCAAAGACTTGGAAGGTGTAGTTGATCCCAACACCGTTACCTTAGAACAGGTTGAAAGCAACATCGTCCGTTGTCCTGATGCTGAATGTAGCGATCGCATGATTGAATTAATCGAGCAAGTTGGTAGACAGGGTGATTCTATCGGCGGTGTCGTAGAATGTGTGGCGCGTAATGTACCGAAAGGTTTGGGCGAACCAGTATTTGATAAATTAGAAGCTGATATCGCTAAGGGTGTTATGTCTCTCCCTGCTAGCAAAGGCTTTGAAATTGGTTCCGGTTTTGGGGGGACGCTGTTAACCGGAATTGAGCATAACGACGAATATTATATTGATGAAAATGGTGAAATTCGCACTGTAACTAACCGTTCTGGTGGTATTCAAGGGGGAATTTCCAATGGGGAAAATATCATTTTACGAGTTGCATTTAAGCCAACGGCGACAATTAGAAAAGAGCAAAAAACAGTAACTCGTGAAGGTGAAGAAACCCTATTAGCGGCAAAAGGACGGCACGATCCTTGTGTGTTACCGCGTGCAGTTCCAATGGTTGAGGCGATGGTAGCCCTGGTATTATGTGACCATTTGTTACGGCATCATGGACAGTGTAAGGTGTTGTGAGGACTACACTAATTTATAGCGCTTCTCGTTCGGATGCAATACACTTTGACCTCTCTCCAAACCTCTCTCCTAAAAGGCGAGAGGCTTTGAATTTTACTTCCCAACGCTAGAAGGGAAGGGGCTGGGGGTTAGGTCTGTATTCTATGCAACTGAGAACCGCTATATGCTTCGGGGTGGGTGTTTGACTCGCCCTTTTTTATGTTCAAGTCAAATAAAAATCATCACATGCAGCAATGCAACGCCAATATCCAACATCCAAAATCCGAAGCTGACTATGGTGTTGGGGAGTTTTTTTTTGCGATTTTGGCTCCTTTAATATCCAGCAATTGAGCTAATTCGGTTGTATTCAATGACTTGACAAGACTTAAGCCAAGGGACTTACTAGAAATGCTTTGAGCGTAGCCTGCATTTAGGTAGGGCGTGTATTGTGACTTTCCGACAATGTATGTTTGAAAGAAAGGTAAACTCAAAACATTCATATAACGACGCGCTTGAGAAGCATCACCAATCATATCGGCAGGTAATGCTACTTGTTGATTTGTAGGATTACCATTACCAATGGTAGAAAAGTGAGTGCCACCTACAAGCATGACAAGATACTTTTGTGAATTTGTCAACCAGGAGAAAGGTAAAATTTGCTCAGATAAAGCTGGTGCAACTGTATCATCACTACTGCCGACAATCATTACTGGAGTTTTGATTTGACTTAAGCCAGCTTTACCGAAAATTGAACTAGTAACGGGATTAACTGCGATCGCAGCTTTCACTCTCTCATCCCGCAAGTTATAATCCTTGTCAGACTTCCTACTCAATTCCAAAGCGCGACACTGGAGCAGTAAAGACATATTCCAGGTATTTTGTAGTGCTGCTGGTTGACAGTCTTGTTTTAGCTGCTCAAAGTTGATTTTAGCGCCTGCTAAGGCTAAGGCTGTATAGCCTCCCAAAGATTGACCAAATACTCCGACTTGTTGCAGATTTAAGCGACCTTTAAACCGTGAATCAGATTGATTACCTTTTTCCAATTGATTCAAGATATATGTTATGTCCATTGGTCGGTCTTGAAATTCTCCTGGTTCTGCTACTTCAATGGCGTGTCCATTTAACAGAGAACGTAATTGTTTAGCATCACTACCAGGATGATTGGGAACGACGACGGCAAATCCGTAGGAAGCTAGATGAGTGGCTAAATATTGAAAGTTGCTGCTATCTAAACCCAAACCGTGAGAAATGACAATTACTGGTGCAGCGTTCTGGACATTGGGAATGTAAACATCAGTCAATAGAAGCCGATTGCGCCTTGAGTCGAAAAACTTCAGGATGTATTTTTGCGACTTCAACTTTCCCGGAACCTGTAAATCGGGTAATTGCGAGAAATTTGATGGAGAAATAGTAGCAGCTTCTATTTTAGACTTTTGGGAAACTGCTGCGATCGCCCGATGGGTTTGGTTAACAAGTTTCTCCAATTCCGCAGATATTTCCAAAGTCTCGGCGACATCAAGGCGAATGCTGCTGCTGGGATATTTCCGTAACACATTCAAAAGTGTCAACCCTCCCGATTCACCAGAAGCTAAAATTAGCGCCGAACGCAAAGCACTAAATTCTGTTTTTGGCTGAGAAGATTTATTTATAATCACTTGCGCCAACCGATGCAGCAAAAATTCTCCTTGCGGTGTGTAGAGAAGTTGCGAAACTACTACCGGAGTAACTTTTACACGATTAAGCAAAATCCGCCGCAATTCTTGAAGCTGTTCTAGAGGCAGATATTGCTGATAGGCTGCCAAGTCTTCGTTAATGACACCTGTTTTGGCGTATTTCTCTAAAGTGGAGACTGAAATGGAAAGCTCTAAAGCTGAATAAGATGCATAAATCCGCTCTGCTGCCAAGACAGAATTACTAACTCCAAACGTTGGCAGCACCATTGAAAGAACCAGCAATAAAGAATTTTTTCTGAGGGTGCTGGCCCAATTACCAAACAAACTATTCATCGCTCAACTGTTTCAGTGGTCTGGTTTGATCGGGTGTTGGCTTTGGTAGTTATTCGGGCGCCCTGCTTAGTTTACTGAAAGTTATTAGCCTCAATTTTATCAAAACAGAATTTAGGAGTCAGGAGTTATAATTCAGGATGAATTATGTATGACTTGCGAATGTAGCTTGCTGAAAATAATGGGTATAAATGGGTTTAAAATCCCCACTAAATCTTAGATTTAGTAGTCAAAAAAAGTAGTGATTCCCAATTACCTAGTAATTTATGCTGACTCCTGAATTCTGATTTTTGAATGCTTTTTCAAGGATTTTTCGGCTATCAAGTCAACAATTAAAAACTACCAAGTCACGCAGATGCGTAAAGTATCCGTCTGACTTCAGTAGCTTGCCTTCACTATTAAATCATAACAAATAAAAAATACTCTGCCTCAGTATTTATGTTGTAACTTTGAATAAAGCACGAATTCACTAGCTAAAAAACCCAGTAAAAATCCCGAAAATCATGGCAATTTATCAGCTTTTCCCAAGGCGATCGCTACTGAACCTGTAACTACTAAACCTGCTCCTAATATTGCGATGAAAGTGAAATGTTCTGGTGGTGTTAAAGAAGGTGCAATAACTGATACAACTACAACTGATATTAATGTCACAATGGGAGCTAGAGCGATTACTGCACTTACTCGTGATGCTTCCCAATGTTCTAATGATTCGGCAAAAGCACCATAAGCGATTAAAGTATTCAAAGCACAAAAAAACAACATTCCTAAATGAAACCCATCAAGTATAAAAAGTGATTTTACTCTGGCTAGAGGAGTGAATAATAAAGCACAGCCTCCGTAAATAATCAGCATAATGCTAGGAGAAGATAAAGATTGTAATAATTGCTTTTGTGCCAAAGCATAAATAGCCCATGCTGCCGATCCTAGTGCAATCAAGAAACTACCGAGTATATATGTGCCATGCGCTGTAATTAAATTTGTGAGTTGTTCTCGAAAAAATAAAAGATAACCGCAAATCATTACACTTACACCAATCCATTGATATAGTCGGTAACGTTCTTTAAAAATAACTAATCCTCCAAAACCTAAGAGAAGGCTAGATAATTGAATAAGAACTTCAGCATTAGCAGGTGATGTTAGCGCTAAACCCTGCATGAACAAAAAGTAATTAATCCCTAAGAAAAGTGTTGCGATCGCTAATAATTTCCCAGAAGCAGAACGTAATTGTTCTAACTTTGGTAATTTACCGCGTATTCCTAAATACATGGCAAGCAGAAAAAATGATATCAAAAAGCGAAACCAAATAACGGTATAGACATCAAGTACTTGTAGAGTTACCGTCAGAGCAATAGGTAAAATTCCCCATAATAAGACCGTCAATAGCGATAACGTTAGCCCTAAACGCCACCGACCAGAATTTTGATGTAGTGACATTCAGATATTCTACTCAAAGTAGGGCTGATCGTAAGCTGAAACATATCTAATTTGCATATCTAAAGATTTTAAGCTCTTATTGATAAAGTATCTTAATAAGTTAAACCAAATCTAGTTTACATAATCTGAAATTGTACATTGCTTGTATGGTGAGCGTCTCGCCTGCCCAATAATATGCAAATTCAATCATAAATATAGAGTTTATCTACTCTACTCAAATTATTTTTAGCTGAAATAAGTATTTTCTGTTTACATAAAATTTGTAAATTACGTAATTATTTTACATGAATATTAAATTTCAAGCCCAATCGTAAATGTATACTCTATTTCGATGTTATTTTTTACAAAAAACTATGGGGATTATACCCATAATTAGCTTGGTAATTTTCATTGCTAGCTTATCAATTTACTTGCTATTGACTGGAAGAAGTCAATTTTTGCTCAAATCTTTAATTACAAAAATAAAGCGGCAAGAGTGGAGATTTAGATATAGCAAGCTTAAGTACCTGAGATCAAGACTTTTAAAGACTATAACAATTGCTGTCCTGATTATGGCAGCAGTAATAGCTGGAAATACTGTATCAGCTCAAGTTACGCCATCGCCTCTAGCCTCGCTAAAAAGCATATCGGTTCCACAGCCTGACAATCTTGGAGACTTCGTAAAAGACAAAGTAGCCGCTATCAAGTTAGGAAAAGCTCTTTTCTGGGATATGCAGGTTGGGAGCGATGGAGAAACTTCCTGTGCTAGTTGTCACTTCCATGCTGGGGCCGACAATAGATCCAAAAATCAGATCAATCCTGGGCTTTTGCGAATTAACACCGATGGGACAGCGAATCCAGATACAATTTTTAATGTAGGTGGACTACCAAACTACCAGCTAAAGCCAGAAGATTTCCCATTCCACAAGCTGTCAAACCCAAATGATCCTACGACTCTTGTATCTGACAAAAACGATGTCAGTTCCTCTCAGGGAGCCTTCAATACAAAGTTTGTTGATGTCATACCTGGTAATGCACAAGACCAAGTAACAAACGAGCCAGATCCGGTGTTTAATGTGGGTGGTATAAATGTGCGCCACGTCCAAGGGCGTAACACGCCAACTGTAATTAATGCAGCATTCAACTTCCGCAACTTCTGGGACGGAAGGGCACAAAACATCTTTAATGGGGTGAATCCCTTCGGTTTAAGAGATCCTAATGCCTCTGTTGTCAAAGCCGAGAACCCAAATCAGCCTAAATTTGTCAAAATCAGCCTGAATAACTCATCTTTGGCTTCTCAGGCGCTCGGCCCACCACTCAGTTCTACCGAGTTGTCCGCCAATGGTCGTACTTTTCAAGAAATTGGTGATAAGTTCGGACGAATTAGTAATGGCAAAAAGCTCCCCCGAAAACTTGGGAAAAAGTTATTTGCTCTCAGACCTTTAGGTAAGCAGATAGTGCATCCACAAGACAGCGTTTTAGGTCGAGATAGTAGGTGGCCCAAACCCGGACTCAAAGATAGAACTTATGAGCAGATGATTCAAGATGCCTTCAAGCCAGAGTGGTGGAAGTCTAATCGACTTATCCAAGTTGATGCTCAAGGTCAACGAAATATTGTCAAAAAGCCTGATCGCTCCTTGGAGACTAATGAGTATACATTGACGGAGTACAACTTCTCGCTATTCTTTGGGCTGGCAATTCAATTGTACGAGTCTACACTCATCGCCAATGATACGCCCTTCGATCGCTTCTTGGAAGGAAACACTACTGCCCTAACCCCGCAGCAGCAAAAAGGAAAACAAATATTTGAGGGGAAAGGTCTGTGTATTGGTTGTCACATTGGATCGGAATTAACAGCTGCTTCAGTAAGCAGCGTGGCTAAAGACGGACGAATCAAACGTGCGCCGTTCGGAGCAAGATCCCCTGAAGACAATGGCTTCTTCAATATCGGCGTTAGACCTGCAACAGAAGACCCCGCTTTGGGTGGTAATGACGGTTTGTTTGGTAACGGTCAAGGTAATCCGCTTTCAGAGGCACGATTGGCTCTATTGGGCAAATTTCAGCTTCTCCTCGGCGAAAACCCTCCCATTCTCACTCCACCATTGAATTCTAGTGAAACTGCGTTTGCAAACGGAGCCTTCAAAGCACCTGGACTTCGCAATGTGGAACTCACCGCTCCCTACTTCCACAATGGAGGTCAGGCAACCTTAGAACAAGTAGTTGATTTTTATAATCGGGGTGGTGATTTTGGCGTTCTTCCTCCGCTGAACCTTTCACCGGAAGAAAAACAGCAATTGGTCGCCTTTTTAAAAGGACTGACTGATGAGCGAGTTCGGTATGATAAAGCGCCTTTTGACCACCCGCAACTGTTTGTCCCCAATGGACATCCAGGTAATTCTACATCTGTTACCAATGACGGTACTGGCAAAGCTACAGATAGTCTACTGGAAATTCCTGCTATTGGTAGGAATGGTGGTAGTGGTAGTCCAAATTTCTTGAACTAAGTAACAAGTTAGGGAACTCCAAGAAATAAATTATCCAATATTGTGGGGGGGCAACATGAGCGCCCAGTTTATATGGCGGGCAAGATGCCTACCCCACAAGAGTTAATTGAACGTGAGTTCGACAGACCTCTCCCTGCCTTGAACTAAAGTTCAAGTCTGTCCCTCTCCGAGTCTGAGAGGGACAGATTTTGCGTAGTAAAACCAAGGAGAGGTCTTTTGGGTGGACATGATATAACCAGTCGAACTCACGTTAATTGAATATTTTTTTATTTGGAAGTCCCAAAAATATTAAGCCGACAGCGGGAAGCAATCGGCTTAACAAATTCCTGATAATTTAGTTGTAATTTAGCCGTGAGTTGCACCTTGAGGAGGACGCGAGACAACTTTTTTGGCTAAACCCAAAGTTTGCAAGGCTAGGATGCTCCACCAAGTAACATCAATTTCCCACCAAGATAACCCAGATTTCGCCATGTGGGGATAGGTATGATGGTTGTTGTGCCATCCTTCTCCATAAGTGACGAGGGATACCCACCAAAGATTACGAGCGCCATCATTAGCATCAAAGGTGCGATAACCCCACAGGTGTGATGCTGAGTTCACAAACCAGGTTGAGTGCCAAAGCAAGACACATCTGAGAAATACTCCATAGAACACAAAAGACCATCCTCCCAAGGCATAAAGCAGCAGCCCGAAGGGTATTTGCAACAGTAAGAAGTAGCGATCCAGCCAGCAATAAAAAGGTTGTCTTGCTAAGTCTGGGGCATATTTTTTATAGGTTTCATAGTCAAAAAATTCTGGACGTGGGTAGAAAATCCATAGTATATGACTCCACCAAAATCCTCTTTGGGCAGAATAGGGATCTAAATTGATGTCTTCTGTGTGGGCGTGATGCTGGCGGTGTCCACCTACCCAAAAAATTGGCCCGCCTTGCAAAGCCAGCGCTCCAATGAGGGCGATCGCATACTCTAACCACTTAGGAACTTGGAAACTTTTATGGCTCAGTAATCGGTGATATCCCAGGCAAATACCAATACTCCCGAATAACCAGTGCAGAAACACTAGCAAAGCTAATGCTGACCAGGAAAAAAACCAAGGAGCGAGAAGTGCTAAAGCATGAAATGTAGCAAAAAATACCACATTTGTCCAACTGAGTCGAGGTGAGTTGCCTCTCTCAGGGGCGATCGCCCCAAAATTTGCGGTCATAAAAATTCCTGTTAATGGATGATGAAGTGATTTACTTTTTATTGGGCATAATCCCACTAGTACCGCAAGGCGGAATTCAAAATTCAAAATGAATAGAGCATAAGGTTTTCAGAGATTTTGAATGGTATGTCTATTAACGCCGTGGTGTACTAAGGATTTACCCACACTGTCACCAGTTAGTTACAGTAAAGTAAAGCAAGTATCACTTACATTTGTTATGCTAGCAGAACTCTAATTTCCGTGCAAGTGCCACTTGCATTTCTTTATGTCTTCTCAACTCATTTCCACTCGTCAACGCCTGATTCAAGCTGCACTTGAGTTGTTTTCTGCTCATGGAGTCAGCGCCACTACAACCCGTCAAATTGCTGAAAAAGCCGAAGTCAATGAAGTGACTCTATTTAGGAATTTTGGCAATAAGCACGGGCTGCTTTTGGCTGTGCTGGAAGAGTCCGCAGCCTTCAAGGATTTAGGTGAGTCGCTAGTACGGCGGGCAACGCCTCCCGGCAATGTCTACCAAGCTCTTAAAGATTATGCAAGTGACACTTTACATGCCTTAGAACGAGTACCAGAGTTCGTCCGGTCTGTGGTAGGTGAAGCCGACCAATTCCCGGCAGAAAATCGCCGCGCACTAGGCAGGGGAGTAACAGAAGCAAACCGCTATGTAGCTCAGTATTTAGCTACTGTAATCCAGCAAGGACACCTAAATACCTATTTACCCGCAGAAAAATTAGCCAGTTTGCTAAATGGGATGATCCTGGGATATGCCGTAATTGAGTTCACCAGCGAATTTCACGAACTTTGGGAGGATCGGGATGATTTTCTGGAAAATTTGGTGGAGTTGTTTTTACATGGAGCCATGTCATCAACAGCCGAATCAGCAACAAACTGCTTACAAGGAGGATTCATCACCACAGAAGTAGCTGATTTACCAGCTAGTTTAGTTAACGAAATTCTGCAACAAGCTAGGAAATTCGGCATCCGAGATTATGCCTTGGCTTACGTATTATTTGGGGCTGGATTATCCACTACAGAAATAACTAGCTTGGAGCGATCGCACCAAATCTACGATACTCAAGGGCACTTCTTGCAAATTACAATCCCCGGATTTGTCCGCCAAGTACCTGTAAATCAGTGGATTTTGGGCAAACGCTACGGTTCTTTTACCAATAATCCCTTAATCAAATGGCTGAAAAGTCGTAAAGATTCTCAAACAGCCATGTTTCTGAATGAAACAGGCATACCCATCTCAGAATCAGATATTGAGACACGTTGGCAAGTATGGAGTGAAGGGCTATTAACTCCCCAAGGACAAACGCCAGCTATAGCACAAGCACAACAAACCTGGCGTGTAGAAATGTTAATGCGGGGGATTACCTTGGAAAACCTGAGTATTTTTACAGCTTGCGATCGCGCCCAATTACAACCCTATGTCCGCCGAGCCAAAGAAAAAGCCGCCCTAGAGCAAGCCACCCGTTTGGATCATAAGCCAGGATAGGGAGTGGTGAATGATTAAGGTAAAACAACAGAGGTTTCTTTACCATTGTTGTTTGCACCATTCAAGATTGTAGCTGTACTCTCAGATGGGGATTGGGTATTGCTCGAACGGCGTGATAATTTCTTGCGTGGCTTGCCTCCCGCCTGGATATATTGCAAACTGTCTTTGCCATAATGGGCTGCCACACTCATTAACATCTTTTCAGAGTAGCCGCGTAATTCTTCTTCAATTAGAGAGAGGCGACCTGCCATTTCATCTATGCTAGAGAGTAAAGTGTTGTAGGTAGATAGCTGGGTTTGCAAGGTTTGGATGCGGCTGTCATAGTCTGTCAAACTTAATCCGTTGCCAAATTCTAGCGTCAGGCTAATCGATCGCATTCCTGCAATTCGATGGAGAGCCTTTTCTAGAGTCGGTGAACTGCGTTTTAGTCGTGCCATAAACTGCGCTCCTGAAGGAAGTTATAGGATTACTGTATGTACTCTAGCCAATGCAACAATAAACTTCTCTGAGAGATAATTCGGAAAAATTAAAGCAAATTAAGATCGACCTAATTATTTTTAGTTGATTATACTGAGATATTTATTAAATCTGTCAAAAATATTACATTAAATAAGCAATAGATACCTCAAAGTCGTGTTGAGGTACTTTGAAGTCGTGTTGAGGTACTTTGAAGTCGTGTTGAGGTACTTCAAAGTCGTGTTGAGGTACTTCAAAGTCGTGTTGAGTTACTTCAAAGTCGTGTTGAGGTACTTCAAAGTCGTGTTGAGGTACTTCAAAGTCGTGTTGAGGTACTTTAAAGTCATGTTGAGGTACTTTAAAGTCATGTTGAGGTACTTTAAAGTCATGTTGAGGTACTTTAAAGTCATGTTGAGGTACTTTGAAATCGTGTCGGAGTATTAGATGATGGGTTTTCTTAGCTCAACCCAACTCACAGCAAAGGCGATCGCGCACAAAAGTATCATAAATATAGTTCAACTATTTAATCCAGTCAGAACTCAAATCCCAACTTATGATCCTAAGTTGGGAAAATACTCAAGGTTAGTGACGCTGCTCACAACCACAAGAAAATAATACTTTTCGCCCCCCATTACACGTAATGGCTCTTATGTGTAACACACGCTTAGAGTGAGAAAGATTCTTTGTAAATACCAACAATTGACCCATTGTTGGCATTTGAGTTTAATATGAATACTGAACAAACGAATTTTAGAGGAAAGCTTTACATGGTAAAGCCTCTGAGAGTTAAGTGCCCCAAATGTCAGGCTCGCTGATCCCCAACTACGAATTATAAATTACTCTTATGGGCCTTGCAATCGCAAAAAATGCACCCCTCCTGATACATCCCCAGCAACAACTCTCACGCCATCGGGTGCAACAGCACAGCAAGATATTTCTCCATTCTCTACGAAACTAGCAATGACTTCCCCAGTTTGCCAATTCCAGAGTTTGAGGGTGTTATCACGGGAACCAGAAATCACGTACAAGCCATCTGGGGTGAGGGCAAGTACAAATACCCAGCTACTATGACCTGCTAGGGTACGCAGTTGTTCTCCTGTTCGCCAATTCCAGACTTTGAGGGTCTTGTCACGGGAACCAGAAATCACGTACTGACCATCTGAGGTAAGGGCGAGTGCATTTACCCACTCACTATGACCTGCTAGGGTACGCAGTAGTTCTCCTGTTCGCCAATTCCAGACTTTGAGGGTCTTGTCACGGGAACCAGAAATTACGTACTGACCATCTGGGGTAAGGGCAACTGCATTTACCCACTCACTATGAACGACTAGGGTACGCAGTTGTTCTCCTGTTCGCCAATTCCAGACTTTGAGGGTCTTGTCACGGGAACCAGAAATTACGTACTGACCATCTGGGGTAAGGGCAACTGCATTTACCCACTCACTATGACCGATTAGGGTACGCAGTGGTTCTCCTGTTTGCCAATTCCAGACTTTGAGGGTGTGGTCACGGGAACCAGAATAAGGGCTATTACGTGTAACAGATGGCTCAAAGTCCTAATCTTTCGTAACCATTCCGGGGCTAGAAGAGCGATCGCTCAAGTTTCCTCTCTACGAGACGCTGAACGCGAACGCTTGAAAAATGGACAGGCTACATCCCTAGAACTACGCCCGATTTCTCAATTACTGCACCGATCGCCTATTCCTTCAGCGTGTTGGTGGTCGCTACCGCTTCATCCACAAACTACTGCAAGACCACTTCGCCTAAATGGAGTTTAAGCGCAATGTTGACTGAGAAAGAAACTACACTCTTGCGTAGTTTACTGCTGCAGGCATCGCTCCCCAGCAAATACAAGCGATCGCTCCCGACCATCGCCCCCACCAAATCAAGCTACGGTGTACACACAAGTCTTGAAATCCCACCTAAAACTTGGTTTCGTTGCCCTAGCCCTAAAAATTAGCGAGATAAATGGAGTTCCCAGTTACCCAAAATTTGGGTATTTATGGGGCTGGAAGGGTTGGAACCCTTGCGGACTATACTTGTGTGTACACCGTAGACCAAATCAAGAGAGGAAAAATTAAACGAGGTAGAGGTGCGATCGCCCGATAAAATCAAGCGAGGATTCTTAGAGGAACAAGTGAAAAAGAGCGATCGCCCAACGAAAGAATTAGTGTTATGTCTTCATAAGCGGGTAAGATTCCGCTAATTTAGTAGTGATACGAACTTAAGAGTGCTTGAATATCTTCTGGACTTGTCCAGATTTCTAAAGCCTTCAGTAACCACTGTGCATCTTCATTTTTTAGAGATTTAATGTTTTTACCGTTGCAGTAAATAACTAGATAAATACTGTTATCTGCATAATCATGAACCGGATAATCATAAGTATAAACCGGAGAATTTTTAACTTTTTTTTTATTCATTAGACTGAAATTAGGCGAAACAACAATGTTTCTAATTCTCTAGAATCACTACCAGATTTAGCACTTACAAAGTGGCGCTCTAGGATTTAAGGATACCGCTTAAGTGCGATTCTTCGAGAACACCGCAGGCATCGCACTTAAAAATTCCAGGGAGGAAAAGTTGCACTATCTCTACCTAATACCCAAAACAAACCACCAGATAGAGTTAGAGTGGGGAAACTGATGATAGCTTGAGATGATGGAACGCTTATCTCAACCCCCGAAGTGAAAAAGTCACTATTAATCGCCCTAATCTTCACCGCCTGTACAGCCGTGTCACCAGTCAGCATTGCTGGTACTGTCCCAAGTTCAAGCCAGCAGTAATGAATACGGCTTACGGGTGTAGTGGATAATACTACTTTTCTTGAACCAGTAAAACTGATTGCACGGGTCGCTTGATGAGATTTCCTTGTAAATCAACTTTCCCGTAAAAAGTTTTACCCAAGTAATAAAGCGAAGATGAACTACCTCCGTCCAAGTTCATCGCTTCGGACGCACCAAGGATTTTCATTAAGTCTGCTAGTTGCACTAGAGATATCCCAGAGTTATTTGGTTGTGAAGGTTTTTGCGCTACCATTACTAAAATAATGCTGCCATCACGAGTAATACCTACAGCAGTTCTAGCATTGAGTTGGTTGCTGCCTAGTGCATCGCGTACCAAGGCATTATCTACAAAACTCTCTTGTACTAAGGTGAGTTCTGGTAACAGGCGTGGACCAGCACCTATAGCATCGACTAACTGACAATCTGCTGGTGCTGACTCATTGTGCAAAGCAATCGAATAGCGGATGGTTTGCCCACATTGGTAGCGGCGAAATTCGGTGCGATTGAAAATTTGGGCTAGGTAAGGTTTTAACTGGGGATTATTCACTAGCCGCTCATTATCTTTGGGATCAGCCACAAGTTTACCAGCAACAACAACATAGGATGTAGATTTTTGATTGGCTGGATCAAAAAAGCCTGCGTTTAAGATAGCGAGCGCTTTACGTTTTTGGGCAAATTCCTCCACGGTGTTTACTTTGGCTGATAATGCCCCAGCTACCACAAATCTGCTATTGGCTGGAATTAACAAAATGTGAGCTATGCCTTGGGGCAAGATGCGCTCAAGGTAGCGGATAGTTTTTGGTGGTGAGGGCTTAATGGTTGGGAGCGCAGAAGATATAGACGGTGGGGAGGAACGCAAGCTAAACCACGTTCCCAAACTAACTAGTGTCAAACCTAGCAACCCAATTTTTCTCACTTGTTTCCCCCAAATCCTCTCTAATAAGCTCAAATGCAGATGGCATAGATACTATCTATGGATACTAGCTTATGAGCGATGCCTACGGCGGTAAACTACACTCTATTCCTACAATTATTTAGCTAATTATCAATAAATTTTTAAAGCTTTTATTTGATAAGCAATTTACAGACTATTTTTCTCAGAAGTCTTACGTAAATTAGTTTCCAAGCGCAGGATAAAATAAAGTTTCTTAGTAAGAATACTCAGCTTTTCTCAAGTAAGCTATAAGCTTCCTTTGATTAGCAATCGCTTTATGGTTTCAGAGGAAAATTTCTGTACTAATTTTGTACAATTGCTCCCAAAGTGCCATTAACGGCACGTAAATAATCATCTGGCGATAGCAGAAGCAGCATTCCTCGCATTCCACCAGAAACAGTAATCTGCTCAAATAGGGTTGCTGTTTCATCAAGGTAAACTGGATAGTCTTTTTTGCTAGCTAAAGCCGTTACACCCCCACGGATGTATCCTGTTAATGGCTGAACTTCCTTGAGAGCAACTGTCTCAACTTTGCGGTTTCCTGAAATCCGTGCCAAAGCTTTTAAGTCTAACTGAGCATTTCCTGGCACAACAGCAAAACAGATACCTGTTGTGTCACCTCTGACTACTAGAGTTTTAAAAACTTGCTCTGGGGGAAGACCAAATTTGTGTGCTGTACTAAGAGCAGCGAGATCGTCAGGGTCAACCTCATAGCTCAGGATTTGGTATGCAATACCTAGTTTATCCAGTAGTCGAGCAGCATTGGTTTTCATCAACCTTTCGTTATTTTAAGCTTTAATATCTTAGTTTCTCAAGCTTGTAAAAATATATCCTTGCTTTATAGAAATTCTCTATTCAATAGCAACAGGATAATAAAACTTATTTTTAATTACTTGCAAACCTAAATTTTCTACCTAGATAAAATAGGTAGCTCCTACAATGAAATTATCTCAAGGAAATTCCGCTAAATTTTTGAAATAGTTTAGTAGCATAGGAGTCAGTCATACCAGATATATAGTCTGTAATTTTCAGAATTTTTTCGTAGCTATCATCCTCCAAATTTAGATGATATTCTTTCGGAAGCATTTGATAGACTAATTTAGACTTATTGTTATTATTGAAGATTGTGTTAGCAAACTCAGTAAATAACTTGGCTAAAACTTCGTATCCAGCAACTTGGATACTAACTACATCCTGATGCTGAAAAACAGTATCACTAGTTTGTTTTCCAATTTCTTTTAGATGCTCTGCATAATCACTTAAAGATAATAAATCTTCTTCAAATTCTCCCAACAGAATTTTTACTTCATGATCTAAAAAAATTTGAGTTGCTTCTCTTATAAGTTTATCAATAGCTTTAGCACGCAATCGTTTAACTTTTTCATCGTTACTATCATCATTTTTTTGAATATCAATATCTGCAATCTTATTAAGCAAGTCTTTAGCTTGCTCAAATGATATATAACCCATACGATGTCCATCTTCTACATCAACAATTGAGTAACAAATGTCATCTGCTGCTTCAACCAAAAAAGCAAGTGGATGTCTACACCACCATGCTGCATTATCATGACGGCGAATTAACCCAACTGTATTTGCTACTTCAGTAAATAAATCTTTTTCTGCCTGAAAAAAGCCATGTTTTTTAAGAATTCTACTTGTGGAATTTTTTAAGATAGATTCTGGTATTAAAGATTCTCTAGGATACTTTGTAAAAGAAGCTAAAGTTGGGCAAGTGAGTTGCATTCCCCCTCTTTGAGGAACCATTTCAAGGTTAGTTAAAATCCTAAATCCTTGTGCATTACCTTCAAATAAATCAAAGTCAGCTTTTTGAAACTTGCTAAGTAGTTCCTCTTTCATCTGGTTAACAGAACGATACCAAGATTGAAATGCTGTACGAATAGCATCTTCTCCAGAATGACCAAAGGGAGGATTACCAATATCATGAGCTAGACAAGCAGCAGAAACAATCTCACCGAAGTCTGACGGACTGTAACCATATTTATCAAGCTTGTGTCTTTTTATAATTTCATCGCCCACAATCCTACCAAGGGAGCGGCCAACACAAGAAACTTCAAGACTATGAATTAGACGGGTACGAATATAGTCATTTGTGGGTAAGGAAAAAACCTGTGTTTTATCTTTGAGGCGGCGGAAAGGGGAAGAAAATACCAAACGATCATAGTCTCTTAAAAACGGGGTACGGCCATGTTGAATATCTTCTTGTTCAGTCCTACCAAGCCTTTGAGGTGTCAGGAGCTTTTTCCAATCCATCATAGTTATTTCCGTAGCAATAATATATTTTTTGCTACATTGTACTCAACCAAAGCTAAATTGTAACCTGCTAATAAACTGTTTTTTACTTCCAAAATAAGATTTTACGTAATTTTTGCACTTCCTACTTATCGGATGCAAAATTGCCATAATTGTTCAGAGGCTTAACAAATCCTGTACTCAGACTCTAGAAGCGTCAACAATTTCTCTTCGACAGCCGTTAAATAAGGCCGTTGATTTCAATCGGTGAGCAGGATGTGGGAATCTTAGAAATTAATTAATAATTTCTCCTTTGTTATTGGCCAACTTTTCACGCCATTTTTGGAGTTCTTCAGGTGTTTGTCTCACCCAATCTGTGACTTCGCCAACGATTTTTAATGGTGCTTGGGAGCGATATGAGCGTGTCGGATTGCCGGGAAATTTTTTGTCTGTAACATTCGGGTCATTTTCAAACTCCCCTGTTGGTTCAACGATATAAACACGTTCACGGTTATCGCCTTTTGCTAATGCAGCAGCTAGTCCCGCCCCATTGACAAGGGCTGTGAAATAAATGTGATTCATTTTGAGTTCAAGTTTGTAATTAGAACTGCCTCCTGCTGTCAGCAAATCGCCAACCTGCAAATCTGCTTTCGTTCCATGATAAAAGGGGCCTTTGTCAGAAGGTTTATCCTTAAACGAAGTTGCTAATTCATAATTCTTTCTTGCCTTGTCAGGGTCGCTTAAGTCCTCATAGCATTTGGCAATGTTTGAATATAGAGAAGGTATTGCACTCTTAACAGTGTTGTTATTTATTTTTAATGCAAACTGCAAAGCCGTTTCGAGCCATTTTAATTTGTCAGAAATATTTTTCTGATATCGAGCTACATAATGGGCTGAAATGAATTTTTCAAAGTCGTGTGTCGCTTCGTTCCAGGCTTGAAGAAACAGTTTACTTGCTTCTTCTGGGTTGCCTTTTTCTTCCATGCCCATACCTTGAAGACAGAGTTTAACAACATTGTTGTTTGGGTTGAATTCCATGATTACTTTGTCTCGTAATGATTGTAATTTCGATTTAGTTGCTTGTCCTTAGTCTGTTGAAGTGCATCGTAACTAATGCTAACGGTTCGCTTGAGCGGCTGCAAATAACCTTTACCTCACACCAACACCCACCCTTACCCCTGAGTTCAGGGTTGTCCTTAGCTAAAACTTGGCATACTTCGCCCAAGTGGTAGGTGTTTGGTACTCTGCTTCGCTCCATTATGCGCTGCACAATGTCTTTGACGATTCTACCACTTGGGACTTTACCACCCACTTCCTCTACTGCCTCCGGCAACGTCAAGGACGAACGCGTAACTCCATAAGTGCCTTTCCCGCCTCAAAAAACGCCCGTTCTTTCGCTCCAGGTGCAAGCGGTAAGCGTAGCCATGCCGTCAGGCTTATCGCTAATTTCTTGCTCGGTTAACTCTGGAATTTCAACAGCAGTAACGGTGATTGTTATTAACCAATCAAGCAAGCTTTTTCGTCATAAATACGCTGTTCGGGTCATCAATGTATTTACCAAAGGGGCCTCGGTACTCAGAAGGTTAGCAATATTTTTACCTGTCAAATCATCTTCACGAATTTGCAATCGGCTTATTTCCTTCATTAACCCCATATTCCTGCATCACACTCAAAAGCTTCTCTTTCACGTTATCAAATACGGCCGCTTCAACTCCCCCAAGTACTTCAGCAGAACATGGGCAGCTTCTTCCAAGTTTTCGCGGTTCCGCAATTTACTAATGCCATCGCTCTTAGAGAAATGCCAGTTATCTACATCTTCTGAGATTCTATTGAGTTTTGCTAATTTCTAGCCAGTTGTAGAGTGGGAACTGAACTCTGTTGAGCGCTGTATGAATCATGTAGAGGGGTTCTACAGCACTCAACTAAACAACTGGCATAGCTGGATGTCAAGAAGTGGGAAGTTTTATCTTTTCCCTCGTACAACTTCTTCACTGTCCCGTTGTGTTGATATCTCCATTAAAACTGCAACCTAAAGACATTGAATGCCAAATTGCCAAAATTATTCAGTGTATTCTCCCATACTCCGACTCCAGAAGATTCAACAATTTCTCTTCGACAGCCGTTAAATAAGGCCGATTCAGTTTCCCCAACGACTGCAACAGACTTTTGACTGTCTCCTCTAGCGAATCGGAATACACCCGTGTAATGCGATCGCAAATCACCTGCATCTGCTCACACTCGGCAGGCAAGTAATCGTAAGACTTCAGGTGTTGTAAGCCAACGGCGTACTCGCCATCCCACATTCTCACGCTGCAACTAAAGTCATTCACTGCGCTGACAATTGCCCAACAACCACCTTTGCCTCTCAGTTCCGGGTTGTCCTTAACTAAGATTTGGCAGATTTCACCGATTTGGTAAGTATTAGGTACTTGGGTACGCTCTATGATGCGCTGCACAACATCTTTCACGATTCTACCAGTTGGCACTTTACCACCAGCAAGTTCTACTGCTCTTAGCCACACTTCCTGCTGTTCCTGGGGTTCAAGCTTTGTCATGGGTCGAACTTGCCCCTCTGCTGTCGGCAAAATGTCCACAAATTGTGGACATTTTTGCAAGTTGTCCACAACAACTGCCGCATCAACTAGCTGGTAAGAACGGGAACGATTGTAGCCAAACCTGTCTAAACAGTACTCATCAAAGGTTTTGTGTGTAGAGCGATATAATCTGCGATCGCGTAATTCTATTAAAGCTTTGCCTGCTTCAAAAAACGCTCTCTCCACTTTCCTCTCCAAGTGCAGGCGATCGCTTTGCTCCTCTTGAGTCAACTCTGTTACTTCAACAGCAGTAACGGTGATTGTTGCTGTAGCTGGATCTACTTGCTGAGAGATATCCTCATTTGCAGAGTTAGCTGCTGAAGGGAGCAACGCGATTTTGTGAAGTCGGATCAAAAACAAGCGATGCCTACGGCGGGCTACGCCTACGCTAAAAATGATATTTAAGTTAATGGTGATTTTATTTACAAATTAAATACTGATTTAAACGAGAAATCATCTTGATGAGGTATCTCAAAAAGATTGCTAGCAAGTAATTTGACGATTATTTCCAAAAATCTCTGCAACAAATCTTTGATACTTGGTATCAATTACGGCAGAAAATAAATTAAAGGGAGAATTAAAGTATAAAATTTATCAACCAGTTTGGGGTTTGATAAAAAATTTAAAGATAGAATCACAAAAATTATCCCAACTTTTAGCTATCCATTGACAACGCAGATGTAACATAATTTCTGCATTATTTTGTAACCAAAATTTACTGTTTCCTTTCATACGTAAATTAACAACTTGACGAATTAAACAATCAAGAAGCGCCACTACCGAGAGGTAATTTTCGAGCCACAACTTCGTTATATTTTAAAAGCCTCCAACTATCAAGCTTTTAAAATATAATTTCGCTCTCTTACCATAATTTTACAGCGCTCTCTTGTTGCCTCAGAGATAAATTCACCCATATTTCTCATTAAATCTAGTGCCTGACCTTTTTTTAAAATTTTTCGAGATTTTTTAAACCATGCTTGACGCTCATTCTCTGTACTAAAAGCAGCATCAGCAAAATCTTGTAAATGTGATGCTGCGTGATAAAAGTCTAATAATCGATAAGTTTCAAGTGGGCATTTTAATTTTTTGAGTAAAGGAGGAATATGTATCCATATCCACTCTGCACCATCAGCAATTAATAACACCTGTTTGGCTTGACTTATACCCAAATTTAGCAAATACATTTCTAAAATGAGGAGGAATTCTTTATAACCAGAATACGTGCCATCATTAGTAATAGGTATTGCCGATGTCCTAATTTTTTTACCTTGTTCATTTACTACATAAATGGTTAGTAACTTTGGCTCCATCCATTCACCGACAAAGACATGACGGTTTGTTTTGTTACTGCGTCTACCTTTTTTATTGAACCTAATTTTAGTTCTTCCACCATCTACAGCGATTACAACTCGTTGGTCTTTGAGAACATTACTGTTAGATAAATGACCCATCTCCAGATTTAATATTTTTGATTGGCGTAGATTAATACCAATTTCACCAAAAAGGTAAGTCAGGCGCTCGATTCGTTTTAAACTAACATTTATTCCCCAATCCATTAGCGTCGAACGTGCTGCATCAAAAGAACTAGCTATTGCACCATATTTGGCAATTGTTGACCAGACCAAAGGGGTAATACCTTCAGACATCCCTAGCCACTTTAAAAACGGACAAAATCCTTGATTTGAGGTTTTTATTTTTGGCTCATTAAGCGGAAAATTATTAGATTCTTTGCTTGTGGGATTCCGTTCAAGTACATAAGGTAGGTTTAAAGTTACTTCGACGTTTCCAATTGTTACTATTTGTCGGTTTTTAAAACCATGTTTTTTCGTATTTAATTTTCTCCATTCCTGTGTTTGACTAACAGAATAGTTCAAGACTTTTGGGGATATTGAAAGATTATATAATAAAATAACTATACATTGCCCTGCTAAAATTATTGCCTGTTCTCTAATTTGTTCTTCTCGTTCTCTCAGCTTTTTTCCATTCCACTCTGCGATATTTGTAAATTCTAAAAGTTTTGCGACCTGTGAGTGAAAACTTTTAACTGACTTGTTTAAATCAAGAGTTGCACTTATATTTTTTGCCATAAAAGGTAGACGTTAAAAGCCTGGAAGAATTACTTAACGGGAATCCTACCTTGTTTTTGACCCTCATAAATTTTTGCACACATCACCACACTTAAAATTTATTCATTGTTTATGTATTAATACGGCTATTAATGTAACAAATATTTTTTAGTACTGAAGAAAGTTGTTAGCGATCGCTGGTTTTTGATCCTACCTCACCAAATCGCGTTGCTCCCGTGTACAAGTAGGGGAGAAAAAAATCACGACGAATGTATGGGTTACAGGATTTGCATTATCTGAAGATTTTCGAGGTAATTTCTTAGAAGAATTAGGCAACCTGACACCAGTTGACGTTTTTAATGGCACGACGCAATCAGTTCTAGCTGTACGGTATTTCTCTGAACCGCAGAAACTGGCATCAGGTCACTGGTCAATTGATATGGTAGCCAATCTCATAGTCTTTCAGGGTAGTAATCAGGTAGGGAAAGCGATCGCATTTAATAAAACTGTATTTGTCAGAGCAATAGATACACCAAGTCCTCCGTCTAACTCATCCAACATTCAACGAACTGCATACAGCGTTCGCAAAGCCGGATTAGAGGTTTACAAGATCCAAGACTTAGAAATCGGGAAGTAAAATTATGCAAGGCTTTAATTCCATTGACCTTATCTGCCCCATCGAGGGCTGACACTCCGACCATCACCTATTCACAAGGGAAATATCAAACCCAAGCTCCTGATTGGTCACGCATCACTTGGGGGAATCTCCCACCTGTTCAAGAATCAGGATATCTGACTATTCCAAACAACTTAATCTCAGTATTTGGCTATGACCCGTCGCGGTCGTGGTCAGCAGGTCAAAAAGTAGATTCTGTAGTGATGCTGGGTGATACTGATGATGCCTTTGAGATGTCTAACTTTAGCCTAGAATCTATCAATCTCCTCATCCCAACAACGAACAAACTCACATTAAAAGATTTTGGATTAATGCAATGGCAAACGCCAAAAACATTAGTTAAGGCAATACCTAGTTTAGGCAATCTGACCTTAAAGCAAGTTCCTTCGTTAGCGGCTTTGTTTTCTCAAAATGGGGGAGTTGGCAATGGTAGAATTTCCCAAGTTGTAAGTTCAAATCCCCAAATCGCAAATCTACCTTTGGGTAAGCTTGACCTAAGCAAGTATTCGATTGATTCAATTCCTGGACTGAGGCAAACACAGCTAGGACAGTTCCAATCTTGGCAGCAAAGTTACATCAATCAAGTTCCTGGTCTGAACCAAATACCCTTCGATAAGATGCCCCAGCCGATAAACTCTGGTGTGGGTGTTGCTTCTGTTGTACTTGGTACATCGGAAAAAGGTGATGCAAAAGTTGGAAATAATTATTTTATCTCTGGCAGTGTTGTCAGCGGCGACCAAACTTTACCAGTAGCTTGTTCTCAAGGTCAAGAATGCTCATACATGAGACATCTCCGAAAACCATTAAAACCTTTGTATGACTCGGTTGTAGGACATAAATGCAATCATCATAAGCTAGCTAGGATCTACGATAAAATAAG
>NZ_JBALFD010000014.1:0-265147 GCF_036916985.1 Nostoc sp.
CGCTAACTACACTGAAGCGGTAAATACTCTCAAATATTTACGCAATGATTTAATTACTCTCAATCCAGATGTACAGTTTTCCTTTCGGGATAATATAGAACCAGTTTACCGACAATTAGTTAATTTACTTTTGCAACCTTCATCTACAGTTACTTCAAAAGAAAGCATTAGTCAAAAAAATTTAAAGCAGGCTCGTGGCATACTTGAAACACTCCAACTAGCTGAACTAGAAAACTTCTTCCGAGAAGCTTGTTTAAAAGCCGTACCCGAACAAATTGATGAGGTAGTTGATAAAACGGATGGCACCGCAGCAGTAATTTATCCCATTATTTTGGCAGACCATCTAGACATTATTCTCAAGTTACCAAATCAAACTGAATTATCTCATTACACAATTAATAAAAAATCTAGAGACGTTGAAAGTGTTTTAGAAAAATTACAAAAATATTTGAGAGAACCAGATAGGATCAACGATGTTAATAAATTATCTCAGCAGGTTTATAGTTGGCTAATTCAACCTTTAGAAAATGAATTAGAAAAAAAGAATATAAAAACCCTAGTATTTGTACTAGATGGTGCCTTACGGAATATTCCAATGGCAGTTTTATACGATCAGAAAAACCAGAAGTATTTAATTCAAAAATATGCTATATCCTTAGCTCCAGGTTTACAATTAGTTGAACCACAATCTTTACAAAAAGTGCAGATAAATGGATTAATTGCTGGGGTAGGTGAGCAACGCCAAATTGAAGGACGTTCATTTCCTAAACTCAAGAATGTAGAAGTTGAATTACAACAAATCCAATCAGCTATACCTAGAAATGCAGAACTATTTAATCAAGCCTTTACCAAAATAAATTTACAGAATCAAATAAAAAAAATACCATATACAGTAGTTCACATAGCAACTCATGGCGAGTTTAGTTCTAATCCCGATAAAACATTTATTTTAACTTGGGAACAACTATTAAAAGCTAAGGATTTTGATAATTTAATTCGACTCAGTGGACAAAGAGAGTCTAGCGCTATTGAACTACTTGTCTTAAGTGCTTGTGAAACTGCTCAAGGAGACAAACGAGCTACTTTAGGACTTGCTGGTATAGCAGTCCGTGCAGGCGCTCGGAGTACCTTGGCAACGTTGTGGGCGGTAGATGATAAATCTACTGCTCAATTTATGAGTAAGTTTTATCAAGAATTAGACAATAGTAAAGTAACTAAAGCTGAAGCTGTTCGTCGCGCTCAAATTCAGCTATTGATTGATTATGAAATTCCTTATTTATGGGCGCCATATATTTTGGTCGGAAACTGGCTTTAAAAAGCATAAAGAACAATTAGTAGGGGCATCTGTGCGCCACTACTGTTTAATTTTTACTTCTCCCACAAGAGGTTTTTGAGACAAATTTTCTAAATCGATATTTCTCAGTAGACTAGCCCATTCATTGTCTAGAGTTGCATTTTTAGGTTCAATAAAGCGGAGTTTTGCTAACTCTGTCAGTGCTGAATACCAAATACCATTTTGAATATATATTTGAATGCGATCGCGTATTGCGGTAGCTGTTTTTAACTGCCTTTCCAGGTCAGACTTTAGTGCTATACGTTGTACCCATCCGCGCACAAATACAGAGTCGAATTTTTGTTGATTACAATAAACTTTAAAGTACCATTGGTATCTTTTATTAACTTCTAGAGGTACGGCTGATGGTAAAGCAAAGCTAACAATACCTGGTATCTCAGGTAGGGTAAAAGAAGCCCGGTAAATGTCATTGTTTGCTTCATCTTGCAAGACAAATTCTCCGCTAGGTACATCTTTAAGTTGATAGGGTACAAACACCCAAAAGGTGGGATTCGCTTCAACAACTGAGCTTACTGTTTTTTCAGGTATTAAGGCTATAAGTGGTACTTCCACAGATGGACAGTTACCACGGCTACCTGCTCCTCCTCGTTGAGTAGGTCTACCTCTACTCGATCCGTCTTGTGGTGGTTGATTACCACTGCTAGTTTGTGGCTGAGACTTTGCTATCAATATTAAAGGATAACTAGTACAGCTAAACAGTGCCAAAAGTAGAGCGATCGCAAATTTACTTTGAGATAGAGAAAATATTTTCTGTATATTTTTTAGTTTCATAATCAGATATAAATACTCAATATCCTCAAATTATTGACAATCTTACCATTGGTGTCAAGCTTAGAAAAATATAATCTTGTCAAACGGAAATTCAGATGAGGATTTTTTACTTCTATATCTTAAATGGGTATGACAGAAATCAAATTATGCATCTGTGAATTCTGTTCGATGATTGTTAAGAGAGAGCGTGGCAGCTGATAGATCAGTAAATGCGCTCGTCTTCACCTATTCTGTCTGATAGTTACAACTTGGCAGCAAACCAGGATACAACCATTTAAAATCACATAGATAATTTATACAATTTTTATTTGAAAATTGCATAAATTGATTTGTTTAATACCCATTAGAAGTATAGAGGTATAATAAACGGAGTTGAACTTCTCCCCAAACAGTGAATTACAACAGCTTTACTCGGAATTTCCAGAGCAAACGCATCTAAATTACTCTTGACCACGGCCAAGATTAAGAAGCAACGCTCATAATCAGCATTTCTCGCTTGGTTTAGTTTGCAGAACTCAAAGTGATGGCTACAACAGGCTGTTACCCTCGTACCTCTACAGTAAAGCAAGCTACACTAGCGTGTCGCAGACAAAACTTACTAACGGTGATGGCGAAACCTTTGGCAATAAGTATAACTTAATGATATTAAATTAGACTTTATTGAGAATCTATTGCTCTTGTTGGTTGATATGGTGCGATCGCCATACTCTAATCTCAGATTGATTTTAACCTTTCCTTTATGACTCTGACGATATAAAAACAATAAATATATCTTAAAAAGTTATTTCAGATAATATTAAAAATTTCTTTGATTAGTTTATGTAAAATGCCGAAAAAATTATGAAAAAACGTGAAGGTATCATCCAACAATTTTCAAGTTTCCTCAGCTTAAGAAATGACCACAGAGATTTTAATTTTGTTTGGCAAGTTGATATAGACCTAGAACGGGATATAAGTTCTTTAACGCAGTTAGAGCCAGATGCTAAAGAAGAATATTGGGCACGTTATTTTCTGAAAATCCTTAGAGAGGTATCACAGGAAGATTTACCTAAAATTTCTTCTCAAACGGAGGATAAACAAAAGCTTCGTGTTTCTATATCATCCGCAGAAAAAATATCAAACTCTTCTTCTAGAGCAGAGAAACATTTATCTGCATACTTACAGGAAGCTTGTCTTTGGGCAGCTAGAAAAAGCTATCAAAGATTTAAATTTATCCAGCATAAATATCCATTAGAAGAATACTTCCAAATCGCTAACTCTGCTATCTTCCCTCCAGCTAAACTCCTCAAAAATTTTAATTTAAACTATTCTCAAAGCAATATAGAAGGTTATGCAAAAACATCTATTATCCGTTTTATTAGTAATACCATTTATCAGAAAGACTTAGAAGGTAAAAGAGAAAAATTTTCTAACTATGGTCTTTTAAAAGATTTGACTAAAAAAGAGATGCAGGAAGCTTTAACTATAAAAGGAATAAATCAGAACCGTGTTAGCTTATATTGTCTAACTTGGCAATGCTTAGAGGAAATTTATCAACCGAACCAAAGGCAAGGAAGTCGTAGTTTAGAAACACCTAGCGCCGAATGTTTTCAGGCAATTGCATCATTATATAATGAACGGTGTAATCAATTAGGATTTCTGGAAGCACCAGTTTCAAAGGATAGAATTCAAGAAATATTAGAAATTTGTATCCAAGCTGCTCGTGATTACCGAACAAAGTCTTTTCTGCCTTTAGAAAACTACGAAAACTTAACTGATAGTCGGTATACTGCCTTAGATAATCTTGTTCAAGAAGAAGAATGGCAGCAAGTAAGTTCACTTGTTTCAAGCTTATTTTCAGCTATCTCAGAGACTAGCCGAATAATGTTAATACTATCACTAGGATTAAACTTAACTCAAAGTGAGATGGCAGTAGTTTTAAAAAATAAATATCCTGAACTCCAGAAACAATATCAAGTAGCTAGACATTTAGCAAGATATAATAAAATACTATTAAAAGACTTCATTAAAGAATCTCAGAAAATTTATCCTGAAATTTGTTTGAATGAAGACAAAGATATTGAAATTATCAAAGAATCATTGGATGAATGCTTACAGTTACACTGTCAGAAAATCTGTAAATCTGCTTTAGATAAAATTACTCAAGAATGGCAGATTGAAGATAAAATAGGTATTTTGGAATTGGGGTTGATAGACCAAGAAAAAATAGATAAAAAGTTGGCACATCCAACTTTGAAGGTGTCTTTTAGTAGAAATGAAGTAAATGAAAATTTGAGAGAAGCTTTTATGTACCAACTAGAACTAGATATTGGTTTACCTAAAAATTCTTTAGTAGTAGCCAGCAATAAACTAGCTAATTTTGTAGATGAATGGCTAAAAGATAAATTTTTAATTAGGACTAGGAATTAATATTATGACAATTGACTTAAATGATTTGACTCTAATCTATCCTGAGCATTTATGTTTAGATATATCAAAGCAAGAGCAAGAAACTGCATGGCAGGAAACGATGCAAGAGTCTTACTCAAACACATCTGCTCGCTGGAATGCTTACCTAAATCATTTATCATTAAATGCTTTTTTAAATTGGTTGCAAGAAGACTCAGATTTGCAAGTAATACCTAGATTATGCTTTCCAAAAGCTGAATTACCGAGTATTTGGGAATTAGTAAATGGCTCTGTGTTAACTCTAGGTGAGACTCGATTAGCCTTAATTCCCAGCGATAAAAGTTCCTTTCCAGAGTTTCGGATTCCCCAAGAATGGATTGATATTCCTAGTTGGTCAGCCCATTACTATCTAGCAGTGCAGTTAAACCTAGAAGAAGGTTGGCTGCGGATATCGGGTTATGCTAACTATCAACAAATTCGGGAGCAAGCTATTTATGACCCAACGGATCGAACTTATTGTTTAGATGTAGAGTATTTGATTGCAGACTTAAATGTGATGTGGGTAGCCCAAGAACTTTGTCCTCCCAAGATACCAAAGATTAAATCTTTAGCCACTTTGTCAAAAGCGCAAGCAGAGCAATTACTAGAACAATTAAATAAGTGGACTTTTTCTTCGCCGAGACTTAATGTCCCCTTTGATCTGTGGGGGGCATTTTTGGCGGTGGATGAATTTCGGCAGTACCTTTATCAGAGAAGGTTGGAAAAGCAAAACAATAATCAAGTTGAAGCCTACTACTCTATAGATAGTAACTTGAGTTTATGGTTTCAAAATATCTTTAGTATGGGTTGGGAAAATTTGGATACTTTGTTATCACCACAACAAAAAACTTTAGCTGTGCAATTCAGAAGTGATTTGGGGTTGAATGAGGGATATGTTAAACGAGCCAAGCTAATTGATTTAGGGATGGAACTTGGGGGTAGTGCAGTTGTGTTGTTAATTGGTCTTAAAACAGAGGTTGATGGCAAAATCGGTCTGCGCGTACAGTTACATCCAGCAAATGGAGAACCTTACTTAATACCTAATCTCAGACTAATTTTGCTTTCACAAACAGGGACAATTCTTCAGGAAGTCATTTCCAGAAGTCACGATAATTATATTCAACTCAAAAAATTTAAATCTTTTCCTGGAATTCGCTTTAGTATACAAGTTGCTCAGGGTAATGTCAGTATAAAGGAAGATTTTCTACTGGAAGCACTTGATGACTGATAGCCATGACTAAATTAGTCGTGTTGAACTTAGGAAAGGGTAACTTGAAGCAGGGATTTGCTACCGTTACAGCACAGTTGTACAACTATAGCAACCCTATCCCGATACAATTTACAGGTAGCTTGCCTGCGGCTCCAGAACTTATAGAACTCTACAGACGTTGGCAGTTACTCTATTTGTTGCTGCATGAGACTCTTTTCCCTGGTCAACGTTGGCATAGAAATATGGCAAACGATGCAGGTATTGAAATTGATACAGAAGATATAACTAATATTTCCTCTGTTGAGTTTAGTAATTTATGTAACAACTTACAAAATGAAATTAATGTTTGGCTAAAATCTGAGCTATTTCGCAACATTGACCAGAAATTACGCACTAAGCTAAATCCTCATGAAGAAATTCGGATCATTCTAGAAACGGAAGATGACCAAGTTCGTCGGCTACCCTGGCATTTATGGGATTTCTTTGAGGATTACCATAAGGCAGTATTTGGTTTAAGCACTCCTGAAGTAGATGAAGTTAAACTATTACGTAAACCTACTACAAACAAAATTAGAATATTAGCTATTCTTGGTAATAGTGAAGGAATTGATATTCAACAAGACCGGGCAATACTTGAACAATTACCAGAAACGGAGACTGTTTTTCTGGTTGAGCCACAGCGCAGGGAGTTAGATCAATGGCTTTGGGACAAGAAAGGCTGGGATATTCTCTTTTTTGCCGGACATGGTTCGAGTCAAGCTGATGGTGAAATAGGTCAAATTTATATCAATCAAACTGATAGTTTAACAATTTCTCAGTTAAAAAATGGACTGAAAGCAGCGATCGCTAGGGGTTTGCAATTGGCAATTTTTAACTGTTGTGATGGACTAGGATTAGTACGACAATTGGCATCGCTGCACATTCCCCAAATGATTGTCATGCGGGAAGCAGTACCAGATCGGGTTGCTCAAGAATTTTTAAAGCACTTTCTAGAGGCTTTTGCTAATGGAGAATCTTGCCATTTGGCAATGCGGGAAGCTATAGAAAAGTTGCAGGGTCTAGAAAGCAGTTTTCCCTGTGCTAGTTGGCTACCAGTTATTTGTCAAAATCCAACGGCGATGTCGTTGGTGTTGGCGAACAAAGTAGACTCTCAACCTACTAGCTGGCACAGCCGAAATATTATTAGGACAATTTTCAAAGTCAGTATAGTTACGACTGCCTTGATCATGGGGATGCGCTCCGTTGGCATATTGCAGTCATGGGAGCTTATGGCTTTTGATGCCATGATGCGATCGCGACCTGATGAAGGACAAGATCCACGCATTTTAGTTGTTACCGTCACTGAAGCTGATGTGCGATCGCAACCAACCAAAGAAAGAGGTGGAGCTTCACTATCAGACCACGCCCTAGCTCAAGTTGTAGAAAAGTTAGAGCAGTTTCAACCACGAGTCATTGGCTTAGATATCTACCGTGAAAATCACGTAGGAGCAGAGTATAAGAAATTATCTAGAGTAATGCAAAAGAGCGATCGCTTTTTTGCAATTTGCGAAGTTAGTGAGGAAAACAAAAGCAGTGGTGTTTCACCACCCCCTGAAGTTCCAAAACAAAACTTGGGTTTTAGTGACGTTATACCCGATCCCGATGGCATTATCCGCCGTCAAATATTGGCTATGGCTCCTGCATCGCCCTGCAACGTTGATAAATCTTTTAGCTTTCAATTAGCAAATCGTTACTTGCTTGCTCTTGGTATTCAGTCCAAACTGACCACAGAAAAAAACTGGCAGTTTGGCAATATTGTCTTTAAAAACTTAGAGTCAAATAGCGGCGGCTATCACAGAATCGATAATTTAGGTCATCAAGTGCTACTTAATTATCGCTCTTCCCATCAAGCTGCTACACAAGTCACTCTAGCAGATGTTTTGAACAATAAACTCACTTCTGATTTAGTGAAAAATCGGATTGTTCTCATTGGTACAAGTGCTGAAAGTTTTCATGATTATTGGTCTACACCATATAGCGCCAGTCAGTGGTCGTATAATCAGATGCCAGGGGTCATGCTTCAAGCACAGATGGTGAGTCAGATTCTCAGTGCAGTTTTAGATAATCGTCCACTATTGTGGATGTTACCAAAGTGGAGTGAATTTATTTGGGTATGGGGTTGGTCGTTAATTGGAGGCATAATTGTTTGGCAATTTCGATCATGGTTAAAATTTGGATTGGCAGGAGTGACAACTGTTTGCGTTTTATATGGTGTATCCTTTGGTCTGTTGCTCCAAGGAGTCTGGATACCGCTAGTGCCATCAGTTTTAGTTTTGATAGTTAGTGGCGCTAGCATAGTTATTTATACATACTTTTTAAGTGGACAACGTAATCAATAGACCTCTTACAGAATAAATGCAGCTTAATTTTTTCTAGTTAAACATTTTCTTTCAAGAAAACTCAAAATTTCTTCAATTTTGAATTTTGAATTGTTAATTATATCTATGTCAATACTGTGTCATTAATATGTCAAACATGTATAGAAAAGTTTCACTAATAATATTCAGAGGACAGAGTTTATCATAAAAATTCATCACTCAGAAATCATAATTCAGAAGCAATTTAATATGATTGGTAGATTGATTCATGAAAATTTCTGTCGGTATTATTGTCAGAGAGTTAAGCAGCCTTAAAAATTAATCCGACGATAGATTTCAGTCAGGGGAATTTCTACGTTTAAACTGTGCAGCATAATTGTTCGCTCAAGGTGAGAGTGAACTTGCCATAGCCAGCGATCATTACTGTTACGATCCAAGTTATGATACTGCTCAATGTAGGGTTCAGTTTGACTCACAAGCAGATATTCACAAAAGCTGGTAATAGAGCGATATTTTCTGAACTTACCCCCTCGATCATAAGCTTCAGTAGAGGGCGATAAAACTTCGACAATCAGTATTGGATTCAGAATTTCATCATTACGAGTGCCATTAAACTCTGGTTCGCCATTAACAGCCATCAAATCGGTATAAGTCCCACACTGATATTCAGGAATCCAAACTCGCAAGTCGCTGTTATACAAACGAAAATCGGTGTCCCTCAGTAAAAACCCCAAGTAAATTAAGAAGTTGCTGGCGATCGCACTGTGAGTAACTGATCCTCCCAACATAGTAATAACCTCTCCGTTGCGGTATTCATGGCGTTCTGAGTTGGTTTCTTCCATAGCCCGATACTCGTCTAACGTCAGGCGAGTGGTTATTACATCTGGGGGACTGGTTTGAGCAAAGACCACAATCAACCTCTTGAATAATTACCTCTAAAACTATTATCAGCAAAGGAAAGAAGAATTGCTATTGAACGGTGGAATGCCGCAGCCTCCAAATGGGGCTACGATGTACTTCCATCGGCTGATTGCTGATGTGTTTTGTTGCCTATATGAAGAATCTGTGTTTCAGGGGACGGAACCAATCAAATCAGTGATTTCCTCGATGCTGGATTTGACCGCAGACCTAGTATTAGCAGAGTGTTACAACTAAAAGCTGCAACGGCAGATTGAAGGTTTTATTGCGTACTACTTACAACTACAAGTATGTATTGCCTTCGCCAACAGTATCGATAACGTGAAAAGTCAGGTATTTGACATCATGGAATAGTGCGCCAGAAGATGTCCCAATAACGACTTTGGTCTACTGAATGTGATTATTTCCAATTTTCACACGCCTAGTTTGTGTCAAACATGGCGTGTGGCAACACACATCAGCGATAAGGCGGCAAGTGGTGAATTAGGATTGATACCAGAACATAATTGAGCCAAGCGGTACTTCTTGTTAGATTTACCATAATTGCCAAGTAATACTTCTGCACCAACCGTATGGTTATGGGGATAAATTTTGACATGAAAGCCTTTGGATACCAGAACTTTGTAGTAAAGCTCTGGTGTTACTCCATCCCCAGGTCGGTGATGAACCTCAGTTGCTAATGCCCAAGTTTGCTCTACTGCTGAAGTATGACCTCCTCGCTTGATTAGCCGATATAGCCATAAGCGGAAATTCCATAACCACAAACCTAATCCCTGGAAGTTCCAGGCAGTCAACTGAGGGTCATGATCTGTGATTAGAATGCCCCCTGGACGAACTAAACGCGCTGCTTCCTCCAACACGACTTCCATGTTGTCACAGTGATGCAGTGTGGCATTGAGTACAACAACATCAGCAAAATTGTCAATGAAAGGAAGTTGATGTGCATCTGCCTTCACTGGTGTATAGCCAAGACGTTGAGCCATAGACAATGCGCCATCGCTAATATCTACACCAATTAACAATTGTGGTTTCCCCCCAAGCGTTGCATACAAATTGCCCGGACCACAACCAATGTCTACAACAATTTTCTGATCCCAACTCCCCATCGCCGCCTGCCAGCAGGACTTGAATTTTTGATCCCGATGGCAGTTTTCAAAATAGTTTTTTGCCCATTCCGGATGTCCAAAGTAATAAATATTCGCTTTGATGGCAAGACTCAAAGTCGAAATCGGAAAATTTAGAATATTTTGTTTATCTAAATCACCTCTCAAATCCGCAGCAATATAAGGATCGAGAACTGAATATGAAGAAGTTGGCATAGATATCACATCTATTGAGATCCTGCCTCAGTTTGCTAGAAATTGAGCAGAGCTTATCTAGATTGACATTAGTAGCATATTTGCTGCTTGACTATCTCAAAACTGTCTTTAGATAGATATTTTCACTTACTCAAAGACAAAACAGTATAAAAATATACTTTTTTTGTCTTTCCCCCTGCCCCCTGCCCCCTGCCTCTTCGTTGAAAGCGATTGCTACTCGCACTGGGGACAGGCGCGGCGGAACTTTCACCCTCATGATCTGCTTTGATTTCTACACCTGAAACCGAGTTTTCAACTAACAACAAAATGGGATTACCCTGTTCTACCTGTTCCTGAGTTTGATTAGCGATCGCTGAAGTTGCTGCACAGATGGAGATTGCTGACGAACCCAATTGATATCCTCAATACTGTAGGTAGGGTTTTTAAAATCACCCACATTTGCTCTTTCCTGTCAATGCGTAAGTCCTGTAATTTTATTTTTACTTTATAAATGGTCGATCAGCACTTTCCTCAAAAACCCAATACCTGCATTGATTTTTCAAGTACTTCTTTGGGTCGAAATGGTTTAGTTAGATATAAGTCTGCACCAACTTCAATTCCTTTTTGTTTATCAAATTCCTGTCCTTTAGCTGTCAATATCACAATGTAGACATCAGTCATTTGTAAGTCGTGTTTAACAATGTGACAGACTTGCAGACCATTCATTTTAGGCATCATCACATCAAGAAAAACTAGATTTGGTTTTTCAGTTTTAATAGTTTCGAGAGCTTCTTCTCCATTTCTAGCAGTGAGAAGTTCAACGCCCTCGTCTTCTAATGCTTCTAGGGCTTGTTCCATCAAAATCAAGATATTGGGTTCATCGTCAACAATTAGAATTTTCTGGGTCATAAGGATTAGGGATTAGGGATTGGGAATTGGGGACTGGGGAAGGTGGGGTTCCCTCTGGGGATAAGGAGTAATGGGGATTGGGGACTTGTACTGAGCTTTCGCGTAGCGTCTCGTAGAAAAGCCGTTGGCGCAGCCTCCCCAAGAGTTGTATTGGGGACTGGGGATTAGGAATTGGGGATTAGATTATATAGTAAGGTTCCACTAAATTTTCCCAGTCCCCAATCCCCAATCCCAGCGATTACTGTTCAGACAGCATAATAAAGAATACATTTTCCAAATCCTTCTCAAACCGTAGAGTTTTCACCAAATCGGCTTCTTGAGAAAAGATAGAATCGATGATGATCATATCAGGTTTGGCTGACAGGGCTTTATTAATGCATTCCTGCGGATTGGAGGCTTCAAGTACGCTGTATCCCTGAGCTTGTAATACATCTGATAGGGTTTTTAAGGCTGATGCATTTTTATCTACAACTAATACCTTTTTACTAGAAGTGCCTTGGTAAAGCAGTGAGCCTATTTCGTTGAGGAGTTTCCCTGTGTCAATGGGCTTGGTGAGATAGCGATCGATGCCAATATGATAGCCCCGTTCTTTGTTTTCAATAATTGACAGAATAATGATCGGAATGTCTGCGGTCTGGGGATCATTTTTGAGAACGGCTGCCACATCAAAGCCGTTGATTTGGGGCATCATTACATCCAAAAGAATCAGATCGGGACGGGCTGTTTTGATTTGATGAATTGCATCCACGCCGTCCTTTCCTTCCCGGACGTTGTAGCCTTCGTTTTCCAGTTGTTGACGAAGCAGTTCTCGAATATTAGCGTCATCATCCACAACTAAAATGGTTTTACGGTTTTCGTTCAGCACAGTTTTTGTGGTGATGACGTGTTCTTTGAGTTGTTTGACTAGCGTATCCAGATTCAGATTAGTAGTGGTTTTTTGATCGCTGGCGTAGGTGGGAATGATGAACGAGAATGTACTGCCATGACCTGATTCACTCTCAACCCAGATTCTACCACCGTGATGATCGACGATTTGTTTACAGATGGGCAGTCCTAAACCAGTGCCTTTGGGTTTGTCGGTGAGAGTGTCGCCAACTTGGCGAAATTTCTCGAATACTTTCGGCTGATCTTCAGGTGCGATACCAATACCTGTATCGATGACGCTGATACAAACACCATCATTTCCTTGTTTGACGCGGCAGGTGACACAACCAGATTCGGTAAACTTAACGGCATTGGAAATTAGGTTGATTAAAACTTGCAGCAGACGGTTGCGATCGCCTAATATCTGAGGCAGTCCAGGTTCAATCTCGCTGACCAACTGTAAGCCATTGGTTTGAAACAACGAGGCTGTGGAATTGGTGGCCCAATCCAGTAATTCGCTGGGATCAATAGGCTGCATCTGCCATTCCACTTTACCTGCTTCCATCTTGGCGATGTCTAGAACATCGTTAATTAAAGACGTGAGTCGTTCTGCTTCCGACACAATAATATTGAGATTGTCACCCACCCGCTTGATGGTTTTCTGAAGCTTGCGGTCTTCAGTCGGAAGTATTGGGAACACATCGGTTTCTAGCTTTTCTTTAATGATCGATGCAAAACCCAGAACAGAAGTCAGTGGCGTTCGCAGTTCATGGGAAACCGTGGAGATGAAATCAGTCTTCATCTTGTCAATCTCCTTTTCTGCCGTCACATCCCGAATCAGCAGCGCCGAACCGAAGCAGATAGCGGGTTCTCGATCTGTCGTCTTTTTGAAAATGGCGGTCGCCACTGCTTGACCAATGCGTTCCTTGGTCAGTTCAACTTCAGCAGAGAACACCTCTTTGGGATGAGACTGAGTTTGTGCAACTAATTCTGCTAAACCAGATACCGGTAGTTCTCGGTAGTGACAGTTGAGATCACTAGCTGTCAATTCATACATGGCTAAAAAGGCAGGATTGAAGTGAGTAATTTGTCCTGCGGTGTCTGCCACTAACAAACCATCTGCTAAGTTATCTAGAATGGCATTTAATCCCTGTGTTTCTGCTAAGGTATTTTGCAGGGCAGCTGTCCGCTCTACAACTCTGGTTTCTAGTTCTTGATTCAGTTGCCGTAGAGCGATTTCTGCTTGTTTGCGAGCAGTAATATCGGTATTAATTTCCAGCGTGGCACAGGGTTGACCCGATGCATCCAGTTGCATTGTCCAGCGACTCTGGACAATAATATATCTGCCATCGCGGGTGAGGTGTTGCAGTTCGCCTTCCCAAGTGCCCTGCTGTAAACACTCTGTCTGAATTTCCTCTAGCGGTTTTGGAAAGATTGTGTGTAGTAGGTTGTGAATGATGTCTTGGTTTTTCACTTCTTCACAGTTCCAGCCGTAGAGCCGTTCTGCCCCCTGACTCCAGTGAGTGATTTTGTCGGCGAAGTCGCGGACAATCACAGCATCACTGGAATGATTCAACATATTCATCAACCGTTGATTTTCCGCTTCTGCTAGCTTGCGATCCTGAATATCGGTGCAGGTACCAATCCACTCGCGGATGCTACCGTCTGCTTGCACGACGGGGGCACCACAGACAGCAAAGTGGCGGTAGCTGCCATCCTTTCCACGCAGCCGATATTCGGTTTGATAAAGGCTTTGATTCATCGCCACAGCATTACTCCAGGCTTGGGCTGTGCGATCGCGATCGTCAGGATGAATGGCATCAATCCAGCCCCAGTCCTGAACTTCGGCTTCACTCTGGCCAGTGTACGCCATCCAGGTGAGCATTTCACTGCTCACAGCCAGTCCATCAGGGGTAGCAACCCAGACAAGTTGTGAGGTGGCAGTCACCAGAGAGCGAAACCGTTCTTCGCTCCGTTGCAGAGTTTGTTCTGCTACCTTGCGATCGTGAATATCAGTGCAAGTGCCAATCCACTCGCGGATGCTACCATCTGCTTGCACGACGGGGGCACCACAGACAGAAAAGTGGCGGTAGCTGCCATCCTTGCCACGCAGCCGATATTCGGTTTGATAGAGGCTCTGGCTGACCACCGCTGCATTCCAGACTTGGGCTGTGCGATCGCGCTCGTCGGGATGAATAGCGTCAATCCAAGCCAAGCCCTCAACTTCGGCTTCACTCTGACCCGTGTACGCCATCCAGGTAAGCATTTCACCGCTCACCGCCAGTCCTTCTGCTGTGCATACCCAGACAATTTGTGAGATCGTAGTCACCAGAGAGCGAAACCGTTCTTCGCTCCGTTGCAGAGTTTGTTCTGCTACCTTGCGATCGTGCATATCGGTGCAAGTACCAATCCACTCGCGGATGCTGCCGTCTGCTTCTAAAACCGGAACTCCATTGCCAAAAAAGTAGCGATAAGTACCGTCTTTGGCACGAATCTGGTATTCAAGTTGATAAAGACTCCGGTTCGCTACAGCAGCACTCCAAACTTCGGCACTGCGGGGACGGTCATCGGGATGCATGACATCTAACCAGCCCCAGCCCATCATTTCGGCTGCACTCTGGCCTGTATATGCCTCCCAGCCGGCTATTTCAGCATTGACCATTCCTTCCGGCGATGCCGTCCAGACCATTTGGGAAGTGGCAGTTAGTAAAGAGCGATACCGTTGTTCGAGATACTGCTTTTCGGCTTCTGCCAGTTTGCGATCGTGAATATCAGTGCAGATGCCAATCCACTCCCGAACACTGCCATCTTCTTCGAGAACGGGCGCACCCCAGACCCAGAAGTAGCGATAGTTGCCATCCTTGCCACGAATTCGGTATTCAATTTGATACATCCTCTGGTTTGCCACCGCAGCACTCCAGACTTCTCCGGTGTAGGCGCGATCGTCAGGATGAACGGCATCAATCCAGCCCCCATTCTCAGCTTCAGCTAGACTTTGACCTGTATAAGCTATCCAGCTTGCCAGTTCAAAACAAATTCCTTCTGGTGTGCTTACCCAAACAATTTGTGCGGTAGCTGTGACTAGAGAGCGGTATCGGGCTTCACTCTGTTTCAGAATTTGTTCAGTATGTTGGCGTTCTTGCTGGGCGTGTCGAAGGTCGCTGATGTCCTCCACACTACACCAAATTAGTTGCTCTCCATTTTTCTCAATCATCAGTCCAGAGATTCTAACCGGAACCAAATGCCCGTCTTTGTGGATTAACTCCTTTTCATAAGGGTCGTAGCGACCAGTTTTTTCTAGGTTCTCTAGGCTAGATCGGTCAGCAACAGTATAGCTTTCAGGGTTAATCTGGCGATCGCACAGATTCAGAGTTTCTGGAACAGTGCGCCCCAAAATGGCAGCATAGGCAGAATTAATGTTAATTAGCGTCCCATCTGTTCGGCATAGTACTAGCCCAATCGGACATTGTTCAAATAGCTGACTGTTATATTCATCAAATTGCTTAAACATAGTTAAGGTTTCTTTAGTGACGTATTTGGGTAGGGTTAGAACAACAGAACCAAGACAACAAAGTGGCGTAAAGCTTTAACGAAATTGGGTGGCGTTGAAACATCTGGTAAATTTCATCGGGTGATGTAGCTTCCACATCTGGATTGTGCTGTGAGAGTCGCTGGATCAGTTGAGTATGGCGGATCAACAAATCTGTCGGCTTCAGTATTGGAGTTGTTGATGGAATGAAGCCGTCGGTATCAGCAGTGGGGGATAATTCCGTTGTGGAAGTTGGCGAGGCAGAGGTGCTATTCTGTTCTTCAGTAGCGTCTGACAATAGACAATTTATTGGAATCTGAATCCAAAATTCTGTCCCTTCACCTGGTTTAGAACGGCACTTAAGCATTCCCCCATGTCTGTCTACAACAATTTGATAGCTGATTGCCATACCTAACCCAGTTCCCTTACCAATATCTTTGGTGGTGAAGAAGGGATCGTAAATGCGGCGAATTACTTCCTCCTTCATGCCTGGGCCGTTATCGGCAATGCGAATTACAATCCACTGGTGGTCAATGGCTTTGGTACGAATAGTGATTTGGGGATTGGGGAAGGTGGGGCCCTCTCTGGGGATAAGGGGTAATGGGGATTGGGGGTAATAGGGACTACTTTTGACTCCCCAATTTTCCATGCTTTCTTCCAAAGCATCAATGGCATTTGCCAAGATGTTCATAAACACCTGATTCAACTGTCCGGGATAGCATTCAATAAAGGGAAGTTTTGCATAGTCTTTAATAATTTCAATTGCTGGACGACGAACATCTGCTTTCAGGCGATGGTGGAGAATCATTAGTGTGCCGTCGATGCCATCGTGGATGTTGACGGCTTTCATTTCGGCTTCGTCATGGCGGGAGAAGTTTTTCAGAGATTGGACAATTTCGACGATGCGACTTGTGCCCAGTTTCATTGAATCTAGGAGTTTGGGGAGATCCTGCATGATAAATTCCAGGTCTATATTGTCTAACTCTGATGCCAGTTCTGGAGGAGTAACAGGTAGGAATTTCTGATACTTTGCCAACAGGTGTAACAAGTCTTGCGCATATTCGGCAACATATCTTAAATTGCCGTAAATAAAGTTAACCGGGTTGTTGATTTCGTGGGCAACTCCAGCAATGAGTTGCCCTAAACTGGACATTTTTTCGCTTTGGATTAACTGAGTTTGGGCTAATTGCAACTCATGGAGAGCTTGCTGAAGTTTCTGTGTTTGGGCTTTTGCTTGGAGGGCTGCTTGAGTGCTTTGCTCGTAAAGCACAGCTTTGTCAATAGCGATCGCTGTTTGAGAGGCAAAGATACTCACAAGTTTCAGGTGTTCTGCTCTGTAGGAATCGGTTTTTTGTGTGCCAATGGCGATCGCTCCCAGTACCCGCCCCTTGGCTCGCAACGGAACACAAATCATGGCACTAACGTTTTTTTGCCCATCTAATCGCGGATCGGCTTGCACATCATTGACCAGTTCTGCTCGGTTAGATTGCATAACGTTGCCAATAATTCCCTTCCCTGGTTCCGGCTGACTGTGGTCAAAAAACACTCCAAATTCGGCAATGATTTCAAAGGCAGTTGCATCTGGATTCAGTAGCAGAATCATCCCCGCCGAAGATTCAATTAATTGACTCAATTCCTGAAGCACGAGTTGGCCAATTTGTCGCGTATCTAAACTTGTTGTGAGTTGAGTCGAGATATCGTCAAATAAATCAATTTCTTGGTATCGCTCCAGCAATTCTTTGGCAAGTACTTTCTTCTCAGCTTCCTGCTTTGCTAAAAATGAGAGCAAAGTCGCAAGTAGAGTTGCCTGTTCTCCCCCAACAACCCAACCAATTATTTCTCCTGACACCTCGATTGGATATCGGTTTTCGGCAGTTTGCTCCCCAATGCTAATTAGTTTCGTGCCGTCTACCAATTCAATATCAATGGCGATGTTGAACTGGTAAACCAAGTTATGAAGGAGAGATGGCAACTCTTTTTTGTTGAGAATCTTTCTGAGGCTAACTGCGGGCATGAAACACCTCATCAAGAGCAGGTTGCAAATTTTCGCTAATCAAGGGAACTAGATGATTAATTTTATCAATAGAGGCAGGAGGCAGACGACTCACTACCGCTACGCTATCCTGCCTCCTGCCTTCTTCATCGTAGCTATTCATACCCCTTCGGATAACCAAACCACGCCCAGCATCTCCACAAAAGAGAGGAATTGTCATAAAAATCTAGGGATATAATAATTTACTAATTAAGACTAGTTTTCCCAAAAACATTAGCGATATAACAGCGAAGTTGAACGGTAGCAAATACCTTGAAACTCCCTATCAGAGGCATTCTGAAGCCATTGTCACTCGCTTACTGTTTGGTAAATTCTCGAAAAACTATAAGTAAATATTTTATAATTAGAGAAATGTATAGACTTAAATCTATGGTTATTAATATATCTTGTTGCTACTACTTGGAAATTGGTAATTAGCTTTTTTGAGTATGTAGATGAGCGGATTTGTGAGACTGGAATAATTGCCTCTAGTGTACAAAAAGAAGCTGCGATCGCAGCTTCTTTTTGTACCTTTAAAAAGTATTTAGATAAGCAATAGTTTCAGTTAGATCCGAGAGTCACGAAAACGAAGTCTGAGCAATCGCAGCCAGCGTAGCCAAATTTGTGCTGGTTGTTCAAAGAAGGTGAAAATATCACCAAAGCCTAAGTTAGTTTTGTGATGATGTAACCAGTGCCTCTCAGGAGTAGTAATAAATAGAATTTGACATAAAATATTTATCGGTTTTGAAGTTTGCCAACCCAGTACACTTATGTGTCTCCACCATACATGAAACTGACCAAGTAGTAATCCAGAAATCACGCCAATGGGAGAGAAAGACCACAAGACTACTGCTATGAGTACATAAGGCAAAGCTCCCAAGATACCATCTAAAAGAACCTGGGGATTAAAAGTTAAAATAGCGTAGTGGCGGAAGTCCTTCTTCCAGGAGTGGTGCGTTTTTAAATGAAGGCTACCAAAAACATGCTCGGGTACGTGGTAAAAAAATGTAGATAGAAAATCGCCAAAAAACAGTAATAACCAAGCAACAGCAATAGCCTCAAGCATTTGTACTCCTCAAGAATAGTTAAGAAAACTCCACAGAAAATATGCAAATATCATGCTGTGGGCGTAGACACCTAGTTTTCTGCTATGCAAGCATCATCTGTGCGTCTTGTATGTCTACGCTCCAGTTAATTTGGCTCAGAGTATATGTAATTGGAGCAGTTGCAGTTTCATGAATCTCCAATCTTTAATGCAGTAAACAGCAACTTGTAAAAACCTCCAATTTGATTGCTAGCTTTGGGTTAATGGCAGTAATACATCTAATACCCGATAGGAATACAGTGTTTTACCATAGTTACTACACAATCTTCTTACCTAAGGCATACAGCATAAGCAAAGGTTTAGTTAAAGTTAGTACAAATTTAGGTTAAGACTTTCTTCAAAATTGTTAATTCTAGATTGATTGCAATTAAGCTTTAAGTATGAATATTATCAGAATGATGAAAGTAGGTATTATGTCAACATAATCTGAGTTATTAAGGTGAGTAAAACGGGTTTGAAATTAAGTTTTTAGATAGGACAAATTTGAAGTATTTTTAATTTAAATATTATAAATATTTGGTATTAATTTAATAATTTATAAATCTGTAAATTCAGTGATAAAATAACGTTATAAATACTGAGATTTTTATAAATTATCTTTTTTACCAAGCGCATTTAAATTCCCTTACCCTTGTTGTGAACATCGGCGACTTTGTGATTGTGAACAAACAGCTAAACCAGCAAAAGATGTGATTAGAGAACTCATTCGGGCTTTGCCACGGACGAAATAAAAGCACATTTGTGAGCCATATCACTTTGGTTCATTCTCAAGATATAAACATGAGAATGTGGTTGAATTAGAGGTGTTAAATTAAGAGGTGGTAATTTTTTGTGATGATTGAGAGGTACGTAAAAATTGAGTGAAGGCGTGCTACGCTCGTCGTTAACGATCGCAGCACGCCGAAAACAAGATGATATGATAACTATGATTGAGTTGCACAGTGAGGAGTGAAGAACTTTTCAGACAAGGCTGTGAAAATTCAGGTCAAGGCAAGGCTTGAATTAGTTCCCGAATCACATCTATTGCTGATTTACCTGTTTGTTCACAATACTTTTCAAGATTTTGGGCTTCATCTGATGGCAAGTTCAAGGTAATTCGCTTCAGCGCCCTTTTTTTATTAGAGGTTGCCAAATGGGGAAATTTAAGTGCAGTAGCTTTATTCATTGATTGATAGGCTAGATATATACAAACTTTCCTTACCAAGATTGCCAATTACAAACTGTCTTTACCAGTGAAAATCGAGATTTTGATATTGAACTTAAGCTTTACGCCTCAAACATCTTACTTAAAAATCAAGGTATTAAATAACTACCACCACACGTATTAAAGGAGACAGGACGCAGATGGAGTAAATCACTTATAGGATTTACCCCCTACTGAGAAAGCTATCACCTCATATCTATAGCAACCTAGTAGATAATTCCTTTCAATTAAAGGTGATTACGCGAACAGTGAGTTAATACATGACTTTAAAAAATTGGAGACGTAAGCGTGGCGTTGCACTTACTACTAAGGGGTTACAAAAAATTAAGGAGGCAAAGCATCAGTCAGAAGCAAAAGAAAATTTTGGAAACAGGTACACTTTAGAAGATATCAGTGTACGCTCTGGGTTATATTCCGCTACCATCTCGAAAGTATTGAATCGGGAAGGAGGAGTTGATAAACAGACTATTGAAAAGCTGTTTTCAGCTTTTCACTTAAAAATAGATAAAAGTGACTATTTAAGCTCAAATACTCGTCTAGATTGGGGAGAAGCCATATTTAACTCAGTTTTTTATGGACGTAGAGAAGAACTTACTATGCTAGAGCAATGGATTCTCAATGAACAGTGTCAATTGGTCGCACTCTTGGGAATAGGAGGCATTGGTAAAACGGCATTGTCTGTAAAGCTTGCTCAACAGATTCAGGACAACTTTGAGTATGTGATCTGGCGATCGCTACGAGAAGCTCCACCTGTTAAAATTATTCTAGGTAATCTAATCCAATTTCTATCTGACGAGCAGGAAACAGAAGGTAACTTACCAGAAAGCTTTAGCGATCGCGTATCACGACTACTCTATTATTTACAAAATCATCGCTGTTTAGTGATCCTTGATAATGCAGAGTCAATTCTCCGCAGTGGTAGCCGCGCCGGACTTTACCCTGAAGGATATGAGGAATATGGTGAGCTTTTAAGACGCGTAGGCGAAGCAACTCATCAAAGCTGCTTAGTGCTGACTAGTCGTGAAAAACCTAAAGAAGTAGCATTATTGGAAGGACAAGCACTACCTGTTCGCTCACTACTACTGAGTGGCTTAAAGGTGGCAGAAGGGCAAGAAATCTTAAAACTCAAAGGGCTATCGGCGGCAGAGGATGAATGGAAAGTCATAATTGAACGTTATGCAGGTAATCCACTAGCCTTAAAAATAGTTGCCACGACCATTAAAGATATCTTTGATGGTAATATGACGGACTTTTTGCAACAAGAGACGGCTGTTTTTGGCGAAATTCGCGATATTTTAGAGCAGCAGTTTGAGCGTTTGTCAGATTTAGAAAAGGACATAATCTACTGGCTAGCGATTAATCGAGAGTCAATTACACTGTCAGAATTGCGAGAGGACATTATATCACCAATACCACAAGCTAAATTACTAGAGGCTGTAGAATCTTTAGGAAGGCGATCGCTAATCGAGAAGACTACGCCTACGCTCACAGAAAAAACTGGATCGCTTTTTACGCTCCAGCCTGTGGTCATGGAGTATGTTACTAATCGCTTGATAGAAGAACTATGTGGAAAGATTGTCACTCAGAATATTGATTTATTCAGGCGTCATGCTCTGATGAAGGCAACAGGTAAAGACTATGTTAAAGATACTCAAGTTCGTCTCATAATCAAACCAGTTATAAATGGGCTGATTACTGCTTTAAGAAGCAAAAGAAATATCGAAAATCAATTAACTCAAATTTTAAGAAATTTAAGAGAAACATCGCCACTAGAACCAGGGTATACAGGGGGCAATATTTTCAATCTGCTTTGTCAGATGCAGACCGATCTAAGTAACTATGATTTTTCTAATTTAACTGTTTTACAAGCAGACATGCGGAATGTAAATTTGCACAACGTAAATTTTGCACACGCAAATTTAGCTAAGTCTGTTTTTGTGGAAACCTTCGGTGGTGTTTTTTCAGTAACCTTTAGCCCTAGTGGAAAGCTTTTAGCTACGGGTGATACCAATGGAGAAATTCGCTTGTATGATGTTGTCGATGGTCAACAACTTCTCACTTGTGAAGGTCATACTGGTTGGGTTTGGTCGGTTGCTTTTAGTCACGATGGTCAGATTCTTGCCAGTGGTAGCAACGACCAAACAGTGAAACTGTGGGATACCAGCACTGGTCAGTGTCTTAAAACTTTGCAGGGTCATAATGCTGGAGTTAGATCGGTCGCCTTTAGTGCCGATAGTAGAATGTTAGTCAGTGGCAGTGAAGACCAAACAGTAAAGCTATGGGATATCAACCTTGAAAACTGCCTGCGGACGCTGCAAGGTCATAGTGGTGGAATTCAGTCAGTCGCCTTTAGCGTAGATAGTCAGTTGCTTGCTTCTAGCAGTGAAGACCAAACGATAAAGGTGTGGGATGTTAGCACTGGCCAATGCCTGCAAACATTGCAAGAACACACGCGTCGGGTATATTCAATTGCTTTCAGTCCTAATAGTCAGATCATAATCAGTGGTTGTCATGACCAAACAATAAAAGTGTGGGATGTTAGCACTGGCAAATGTCTTCAAACCTTGCAAGAACACACGAATCTAATAAACTCAGTTGCCTTTAGTTTAGATGGTCAAATGTTTGCTAGTGGCAGTGACGATCACACAATAAAGCTGTGGGATATTAGCAGTGGCAAATGCCTTAAGACTCTACGGGGACATAGTAATCGGATATGGTCAGTAAGCTTTAGTCCAGATGGTAATATTCTTGCTAGTAGCAGTGATGACCACACGGTTAAGTTATGGGATATTAACAGTGGTCGTTGCATTAAAACTTTACAGGGTTATAACAATGGGGTGTGGTCAGTTGCTTTCAATCTGGACGGTAAGATTCTTGTTAGTGGCAGCAATGACCAAACAGTGAAGCTCTGGGATACTACTACTGGCCAGTGTATCAAAACTCTGCGAGGACATAGTAATCGGGTTACGTCAGTTGCATTCAATCCTGATAATCATATTATTGCAAGTGGCAGTGAAGATCAAACTGTAAGATTATGGGATGCGATCGCTGGTAAATGTTTCAAAATTTTGCAAGAGCATAGTAACAGAATTACATCAGTTGCCTTTAGTCCCGATGGCCATATTCTTGCAAGTGCCAGTGATGACCAAACGGTGAAGTTGTGGGATGTCGGCACTGGTCAATGCCTCAAAACTCTACAGGGTCATAGTGGTAGAATATGGTCTATTTCCTTTAGTCCTAATAGTGGTGTTTTAGCTAGTGGTTGTCATGACCAAACAGTAAAGCTGTGGGATGTTAACACTGGTCAATGCTTCAAAACTTTTGAGGGTCATACTGACTGGGTTTGGGCAGTTGCTTTCGGTCTAAATGGTCGCATAGTTGCTAGTGGTAGTGGAGATCAAACGATCAAGCTGTGGGATGTTAGCAACGGTCAGTGTCTTAAAACTTTACAGGGACATACCAACTGCATATACTCAGTTGCCTTTAGTCCAGATGGGGAAATGCTTGCTAGTAGCAGTGGCGATCAAACAGTAAAGCTGTGGGATGTCAGCACAGGTGAATGTCTTAGTACTTTGTTAGGACATACTAGGTGGGTCTGGTCAGTTGTTTCTAGTTACAATGGTCAAATTGTAGCCAGTTGTAGTGAAGATGAGACTATTAAGCTTTGGGATATCAAAACAGCAAAATGCTTGCAAACTCTGAAAAGCGAAAGTCCTTATGAGGGCATGAATATCACTGGTGTATTCGGTTTGACTGAAGCTCAGAAATCTACGCTAAAAATTTTAGGAGCTGTTGAATTATGAATAAAAATGAAGTAGCAGTCTGAAATGGTGTTTTCTAAATTACTAAGTAGTTACGCAAAATTATTTATGTCATTGCGACCGAAATGAAATGTAGTGAAGCAATCCCAAACCTTTGCGATTGCTACCCTGCGGGAACGCCAAGGGCGAACATTTCGCTTCTCTACGAGACGCTACCGCGTAGCTTGCTTCCCCGTAGGGGTACGCTTCATTTGCAATGACAAATGTATATTTATTCTGCACTACTACTTATCTATATTTTATTGACGAAATTGCACTTAAAGTACCTAATGCCAATAACCCTAATAGAACAGAAGGTTCAGGTACAGATGATTTATTGAGTACTGAAAATGCTAAGTCTCCAATTAGCTTATGAGTAGTTGTTGTTGGATGAATTTGATCCCAGAATAAAAATTGATCTGGAGTACAGGTAACTGGCTTCGTGGAAATATTTATAGGTATCACTGACAAATCTCCAACACAAGAGTCAATCACATTCGTAAATCCGAATTCTGCTGGATGGGCAATGATTCTATTGAATAGAGAATTAACATCAAGAGGAATAATATTTATATCGGGGCTGAGTTGCTGGTTCAAAAAGTTAAGATTGTTGGCCAAGCTGGAGTTATGGGCAGATGTAAAAGTGCTAAATAAGCTGGAAATTTGAGTATTGCCGCCTGTAACTGGAAACTTCTCTAAGCTTGGTAAATTAACCACCATAATATCTTTAGCACCCACATCAGCTAGCGATTTTACTGCCTCTGATATATTTGTGACTGTCTGGGTAGGGTTGGGAACTGTACCGAAAAAGTAATTGATATAATCATTAGTACCAGCCCAAATAATATAGAGGGCATTTGGGTTGGCAAATTGATTTGCTGACGTAAAGCTGTTGATCTGTTGTTGTAATCCAGGTAAAGTAGCTAGTCCAATGTTTTGATCTCCCGTAGTCGCGCCACCAAAAGCAAAGTTAGTTTTGGGATTGTAACTTAACCCTAAATCAGATGCGAGATATTCTACCCAGACTGGGCCGTTAGAAAAACGTCCATTAAAGTAGGTGGGACTTGGGGGAATAGCTCCATTCGTGGCATTGAAGACATTACCTGTATCAGAGAAGCTGTCCCCGAAGACATAAATATCACTATAATTTTGTGCCGAGACTTTAAACGGAAACAAGATAGATAAAAAAATTCCTATTGCTAAAATTTGTTTTTGCATTTTTATCTTTTAAAGATGCTTTCTAGGCTTTAATACAATACAGTTCAGATAACCCCAAAACACTTGTAGAGACAACGATTCATCGCGTCTAGAAAACCCAAAATTGTTGCCAGTAGCCCTTAACCCAAGCGTATTGGGCTTTAATAGAGAATTTTAACAAGAAAGAAAGCTCCTATTTTTAGCAACTTCTAATGTCAAGTCATTTTTATTCAGGGGATCAGAACCCAGTGCTACATTTCCCCAGCGCATCACATTTGCAGAGGCAACACCCACTGCCCCAGAACCATAAATGAGAACCAAATCGTTTTCACGAATCTTGCTCAACTGTGCAGCATGATACAAGTTTGCCACAGTGAGTACTGGGCCAATATTTGCGTATTGAGGGTAAAGGTTGATTGTACGCTTTGGATCAATACCCAGTATGTGCGTGCAGAAGCTTGCTATCCAAGCCGTAGGTGTATTAAAAAGAAAAAAGTCTATTTGTTCGAGGGTTACACCAGCAGCAGCAACAGCACCCTCACAACATTGCCGAAGAAACTCTGCTGCTGTTTGACCTAAAGCTTTTGCACCTTTACCCGTTTGCATACGGATTCGCGGATTTTTTTGCTCGTCTTGTGTGAGTTCAGCAAAGAGAACTTCACACAATGCACCAGTATGAACGGTCTTTGTGCCAAGGATACCCTGATTAGGCTCTAGTGAACCAACAACAAAAGCCCCAGCACCATCACTAGTAAACCACCGAAACGTATCATCATCGTCAAAAAAGCGGGAGTACGTACAGGAAATCACTACTAGCACATTGCGATATTCTCCTGCTTTTACCAAAGCACAAGCAGTTTGAAGAGCAACCGGAGTACTTCCGCAAGTTGCATCAAGATTCCAGGCAGCACCCTGAAAACCTAGTTGGCGGGCAAGGAAGGCGGCATTGCCAAATCCAATTTGTTCCGGCCAGACTGAGGCAACAATTATAAGTTCAACGTCTTCAAGAGAAAGCTTTGCCGCATTGAGGGCATCGATCGCAGCCCGATACTCTAGTGTCAGGGAAGATTCACCAGATCCAAGTACCCATCGCTCAGTAGTACCGCGAAAGGGATCTGACAAATAAGGTAACATCTCCCGATCAAACTCGTTACTGGGGGTAGATTCAGTGAGCGAAAACAATCTTGCAAAGCCTTTTTGTTCAGCTAAAGTAACTAGCTCAGGGTATTTTTCTATGTAATAGTCATTTGTGCGTCTGATACTGGGAAGACTCAAAGCAAGTGAGCGAATACCTACTGAAGAATAAACCATATATGATTAGCTTTTAATAATTTGTCGCGACTTGTGACATTAAACTCTGATTGCGACTCTCAGATGGTGGGATCTGGGTAGGGTCAATGATTACGTCAACCACAAATGGCCCCTTTGCGGCGATCGCTTTTTCTAGTGCTGCCTGAACATCGGACTCCGTTTCAACCCGAATACCTTCTGCTCCCATTCCCTGAGCAATTTTGACAAAATCTGCCTGCGGAATCGTTGCATCCGCTTCCCTGAACCCTAGATACGCCATTCCCTGTTGGCAGATGTTGTAGCGCCCATCATTGAGTACAATCCAGACGGCAGGAACTTGATATTTTACAGCTGTGTTTACTTCACTGTTCATCAGCATGGCACCATCTCCGACAATGGCAACAGCCTTACCATTCCGCGCTAAAGCAGCACCCACTACGCCTGTGACAAAATGCCCCATAGAACCAAATCCGTTGCTAATTCGATAACGATTTGGTGTGGTAAATTGCAGTAGATGAATTACCCAAGCAAATGAGTTACCTGATTCTGCCATTACTACTGCATCGCTTCTATCAACAATCACTTGTTGAATCATATTCATCAGCAGTTCTGGTCGCACTAAACCGGTCATGCGTGGCTTGATGACATTGCGTTGAAATCGAGGCAGCATTATTGTCCTTGAGCGATCGCTATTTTCTCTGAAGTTCTTCAGCAGGTTCTTCAAGAAGATTTTCACGTCGGACTGGATAGCGAAAGTCTCGGCAGATGGATATGCAGTTCCCGGTATTTCTGGGTCGATGTCAACATGCAGGAAGCCTTGCTGGGGAATCATTGTCGGATTCCAAAAGGAGGTAAATTCACCAAGGCGTGTTCCTAAAACTAGCACGCGTCTTGGACGTTGCTCCTGCATATACTTTAAAACTGACTGATGTCCACCAAAGCCAGTTACACCAACAAACTGAGGATGGTCTTCGGGAAAGATGCCCTTACCTCGTGGTGAACAGATGACAGCAGCCCCCGTCTTCTCAGCAAGTTGGCGAATCTCTTTGGCTGCACCCCTGGCTCCGAAACCGACCCAGATGGCAAAGGGGCCTTCAGAGAGTAAACGGACACATTCTGCGATTGTTTCTTCACTTACTGTTGCGATCGCACGAGAGAGATTTACTCGTGGCAACGAAGTTTTTAATGAACTTGTCTGGATATTTGTCGGGATACTGAGATGGGCGACGAATCCCCCTGGTTGTGCCAATCCCAGGGCTAGTCTTCGAGAAATCTCTGGAAGTTCATTGCTACATTCGAGAGTCGTCGCGTAATCGAATATTTGCCCCGAAGTAAAAATACCTGCACTGGGCATAGTATACGTACTAGTTTCCTGAATGGCCCAACGTCCTCGCTGTGATGCTGGGGTTGAAGCTGACACGAGAATTACCTTAGCGCCCTCCCAACGGGCAGCCAATAAGCCCGTCAAAGCGTTGGTGATCCCCGGCCCTGTAGTTGTGAATACCACAACTGGGCGATCGCTAGCAAAATACGCCTCAATAGCTGCAAACGCTGCTCCAGCTTCGTGGCGAAAGTGTAGCACCTGCATGGGACTTTGGTGTAAGGCAGCCCACACTGGAGCGATCGCACCTCCCGATACACCAAAGGCATACTGCACTCCCATATCTCCCAGGATTTTTACCACTGCCTCTGCTACCGAAAAAGTTACAGATTGCTTGCTATCAAATAGCAGTTTAGTTGAGTTTAATTGTTCAGTGGTATTTGCTTGTGTATCCTGAAATTTAACATCCATACAAACTATACTTAGGTATAATTTTCCTGTGGAACAATATTATCCCACACACTAAACTTAGCAATATCAATTTTTTGGCATAATGTCTATACAACTTCGGTTAGTATTGTTCTCTAAACCAGTTGGTAATTGCTAAAACGATCCTCACAAGTCACATTGCCAATCTTTTAGCAACCGAGAATCTATAGAAGAAATATTCAGAGACTTCAAAAACGGCAATATGGCGATTTTAGATGGGTTCAACCGTCTTTTGGTTTATAAAAACTGAACACTATTCATCAACTTATAAAGTATAAAAAGGTGATAAACTTTAATCAGTATAAGGTTTTAACTTTCGATTGTTATGGAACCCTGATTGATTGGGAAAACGGCATCTTAGGGGTGCTAAAGCCACTTCTGCGGGTACACAACACTAATTTGGATAACGAGCAAATTCTGGAAATTTTTGCGGAATTTGAAGCAGAACTAGAAAAAGGAGAATACATCAAATATCGAGAAGTTTTGAAGAGAGTAGTCCAGAAATTTGGTGAACGATTTAGCTTTGAGCCAACTGCTGACGAACTAAATTCACTTGCTGATTCGATTCAGCATTGGCTACCTTTCCCCGATACTGTTGAGGCACTTAGAGCTTTAAAGCAAAAGTTTAAGCTGGTCATTATCTCAAATGTTGATGACGATCTCTTTGCTTTCTCAGCAAAGCACTTGGAAGTGGAATTTGATCGGATAATTACAGCAGAACAGGTAAAAAGCTACAAACCCTCGTTAACTAATTTCAGATTTGCCATTGAAAGAATTAATTTGCCGTTAGAGCAGATATTACACGTTGCTGTTAGTTTATATCATGATATTGTTACAGCCAAATCTCTAGGAATATCAACAGTCTGGGTAAACCGTAGAGCAGACCAAAATATAGTTAATATCACAGGATCAGCAGTAAGTCAACCTGACTTAGAAGTACCTGATTTAAAGACTCTTGCCGCTTTGGTTTCTCCAAAATAAGCTGTTGTGATTATAGTTTGCACATTGAGGCGGCAGGGGAGCAGGGTGCAGGGAGCAAGGGAGAGGATTTACAGGTTTTGCCTAATCATGCTTGTGATGCAATTTGCAGGCGCAACAGCTTAATACTGAATAATAAGTGCTGAGTACCACCACTTCGATGATGATCTGTTGTTACAAAGAAAACAGGGATTGCAACATAGATTAATTCTGTCTTAATCTAGAAAAACTACCACGCTAGTTTGACGGTATCTTCCTCCTGCAACGCGTCAGGAACGAGTGAAGATCGTACCAACGCTCTGCTTCTGGTTCCCCAGGATCAGCACCCTGCCGATAAACTTGTTCAATAAAACACTTTGATAGCCTAAAACGATGAAAGCATCTGCTAATTTCGACTTTGAAGACGAGAAATTCAATGCACCGCCTTCTCAAGTCCTTCCCTGGTGTCAGATGATTAATCCTCGGTATGGCACTGATGGGATACAATCCCACGGTTTGGCGATTAAGCTAGATAATGCTAATGCTGTTGGCTTTGTGCCAGATGAGAATTGGCAGCAGGTGGAGCATGAATTTACTTCTGGAGTCGAAACGGTATTTATTACCCCTACTCCACGCCTGGTTATAGTGCGTCGGGGTCCATTATCTGTCAAAGACCGGGAAAGTGGTCTAAAACTAGGTACGCTCAAAGAGAATTATGATGCTTTTTTAGCCGACAAACTTAAATTTAAAACCTTTACTCGTTATTTAATTTTTATAGTGGGTGAGAATAAAAAGTTTTTACATGAATCACCATTACAACTAACTCTTAATGGTGCTGCCGGAGCGAGTTTCAGCAAAACCTATTGCGAATATCAACAAGGCAAAGTAGTTAGTGGATTTGTTGCTGAATTAGAAAAAGCTTATGCAGTCTACCGTAAGCAACCTCTAGCACCAAAGGGGCCTTTGTTCCATGCTCACGGAATTTTTTGCCCCATCATTGAGTGTGAAGAAAGAGGTATTGAACCAAATACGGTTTTGGTAGCTTCAACTGTAGACTACAAACATCCCACTGTCGGGACTTTAACGCAATATTTAATTGCTTCCGATGCTCTTGAGTCTGCAATGATTTGTAAGACTTTTGAAGAATACAAAGATTTTGGCAAGGAACCTATCAAATCAGAAACGCCTAAATTGGCAATGGCAGGAGTTTCCAATTCTTACGTTTATGCTGATGAAGATGATTTTGCTTATCCGCCATATTAAAGAAAGTGAGGAGTGAGGAGTGATGAGTGATAAGTTTTCAATTAATAACTCCTAACTCCTAACTCCTAACTTTATTCCTTAAGCAGCAAATAATATAGTGAACCATTGCCGCCTGTAATGCCAGCGCGATCGCCTGCTAGTTTACCAGACCCCATAAAATAATCTACCCGTCCCGGGCCTTTGATGGCGCTTCCTGTATCTTGGTCAAGCACAAAGCGGCTGACGGTACGACTCTCTAGTTTGCCACCACCAGCAGGATAGGGAAATGAGTTGTAAATCAACGCTAGCGCTCCCGGTGGCATGAGAGACTTATCTGTAGCAATGGAACGTTCTGCTGTCACTGGCACATGAATACTGCCTGTAGCCGCCCTACCACCAGTTTCTTGGAAGAAAATAAATCGTTCCCAACGTGGTAGATAATTGCTCAACTCCTGCGGCTTTGCCCGGAAAAAAGCAACCATACGTGGTAACGTCAATCCATTTAGTGGAAGTTTGCCATCTTTGGCTATTTCTTTGCCGATACTAGTCCAAGGGTAATCAGTTCCACCTGCATAGCCAACTGATGTTGTTTTGCCATTAGTTAATTTAATTTGGGCAGAACCTTGGATATGTACCATATATGCATCTAGGCGATCGCGGAACCATAGCAGTTCTAAACCGCGCAATTTGCTCTTATTCCCTTGTAAACCGTCCTTACCTTCCAAATCAATGCGTTTTGGGTGGGGTTTAGGCCATTGGCTGAAATCAGGTGGTACACGATAAAGAGGATATTTATATATTGCAGTCCTGACGCGGCTAGCAGTATAAACAGGTTCGTAGTAAGCGGTGAACTTAACAGTACCCTTGCCATCGTTGCCCACAGACTGGTAGAAGACAAACTCACGGCGGACAGCCGCTTGTAATTGCGCTGCTGACTTAGAACTGACAACCAGTTGACGGAAGCGTACCAAACTCCGGCGGACGCGATCGAGGGTAATTTCCCTCATCGGATAATTTTGATATGCTGCGATCGCTTCACCCTTTGTTAGGTAAAGCAAACTGTTGTCAATAGAAGCCAACAACGCATTGCGATCGCCTTTTTGACCCCAAAGTTGCTCATCCCAGCCCAAGCAAGTCTGCCGCAGTGTACAATTGCTGCCGATAGCAATTGGTTTTAGGGGCGGCGTTACTTCAGGAGTGATTGGTATTGGTATAGGCGAGAAATCGGGAGTAGTCGGTACTGGCAATGGCAGTAAGTTAGGAACCTGAGCAACAGCTGCCCAGAGAGGATTTACAAGGGCAATTCCCAGACTCAGGGAAAGGAAAGCAAGGGTTTTTCTCATCATTTAGTTGAATCTTTCAACACTGGAACTAAAAACGGGTTCTACCCGGATTGCCACGATCCGAGAAGGGCGTATTACCATATATTCCCCTTGAATATTTTTAATCGGCACGCTAATAAAGTCATTAGAAGCAGATTTTGGCACAAGTTCGCCACTATACCACTTCTGAAACTCTTGAATAGTCGGAAAACGTACTTCTTCCCGGTGGCCGCTTTCCAGTAGGAGGAATACGGCATATTCATTTGCAGTTCTAGCCATAAAGTTGAATTATTTATTTAAAAAACATTCAACCCATTGTTAACCACGTAACCCCCGAATGAAAAGGGTAAGCATACGGGAGGTTGGGAGTAGAAGGGCAAAGGAGCAGGGAGAAGAATTTTCCCCTCCGCCCCCCGCACCCTGCCCCTCTGCCTCTTTTCAATACCCAGTTATCCCAATAACTCTTCACTTTAGACGCCTAATCCTTTAACCAGTTCCTTAAAAAGTGTAGGTTTACATTAGTTCATGCATAACTCTTCAATTAACCTCTGATAAGTCATTGGCATTGTTGAATAAGAGTTATTCAGGAGCCGAAAAATATGAAACTTTACTATCGTGGTCTGAGCTACGAATACGAGCCAAACAAAACTGGCAGCAAAAAAACACAACAGCCGTTTCAACCAGTTGCTCAAATTGGGTCAGTTTATAATCTGATGTATCGTGGCGTTAACTATCCTGTTGATCCAAATACCAAATCAGCAAAACTTCCCATAACACCCGTAACCTATAAATTGAGCTTTCGGGGAATCACCTATTTTGTAAATAAAACTTCACTAGGAGAAGTTAGCGTAGTCTCTCAACCAGGAACCACTTCAAAAATTGAGATCCTGCCGACTTCTAAGGAATTAAAGCTTCAACAATAATATGGCTCCAAGCCGATTTGAAGTCTAGGGAGTCATGAGCTTGTAGTCGAATCCTCAACAAACCTCGAAATTTTAGCGTTACCTACCTAGTTTTTGTCTCAACCAACCTTGTCAAAGCTAGTAGTTGTGCCAAGATGAATTTGAGGACTTAAGGCTTGTGACACAATGTTAGGACAATTATTAGACGGACGTTACCAAGTCCTCCAAGTTTTAGGGGGAGGTGGATTCGGTCAAACCTACATAGCCCAAGATACCCATCGACCAGGTTTCCCGAAATGCGTTGTCAAACATCTTAAGCCCGTCAGTCGTAGCCCGGAATTTCTCGAAACTGCTAGACGGCTATTTAGCAGTGAGGCAGAAACACTAGAGCAACTGGGCAACCATGACCAGATTCCTCGGCTTTTAGCCTATTTTGAAGATAACCAAGAGTTCTTCTTGGTGCAAGAGTTCATTGAAGGGCATACTTTGAAAGCAGAACTATTACCCAATCAACCTTGGACAGAAAATCAAGTAATTCAACTGCTCCAACAGGTTCTAGGTATTCTGCAATTTATTCACAGCCACAACGTTATCCATCGAGATATCAAGCCGGACAATATAATTAGACGACAACAAGACGGTAAGTTAGTGCTGATTGACTTTGGCGCAGTTAAACAAGTCCAAACTCAACTGCTGACAATTCCAGGGCAAACCGGGGCTACTATTATCATTGGCACCCCAGGATATATGTCTACAGAACAGGGACAAGGTAAGCCCCGCCCCAACAGTGATATTTATTCCTTGGGTATTATTGGTATTCAATCGCTGACGGGGGTACATCCGATAAACTTTGAGGAAGACCCAGATACAGGAGAAATTTCTTGGCAGCATCAAGCTAACGTCAGTTTTGGGTTAGCATCTGTGCTATCTAAGATGGTGCTACACCACTTTAAACAGCGCTACCAGTCTGCGGCTGAAGTTCTACAGGTGCTAGCGCAATCACTTCAAACACCATCTTTTACACAACCGCCTCAAGCTTCACTTTCTCAACCAAACTCAATTAGTTATTCGTCCGCTTCTATCCTGTCTGCGGAAAATTACAACCGCTTAGAAACGATTCTTTTAGAATTTGTTGGCCCTGTTGCCTCAAGATTATTACGGCAAGTGGCGGCGTCAGCATCCAATTTGGAAGAATTAGTTAGTCAATTAGCCCTTTATCTTCGAGAAAATCAACAAATTGATTTTAAGAAGAAAACAATGTTTCTACTAGAGAAACCTACTCTCCTACAGGAGCTTACTACTAAGATTGAAATTAAGTCCAATAATTTACCAATTCAAGAGCCTCAAGTAATCAGTGACAGTTTTGTGAATCAGTGCGAGCGAGAATTGGCTAATTTTATTGGCCCAATAGCTAAGTTTATAGTCCAAAAAGCTGTTAAATCTTCTGGGCATATTTCTCGTGCAGAATTTGTGAAAGTTTTAGCATCACAAATTCCCGAACCTCAAAAAGCTTTGCAATTTGAGCAACGCTTACTTTCTTGATTTTTTAAATTATTAAGACCAGTCCTTTCAAGGTGTGTTAATCTTCTGTGTTTTCTGAGCTAAAATCTTAGCAGTTGAGACATGGGGCAAGTTCAAGAGATAAGTTCGTTTTGGTTGAGCAATCTTTGGGCCTCTTGGGTGGCGGCGAAAAGCTCTCAGCTTGGCAAGACCTACCAGCAGTTCTTTTAAACGATGTTCACTAGCTGCGATGTCTTCGACAACCCCTTCTCTTTCAGAGACGCTACCGCGAACGGGGAACGCATTACCATCAATAATAATTTTTACTCGATTGCATCCCTGCTTATCCGAAACGTATTGCCCCCCTGTAACCCACAGCGTACACCCAGTCTAAGCCCCAGCGATAGCCGTTTCTACGTCTAAAGATACAAGTTTATTTAATTTTGAGAGATTAATCAGAGATTAATGAGATATTGAGATATTGAGTTGAAAAACTAATTCAGATAGAAACTTATGACAACCCAGCAAGAGCTTCAATCTCTTTTTAATACCTTAGATAGCGATCGAGACGGCAAAGTATCCATTAATGATCTTTTTTTAAGTCCTGGCTTAAGTGCAATCATTTCATCCGAAACAAATACCAATAGTCCCCAGGAATTACTAGTAAATTATGATTCAGACGAAGATGGTAGTATTACCTTTGAAGAGTTAAAAAAAGCAGTCGAGGAAGCAAATAATTTAACCTAGTACACAGGTCGGCGGAAATAAAACAGGAGTCAGAATACAGAATGGGCTACGCCCCGCTGCGCTAACAGAATTCAGAATACTCTACCCATAAAGGGATAGAGTTTTAAGGCGGGAATATTTTAATTTTTTCGCTTAACTTCAGGCGAAAGCGCGTAGCGGGACGTTCGCGGTAGCGTCTCGTAGAGAAGTACGGTTTTAACCAATATGTCAGACGCGACTCGAAAATACTCGCTAACGCGGACTCTCTTGCCGCCGACGCTATCACCCACTCCTACAGAATTCAATATGAATTCTGACTCCTGAGTTCTGAATTCTTCTTATCCCTGTTCTGTCACTTTGGGAGAAGCCAATGCCTGAAAGCCTTTGAGAGCTTTATTTCTCATATTTTGGCTATAAATTTTAGTTTCTGTTAGAAAAGAAAAGCTCAAAACTTTATCAAATCAAAGTTTCAGAGTTTCGCTCCGATTATTGTTTTCCGAAAGTGACAAAACAGGGTTATAAAGATTTATACAAAATTGTTGAGCAAACACTAGCTGATTTGGAATGCGGTTATGGCAAGTTAACAGTGCAAATTTACGTGGATGCTTTAGCTCATCTAGTTAATGTTGCCAATGGTGATGCTCGTTCATTGCAATTGAGAACACGCTAGCTATATTATATAGGTTGAGAAAAGCAGACATAGATGCATCAAATATTTGCACCCACTGACACCGCTGCAAACTTAAATAAGTGTGCCCAATTGCGGTTATTACTAGAATCGCCTCAACTCGACTTCATTATGGAAGCTCACAACGGGATTAGCGCCCGCATTGTGGAAGAGGCTGGATTTAAAGGAATTTGGGCGAGTGGACTAGCCCTTTCGGCTCAATATGGCGTTCGAGACAATAATGAAGCTAGTTGGACTCAAGTTGTCGAAATGCTGGAGTTCATGTCTGATATCACCAGCATCCCGATTTTGTTAGACGGGGATACGGGTTATGGCAACTTTAATAATATGCGTCGCCTGGTCAAAAAATTAGAACAGCGAGGTATTGCTGGAGTCTGTATTGAAGATAAGCTTTTTCCCAAAACCAATAGTTTCATCAACGGGAGTCGCCAAGCTTTGGCTGATATTGATGAATTCTGCGGCAAAATTAAGGCGGGTAAGGATAGTCAGACAGACCCAGATTTTTGCATCGTCGCCCGACTGGAAGCTTTGATTGCTGGGTGGGATCTTTCCGAGGCATTGCGCCGAGCGGAAGCTTACCACGCAGCCGGAGCAAACGCCATTCTGATTCACAGTAAATCATCGCGTCCCGACCAAGTGCTAGCTTTTGCCAAAGAATGGGCGGGTCGTTCCCCGTTAGTGATTATACCGACTAAATATTACAGCACCGCTACTGATGTTTTTCGCAAAGCGGAAGTTAATTTGGTCATCTGGGCAAACCATCTGATTCGAGCTGCTGTTGCTAGTATGCAGGCGATCGCGCGTGAAGTGAAAACCAGCGAAACTTTAATCAACATTGAAGATGATATTGCGCCTGTAAAAGAAATTTTCCGGCTACAAGGGGCGGATGAACTCATAGAAGCTGAAAAACGCTACTTTAACAACGGACGACAACATACTCAAGCGATCGTTTTGGCTGCTAGCAGAGGACAAGAGTTAGGAGGTTTGACGCAAGATAAACCAAAAGTCATGTTACCCCTTGGAGGTAAACCTTTGCTTAGGTTGTTGGTGGACAAATTCAAGAAACTTGCCATCAATGATATTACTGTTGTCGCCGGTTACAAAGCAGAAACTATCAACGTTCCGGGGACTAAAGTCATCCGTAACCCAGATTATGAAACAACGGGAGAATTAGCATCCTTAGCCGTAGCTCAAACCAGCTTCGGTGAAGAAATGCTGGTGCTTTATGGCGATTTACTATTTAGAAGCTACATTCTGCGAGATTTATTAGAATGTCCCGGAGAGATTGTAGCTGTAGTTGATTCTGTGGCGAACAGCAAATCTGTTAGTGGTTCACCTGACTACGCTTATTGCTCAATTCCAGATGATCTTTCTCTCTTTGGACAAGATGTCAACCTGTTGGATATTTCTAAAACAACACAAACCCAATTAGGAAAATCTAGCGGACGCTGGATTGGGATGTTGCGCTTGCGGAGTCAAGGTAGACAGTGGGTGAGTGAAGCACTCAATGAATTGCAAAAACGACCGGAATTCAACAGTTTGGGTTTGCCAGAATTATGCAATTATTTAATCGGGCAAGGAAAACCGATTAAGGTGCTTTATATTCGCGGTAACTGGTTAGATGTTAATTCTTTAGATGATCTTGACCTTGCTTTTCAATTGAAACAATAGGGATTGGGGATTGGGGACTGGGAACTGGGGCTTTGTATTCTGAGGTCAAAGTTCCGAGTTCTGAGGCTGAAGTTCCGAGTTCTGAAGTCGAAGTAATAATTTTTCTTCTTAACTCCCCATTCCCTAATCCCCAGTCCCGAATGGCACTAAGAAAAGCTCGAAAGCTTGTGTAGCCTCGTTCCCAGAGGCTCTGCCTCTGCTCAATAAAGAGGAGGCGGAGCCTCCCAGAATGGGTTCCCAGCCTGGAGGCTGGGAACCAGTTAGGGCAAGGGCTGTATCTTAACTTAGTGCCATTCTCCCCAGTCCCCAATCCCCATTCCCCAATCCCCTTAATATGATCCAGGCAGAAGAATTTGTAGAAGCTGCGCGTAATCTTGGCTTTGGGTGGTACACTGGCGTACCCTGTTCTTTTCTCACGCCTTTTATTAACTACGTCATTAATGACGTTCAACTTAAATACATCTGTGCAGCTAATGAGGGAGATGCTGTAGCGATCGCAGCTGGAGCCGCAATTGCTGGTAAACCTGCTGTGGTGATGATGCAAAACTCTGGTTTGGGAAATGCAGTTAACCCGCTAACCTCCCTTACTTACATCTTTCGGATTCCACTGCTGCTGATTTGTACTCTAAGAGGCGATCGCCTATTACAAGATGAACCGCAACATGAATTAATGGGGCAAATTACAGAGAAATTGCTGGAAACAATGTCTGTACCTTGGGAATTTTTTCCCACAGATGCAGCAGAAATAGAACCCGTTTTGCAAAGAGCCACAGCTTACATGCAGCAAGAACGCCGTCCTTATGCTCTAATTATGCGTAAGGGAACAATTGCCCCCCATGCACTCATCCGTTCTTCTATCCCAGAACGAGAAAATAGTAGTAGCGCTCATATTCAGCAAAGCTTTTTTCGCGATCGCAAAGAACAACGCATTTCTCGCAGCGAAGCATTAGCTAGGATTGTGGAACTCACCAAGCCAGAAAACACTGTAGTAATTGCCACCACCGGATATACGGGACGCGAACTCTTCGCCAGTAAAGACAGCGCCAATCATCTTTATATGGTCGGCTCAATGGGGTGCGCTTCCTCAATGGGATTGGGACTATCTTTAGCACGTCCAGACCTCAAAGTAGTGGTAATAGATGGCGATGGGGCAGCATTAATGCGAATGGGTAATTTTGCTACCATCGGCACTTATGGCGGTGCTAACTTGACCCATATTCTTTTAGATAACGAAGTCCACGATTCCACAGGCGCACAAGCCACCGTCTCTGCGGGTATTTCCTTTGCCAAAATTGCCCAAGCCTGCGGTTACGGCGTGACATTAGCCGGAGATGACCCCGCCCTTTTAGATGCTTTATTTACCGCAGATGCTAACAATAGACCTAAATTCGCTCATTTAAAAATCCGTCCCGGAACTTTAGAAAAGCTACCCCGGCCCAACCTCACCCCAGAAGCAGTTTTGCAACGCTTCATGAAACACATTGGTAATTCGTAATTCGTAATTAATAAATTCAAAGTACAAACTCTTAACTTATTAATGCCCAGTCCCCAGTCCCCAATCCCCAGTCTCCAGTCCCCAATGATTTTACTAAACCCTGGCCCTGTTAATTTGAGCGATCGCGTCAGAAATGCCCTGTTGCGTCCCGATTTGTGTCACCGTGAGGTGGAATTTTCCCAACTTCAAAGCAGAATCCGCGAACAGCTACTTCAAGTTTATGGTCTTGGGAGCGATCGCTGGGCAGCAGTTCTCCTTACCGGTTCTGGAACCGCCGCGATGGAAGCGATGATCAGCAGTTTAGTACCCGCAGACGGGAAATTACTAGTAATTGAAAACGGTGTATATGGCGAACGAATATCTAAAATCGCCAAAATCCACGGCATTGATTACATCACACTTTCCCATCCTTGGGATGCCGAAATAGATATCAAGGCTTTAGTCAAACTCCTGGATGAAAACACCGACATTACCCACCTTGCTGTCGTCCATCACGAAACTACTACCGGCCGCTTAAATAATTTGCCGGAACTTGCGCCAATTTGCCAAGAACGCCGCATCAAATTATTAGTAGATGCAGTCAGCAGCTTTGGTGCTGAAGAACTAAATTTTGTAGATTGGGGAATCACCGCTTGCGCTGCAACAGCTAATAAATGTCTGCATGGTGTTCCTGGAGTATCCTTTGTCATCCTGCAACGGGATGCACTGCCGTCAGTAGAAACAATCCCCCGCACCTTATATTTAGATTTAGCAACCTATTACCAGCAGCAAGAACGAGGCGGCACACCTTTCACGCAATCAGTACAGACATTTTATGCCTTAACAGAAGCTTTGCAAGAAATGGCAGAAGCCGGAGGTTGGCGTGCCAGACACAGCCATTACAACCAACTTGCCGGTTTAGTCAGAGATGGGTTAGCCTCAATTGGAATTAAACCGCTACTTCCTCTTGGCAGTTCATCGGTTGTCTTGAATGCCTACTACTTGCCAGAAGGTTTCAGCTATGAGGAATTTCACGATCAACTGAAAGCACGAGATTATATAATTTATTCTGGACAGGGAAATTTAGCTCAATCAATCTTTCGAGTATCAACAATGGGAGCCATTACCCAAGCCGACATGGAACGCTTTGTTGGCGTTGTTAAGGAAATTATTCGGTAAACTGAAAAGTCAGGTTGACGTTGAGATGTGCGTAGGCGTAGCCCGTTGTAGACTGTACAACCAGAGAGGTTAACTTCTCTACTCCCCATTCCTTAAATACTGTGCGATCGCATTTACCAGTGGGAATCATAACAAACAGATTCACCACAGTAAATAAACAATGGCTTACCAAAATATTACAGGCTCCCTTACCCCAGCAGATATCCAAGAAATTAAAGCAGCCTTTGCGACTATTCAAGCAAAGTTACCTTTCCTTGTGACTCTGAGTGTAGAAGAACGACGCAAGTTATTTAAAATGGGCGATAAAAGCCTGGCTTTTGTCAACACTAGCCTGACTGCTGCCCAATCTAACCGAGATATTTTACCAGCCAGCTTTGATGTAGATGAATTTGTGCGGGATTATCAACTAGCCGCCACTCTCAGCGAACTTCTGATTGGACTGCGACAACTGACAGAACAAGTAGATGATACCTTAATGGCTGTCGGTAGTGAGACAATGAGCAGCAGTTTGACAGTTTACGATTACGTCAAGACTGCTGCTAAGAAAACTCCAGGGTTAAAAACTATTGCCGAACAGTTAGGGGAACGGTTTAAAGCTATTAAAAGTAAACCTGCTAAAACTATTTCTGGTTCATAAGCTTTAAACCTTGCGGGAGAGTCTTTAGGGATTTCCAACCAATAAATTATTCAATCTTGTGGGGCGGGCATCTTGCCCGCCTTTGGCTATGGGCGGGCGAGACGCCCACCCCACAAGAATTATTTGAGTATTTTTTTATTTGAAAGTTCTTTAATACTCGCGAGAGAGTCTTTGATACTCGTGAGCGAGTCTTTAATACTCGTGAGCGAGTTTTTAATACTCGTGGGAGAGTCTTTTATACTCGCAGGAGAGTCTTTTATACTCGTGAGCGAGTTTTTGATACTCGTGAGCGAGTTTTTGATACTCGTGAGCGAGTCTTTAATACTCGTGAGCGAGTTTTTGATACTCGTGAGCGAGTCTTTGATACTCGTGAGCAAGTCTTTAATACTCGTAAATGCGATCGCCTACCACTTGTTGATACCAAATTGCATTCTCAATCAGGAATTACAAATTGCAAGGTTGTTATTATACTCATAACCGCGTCTAATCTGCCACCTTGCTCCAAACATGGTAACAACTCCCCGCCACCGCAGCAAGCCTTCTCGCTTTATCCTTTATGCTTTAGCCTTTATCCTTTCTTTCCTTTTTTGTCTACCTTGGGTAAACGCCAAAGAAACCCCCAAACCCAAACCCCAAGATTGGCAGATTAACGGTATATCAGCAGCCCTTGATGATGGACACAACAAGGTTAAGGGATATGCTCTAGACGAATTAGTTAAATATGATCTAAAAGATTTGAAATCAGTCGGCAAGAAATCGGAGGATTTTGCTCAAAAAGCTGCAAAGATCCTCAAGGATAAATCCATTGACGTTAATGTTCGTTCCAGTGCAGCATCGGCATTAGGAAATCTGGGGGAGGCTGCCAAACCCTACGTCAAAGACATTGCTGACATCCTCAAGGATAAATCCGTTGACAATATTGTTCGTTCCGGTGCAGCAGTGGGATTGGGAAATCTGGGGGAGGTTGCCAAACCCTACGTTAAAGACATCGCTGACATCCTCAAGGATAAATCCGTTGACAATATTGTTCGTTATGGTGCAGCAAAGGCATTGGGAAATCTGGGGGAGGTTGCCAAACCCTACGTCAAAGACATCGCTGACATCCTCAAGGATAAAACCCTTGACTCAAGTGTTCGTTACTATGCAGTAGAGGCATTGGGAAATCTGGGGGAGGCTGCCAAACCTTACGTCAAAGACATCCTCGACTTCCTCAAGGATAAAACCCTTGACTCAGATGTTCGTTACTATGCAGCAAAGGCATTGGGAAATCTGGGGGAGGTTGCCAAACCCTACATCAAAGACATCCTCGACATCCTCAAGGATAAAACCCTTGACTCAAATGTTCGTTACCTTGCAGCAGAGGCATTGGGAAATTTGGGGGAGGTTGCCAAACCCTACGTCAAAGACATCATCGACATCCTCAAGGATAAAACCGTTGACTCAAGTGTTCGTTCCGGTGCAGCAGTGGGATTGGGGAATCTAGGGGAGGTTGCCAAACCCTACGTCAAAGACATCCTCGACACCCTCAAGGATAAAACTGTTGAGTCAAATGTTCGTTATTATGCAGCAGAGGCATTGGGAAATCTGGGGAAGGTTGCCAAACCCTACGTCAAAGACATCGCTAACATCCTCAAGGATAAATCCGTTGACGTTAATGTTCGTTCCAGTGCAGCAGAGGCATTGGGAAATCTGGGGGAGGCTGCCAAACCCTACGTCAAAGACATCGCTGACATCCTCAAGGATAAATCCGTTGACGACTCTGTTCGTTCCCGTGCAGCAGTGGCATTAGGGAAGATAGAACAACTGAACCTGAATAATGTCGTTGTAATTCTGGATAGCGTCTATTATGCAGGCCAATCAGAATTTGCACAGTGGCGATTTTTAACCTATTTCCTAAGTGGCGGCAATGATGATGTGGAAACCTTGCTTAGATGGCTAGGCAGACCGAAAACAACTCCTGATAACCTGACACACGCTGAAGGTGTAAAAACACTCTTAATCTTTCGCCAAGCCTGGGAACCCAGCCAAGAACTAGATCAATTAAGAAAAGATTTAGCACAGCAAATTTCTGAAGTCGCTGCCAACAAACAAATTCGTTGGAAAGCACAAGATATTAACTTACTGCAAACTCACTACAACAACCTCAAAAAAGTTAACTCCACTCATGCCGATGCGCTACAGTCAGTAATTAATAATCTGGAATATTGGCAGTGGTTTTTCAAAGCCAAAAACACCATTCTCATTCACGCTGTCTTTTGGCTAGCCCTCATCTTTGCCTACCCGAAATTTCCCCAAGTCCAAGCCATCTTCTTCTGGAACCCTTGGGTACGCCGTATTCTCGGCGTCGGCTATGTCGGCTTTCTCCTCACCTGGTTTCCCCCCTTCCGCCGCAAATTATTTGAACCCTTCAAACCTTCCCTATTAGCCGACGCCGGCTTAGATAATTTTTATGAGCAATCATACTTCCCAGAATCTCAAGTCAAAGTTCCCCCTTCTGGAGACATCCAGCCAATTACCGCAGCCTTACCCAGTATTCAAGGACAAATTATCTTAGAAGGCGATTCCGGCTTAGGCAAGTCGATGTTTCTCCGTCATCTGTTGAAAAACTCCCAGCGCATCGTCGTTTATCTCCCCGCCCAAAAATGTCATAAAGGCGTAATTGAAGCCATCCAAGACAAGCTACACGGGCAAGCCCAAGATGCCGACTTCCTGAAAAACCTAATTTACAGTGGCGCGATAGATATCTGCATCGACGGACTCAACGAAGTCACCGCCGAAACACGGGCTAAAATTTGCCAGTTTGTCGAAAGCTATTTCCGGGGCAACATTATCATGACAACCCAGCCCCTAGAGTGGACACCCCCCTCAACAGCAAAAACCTACTACTTGCAGCCCCTTGAACAAGAACAAATTCAAGAGTTTTTGATCTCCCGTCAGCCACGACTCCCCAAAGATGCAAAAATTCAAGGTGCTGATTACGCCCAAGCCTGCACCAACTATTTAACAGAAATTCTTAAAGACCAGCAAGCCAAAGAAGAGTTAGATGCTGTCCGCCGAATTCTTTCCAATCCAATGGATTTAACTGTGGTAGCGCTGATGTTATCACAAGGTAAACAGCCAAACTTATTTCGCCTGCAAGAACAGCAATACAACCTGATGGCGGCAGAATACCAGCAAGAATGGAAACAAGAATTTCCCCTCAAAAGATTTTCAGCCGCCGTCTACCAAATGCGACTCGATGACAAACAAGCTTTACCTGGGGATGAATTTCACCAAGTTGTCATGTCTTTAGAAGACGAGAAATACAAGATGGTAGTCAGCCGTCAGTGGCAAAATGAAAAAGGCGAAGCCAAGAAAGAATGGTACTTCCGCCACGATAAAATCATGGATTTCTTCTTGGTGCAAAACTTTCTCGGCGAAACTGATGCCGCCGAAGGACTATTAGTTGATAGAATGGGCGATCCTCGATTTCGTGGCGTTTATTTTTTGCTAGCAACCTTACTTGAGATAGATGCAGCCAAAAAACTGCGAGAAGAATTGATTCAATACGCCGCCGATACTAAAGACAATACGGTGAGTAATACTTTCGTGCAGTTGTTGAGAACTAGATAGTACAATACGCTTGGGTCAAGGGACTGAAAAATAAAAAAATATTCAATTAACTCTTGTGGGGTGGGCGTCTCGCCCGCCCTATAAACTGGGCGCTCATGTTGCCCACCCCACAATATTGGATTGGATAATTTATTTCTTGGAGTTCCCTAAGGAAATTTATAGCGCTTCTGGGTTGAGTGCAATAATGAATCGTCATTGCGCTAAATGAAGCCATGCCCGAAGGGCTTTATGAAGCGAAGCGGAATGTTCGCCCTTGGCGTTCCCGCAGGGTAGCGATCGCAACATCCGTACTTTGCGCTTCTCTTCACTACGTTACGCTCGCAATGACAAATTATGTTTTTACACATTTGGGATGCTCCCTACACCGTAGCTTTGTAGGAGAGAGGTTTCAAATATCTTTAACAGGGCATCAAAGCATTAAATCTCCCCAATACTGCCATATCTTCTGCATCTAACTCCGACGGAATACCACTGCGAATCAATTCTGAAAAGTCTTCATTGGGAACCATAACAGTCAAAGTGTACAAGCGAGTAGAACCAGTGTTTTTAATCAAATGAGTTCCAGTAGGAGGCACTAATAAACTATCCCCAGCTTTGATCGTGGCACTCTTGCCGTCACACATAGCGATCGCTTCCCCTTTGAGAACAAAAAACATTTCCACCGCCCACTGATGGCGATTTGGCGGTGTTTGTCCACCAATATCAAAAATTTCTATGCAGCAAGTCAAGGAAGTATTAGCATTTGTGGAATCGAAGATGATTGCTAATCGATTAGAGTCGTTGGGACTGATGCGATATACTTGGTAATCTTTGGGAGATTTGATCACCGGAATTACACAACGAGTAGCGTACATTATATTTATCCCCTCTGAAGTTATCGATGGGTATGAAAATTCCTCAAATCCAAATTCTGAATCACAGAATTTTAGATTTTAAATTTTGGATTTTAAATTATTCAATCCAGAATCCAAAACTTAAAAATTTCTGATGGCAAGCAAATTTAAACGCGATAATAAATCTAAAATCCTTGATCTAAAAAAGAGTATTTAGACATAAGATCAATCTAAAATCCCAAATCCCAAATCCAAAATTGATTCACTCCTCACTATGATGCAGCGCTGTTAAAATTGCTTGCGATTCAGCAACAAAACCGAAGCATTGCTTGACGTTATACAATGTCGCCTGCCAACAATATTCAGGAGAAGTGGTAGCGGTACAGTCTTTAACTAACACGCAATCATATCCTAAGAAGTTGGCATCACATAATGTGGTTAGCACACATTGATCGGCATTAACACCAGCAAAAAATAATGTTGTCCTTCCCAGATTCCGCAAGATACTATCTAATGGCGTATCCCAAAACCCACTCATGCGGTATTTATCCACACGAATATCTTCGGCAAGCTGTTCTAGTTCGTCTACTACCGCCGCAGCCCAACTACCTGCCATGAGTACTCTAGCACCATTGCTCGGCAGTGGATCGCCTAATCCCACACCCTCCCCTGTGGGATTATAGACGTGACGCGAACTAGCACTAATATTGAGCAAGTCGGGACGATTCCCCCAATTTACCCAAATGACTGGAACACCAACCTCACGCAATTCGGGAAGTAAGTTATTTAAAGGTTCAATAGGTTGACGTGCTGGAGTTACATCCACGCCGATATGCGCTAACCAGCCATCAGGGTGACAGAAGTCGTTTTGCATATCAATGACGAGGATAGCAGCTTTTGCCAAGTCTAGATGCAGGGTTTTTGTTTCTGTTGATAAAATAACAGGCTGTGGGGTCTTTTGAGGACGAGTGATATCTGCGATCGCATGATTCACTGTCCACGTATTTGGTGATACTCCTAATGTCCGAAAAGGCAGATTCATAAAATTGCAATACCCTACACCATTTTCTATTTTTAACTTGAAATTCAGTCAAGAATACAATTGCTTAATCAAGGTTAAATATGTCAAATTTCACCATCCAGAATGTTCTAATTGCTAGCAGTGATGATTATGCAACGGTAGATGTACAAGTTGTAGATGGTAAAATTGCAGCCATTTCCCCCAATCTACAAGTAATTGGCACTGTCATCGATGGCAAAAATAAGCTACTGCTACCTGGCTTTTTCAACGCCCACACCCATTCATCAGAGATGTGGCAGCGAGGAATTATGTCAATGTTCCCTTTAGAATTATGGTTGGCGGAACTGTATGATTTTGCCCCCCTCGATCCCGAACAGGTTTATCTGAGTGCTTTAGGTACTGCGGTGGAAACCTTACTTTCTGGTGGGACGAGTGTGGTAGATCATCTGGTGTTAATTCCCGGACTTGAGTTAGAAACCATCGCCATTGCAACTCGCGCTTACAGAGAAGTGGGAATTCGTGCCTTTATCGCCCCCTTAATTCAAGATGAATCCCTTACCGCAGGTATCCCATCCGGGGAATCAACCCAAAATCATGAACCTTATTTTCGCTCAACTGCGGCAACCTTAGAAATCATCGAAGAGGCGGTGAGACAGTTTCATCGCCCAGATGAGGGTGTGAGTATTTTAGTTGCACCAACGGGGATACAATTATGTACTGATGCTTTATTTGCAGGATGTATCGAGTTAAGCGATCGCTACAATCTTTGTCGTCACTCCCATTTACTTGAAACCAAAGCACAGGAAAAACTCGCCCAAGAAAAGTACGGTTGTACTGCTGTGGAACATTTGAAAAGAATCGGATTTTTGAGCAACAGCACAACTCTAGCCCATTGCGTCTGGTTAAATGATACTGATATCGCCATCCTCGCCGAAACTCAATCTACAGTTGTTCATAATCCCTTAAGTAACCTGCGTTTAGGCAGTGGCATCGCCCCGATTTTAAAATATCGCCAAGCTGGAGTAAATGTAACTTTTGGTTGTGATGGGGCATCTAGTAATGACTCCCAAGACTTACTAGAAGCAATTAAAATTGGTTCTATCTTGCACAACGTTACAGACTCAGATTATCAACACTGGATTACACCCCGACAAGCGGTAGAAATGGCATCCTTGGGAGGCGCAAAAGGATTGAATCTTGCAGATCAACTCGGTTCTTTAACTGTTGGGAAACAAGCCGATTTAGTACTTTATGACCTCACCAATTTATCATTACTACCGCGTACAGATCCCATTGGATTGCTAGTTTTAGGACGACCTAGTAATGTTGTTGATAGTATTTGGGTGAATGGTAAACAAATTGTTACAAATCATCAAGTGACAACAATTAATATTGATGAGTTGCGGCAAGAATTATTTAACCGTAGTCAATGGCAGACAAAGCGTAAGTCTGAAACCGTCGCGCAGATTGAAGCGCATTATCGCACAGTTATGGATTTGTGAAACAAAGCTGCGGTGCTGGGGATGGGTCGTTGTCCGCTCATTAAAACTGCGCTAATTAAGGAGTATCATCTAACATAGACTTCTGTGATGGTGGTACACTTCTGACTTTTCACGTCATGTGGAAAAGCTTACGATTGACCTAACCCCCTAGCCCCCTTCCCGAAACGAGAAGTTGTAAGTCCCTAATTAAGAACTGTCATTAAGGGCAATAATTGAGTTAGCTGTGAGGGTAATATTACCGCCGCCGCCAGCACCACTAAAAACATTGGTGCGAATGTCACTATTACCAAAAAGACGGATATTTTCGGCAGTAAGATTGATGTTTCCTCCAGAAGATTGTATGGAAGATGTCAAGATTTGACTATTAGTTGCACTGAAGTTTTTTGCAGTAGTCAAATTGATATTACCTGCTTTGCCTGTGCCTTGACTCAATGCCACAATTTGAGCATTATTAGTTAACTCAACTGCGTCAGCTTTAAGAATTAAGTTACCGCCATCCCCTGAACTTGTAATTTGAGTTGAGAGTAATGAAGCATCACTGGCAATGAATTTTCCTGTTTCTATGGAAAGAGTTCCAACTTTACCTTCCAAAAATGTCCAAAATCTTCTTAAAGTCACGCAAGCAGTTTTTTGGTCAAAGCAGCAGCTTATAAGATTGATTTTATCACACTAGATGTTCTCGCTGGCATTGGACTTGTTTGGTTGTGGCTGAAAATGCCGAAAACAAAAGAAGCACAATCGCAAGATACAACTAAAACAATACATAACTAGACCTAATACGCAATCAGCCCTTGAACAGAGATAGGCGATCGCTACAAATACTCTCACGCTAGAGGTGATTCATCAAGTGTCTTCCTAAGATGAAATAGCATCGTTAATAAATGTTAAATGTCATGACCCAAGCTTAACTACACCAAGTAAATCCATAGATGTAGCAATGAGACAATTGTTATGAATCAACGCATTAAGGTTGAAAAAACTGTCACGATCAACAAGCCAGCAGAAGAACTTTACCGCTTCTGGCATAACTTTGAGAACTTGCCCAGTTTTACAAAGCATATCAAAGACGTGAAAGTATATAACGACAAGCAATCGCACTGGATAACTAGCGCACCGTTAGGCAAAAGTGTTGAATGGGATGCAAATATTGTTGAAGATCGTGAAAACGAATTGATTAGTTGGACTTCAGTTGAAGGTGCAGATATTACAAACTCTGGTTCTGTCTGCTTCAAGCCAGCACTGAACGATGTCTCACGACAAGCCACTTCGTGTCTACGCGGCACTGAGGTGAAAGTCGTCACAGAATACAACCCACCAGGTGGATTGATCGGAGATGCGATCGCCAAACTCTTTGGTGAATCACCCGAACAGCAGTTAGGAGATGATTTACACCGCTTCAAAAGACTGATGGAAACGGGCGAAATTGCGACAACAGAAGGTCAACCAAAGGGGAAAGGTTGAAGAGGCAGGAGGCGGGATAGAAGGTTTCATACAGATTTCACATTTTACGAACAACTTCACTTTAGGAAACTTAAGCAATGAAAGCAGTTTGTTGGCAAGGTACAAACAAGGTTGAAGTTGAAACCGTACCCGATCCTAAAATCATTAATCCGCGTGATGCGATCGTGAAAATCACATCAACGGCGATCTGCGGTTCTGATTTACATTTGTATAACGGCTTCAACCCGGCGATGAAACCAGGCGACATCTTGGGACATGAATTCATGGGAGAGATCGTTGAACTAGGCAGTGCTTTTAAAAATGGAAATATCCATAACAAAGGCAAAGACCTTGCCATCGGCGATCGCGTCGTTGTCCCCTTCACGATTTCCTGCGGCTCTTGTTTCTTCTGCAATCGGGATTTATGGTCGCTGTGCGATAACTCCAACCCGAATGCTTGGATGGCAGAAAAAATGATGGGTCATTCCCCATCAGGTCTTTTCGGCTACTCCCATTTAACGGGAGGTTACGCAGGAGGTCAAGCGGAATATGCCCGCGTTCCCTTTGCCGATGTCGGGTTATTCAAGATTCCCGAAGGACTAGCAGATGAAAAAGTCCTGTTTTTCACTGATATTTTCCCTACTGGTTATATGGCAGCCGAAAATTGTGACATCCAACCAGGAGATACGGTGGCAATTTGGGGTTGCGGCCCAGTTGGGCAGTTTGCCATTAGAAGTGCCTTCATGCTGGGTGCTGGAAGTGTCATTGCCATTGATCGCGTTCCCGAAAGGCTCCAGATGGCAAAAGATGGCGGAGCAGAAATTCTGAACTATGAAGAAATCGAGGTGGGTGAAGCCCTCAAAGAAATGACTGGGGGAATGGGGCCCGATTCCGTTATGGATGCGGTAGGAATGGAAGCTCACGGCATGGGTTTGGAAGGCTTCTATGACAAGGCAATGCAAGCAGTGCGACTAGAAACCGATCGCCCAAATGTATTGCGTCAAGCGATCGTTGCCTGTCGTAAAGGCGGCACGGTGTCGGTTCCCGGTGTTTACACTGGCTTTGTAGACAAGATGCCGATGGGTGCTTTTATGAACAAAGGCTTAACCATGAAAACAGGACAGACGCACGTGCATCGATATTTGCAGACGCTACTCGATCGCGTTCAAAATGGCGATATTGACCCCTCCTTTGTAATTACCCACAGTCTACCGCTAGAGCAAGCTCCCCACGGCTACGAAATCTTCAAAAACAAGAAAGACAATTGCATCAAGATTGTCCTCAAACCAGGTCAGGCTGGATGAAATCGGCAGCAATGCTCTGAGGCTACCTTTGAGTTTTGATGCGATCGCTTCAATAGCGATCGCTCAACATCGTTTCTGGATGCGACAAGAAAAAGATCGAGTTCCAGGATAAAAGACTTCCAAAGAATAAAATACTCATGCTACTGACTCTGATCTTAGCGATCGCCTGACCTACAGGGCTATTTCATTATTTTCTTAATAATGACTACTGTTTAATTACCTTAATTACCACCGAACTTTTAATTAACTTGGTGGTAATTTATTTATAAATGTCGCTAGCAACTCTTTCTAATAGCTTTGATGCTGACAATTTTACTTTCTACAGTTACTTATGGAGTAGCAATATAGTGGTTCTCGCTTGAGTGAAATACAGAATATGGGAGGATGAAGAAAATTAACAGCAAAGTGCATCTCAAATGAAAGTATAGCGGTTCTCAATTGCGTGAAATACAGACCTAACCCCCAAGCCCCTTCCCTGCGAGGGAAGGGGAGTAAGCCTCAAAGCCTCTTTCCTAAAAGGAGAGAGGTCAAAATGTATTGCATCCAAACAATAAGCGCTATCTACTTCATTGTCCTACGCAAAAAATAATTTATGCATACAATAATCTCCCTTTTGTTGAGTATAGAATCATACAAAAGATAGAGATGCTAACCGATTTAATTTAATTACTATTAACAAGATATAAAGAAATATTACAGAAAGGAGTCGGCTATTAGCATCCAATTATTAAAGAATGTCGTCATCCCCAAATGGCATGGTTCTAACATTGCTCTGGATATAAAACGTGCCACAGAAATTGCGGATTATTGTTTAAACAATGCCACTGAAATAGATTGCAATACTGCTTTTCCTAAGCAAGAGTTTGAGCTAATTGCTAAGGCTGGGTTGTTGGCTGCACCATTAGCGAAAGAATTAGGCGGATGGGGTGCAGGAATTGATGCTAATGTTACCTACGAGCTTTTAATGCTATTAAAGCAGATAGGGCATGGCAATCTGGCAGTTGGGCGAATTTATGAAGGACATATCAACGCCCTACAACTGATTCAGACCTTTGGTTCTATAGAACAAATCACAAGCTACGCTGATGATGCCCGCGATCGCCAGAAAATATTTGGCGTTTGGAATGCTGAAGCCTCTGATGGTGTGAAGATAATTCCTATTGAGAATGGGCGTTATCGGCTGGAAGGTTCTAAAACGTTTTGTACTGGTACTGGCTATGTTGAACGTCCTTTCGTGAATGGAGTATTGCCAGAGGGCGGTTGGCAAATGTGCATTGTGCCAATGGACGAAGTGACAACAGTTAGCGATCCCGCTTGGTGGCAACCTTCTGGGATGCGAGCTACTGCTAGTTACAAAGTGGATTTTAGCGGTGTCGAGTTGGATCAGAGCTATTTAATCGGCCAGCCAGGAGATTACTATCGACAGCCTTGGTTATCTGTTGGGGTGATTCGGTTTGCTGCTGTACAGCTAGGTGGGGCAGAAGCACTGTTTAACCTAACTCGTCAGTATCTCCAGAAGTTGGAATATACAAACGATCCATATCAACAGGAACGGCTTGGCAGAATGGCGATCGCCATTGAAAGTGGTAATCTCTGGCTGCGGGGGGCTGCGGATCAAGTATCAGCCTATGCGCCAGTGTTTGGTGGCGATCCTACAGTTACCCACCCGCAAGCAAACCAACTCGTCGCCTATGCAAACATGGTCAGGACAGCAATTGAACAAATTTGCATTGATGTGATGCATTTGTGTCAACGTTCTGTTGGAACTCGCGGCTTACTACCACCAAATCCGATGGAACGCATTATCCGAGATTTGACTCTATATCTGCGTCAACCGGCTTTTGATGCAGCCTTGGCAAATGTCGGGCAATATGTCTTGCATGAAAGTAATCCGGCTTCAATCCTTTGGAATGATGAATAAATTCGGCTTGATTGAATTACCACTAGACAATCCTAATGTTTTGCCTTGGCGTTCAGTTGATGAGATCGCTTGTAGTTCGGCGCTAATCGTTGCCCCCCATCCAGATGATGAGACATTAGGTTGTGGGGGTGCGATCGCTCTGTTACGATCTTTAAATTGTCATGTGCAAGTGTTAGTCATCAGTGATGGTACTCTTTCACACCCTCATTCCCAGAAATATCCCGCAAATAAACTGCGAACTCTGCGGGAAGCGGAAACGCTATCAGCATTAAAAGTGCTGGGTGTAGAGGTTAATGATGTCACCTTCTGTAGAATGCAGGATGGGTCAATTTCAACACAGTATCAAAGTGCAATAGCTAGTTGTCGTGCTTACATCACAGAAATCGCCCCACAAATTATCTTTTTACCCTGGCGATATGACCCTCACCCAGACCACCGAGGGACGTGGAAGTTAATTCATGCAGTGCTGGATGACTTGCATTTATCCCCCCGATTGATTGAGTATCCGATTTGGGATTGGGACTCAGATCAACGTGAAAGTCTGCCTGCATCTCTGGAAGTGACAACCTGGCGGTTGAATATTAACACGGTGGTGGAGTTAAAACAGCAAGCGATCGCTGCTTATCGTTCCCAAACTACAGACTTAATTGATGATGACCCAGAGGGCTTTCGCCTAACTCCCGAAATGTTAGCAAACTTCAGTCATCCGTGGGAAGTTTATATAGAGGAAAACCGATGAACCCGTTAGAATCTAATTCCCTACCACCCAGCTACTTTGATAAACTCTACAGCGAAGATCCTGACCCGTGGAAGTTTGAGACAAGTGTTTACGAAGCTAACAAATATGCTGCCACAATCGCAGCTTTACCCAAAGAGCGCTATCGGTCTGCCTTTGAAATCGGTGGTTCCATTGGCGTTTTAACTGAAAAACTGCAAGAACGTTGTGACTCACTGCTCTCAGTTGATGTCTCAAAACTGGCGCAGGATAGGGCAAAAGAGCGCTGTCAGCATCTCTCCAATATCAAGTTCCAGATTATGCGTGTCCCAGAGCAATATCCTGATGAAATGTTTGATTTGACCCTAGTCTCAGAAGTTGGCTATTACTGGTGCTGGGAAGACCTGAAAAAATCCCAGCAGTACATTCTAGAACACCTGGAACCTGGAGGACATCTACTTTTAGTTCATTGGACACTCTATGCCCGTGATTATCCATTGAGTGGGGATGAAGTTCATGACTCGTTTTTTGAGTTGACCCCAAATAAACTGCGGCATTTAAAAGGTCAACGGGATGAAGAATATCGACTTGATTTATTCGAGCGAGTGTAAACTACCCGACGCTGACGCTATCGCGTACAGCGTGGGCTTTCAGTAGCCCTCCAGTTGTCTGGCAAGATAACCAGGAACCTCCAGGCTGGTTTATAAGCAGCCGGCGCTCTGTGCGATCGGCTGTTTTGTGACACGCTTAGATCAAGGGTTTAAGACCCCCATTTTCTAGGCTTTTCGTAGGGTAAAGCTCTTTAGTTGGTTCCAAATCATCCAGGGTCGAATTCCCGTGGAGTTTGCTGCAACTGAGCCGTAAACTCTCAAGACGCAAGCGCAAGTCTCCAATTGCTTGTTCAATTTCCACAAATTTCCAGCGCGAAGCCCAAATTTGTTCTGACTGCTGGCGTTCTTCGATTTGTTCAAACAACTGACCGAAGGTATAAGGTTGGGCCAATTTTTGCAGAAGCCATTGGACTGAAACTCCCAGCATCTCTGCCAAGGATACGACGCTCTTACGATCTGGCTGATAGCCATCAAGAACGCACCACCACATCACTCGTAATTGGTGGCGGGCAACAAAACGAGTTTCGATAGCCCCTGCTGGCTCGACTACAAATGGTTGCTGTTGCCGTCCCATTTCTATCCATTCATTCAGCTGATTTGCTAAACCAACATTTGTACGTCCGATTTGTCTGGCCGAAGTTACTACTCGCACTAGAGAACTGTGGCGAAAACGGGCATTTACCCGTACCAAGGCACGGTAAAAAGCTACATCTTCAGGAGTCCGCACTGGTGGTAAGCCTCCCGCCAGTGCATACATTTCTGCTGTTACTGCCAAACTTGCTCCATAGTGTTGATAATGTCCAGGAAATCTATCATAGGGGTCGGGATCAAGATAAGTTTCTAATTCCGTAATTAAATAGCGGTAGCCGACTTCACGCAGATAGCAAGCTCTGGCATAAGGGTGTAGATTAGCACGACCAGCGCGTTCAACAAGAATTCGCCCACCTACAGCATCAGCACCACAGTTAATTTCATACAGATTGGCAGCAATCCAAGTTGGGCTTACCTGAGAGTCTCCATCAGTTGAAGCAATTACCCCCCTTGTGCGTCCTAAGCTACACAAACGGCGGTATGCTTCATCCATTAAAATCTGACGCACTCGACCAATATAGGCAAGTGCCGGAGGCAGAGTTTTTTCCACTACATGCAGTGCTATATCTGGATGTTTTTGGGCGAAACTCCGGGCTATAGCTGCTGAATCATCGCTACAATTATTTGCCAACAAAATTATTTCGTAGCGTCTAGGATCTAAAAGCTGTCCTTCTAAATCAACTTGATGTATCAGAGCAGTAAGGGTTGCTGCCAACGTCTGAGCTTCATTGCGAACTGGAACAATTACACAAACTTCACAATGCGGTGACGGTGGTATTTGGACTAAAGTTTGAGAAAAGTCTTTACCCTGCTGTACAGATGGAAAGTCAGCAACGAAGAGCAAGCCTTTACTTTCCATAAAAACCATTTTTCCATCTCCAGGAGCAGCTACACAAGATTTCATCCACGATCGGAAATTATTAATATTTGTAACTCTATTTTGGATATTCTCTCATTTGTTTTGGCTCTACCCACAGTATGATTAGTGTTGATTAAAACTCTCCGAACATCAGCTATCAAAAACTAAAGTCTGTCTGCACTCACTAAAAACTTTACTCATCAAGGCATATTTTTTATATCTTTTTGCTAACGTCAAATTTCAGACTAGAAAATCATACTTAAATCATCTATTTTAGTTAATTTTTTTACTAATAATCAGTCTTAAGAATGAGATGAATAATATAACATCTTGTTAAGAGTTATATCTTAACAGTAACTAAATCAGACCAAAGCAGATTTATGCAAAAACTTAAACGCAAGATTAATAACCTGCTTTTTGGTCGTTATAAACATTCCTTGGGTAATTCTAAAAGCACATCTATTCGTAGTTTGGATCGGCTCAACCTTTCTTTGGGCGATGTGCGAGATGTTTTTGAACCTTACTTGGCAATTTTCTTAGCAGCAGATCGTCATTGGAATCCAGCCCAAGTAGGTATTGTTCTATCGACCACTAGCATTGCTGGAATTCTGGCACAAAGACCAACGGGGGTGCTAGTTGATGCCTCCCATCATCAACGGTTAATGATTGCAACAGCTACTCTAGCTGTTGCAGTTGTTGAGGAAACTGAATCGACCTTATCTGACGGCTGTGCAAGAGAAGCTGTTGAGTTTGATTGAGAAAGAATATGGAGTTGATGATAGATTTGGCTTTGAGGCAAGTGGTTTACGCTAAATCTAATTTTTCTCGAACTACTCTCTCATCCCTGAAGCCTACTAGCACAGCCGTTCCATCTTTGACAAAAAGCGGACGTTTGAGTAGCATTGCATCGTTAGCAAATGCCTCAATCCACTGTTCATCAGTCCAAGTTTTCAAATCATCTCCTAAAATGCGGTAGGATTGACCGGAGGTATTTCGCATGGGAGTAAAACCCAAAGACTTTACCCAGTTTTGGATCTGCTCACGGGTCGGCGGAGTTTCTTTGGTGTTAATGAACTGATAATCAATATTGTTGTGTTGGAGCCAAGTCAAAGCTTTTTTGCAAGTGCCGCAGTTTGGAATGCCATAGACTTGAATAGACATAAAGTAATTAAGTAACAATGTCTGATGAACTAGCTAGTACTTCATTCTAAAATCAAAGTAAACAAGAATGTCTAATTGGTAGAAAAAAAGCTAAATAATGGTTATGACCGTAACTACCTATAAATGGACAATTAAACGTTATCACCAAGCAATAGAGGCAGGTATCTTTGACGACCAGTCCATTGAACTATTGCGCGGCGACCTGATTGTTATGCCCCCAGAACGAGAACCTCACGCCTACTACAACACAGAAGCAGCTGATTATCTTCGCACACTACTCGGTGAACGGGTAAAAGTCCGCGATGCCAAACCCATTACCTTAGCCAACGATTCCGAACCTGCTCCCGATGTTGCGATTGTCAAACCTTTAGGTGAGGTCTATTTAGAACACCATCCTTACCCAGAAAATATCTTCTGGGTTATTGAATTTTCCAAAGCCACCCTGAGCAAAGATTTAGGTGACAAAAAAGACATTTATGCTGAGGCTGGTATTGTTGAATATTGGGTTGTGAACCTGAAGACTCCGCAGTTAAAAGTATTTCGTGACCTAAAAAATGGGGAATACAAAACCGAGATGACATTAACCACAGGTACTATTTCACCCCTAGCCTTTCCTGATGTATTTGTCCAAGTTGAGCGCCTTATAAGTAAGGCGTAGTACAGCAAATCATTGAGCGAACTCAAGTACCAAATACCTATTAACAATTCAAAATTCAAAATGACGCTCGTGACGCTCGATGACTCGCTAACGCTGCGCTATCGCTCTTAGCGTCTCCCTTTGGGAGAAGACTCGCTAACGCTGCGCTAACAAAATTCAAAATTAAAGACATTTCAGACGGGGATTTAGCGAGAAACGCGGTCTTGGGCAAAGCCCAAGTGGAGCGATTTCTCAAGACAAACCCCGATTGAAATGGGTACTACATCTAGATGTAGGGGTCTTAAACCCCTTAATTTAACGTGAGTTCGACAAGTCTTATTTGACCTCTCCCCCAGCCCCTCTCCGACACGGAGAGGGGAGCAAAAAGCTTAATTTTTCGTTGCTCCTCTCTTTCCGTTTCGGAGAGGGAGGTTGGGAGGGAGAGGTTCATCGAACTCACGTTAATTTACGATAAATCGTTAATCTTAACAATACATCCAGAAAAGCTTTTGATTAAGCAGTTAGTTCTCAACAAGTGCTGCAATTGCAGCTACTAGTTTTGAGGGGTCGGCTGGTTTAGTAATATGAAGTTGAAATCCAGCGGTTAAAACCTGTTTTTGTGTAGTTTCTGCGGCGTAAGCAGTGAGGGCGATCGCGGGAATCTGTCCACCTTGATTAGCAGGCATTGCTCGTAATTGTTTGATTAAAGTGTAGCCATCAACTTCTGGCATACCCAGATCGCTCAACAACAGGTCTGGTTTTGACTGTGCTATAATAGCGAGTGCAACGCTAGCGGATGCTGCGCTCGTCACGATCGCTCCGTGCTGTTCCAATAGGAAAACAAGAAACTCGCGCGTATCAGCATCATCATCCACAACTAATAACCGTATCCCTTTTAGTGGAGCATGGAGCATAGAGAATAGATAGGAATCGTCAGATATATTCTTATCTTCCCTTTTTAATTCCCGACTCTGTTGAACCACTGGTAAGCAAACTGTAAATGTCGCGCCTTGCCCTTCGCCTGGGCTTTGGGCCCAAACTCTACCACCATGCAACTCGACAAGTTGGCGCACAATCGCTAAACCAAGTCCTAATCCGCCAGAACTTCGGCTTGTGCTACTATCTGCCTGACGAAAATACTCGAATACGTGTGGCAGAAAATCAGGATTAATACCTTTACCCGTATCACAGATTCTCAGTTGTATCTGAGAATCAATCTGTTCTAAGTAGACTTTGACTTTTCCACCGGATGGAGTGAATTTAATGGCGTTAGAGAGTAAATTCCAAACAACTTGTTGAAGACGACTACCATCACCCTTAACTTGTCCAATTTCTATATCGAGATAAAGATTAATTTGAATAGACTTTGCTTCTGCTGCCAAATGCACTGTCTCTAAAGCAGCTTCAATAATAAAAGCAAGATCAACAGTTTCTAAATTAAGTGCTAGCTGGCCTCGAAGAATGCGGGATATATCTAATAGGTCTTCAATCAACTGAGCCTGTAGTACAGCATTGCGTTCGATTGTCTCAAGGGCACGCACAGTAGTAGCTTCGTTTAATGAGCGGTTTTTCAGTAGCTTTGCCCAACCCAAAATTGGATTAAGAGGGGAACGAAGTTCATGAGAAACAATTGCCAGAAATTCATCTTTGATGCGGTTTGCTGCCTCAGCTGCTTGTTGCGCTTTCTGGCGTTCTTCCGCTACTGCTAGTGCTTGATCTCGTAAGTTTTTATATTCCTGAACTCGAAAAGTTAAATCTGTAAAATCTTCAATTGAGAAAAGGGCATAAAACCTATTTCCATCCGTTGCAGGCACAGCAGTTACAGTTGTCTGCTGAATGCGATATTTATTTTCAGATAACGGTATAGGAATAACATATTTATGCAATTGAGAAGAAAAGATTGCGGGAGGCCCGCCTTGAAAAATTTGATCTAAGCGACTAGTATAACGAGGCTGATTCAAATGAGGGAAATATTCATGAATAGAAGTTCCTAAAATTTTATTTCTAGAAATTTTTGTCCATTCCTCTAAGCAGCAGTTCCAGAATAAAACAATGTAATCTGACTGTAGAACAAAAGCTCCTAAAGGAATTTTATCTAAAAGGCTAAATCTTTCGTTAGCTTGTTCTATAATATTCATTGTTTTATCTATCATATTACTGCAATTTCATCATTAATTGCATTGATCAGCGCATCAAATGTACCTACGTGAAAGATTAAAATAATATCCCCAATAATTTCTAACTCTTCAATGATGAACCGAGCTTGTGCTAGCAATATTTTGGAGTCACTTTCATAAGTAGATAATAATAAGTTTTCAATTGTATCTTCTAAGTAAATAGGTAATGTATAGTTCACATGCTGCTTTAGCACATTACTAAGGGAACCCATTACCCCGTTGATCACAATGTTACCAATTTCGCTCAGAGTGCCAATTTTCACCGCATCTAGATCGGGCGAACCTGGTTCTTCACCTGTAAGCACTGCAACTAGTGATGATGCACTGTCAGTAGGAAAAATCAAGCCCGCAGCACCAGAAAAAGAACCTGTAAAGCCTAGCCTTACAGATGCCAAGCTGTCATCATGGAATCGTGTTGCTAATTCCTGATAAGTTTCAGTAGTACTTAATACCTTCACATACGGAATTTTGAGGCCAATGTGAGAGTCTACCATCTCATTCAGCAGACTTGCGGCTCGACCAACTCCAATATTAATCAATTCTTGTAGTGCATCTAGTTCTTCTGCTGTTACATTCATCAAAACTCATTCCTTAGTATTAATAACTTGCTGGACTGCCTTTCGCAGCTCATTTTCTTTTGCTGGTTTATTAATAAAGTTAATCGCCCCAAGACTATAACTTTGATTGCGCGCCCCTTCTTGGATATCAGCTGAGATGATAATTGTAGGAATTTTTAATTTTTCATCTTGTAGAGCTTGCAGAAATTCAAACCCATTCATATCTGGCATGAGTAGATCCGCTAATACGCAATTGGGTTTGCGTTGGTGAACTAATTCTAATCCCTCACGCCCATTAGTTGCTTCTATAATTTCGTAACCATCAACTTGTAGAAACTTACGGATCATTCTGCGAGAAAAGGCTGCATCATCAATAATCAAAACTAATGTCATTATCTCTACCCTTTTAGATTTTCCCTCAATAAGTGTTGATTTATCTCAGTTAACTGATATCATTAATTAAATAAAATCTTGAGCATCAAATAAATAATTTAAACCTAGCTTATCCACTTAAAGATATTTCCTAAATAATTCATCGCCTGATAAATTAATGATATACGGTGTAACTAAACTTTAGTTAAGTTGTTGAAATTTCATCGGAGCCAAGCCTGGACTTACAAAGTCAATGCAAAATTTTCGTATAGTGAATATCAGTTGTCCGCTCGATTTCTCGCCGGCTCATATAGTTGGACTAGCAGCATCAAATTGGTAAGATTCGAGAAACTGACGACCACATTGTTTACATTTGTAACATTGTCTACCTTTACGAAAACCATTTTTGAAAGTTTGAGTTGAATAGCAACCAGGACATTGCATATTTATTACTTTACCATTAAGATAACACTATTCAGCATTAAAAATCTAAACATAATCTCAAATAATCTCAAAGCGGTAGATTGCTGAGATTTAAAATTAAATTAGAATGAATACAAAAGATATAAATTTTTAATTTAGAAGGCAATGGAGTTAACTGAAATTAACGATGATATAGAAGCATTCCTCATTGAGAGCTATGAAAATCTAAATCAAATTGAACAAGATATTATTTCTCTAGAGAAAACATTAGAACAAGGAGAAGCCCTAGCTCGCATTTATCGCTCACTCCACACAATTAAAGGAAACTGCGGGTTTTTACCTTTTCCCAAATTGGAATCACTTGCTCATGCTGGAGAAAATTTGCTCTCATCTTTACGCGATCGCCAGATAGTAATTACCCCCACGATCATCAATACGTTATTGCAAATATTTGACAGCATTCGGCAAATTCTGTCCCAAATTGAAGCAACAAGGCATGAGGGCGATCGCGATTATTCAGCACTCATTACGACTTTAACTCAATTACAGTCAACTGAGCAGGCGACGATCGCATCTGCTGTTAATCCGCAAGACTTACAGGTAAATGCCGATACTACGTATCTCAATAATGAATTCCCTGAAGTCTCAACCTTGACATCATCAGAATCTTCTCAGATCCGAGTCAATGTTAACCTGCTAGATCAGGTGATGAACCTCGTGGGTGAACTCGTTTTAACCCGTAATCAGGTGATCGGATTTAGTACAAAGTTTAAGGATAGTAGCTTTGCTGCTACTTGCCAACACCTGAGTCTTCTGACATCCCAGTTGCAGGAAGAGATTATGAAAACTCGACTGCAATCAATTAGTACTATTTGTCAAAAGTTTCCTCGCGTCACCCGCGATTTAGCGATCGCTTCCGGTAAACAAGTTAAGGTTGACATGGAGGGGATAGATACTGAACTGGATAAAAGCATTATTGAAGCAATTAAAGACCCCTTGACTCACTTAGTACGCAACTGTATAGATCATGGCATTGAGTTCCCATCTGAACGGACTGCTTGTGGAAAGTCATCTGTGGGACGGCTATTTTTAAGAGCTTTTCATGAAAGCGGCAAAGTCAATATTGAAATTGGCGATGATGGCCGTGGGATAGATGTAGAAAAACTTAAAAAGCGATCGCAGCAACTTGGCTTAGTGAGCGCCGTAGAAGCCGCGTCCATGAGTGAGTCGGAAGTCATAAACTTAATTTTCTTACCCGGCTTCTCTTCTTCAGAACAGGTGACAAACCTTTCTGGGCGTGGAGTTGGGATGGATATTGTCAAGAATAATATTGATAAAATTAACGGGACGATTGAAATTCATAGCCAGCCAGGACAAGGAACGACATTCAAAATTAAGATACCCCTGACCTTAGCAATTATTCCCGCATTAATTGTCAGCAGTGGTGGCGATCGCTATGCCATTCCCCAAGCAAGTATACAAGAGCTAATACGCCTAGAAGCACAGGCAGTTAGTCAGATTGAGATGTTTTACGATGTTCCTGTATATCGCTTGCGGGACACTCTTGTACCATTAGTTTATTTTAATCAAGTATTACAAATCCCCAATAGTGATACTAACTTGGAAATGTTCAGTCTGGTAATTGTGCAAGTTGATAACTATCAATTTGGATTGGTTGTGGACACAATTGAAGACATCCAAGACATTATGTTTAAACCTCTAGGAAAACAGTTAAAGGCGCTATCTTTATTTGCCGGAGCCACTATTCTAGGGGATGGCACAGTGACATTAATTATTGATGTTGTTGGTTTGGCAAACCGATCTGGTGTAACCGCAACACAAAAGCAGCAGTTATTGATTGAAAACGCCAGAAAAGACCAAGACCAAGTTAGCGATCGCCAAACAATATTATTGTTTGAGGGGCCAGAAGGCGCTCGTATGGGCATTCCCCTGGCCATTGCCTTTCGACTCGAAGAGATTCTTTGTTCTGCGGTAGAGAAAGTAGGGAATCACTATGTCGTGCAGTCTTACGGTAAAATTTTGCCGCTAATTGACCTGCACAAAGTATTTTCCCATAATTATGAGAATGACCTCGATGAGCAAATTAGGGCAACTGTTGCAGAAACTCTCCAGATAGTGATTGTCTCCCCCTCCCCAGAACTCAGCGTGGCGCTAGTAGTTGAGCGGATTCTTGACATTGTAGAAGCACCACTGACAATTACAGGTGTCTCTAGTAGACCAGGTGTGCTTTTGTGCGCTGTATTTCAGGGTAAAATTACAGAAATCCTTGACATTGAGGCTGTAATTCGCATTGCTAACCCTCATTTGCTGCAATTGATTGCTAATGACTGAACAACAAATTTGTACATTTTTTCTCAAAGGAGTTTATTTTGGTATTAACGTCCTACACGTTCAAGAAGTGATTCGCCCACAAACAATAACTCGTATACCTTTAGCCCCACCAGATATCTGTGGCTTAATTAATTTACGTGGACAAATTATTACTGTAATCGATTTGCAACGCCGATTAGAGATGAGTGAGCCGCAGACACAATTAAATATAAAACCTGTAGATGAAGCCCAGGGATTTAATATTATTGTAAGTTTTGAGGATGAAGTAGTCAGTTTGCTCGTCGATAATGTTGGTGATGTCTTAGAGTTTCCACAGAACACGTTTCAACTTCCACCTACAACCTTAAAAGGTAAAATGCGTTGGATGCTAGCAGGGGCTTACCCTCTCCCAGATGGATTTCTGCTAGTTTTAGATGCCGAAAAAATTCTAAATGTTAATTTATAAATCACGTTAACGAGTAATTGAGGAGCGCTTTGCAATGACTACGAATCGGGCTGCAAAAACAGCCAACTCTAAATCTTCTTCAGAAGATAGTGTAACTTCTCCGGCTGATAATGGTGTCACAAAAGAGCAACTGCAAGCGTTACTATTAGCACTGAAATCTGTAAAAAATGGTGATTTTAGCGTCCGTTTAACTGCCGAGAATAATGAATTAGGTGAAATTGTCTTGGTTTTTAATGAATTGGTAAGTTTCAACCAGAACTTTGCCCAAGAAGTTTCTAGCTTGGCAGCCGAAATTGGTACTGAAGGGAAGCTCGGCTCTCAAGCCGTTGTCAAAGGAGCAGAGGGGAGTTGGCAAGGATTGCTTGATAACTTCAACCAAATGTCTACAAATTTAAAAGAGCAGATCAAAAGTATTAATGAAGTAACCCTTGTCGTTGCCCAAGGAAATTTAGCCAAACAAATTGAAGAACGCAATGCGGGAGATTTTAAGCAACTCACAGATAATGCCAATCAGATGATTAGCAGCTTGAGGTCTTCAATCAGACAGATGGCAGAGGTGGCAACGGCAGTTGCCTCTTCGTCAGAAGAATTGACCGCAGTTAGTACAGAAATGACCCAAAACGCCGAACAAACTTCTGAACAGGCAACCTCGGCATCTAGCTCCGCCGAACAGGTGAGCCAGAATAGCAGTACAATTTTGACTGCGGTAGAGCAGATGAATGCCAGCATTCAAGAAATTGCTAAGACCGTCATGGAAGGGGCAAAAGTCACGACTCAAGCAGTTAAAACTGCTGACCGCACCAATGAAACAATTAATAAACTGGGTCAAAGCAGCATTGAAATTGGCAAAGTAATTAAAGTTATTACGGCGATCGCTGGACAAACAAACTTGCTGGCGCTCAATGCTACAATTGAGGCAGCAAGAGCCGGAGATGCCGGTAGAGGATTTGCTGTAGTGGCAAACGAGGTGAAAGAATTAGCCAAACAAACAGCAAATGCCACTGAAGATATTAGCCAGCGCATAGAAGCGATTCAGACAGATACAAAAGCTGCCGTTCAAGCCATAACTCAGATTACTGATATTATCAATCAAATCAACGACTTTCAAAGCACGATCGCTAGCGCTATTGAAGAACAAACAGCAACTACAAATGAAATTAGCCGCAATATTGCTGAGGCAGCCAAAGGAACATCTGATATTGCTAAAAATATCGCAATTGTGGCATTGAATACTCAAAGTACAACGATTGGCACGAGTAATACGTTACAAGCAGCCACAGAATTATCGCGCATGGCAGTAGATTTGCAGAAAGTTGTTAGCCAGTTCATATATTAGTTTTTTCACTGTCCCCAATCCCCAATTCCCAATCCCCAGTCCCCAATCCCCAATCCCCAATCCCCAATCCCCAATGCCCAAAATCCGAATACTAGTTGTTGATGACGCGGTAGTAGTTCGGAGTCGAATCAGTAAGATTTTGTCTATCGATCCAGAACTAGAAGTGGTAGGAGTCGCTGCTAACGGTCGCATCGCTCTTGCCAAAATTCCCCAGGTTAATCCTGATATTGTGATCCTGGATATCGAAATGCCAGAAATGGATGGTTTACAAACTCTGTCCGCGATTCGACAAATTTATCCTCACCTACCAGTGATTATGTTCAGTACCTCTACACGGACTGGAGCGATCGCCACCCTCGAAGCTCTCTCTTTAGGGGCTTCAGATTATGCCACAAAACCTAGTAACTTAGGAAGTGTAGAGGCGATAAATCAACATATTCAAGCGGATTTAATTCCCAAAATCAAAGTATTTGGTGCAAAAAAGACTCCATTGACAACACCAAGCACAGTTCATCCAGTTGTTTTTCCCCTTTACACCAATCCCAAGCGGGTAGAGGTTATAGCAATTGGGGTTTCTACTGGAGGGCCTAATGCCCTAAGTATATTGCTTAGAGAGCTTCCAGCCGATTTATCAGTTCCCATCTTGATTGTGCAACACATGCCCCCCATGTTTACGAAACTATTAGCTGAACGATTATCTTCTAAATGTCAAATCCCAGTCAATGAAGCGGTTCCTGGAGTGGTATTAGAACCTGGACAAGCTTGGATTGCACCGGGAGATTTTCATTTAGTTGTGCAACGCGACAAAGGTGTGGTTCGACTTGCGACTCATCAAGCACCGAGCGAAAATTCCTGTCGTCCTTCAGTAGATGTACTCTTGCGCTCGGTAGCAGAGGTTTATGGTGCCGGAGCGATCGCAGTCATCCTTACAGGTATGGGGCAAGATGGGTTACATGGCTGTAAGTGTATCCGCGAGGCGGGTGGACAAGTGCTAGCACAAGACAAAGCTAGTAGCGTAGTGTGGGGGATGCCTAGTTTTGTGGTTAATGCTGGACTTGCCGATCAAGTTGTCACCCTTGACCAAATGGCAACTGAAATTATGCGGCGAATTCGTGACCATAAAATTTCTATTTCAGGTCTGTAATGCAACAGACTAAGAGCGTAAGCACCGATGATTTTGAGTATCTTCGTCAATTAGTTCGCGATCATTCAGCAGTTGTGTTGTCTGCTAATAAAATTTACCTAGCGGAGCTACATTTACAGCCAATTGCAGAATCAGCAGGATTCACTTTCATTTCTGAACTGGTGGGATATTTAAAGACTCAACCCTTTAACAATCTTCACATCCAGACAATCGAGGCGTTAGTCACTAACGAAACCTCATTCTTTCGAGATCATCATCCTTTTGAAGCACTGAGACAATACATACTACCAGAGTTAATCAAAAAACGAGCCATTGAGCGATCGCTAAACATTTGGTGTGCTGCTTGCTCTAATGGACAAGAACCCTACAGCATCGCTATGCTAATTCGTGAACATTTTCCCTTACTTACCAATTGGTCGATAAGGCTAATTGCTAGTGATTTTTCTACCAAGGTATTAGCGCGTGCCGAAAAAGGGCATTATAACCAACTTGAAATTAGCCGTGGACTATCTGAAAATCTCCGTGACAAGTACTTTCAGAGGCTAGATAGTGACTGGCAAATCAAGTCCGAAATTCGCCAGATGACTCAGTTTCGTCAGATCAACCTGATGGAATCTTGGTCATCCCTTCCTGAAATCGACGTGATCTTTTTACGCAATGTTTTAATCTACTATGATATAGCGACCAAGAAAGCCTTGCTGAGAAAGGTAAAACAGCAATTAAGAACAGATGGCTACCTGTTTCTCGGTACGGCTGAGACGACTATCAACCTGGATAGCTCATTCAAGCAGGTTTCATTTAACAAAGGTATCTGCTATCAATTACACAATGCTTAACCCGGATTTATCGCTTGTGTAGCAAAATTGTCCCAGAAAACAGCGATCGCTCTCCCTCGATACGCTTGTTGTGCTACCACCAACCACATAGTAGATAACATCTGCTCTATATCTGGGTTTAGACGAGAGTAACTTACTTCGTCACTAGACCAATTGCATCTGTCCAAGTCAAAAACTCGAAGTTAGGAATGGGAAGTCATAGGGTGCTTAGTGACCGAAAACGACTCATGATACAAGCCCCTAAATTTATTTATGGAGAAGCAAAAAAAATGTATAACGATAGCGCAGCGTTAGCGAGTCATCGAGCGTCGTGGCACAACGCATCGCGTTTCGCGTCTCCCCTTGGGAGAAGAAATACGAAGTCCGTTTACAAGCCCCTAAATTTATTTATGGGGATCATTAATTTTGAATTTTGAATTTTGAATTCGGAGCGTACCCCTGCGGGGAAGCAAGCTACGCGCAGCGTCTCGTAGAGAAGCGACGTGACTTTAGTCATGTTTAAGTGGTGACATTTGCTAGATATCTTTTCTTGATTATGCAGAATATATTAGCAATATACAAGTTAAGGAAAACAAGGATTAAAGGATATATGAATCGCTTAAAATCTATTCTTCTTGGTGGTTTATTAGCATCTGTTTCAATTGCTGCTCTTTCAACTCATGCTAATGCTTCTGTTGTGAATTTTCGCAATGATCATTTAAATACTAATACTATTGCTCTTAATAACGCTAAACTAATTCGTGAGCGTCAATTGCATGAACAGCAGGTTCGTGAACAAAAGGCTCGTGAATTACGTGAACGCCAAGCTCGTGAACAAAAAGCCCGTGAATTACGTGAACGCCAAGCTCGTGAACAAAAAGCTCGTGAATTGCGTGAGCGCCAAGCTCGTCTTCATCACTAAAATTTGAATTTTTACTCGCTCTGCGATCGCCCCGCATTCCCATTCCCCTATCTCCTGTAAGATAGGGTGAAATGGGAGCAATGCTCTAATAGTGAGCAGGAGAAGCAGGGGAGGCAGGGGGAGACAAAAAATAAGTGTATTCCGGGCTATTACAGTAGCGAAAATTACTAAAATTTTCTCTTTACTCCCCCTGCTCAAAAATAGCCCATTTCAGTATGATTTCACTTTTTCACGTTGCTACCCTATTATGTTCCCGGACGAGAGCGAATACTATCGGGTATATGATGGCGATCGCCTAATATTTCTAACAAGGGGCCATTAACGTCAAATTTAACCATACTTACCGACGCGACCAAAATATTCACCCGATAGCGATAGCGTCCTAAATCAATTCCCAGTAAACTGCAAAGCATAATCCGAATCGTGGCTTTATGAGAAACTACTAAAACATTACCTTCGGGGTGTTTTTCTTGAATTTCAGCAATTACAGGCATAGAACGGTTAGCAATATCTACCGCAGTTTCTCCACCTAATGGTGCATTCCAAGCGGGTTCCGTCAACCATTTTACATAGTTTTCTGCGTAATTCTCTTGAGCAAACGATTTACTCTTAGTTTCCCATTTGCCGTAACTACCTTCTCTTAGCCCGTCACGCAACTGCATATCCATACCGATAGCATCACAAAATGGCTTGGCAGTTGCAATTGTGCGCTTCATCGGGCTAACATAAACAGCCTCCCACAACAAGCTTTGATAAACATCGGCAAAACCGGATGCCATCTGCATCCCCTCTGTTGTCAACTGGGCATCAGTTTCACCGCAGAAATTACCACTTTGACTAAAAGTAGTTTCTCCATGTCGGAGTAAATATAAATTGAGTGTCATAGCTTGTATCGCAATTGGGATCAAGGAGTTTGTGCAAAATTGAAGGAGGCAGAGGGCAGAAGGAACAAGTCTTTATGAGATTCAGATTCCTCCTACACTTGGCAGCACTGAACAAGAGTTCAGTCGGGATTTTAAACCCAAGTTCGCTACGGTCACTCAACTGATGGCAGAAGACAGTATTCCAACTGAGCCTCATATCCTCTGCCTTTCTTGATAAACTACCATCAATCTTGCAATCGAGTCTGTGACACCAGGACAAAGTAATCAACCAAAAAAGTCAATCAACCACAAACTTTTATCAACGACGTGGTATTCCTAAGACTTTAGGCTAGGGGTGTTGACAGGGGATTTATGATTTTTGGCTCATGTCACCGCAAGGATTCAGGTTTTATAATTAAAGTTAAAGGGCTTAGAGCATTTTTTATTAATTAAAATAAAACTCGAAAAGTTCTCTGTAAATGCTGAGTAATAAGGTTTATCAAAAATATTATTTATATCTGGCTGAAGTTCATCAATAATGATCGTTTCTGGTTCATATATCAACTTCGACCAATTAATTAGTTTGACATAATTACTGTCAGCAGTATTGATAAATCTTGTAAATCTAACGATTTTACCAGTCGCCAAAAAATGCTCGATTAATTTAATGACAGTAGGAATAATATGTCTGCATTTCTCAGGCATAAAACCATTTTGCATATCCACTACAAGAAGGATTTCGCTCATTTGTGCCCTGCATGAATTAATTCAAGAAATTGCGAAATTTCTTTAGTCGAGCGAATGTGATAAACATTTTTGATGCTTTGAGCCTGCTCGATAAACTCACGATATTTTGGGGTCAAATATTTGTGACATAACCAAAGCACGCGGTAGCTACTAAGAGAACTCCTTAATATGGGGCTGTTTTCGGGCCAGCCTGATGGCGGTTGAAAGTAACCTGTGATGAGTCGTTTAGTTACCCACCAAAAATGCACATAGAGTGGTAAATCAATAAAAACTAGAGTATCCGCCTCGTCAAGTCTTGGCCAGAGAGTTTCCATGCAACCAAACCCATCAATAATCCATTGGTCAGTAACTAAAATTTGTTGATGGGCGTGCTTATAGTCTTCATGTGGAAGCTCTGTGCCTCCTGATTGATATTTAATCTTATCCAAGGCGTAAAGTGGCAAGCCAGTGATTTGAGATAATCTCTCGCTTAGAGTTGATTTGCCGCCTCCAGCATTACCAAACACCGCTACTTTTTTCATCGCCACTCTCCTTTTAGTGTAATCAAGTCAAATTTGGCACAAGCTTGTCACGAAAGAATAAAAGTTTTCGCTAGATTACTTTTATACTACAAAATGTGTCGCCAACTTTCCTCTCTTCAGCATTAATAAACCCACAAGCGATCGCTCTCTTAAGCGAGGCATAGTCCATCTGTGCAACCATCGATTCTCTCTCTATATTGCCGAAAGCCCTGCTGACGTGGGCTATTGGAGTGATGAGTGGGGTGTTGGTGGGAAATCTTGGGTCAAGATTCGTTTTACAAGTTTTTTTAGGCTGACCCAGCACTAAGACAGTTAGGTTAAATTGCAAATAAAATCATATCCGTCTACGACACGCACTTGCGTTCGCTGCGGACAGGCTTCCAGAGCGATCGCACAATCCTATTGCTAGATGACGAAACCAAGTACTAGGGGGAATTTTAAGACTTGTGTGTACACCGTAGCCTTTTAGGAGAGAGGTCAAACTATAATGTATTCCAAGCCAAACCCGCTATGAATGAAGATACTTTCAGACATTTTCTGCGACTTCTATCTGAGGTAAAATCTCATTTTGGGCACGTTGAATATCCTGGGGAAAATCGATTTCTAGCCAAGGTAATCCAGTTATGTCTTCATAGCCAAATTCTTCTGGAGTTTCTAACAATAGATCCCGAATTACTTCTTCATAAGGTTCATCATCTCGTCCATCTGCAACATACTTTTCTGTGCGATTAGCAAGACGGTGAGCAGCAGCACTTCCAAACCGAAAGAATCCCACTGACTCGCCAATCAAATCATAAACCAAACCAAGAGCTACTTGTTTGCGAAACTCCACTAGATAATTATTTTTAACACAAAGCTTTACGGGTTCATCTCCCGGTTCAAAATCCCGATCCAGCAAGAAGCTATTGGGGATATTTGTCTTTACCAGTCGTTCGATGATGCGGCGATCGCACAACACATCTGCATCCATTAATAATATCTCATCGCCAGCAGCTAAATGCTGACGTACAGTCCAAAGGCTGATTACACTGCCTTTAGTATAATCAGGATTATAAACTGTACTAACCCAATTTTCGGCTCCTAATACTTTGATTTCATCCTGAATTCTTTGTGCTTGATAACCCACAGTAATTACCACTTGGTTAATCTGGTAATGACGGAGATAGTTCAAATGGCGCTCTAATAGAGATTTGCCGTTAAATTTCAGTAAGCATTTGGGTTGGATTTGCCCGTCTTTACCTAAGCGTCGTCCAACGCCAGCAGCTAATATAATTGCCTTCATCGTCAAGTCACCAACAAAGCTATGACACCAGGAAATCTAAAAATTTTCCCAGTATTTCATAATGACTGTTTTTTGCTCCAGACAATATTTGTTAATTAATTCTTAACATGGAAGAAACAATAATTCTGTATCGCCCCACAGGCCCAAAAGAGCTAGAACTGGTTAAACAAAGCGAATACACCAAATGGCCGCCGAGACTACCTGAACAGCCAATTTTCTACCCAGTGACAAACGAGCAATATGCCCAGGAAATTGCGACTAAATGGAATATTCGGGACAGTGGCGTGGGTTATGTGACACGGTTTGAGGTTAGAAAAATTTTCATGGATAAGTATGAAGTTCATCAAGTCGGGGCTTCATATCATACAGAGTGGTGGATTCCAGCCGAAGAACTGGAAGAGTTAAACAGCAACATTGTGGGTAAAATCGAGGTGATTGGGGAATATAGGTAGAAGCCAGATATTATTGACCTGAAGTGCGAAACACTTGGCGAAACCCGAAATAAGCGATCGCATCTTTCATATTTGAGACAAAACGTTTTAGCATACCCATACGGGTGTCGGTGACGTACTCCAAAGTCAAGACAATACGCTGTTCATTGTCACCCAAAGGAGTAACTCTGTGGTAAAGTTTATCACCATTGAATAAGACTAGAGTACCAGGAGTTAAGGAGAGCGATCGCTTTTGCGTTTCTCGTTCAGGAATATCCTTATAGAGTTGATATTCCAACTTACTGGATGAATTATCAACTAAACCAAGCAACACTGTATAGCGTTTCCCGCGATAATAAGAGGTATCGTAATGATACTGGATATGATCTCCTGGCTCAGTGTAATAGTACAGTGCGTAAGTATGGGGATCGGTATCAGGACAAGGAAGGAGTTTTTCTGTTGTAATTTGATTGAGGAAGTCAAAAAAGGCACTGAGTTGATAAAACTCTCCGAAAATTGGAGCTAGGCTATCTAAACTATAGCGGCTGATACTACCGCCCTTTTTATGATTGGGAATATAGTTGCGATTGATCGCAGGTTGCAAAGACGGCAACAGTGCTAAAAAATGCTCAATGATGGAGTTTGGGATAAAGTTCTCAATCACCAACAATTCATTCTGTGCTTGAAACTCAGCTTGAAGTTTCTGGTAATCAACAGCTACTATTGCTTTATCAATTTCAGTTTGAAGCTCCATCGATCATTTGATATTAATACAAGCTTGCAAAAACAAACATACCATTGACTTACGCACGGACTAAGGAACTTCCAAAAAAATATCCAATTAACTCTTGTGGGGTGGGTATCTTACCATAGGTGTCAAGTTAAGCTCAAACTTCCTATGTCAATAAGCATTTATGCTGATAAATTCGGTTTGAAAGGGACAAAAAACGAACTTTTTCAGGGACTATTAATGCTTTGTTTATTAGCATCACTCCCAGCTTGCCTATAAAAGTTAGAAAAAAGTTCACCTTTATACTTCGTTCCTAACAAAACCCATCGTTGACAAATGGGTTTTAACCTTAAGTTGACACCTATGGTATCTTACCCGCCCAGTACATAACACAGGCTTGGTGAAAAAAACTTGACAGCAGAGTGCTTGGATAGTATATTTGTACTATCCAAGCACTTAAGTATTGTATAAAACTTTAACACTCCCGACTACGCCAATAGGAGAGCGCAAAATAAATGAAGCTATCTAAGGTAGACTTGAGCAGTTTAGTAGCGATCGCTCACTCTGATGGATATTTGCAGTTGTTGCTCGATCGAGGCGACGAATTAGAGTTTTTGGAAATTCCAGCGCCAATACAGGCTTATGAAGGATTGCAAGAACTCAACGAAGCGATGTCTACGACGGGCTACGCCTACGCCGAAACAACTGCATTACCTTTTGAAGAAGAACCAATTTTGATGCTACCAGTTGTCTCCTCAATGGCTATGGCTGTAGGCTACGATCGCAACGAACAGATTTTGCAAGTTGAGTTTCAAAGTGGCGCTGTTTATCAATACTTAGGCGTAGACGAGGATACTTGGGAAGATTTACATTCCTCTGACTCCATTGGCAGCTTTTTCAATCAAGAGATTAAAGGTAGATATGATTGCGATCGTCTAGATTGTGCAGGCCATTAAACATAGACTATCAAAGCTTTTTTCAGAGACAATATAAAAAGCCCATACAATATCAAAGCTGTTATGACAACGACACTTGCCTCTGCTGTTAAACCAAGAGCCGAAGATAGTTTTGCCATTACCTTTGCACCATTATCTCTTGAAGAAATTTACACCAAGTCTGACGATCCAGCCAATGGTGCTGTGGTTCTGATGAGTGGCATGGTTCGCAATCAAACCGATGGTAAACCTGTGATTGCTCTAGAGTATCAAGCTTATGAACCGATGGCATTGCGGATATTTTATCAAATTGCTGCTGATATTCGCTTATCTATGTCTGATGTGAATCGAGTCGCAATTCATCATCGCGTTGGACGTTTGCGAGTTGGAGAAATCAGCGTTTTAGTCGCGGTAGGTTGTCCCCATCGCAGTGAGGCGTTTGAAGCTTGTCAATATGCTATTGATACGCTCAAACACAATGCGCCTATATGGAAAAAAGAGTGGTATAGCGAACTAGATGGTAAACTATCTAGTACTTGGGTAAGTATTGGTGCTTGTGAACAGTCAGGAAAAAATTGTTAAAATTCCCGAAGTGATTGCCTATGCACGTGTTTCGTCTGCATAGGGCGATGCGAGCGTAACCATAGCGTGAAAATAGCAGACCTTGAAAATGCCGTAATAGAGGCTTTTACAACTAGAGCGGATGAATTGCTGAATTTTATCGTATAGACAACCTTCAATAGTTATCGGGTCAAAGGCAAGAGTCTTTATATAGTGAGGATTTGGAAGTTGATGGAGTGCTGCGATTTTCCGAAGAGGAGAAGTTATGGGTTGCCGCCATTGATTGGGATCAAATCAGACAAGTTGAAGATTTTGTTGTGCAGGCAAAAGTTTGAGTATTTACTTCACTTAATTTTTTAGATTTTTATGAAAAAAGTGAAGGTTTAAAACCGTACTTCGTCCTGCTACGCTAACGCCTGCAAGTGGCGCGTTCGCGGTAGCATCTCGTAGAGAAAGAATCCTTGTTTTCCAAGGTAGGTAGAAACCCCATCCCTTGTAGGTGGCTGAATTGAATTTTGAATTTTGAATTTTGAATTGATTCATCTTGCCCATTGCTGCAAGATGTAAGCATAAAAAGCCTCTTTATCTACCTGATCCATTGCATAAATTTTTCGACCATTAGGAACTACTTTAGTACGCCCCTGACTAAGACCAGTGGTAATAATTTCTGTTTCCCATTCGCGCAGTTGATAATATTCTGGATGTCCTAAATAAGCCGTTGCCAACACATCCCAGAAATAATAATCTTGGGGGATAACTAGTGCATAACATTGTCCAGCTAGATCAGAGATGGGATAGTGGCGTTGTCGCCCCATTTTGTATACTAACTCCGATGTGACTGGGACATTGTTAGTTAAATCCAAAGGACACATAATAATTTCAATTTGGGTTTGCCATACCCGCGCGGCTGAAACCGCATCCCAATAAACATTCCATTCGGCGGAACCGTCTTGTCCTGCTTCCAAACTTTTTTCCACATTACCATTAACATTTAACGCACCCCCCATCCACACAATTTTGTGAATCTTGGCTTCAATATCCGGTGCTTTATCTAAAGCTACTGCAACCGTTGTCAACGGGCCAGTTACCATCAGCGTTACGGGGCTTGATGCGTCACGTAACACCTGTATCATGAAATCCTGACCTGTTTCGGCAACCAGAGGCGTAGTAATGGTTTCGCTTTGATTGAGAATCGGGAGATGATCGACGATAAACGAATCACGGCGATAGAGAGTAGGAAATGGATTGATACCGCGCACAGTGCTTTCTGCCACCGGGATATGAGAAAATCCCATCAAATCTATAATTTTACGTGTGGCGCTAACAGCTGGTTGAACGTAGCAATCTGCTGGAGTGACGACAACACCAAGAAGTTCTATATGATCCATCGTCAACAGCAGCATAGTTGCTAGATAATCATCTACACCGCCATCATGATCCATTAATACAAGTTGTTTTGTCATAAAAGGAGAATTATATGGATGAGTTTATGGAAGCTGCTATTCAAGAAGCAAAACAAGGCAGACAAGAAGGTGGAATTCCTATTGGTTCGGTTCTCGTTAAAGATGGCAAAATTCTCGGCAGAGGACACAATAAACGCGTGCAAGATGCCGATCCTGTTACCCACGCCGAAATCGATTGTCTCCGCAATGCTGGAAGAGTTGGCAGCTATAGAGGGACAACACTTTATTCAACTTTAATGCCGTGTTACCTGTGCGCTGGGGCAGTGGTACAATTTGGCATTAAAAAAGTCATCGCTGGAGAATCCAAAACTTTTCCTGGTGCTAAAGAATTTATGGTATCTCATGGTGTGGAAGTAATTGATCTTAATCTTGACGAATGCGAACAAATTATGAGTGAGTTTATTGAAACTAACCCTGAACTTTGGAATGAAGATATTGGTAAATAGGGATTGGGTATTGGGTATTAAGGTAAGAGTTGTTTTCCAGTCCCTAGTCCCCAGTCCCTAGTCCCTAGTCCCCAATCCCCTTTCCTTAAGAAATGCATCAAATATAAACCTATCTGGTAAAGAAGTTTGTGCGCCTGGCTTTGTCGCCGTCAAAGCACCTGCGGCTGCACCCCAAATAACTGCCTGATGTAAAGAAAGTCCTTCAAAAAGTGCCGCAGCTAAACCGCCATTGAAAGCATCACCTGCGGCTACTGTGTCTACTGCATGAATTGAAAACGCGGGTACAAAAAACTTTTCTTTAGGAGTGGCACAAAAAACACCTTTAGAACCCAGTTTGACGATCGCACATTTCACACCCCGTTCTAACAAAACCGCAGCTGCTTTGGCTGCTTGTTCCTCTCCATCCACAGAAAAACCCACCAACTGCGCTGCTTCAACTTCATTTGGTGTGATAATGTCTACTAATGGATACAGTTCATCTGGTAAATTAGATTGTGTGGGTGCTGGGTCGAAAATTACTTTTATGTTTGCACCTTTTGCAGCTTTAGCAGCAGCAACTACGGCATTGATCGGAATTTCTAGTTGTAAAAGTATTGCTGTAGCTGTTGGTAAAAGGTGGGATAATCGCTCTACATCTTCTTGATTTACACTCCCATTTGCACCAGGAATAACGACGATTTGATTTTCACCAGTATGACTCACGGTGATGATTGCGACTCCAGAACTAACAGTTTTATCCACAAAAATGTTATCAGTCTGCACACCAGCTGCTTGCAAATTGTTAACAAGTTCCGTTCCAAAATCATCTGCACCTACACGCCCCACTATCTGAGTAGGAATGCCCAATTTCGCTAACGCTACGGCTTGATTGGCTCCCTTCCCTCCCGAAACTTTAAAAAAATCTTCTCCTAGCAACGTTTCTCCTGCGACTGGCAATCGGGGTGTTGTTGCTACCAAGTCTATATTTATACTGCCAAAGACGATAATACTCATAATGCCGATTTTTACTGAGGTTAAAGTTATTTAGATCACTTCAATCGGGATATACTTCTAGATTATTAGTAAACTAAAGCAACTTATTCAACTAAGTTATTCTCGCCTCAACCCAGACACAAAGAGGGTGTTATCTACTCAGTGTTTGGTGGTAGCACAATAGGCAATACGGTTCGGTTAAGGTTTTTTGATGAAAATTCTAGATCGCAAAGACGCGATAAATCATCACAAAGACGCGATAAATCGCCGTCTCTACAATAATCAGTTTTTTGTCTTGACGGCAATTCATTGCGTCTCTTGCCTTAACCGAACAGTATTTGCACAACAATCCCCAGTCCCCAATCCCCAGTTCCCTCTATACGTTTTATTGACTGAACTAACGCCATAGTCCAGTGCGATCGCTACAATCTTAGGATAAGCAATATTCGATGGTGCAGCAGATGCTCAAGCGGCTATTTCAATGGTTCAAAAAGCTTTTTCAGAACTTGTTTGGTGGAAAACAGACTGCCTCCAAATCTAGGGGGAATGTGGAAAAGGAACCAGCGCCACCCCTAAGCGATACGGATCTGGAATTTCTCTTTAACGAACTGTTGCAAGGAGTTCATCAAGCACGAGGCGAAGCATGGGCGCGAAAGTGGCTGCATAATATTGAACATCGTATCCCAACTGAAGACTGGGTTGAGTGGTTAGGGCGCTTTGGCGACAGATTGCTTGCATCACCTACACCCAACAATGAAATGGCTGCGCGGTTAGTGCAACTGGGTGAATTGGACATCCCAGAAATCGGAGATGTTGCCTATAGTATTGGGATGCAGTTGTTGACACGCAATCCAGGCGAACCCATTTGGGAATATGCCGGGCCAGATACAGTTAGCATAAATTTGCCCTCTGAGCCAACTAACCCAGTATCAGAGTTAGGAGATACGCCAGAGAACCCCCCGGAGGGAGAATACCAAACTGTCACCCTAGAAGAGTTGTTTGTGATGTTACAGGAGGATGAAAACTTACGCCAGCAGATTGCTCAACAGCTTGCCGTTGAAACAGATGACCCACAAGTGCTTGTCCAGGCATTGATTAGCCAATTATATCCCGGTGGTGAATCGACTACAGAGCAAACAGAAAATTAATGGCAGAGTCAAGAGATTTTGGATTTTGGATTTTAAATTTTCGATTGACCCCATCGATAAACAGATGCAGCTGGAAGATTTTGGATTCTGGATTTGTGTAACCTCCGAAGGTTGAAAACGCGTAGCGGGATGTTAGTTAGGCATGAACCATAAAGAATCTAAAATCTAAAATCTAAAATCTAAAATTGTCAGGGCCAAAACTCAAGAGTTAAATCTGGGAATTGTAACGTTGTAATGCTATGCTCTTGAAGATTTGTATATTTTTTGCTAACCTGCTACGGAAGCGCTGTCCGAATCTAATGGATTTTTACGTAATTGATGATTTTTTTAACACAACGATGGCTACAATCTAGAAAAACAAAATCCAAGAGTGTGGCAGATGCTCAGGCGGATATCGCAGTCGCTTAAAAGGTTTTTAAAGCGCCTCATTGCAAGTAAACAGACTACTTCTCTCAAGGGTGTGAGAGGACGCAATCTGGTGGGAATACTACCAGAACTAACCAATGCGGATCTGGAACAATTGTTTATCCAATTGTTAGAAGGCGTGCATCAAGCACGAGGACGACAGTGGGCATTGAGGTATCTGCAACGGGTTGAAAATCGCATTCCAGCTGAACGCTGGATAGATTGGTTGGTGATGTTTGGTGAAAGCTTGCTAGCTTCACCTACACCAAATCCTCTTTTAGCAACACAGATGGTGCAATTAGGGGAACTTGGTGTTGGCAGAATTGGAGATGTTGCTTATGACATTGGCATTCGGCTAATGCAAAATTTACCCACAGAAATAGAGTATCAGGACAATCAGCCACAAGATGACGGAGAAATAACTCCTGGGCAAGAACTGATCGGCGATTTGGGCGAGCAGTTATGGGAGTATGATGAGCCAGAGTTTGTAGAAATAACTCCTGGGCAAGAACTAATCCGCAATTTAGGCGAACAGTTATGGGAGTATGATGAGCCAGAATTTGTAGAGATCACCACAAATGAAGAAATTATTATCCCAAGTTCCCCTGGACAAGAGCTAATCCGTAGCTTAGGCGAACAATTATGGGAATATGATGTGCCAGATGTTGAACCAATCACGTCAGCACCTCAAAATGTCTCTTTTGAGGAAAGATTACCGGAAAATTTAGAGGAACTGGTATTGGAGTATGAAGGGGAAAACGCCCAAACCACAATATCTGAAAACGTTCCTCTCCCCCCACTGGAAGATTCAATCACTTCCTTAGCCCAACTGAGGTTCGGCGATGAAGAAGTTGTTCAAATTACAACACCAGCAAATCTCCTTTCCACTAGGCAAAAGACTGAATTAGCAACGTCTTCCTCGGTGGAAACCTGGGATAATACTTTGACGAATTTAGAGCCAAATGTAGCTAATACCTTAGATGAGTTGTGGGTAAGGTTGGATCAAAGTACCAATTTAGTCCAGCAACTTGCTTCGGATTTGGCAGTTCAAAGTAGCAATTCCTCTGCTAGTATTGAGCGACATGGCGATAATCCGATTACCCATGCTCAAGGGTGGTTTTACCAAGGTCTAAGCCAAGCGAAAACAGGTGATTTGTTAGGCGCGATCGCATCCTATGACCAAGCCATTGCAATGCAGCCCGAATTTTCAGAATATTGGTTTAACCGAGGCTTAACGCTGTTCCATTTAGAGCGTTTTGAAGAAGCGATAGCGTCTTATGAAACAGCCATAGAATTGAAACCAGACTTCTACAAAGCTTGGTACAACCGGGGTGGAACTCTCGGAGAATTAGGGTATTTTGAAGAAGCGATCGCTTCTTTTGATAAAGCTATAGAAATTAAGCCAGACTACCAAGAAGCTTGGGCTAGCAAGGGTTTGGCACTGCTGAAATTAGGTTGGCTACCAGAAGCTATTGCTAGTTATGACCAAGCCCTGAATCTGGAACCAGAAGACCAGGAAAACTGGTATCACCGAGGCATCGCCCTAGCTGTCAGCGAACAATTTGCCGAGGCGATTATATCTTACGACAGAGCTATAGAAATTAACCCAGAGTACCACGAAGTTTGGATAGACAGGGGTGTAGTGCTGTTTAATTTGGGAAGATGGTCAGAAGCGATCGCCTCCTGGGATAAAGCCCTGTCAGTTCAAGCTGATTTCTACTTAGCTTGGTACAACCGGGGTATAGCATTAGACAACTTAGGACGTAGAGAAGAAGCGATCGCCTCCTATCGGCAAGCGATCGCCATTAAACCCGACTTCCACCTAGCTTGGTATAATCAGGCAGTAGCATTGTTTTATTTAGAACAATTTGCCGAAGCGATCGCTTGTTATGACAACGCTTTGCAAATTAAACAAGATTATTGGGAAGCTTGGATTGGTCGGGGAACTGCGATCGGTAATTTAGTAAACTCTGACGAATTGCGGAATTTATCGAGTAGTATCACAGCGACCAATCCCGCCTTACTACAGGGCGGCTACGAAGGAAAATTAGCCAGCTACGAGGAAGGTTTAAAGCATCTGCGGACAGATACCCATCCAGAAGGTTGGGGTAGATTGCATTTTGCGATCGCTAATACTTATTACGACCAAGGCAAAAAACACCCCAATCCCCGCGATTATTGGCGCAAAGCCGCGTCTGAGTACCATCAGGCGCTATTAACCCTCACACTAGAATATTTTCCCCAGTTGCACTTAGAGGTTTTGCAATCTCTAAGCAAAGTGCTGATGGGTTTGGGACAAACGACACAAATTCCAGAATTACTGCAACGCGGTACAGATTTATTGCGACAATTACTGAGTGAAGAAACTCGCTCAGATGAAAGTAAAAAACAACTAGCTTTGAAATTTGCAGGCTTCGATCAATTGGCAGTAGATTTAGCCGTCGAGTCTGGTGATCTAGTAGAAGCTTGGGAAATTGCCGAACAAGGCAAAAATACTTGTTTAAACTGGCTACTTTATGGCTGGAATGATCATATTTATTCGCCTTATTATGATGCAATTCAACAACTATTTAATCCCACAACAGCAATTATTTACTGGCATATTAGTCCAGTTGCTCTACAGACTTTTATCCTCAAAGATCAAGCACCATCACCGATTCTGCTCTTTACACCGATGCAAGATGTTGGGGGGGTATCTTTAGGAGAAGATGCTATTCGTCTAAATGAATTGCCCCTACCCGAAGCAGTACAACGCCTAATTGAATTTGAAACTTGGTTAGAAGATTGGCATCAAAAATACCAAGAATATCGCAGTATAGCCCAAGATAAAGAAAGTAAAAGTCACCATCCTTGGCGAGTTGAGATGGAAGAAAAGCTGTTGCAACTGTATGAAATCCTGAATATTTCCACAATTGCCCAGGAACTCGAAGGCATCACCCAACTGGTTTTAATTCCTCACCGTGACTTATACAGATTGCCCATTCATACACTTTTCCATCTCTCTTCTGAAAATAGCGAAGAATTACCGAATGTGGAATCAAATTTCACCGTCACTTATTTACCTAATGCCCAAATAGGTTTATCAATCAGAACTGAGGATATTTGGCAGTGGCAAAATAAGTTATTGCTCAGTGTTGAACATCCTGAGAGTACAGCTTATCCGCCGCTTAAATTTGCCAAACTGGAATCTGAAATTGTTAGTCAGATGTTCAATAATATCCAACGAATCCAGGGAGCAGAAGCTACAAAAAGCCTTGTTGTAAATGCTTTATCTGAGAATTACAACATCTTACATTTTACGGGTCATGTCACTAATAATTTAGTTGAACCTAAAAAATCAGAATTAGCATTAGCAGGTGAAGATAGACTTACACTAGATGAAATCTACCAACAAAATCTCACAAGTTACAACCTTATTACCCTCTCTGCCTGTGAAAATTTAATTGCTAACAACTACACCAGTAGCGAATACGTGAGTTTAGCGAGTGGTTTTGTCAGTCAGGGCGTACCTCATGTAGTGAGTACTCTCTGGAGTGTAGAATCTTCGGCTAGTGCTTTGGTAATGATCGAGTTTTACCGACGATTACAGCCAAATAAATCAGCCGTTACTGCTTTAGCTGAAGCAACACAATGGCTGAAAGAACTAACTGCTGGAGAACTGACAAAATGGTATGAAGATATCTTAAATAATCTGCATCCAGAGGAAGTAAGAATTCAAACTTATTTAGCAACACAACTATATAGAAATAGTAAAATGGCATCAGATAAAATTCTTTATAACCATCCTTACTACTGGGCAGCCTTTACAATTACAGGTAAACCTAATTAATCCTTTGAAACTTCTATTTCAGCCATAAAATTAGCTAGATACTTATTTTTAGCTTCACCTCTCTAAAAAGCTCAATAACCTCAGTAAAATCGTCTAATTACATACAAAAAATACAAAAATTGTATGAATTCGCTGTGGTCTGAAAGTTTATGCTAGGAGTGAAGATTAAAAATAAATATGAAATCAGAAACAAGAAATACATTACTTAAAGCTTAGAGGATGTTTTAAAAGTGGGTGGCTGTAATTTTAGGCACTTATTGATCCCCCCAACCCCCCTTAAAAAGAGGGGGGCAAAGTCTCTAAAAGTCCCCCTTTTTAAGGGGGATTTAGGGGGATCTAAAACGTTTTGCTACCGAGCAAATGACTTTTAAAACATCCTCTTACGCAGAACTACATAAGATTATTGAAGAGTTATATGAAGCTCATGATAGAGCAATAGAGAACAATGATTTTGACGATGCTAGTTTGTTGGCTAGTCGAGCAGATAGACTTTATGAAGAAGTCGAAAATTTAGAAATCATCATCTCAGAATTGGAGTAGATAATGAAAACAATTGAAGAATTAAAAACTCGGATCAAAGAACTCAGTAGCCAAGCTGTAAAATTTAGTAAAAAAGCAACTGAAGTGTGTTTGACAGATCGAGAACAAGCTAAACACTTCAGACAACAAGCTAGAGAAGCTAGTAAGCGCTGTCAGTTATTGATACAAGAATTAAAACGGCAATAGGTTTAAAATAATTCGTATTCAGGGGTTTATTATGCCAGATGTTCGGTTTGATAAATACTATCGTTATGAAGACTTAACACGTATTCTGCACAGTTATGCTGAAGAATTTCCCCAACTAGTACGCATAGAAAGTATTGGCAAGAGTTACGAAGGACGTGACATCTGGCTATTAACAGTTACCAACTTTGCCACTGGCGCACATCAAGAAAAACCTGCCCTCTGGGTTGATGGCAACATCCACGCCACTGAATTAGCACCGTCAAGTGTTTGTCTATATCTTTTGCAAACGTTAGTTACAGCTTACGGTACTCACCCAGAAATTACCCGTTGTTTGGACACTCGCACCTTTTACATTTGCCCCCGTGTTAATCCTGATGGTGCTGAATTGGCATTGGCTGACAAACCAAAATTTATTCGCTCTGGTACTCGTCCCTATCCCCATGATGAGGAAGGCAACGACGGGTTAGTGATGGAAGATATCGATGGCGATGGTCGGATTTTACTGATGCGAATCTCTGATGATAATGGGGCTTGGAAAGTTTGTCCAACTGAACCTCGCCTGCTGGTGCGACGCGAACCCACAGAAACAGGTGGTCAGTATTATCGCGTACTACCAGAAGGAAATATCAAAAATTACGACGGAGTTCAGATAAAAATTCAGCGTTCTAAAGAAGGGCTAGATTTAAACCGGAATTTTCCATTTTTGTGGCGGCAAGAATCTGAGCAATTTGGGTCTGGCCCCTATCCTACATCTGAAACAGAAGTGCGATCGCTAGTTCAATTTATCACTACACATCCTAATATTACAGGAGCGATCGCCTTTCATACCTTTAGCGGTGTTTTCATCCGTCCCTACACCCACCTCAGCGACGATGAATTCCCCGTTAATGACCTCCGCACCTATCAACGTATTGGCGCTAAGGGTACTGAACTCACCCAATATCCAGCTATCTCAGCCTTTCATGATTTTCGCTATGACCCCAAAGACGTAATTACAGGTACATTTGACGACTGGGCTTATGAATATCAAGGTCTATTTGCCTGGACAGTAGAAGTCTGGAGTCCGCAACGCCAAGCTGGAATTAATGATTATAAATACATCGATTGGCAGCGAGAACACCCTGTAGAAGATGACTTGAAGATGCTGCACTGGAACGATGAAAAACTTGCAGGTAAGGGCTATGTAGATTGGTATCCCTTCCAGCATCCCCAACTCGGTCAGATTGAACTAGGCGGCTGGGATACCATGTACGCTTGGACAAATCCACCCCCTGAGTTTTTGGAGAAAGAAATAGCCCTTTTCCCAGAATGGCTAGTTTGGCACTTGTTAATATCTCCTCGTTTAGAGATTTACGAAGCCAGTGTCCACAAATTGGGTGATGATACTTATCAGGTACGATTGGTTGTGCATAACACAGGCTGGTTGCCCACCAATGTCACCCAAAAAGCCTTAGAAAAAAAGCTGGTGCGGGGCTGTATCTGTGAAATTGAACTGCCTCCTGGGGGAACTTTAGTAACGGGTAAACCCCGTGAAGAGTTAGGTCAATTAGAGGGACGAGCCTACAAGCCTTCAACTCCCATTAGACGGCACAGCGATCCTACCAAGGATCGGGCAAAGGTGGAATGGGTGGTGCGTGTGCCCCAAGGTAGCACAGTTAAACTGCTAGCCCGTCATGAACGTGCTGGAGTTGTTCGCACTGAATTAACATTCCCATGATTTTGATATTTATCGGACTTACGCAATAACTCTCTAAAACTCTTATCCCTTTGCGGACTTTGCGTACTTTGCGGTTCGTTTTTTATTATTTTGCATAAGTCCTGATTTGAAATTTTCAAACATACTTCCTGGCGTAATTACGTTTTTGTCTAAACCTATAATTACCGTTCGCCTGATTAGGCGTGACGAACTTCCTCAACTTCTGGCGTTGTATCACCACCTAAACCCCATCGATGCCCCTCTACCGGCTGATGATGTTTTACAATCCATTTGGGATGCGATTTTAAACGATCCCCGTTTGTAAGCTGTTTCACATTCAACTTGCATAATTAGGGCGGGCAAGATGCCCACCCCACAAGAGTGATATGAATTTTGGATATGCAAACTAGATGTGGTTTAGCTTATTACATTGTGGCTGATGTAGATAACCAGATAGTCGCAACGTGTAACTTAACTATTGTTCCCAACTTGACTCGTGGCGCACGTTCATACGGCATTATTGAAAATGTAGTCACTCACCCCAATTATCGACGACAGGGATTAGGTACGCAAGTACTGCATTATGCCTTAACTTTGGCATGGCAGCAACAGTGTTATAAAGTGATGCTTCTGAGTGGCTCAAAGCGCGAGGAGACTTTGCACTTCTATGAAAAAGCAGGGTTCAAGCGTGGGTTAAAAACCGGATTTGTTGCCCTAGTTCCAGAGGAGTTGTGAGCCAGATTGATACAGATGAGACATCTTTTCCAAGTCCTAGTTTATCTTTGGATTCTTTTTTATAAAATCGTCTTTTGCAAACAACTTAATTCTTAGCCAAAGAATTTAGCACAATCAGGCTCGAAATTTTTGATTGCGATCGCTAATTTTTGGTCTAGAATTTGCAAATTTTCCGTCAGTGACAACTATCTAAAGAGTGAAAGTTTTTCCTCAAAGTCTAGTCTTGAGTTAGTTGCATAGTCTTGATCAAAGACTAATAATAAATTATATTACCAAGACACGTTTTATTTCTTAAATCTTGCTAAAAATCATGATGCATTGAGCTTGTCAAACGGGTTTTATATCGAGGCAAACCAAATAATCATCTGGATATTTGTATTTACTTAACCCTGAATCCAGTATTTTCCAATAGTCAACCGAAGAAATTGAAAAGAGGATATTTCCATGTCTAGTTTGTTTCGTTGGTCATCAACAAAAGTTGCTTTCCTAGTTCTGGGAATGACGGCTGCTACAATATCTCCCATTGTAATTTCTGCCCCAGCTTCATCTCAAACTACTGTTCCATCTACTACCCCATCCACTACCCCACCTGCGACACCAGCACCGACTTCAACAGTTAACTTGTCTGATGTCTCCTCAGATTATTGGGCGCGTCCTTTCATTCAAACCCTGGCTGACAATAACATAATTGCTGGCTTCCCTGATGGCAGTTATCGGCCAAATCAACCTGTGACTCGTGCTGAATTTGCCGCCTTGATTCAAAAAGCTTTCAGTAACCAAAATCGAGTTCGGCAATTAAGTCCAGGTGGGTTTAGTGATGTTCCTGCTAACTACTGGGCTGCTTCTGCAATTCAAAACGCCTACGAAACTGGATTTTTGGCAGGCTATCCTGGCAACGTGTTTAAACCAAATCAAGAAATTCCCAGAGTGCAGGGGATTGTTTCTTTAAGTAGTGGCTTGGGTTTGTCTGGTGGCGATGCTAATACTCTCAGTAGTTACTACAACGACGCTTCAGCTATCCCCAACTATGCTGTTAATAGTGTGGCAGCAGCGACACTAGGTAATCTTGTTGTGAATTACCCGGATGTGAAACAACTTAATCCGCAACAGTCTTTAACTCGTGCTGAAGCGGCGGCGCTATTATATCAAGCTTTAGTTAAGCAGGGAAGGCTGCAACCCATTGCTAGCAATCTTCCAGCTAGTCAGTATGTTGTCGCTGGAACTCCAACCAGTACTGATATTGTTTCTCTTGCTGCATCCAGTAGTTCTTTTACAACTCTGACTTCTTTATTAAAGACATCGGGTCTAGCAGATGTTCTTCAACAGCCAGGCCCTTATACAGTATTTGCTCCCACCGATCAAGCATTTGCGGCTTTGCCTGCTGCTACTTTACAACAGTTACAGCAACCAGAGAATAAAGAAGCATTGATTAAAATTTTGAGATATCATGTGGTTCCCGGTGCGGTAACTGCTAGTCAACTCTCGTCTGGGAAACTGGAAACCGTTGAAGAAAAACCTGTAAATATTCAAATCGATCGCGCCAACAATCAAGTCTCGGTGAATAATGCCAGAGTACTCCAGGCGGATGTTAAAGCTAGCAATGGTATTATCCATGCAATTAACCAAGTCCTGATCCCGCCTGATGTTAACATCAGTCAGTTAAATCAACCGCCAACAGGAAATAATGGTACGCCTGATGTCACAGTAGGTAGAGCTACTCGTGGTGGCAGAAGCTATGTCGGAGTTGCTGGTAACATTGGTTTGACCGGAGACAGTACAGCTTTAGGCGAGGGTAACTTTGCAGTGATTAGCAAAGTTGGTCTGACACGTAATATCTCAGTGCGACCATCGGTAATATTTGGGAACAATACACTGTTTCTGGTTCCCGTTACTTTGGATTGGTCTCCTAGCACAGCAGGTTCAGTGGGTCAGGAAACATTTTCTATATCTCCTTATGTGGGTGCTGGTGTAGCTATTGCCGCTAATAACAATACTGATTTTGGATTACTGCTAACTGGTGGTGTAGATGTTCCTCTCGGTTCTAAATTTACACTAACGGGTAGTGCAAATGCTGCTTTTGTCGATAATACTGATGTAGGAATACTATTAGGAATTGGTTACAACTTCTAAATAGAAGTACAACAATACAGTAGTATAGCGGTTCTCGTTTGGATGCAATACACAATAGGGCACAGCATTGCTGTGCCCTTACAAATAGTCTGTATTCTATGCAATTAAGAACCGCTATAGTCTGTCAGTCAATAAATAATTGATGGATAAATTACAGCAGTTTTCATGTATTTGAACCACATCTGTCGTCAGGGCACAGCAATGCTCATTGGTGTCAACTTAAGCTAAAACCCTTTTCAAATCTCGTTTACAGCCTCCGGCTGGAAATGCTGCTCCTGACGGCTCTGCCGCTATTTCAGACTTGCGGTACTAGCCTTTCCACGCGGAGGTAACGGAAGCCTCAATTTCACGAGAGCATTCCAAATAATATAAGTTAACGTGAGTTCGACAAGTGTTATTTGACCTCTCCCCTAGCCCCTCTCCGTGTCGGAGAGGGGAGCAAAAAGCTTAATTTTTCGTTGCTCCTCTCTTTCCGTTTCGGAGAGGGAGAGGTTCATCGAACTCACGTTAAGTTATATCAAACCCACCTTATAAATTGGGATTCTCCCGATGTTAGAGTTATTTCACTTTTTCAAAACTACATGGAAGGAATTTAAATACCCATTAATAGTTTTAGCTAATGTCTTCTGCTGTTTTTTTGTAGTTATTGCCATTACTTGATATAATCTGCCTTCGGCAACATACATTCTACTTTTAGTGATTTTCCCTCCAGAATTAATATACTCAATTTCTTTGCCAGGATGATTATTAGAACTACGAATGTTTCGTTGACTAATTAAATTACTTTTCGTAGTCTTTAAAGCCATATCCCGTGCATTATTAAGTACAACTTGGGGATCAGCCATTTGACCATAACTATAAGGAAAATCATTGTAAGCAACTATGTATGCTACTTGCTGTTTTGGTGGTTGAGCGACAAATATTTCTAAGGTAATTTCCCCCATGTAAGTTTTTTGGTATTCGGTATTTCTGTTGGGGTTTCCTGGCATCAAAATACTAAAGCGTCCATCGGGAGCGTTGTACAATTTCCATTGTGGCTGCACGGGTTGAGAAACTGTTGGTTTGACAACAGCCACCGGAGGTTTGACTGGACGCGCTTCCACCAAAATAGAGCCACCACAGACAATGGTGGCGGCGATTAGTGGCAGCAGACTTTTAACTGTCATAAGTTTTACCTTTTGAGATGCCGATCTCACTGATGATGCTAGCTGTTATAACCTAGCAGCACATAAAGCAGCACCAATTAGGCCGACTTGCGAATTGAGGATTACATACACGGGGATCTCTTCCAGGAGGCGGCGCATTCTCCCTTTTTGGGTGAAATTTAATAAGAAACCACTGTTTTGAATTAAGGGCAAGATTTTGGGCGCAATTCCGCCAGCGATGTATAAGCCTCCGTAAGGTAGGAGTTTCAAGGCGAGATTACCGGCTTCTGCACCATAAGCATCTATAAATAATTGCAAAGTTTGTTCCGAGAGGCGATCGCTACCTTGCAATGCAGCTGTACCAATAGCAGCACCAGGATCAACGCTTTTCTCTTCCTGTCCCGCTTCTTGTTCCCAAGTTCTGACGATTTGGGCAATATCTGGTGATTCGGCGGCAAATTTGCGATCGCGCAAAAATTGGTAAATTGCCACAATTCCCATCCCAGAAACCACACGTTCTACAGAAACGCGCTGGATATCATGTTTACCCAGCAGGTATTTCAACAGTTGAAACTCAATCTCGTTCCGAGGGGCAAAGTCAGCGTGTCCACCTTCTGAGGGAAAAACTTGATAATTGTTTCCTTGTTTAATTAAAAATCCTTGTCCTAAACCAGTACCAGCACCAATAATGCCAATGGGGGCTTCGGGTTGAGATTTGCCAACTTGTAACGTGTGCAAGTCTTGTGTTTGTAAACCTAAAATACCGTAGCCAACGGCGGCGAAGTCGTTAATCAAAGAAATATGCGAGATACCTAATTCTTGTTGTAGACGTTCGGTATCTAGGAACCAGATTAAATTGGTTAGCTTGGCAGTATTTTTGACAATAGGTCCGGCGATCGCAAAACAGGCCTTTTCTGGTATTGGTGTATTAGCTTTGACCAAAAACTGCTGCACTATGGGTACTAAATCGGGAAAATCAGCACTGTGGTAACTTTCCTGATAAATAGTATGTAAAGTTGGTGAATCTGATGTTTCAACCAATCGCAGAATAGTTTTCGTACCGCCGATGTCTCCTGCTAGTAACAATGTCATAGAACTTATTCGCGAATTAATTACTTTTTTTGTAGGATATACCCAACGTACCAGAAGCCATGAACGCAAATCTCTATCAAAGGTTTAAGCAAATCGAATAACTTCTTCTATGTGGGTTAAATGCGAAGTATCTCCCGTTAGTTCTAATAACCACTCTGGGTCTTGGCGTACCACTTTTACCAGGGAACACAAGGAAGCCTTGACCTCTGTTTTGGCAATTTCCCCCACTAGCCCCATTGCCCCGCCCAACACAGATGCACCATGCGCCACTAGCAGGATATCCTCTGGAAAGAACTCAGTAGCTAAACATCTCGCAGTTTGCCCAGAACGTTCTCGCACTTTTTCGTGAGTTTCAGGATATTTAGCAGCGATGCGCGAGGTATAGCTGGTGTCAATTCTGGGGAATAACTCTGCTAAGGCTCGAGTTGAGAGTCTTTCGGGTTCTTCTGTCATCCAAACTGGATTTAGCCATTCACTCAAGCCTGTTTCGAGTTTGATTGGCAATTTGAGCATTTCTGCAACTGCATTTGCAGTTTGTACAGTTCTCAGGAAAGGGGAAGCGAAAATATGGCCAATATTTTCTTTTTTCAAACGTCTAGCTAACTGCTGTGCCTGAAGCATACCATCATCAGACAAGGGTGGATCGTAGCGTCGTTCGGCAGTGAGAAACCAATCGGGGTTTACGAAGTCGAGGCGGTTAGCGTGTCTTGCTATCCAGACTATTTGACTCATGGGTTTAATGATTCCGGTGAATAGAATTCGCCGCTAAACAAATAATAGATATCTGCAAGAGGGCTACAAATATTAATATATTATGACAAAATCGTAATAATATTTAATAATAATAATGATTAGGAAAAGTTATCAGTATAAATTAGTTATAATAGTTCTGGTTTGGCTGCAACATCAGGTAGAGCTACAGGGTTGCTCATGGGTGTCAACCTAGAGCTAGACAAAATTCTCTAAATCAGCTTCAATCATAAATTCCCAAGTATTAGCAGACACAAAATTTAAATCTTACATTGAATTGATACGCAAGATTTGGTTGCCATTCTTCTGAAATTCATAAGGTACTTGCTTGATTTCCACTGAATAATGGCGTTGTTGTAGTTCATTGATAACTGGCTTCAGGTGAGGAGATGCTTCACCGGATATTTTTAAGAGTGGAAAAATGCGTACCTCTTTGGCAACTCGGCACATCTCTAAAACTGATGCCAGATGAAATTGTTCTGAAAACTGATCGGAATAAGTAAATAATAAGTGGGAACACAAAGCTAAATCAAACTGATGTGTTTCAAAAGGCAAGACAGGTAATTCATCTGTTATATAACGCTTTTCATTAATTCCTAAAAGTAAATCTGCCACAAATTTTTGCATCGCTGCCATACGAATTTGACCCATCTGTTCAGGCGACTGGATATTCTGCCAAACATAATCTTCTCGGTTGGCTTTAACACCATCTATAACTGTTTGATAAATATCTTCAATGCGGTTACTAATTACATCTGCTGTGAATTGATAAATTGGATCGCAAGAAACAATCTTGTATCCTTGAGCAGTCATTTCCGCATTGAAACTAGCAGGGCCACCAGCGCAATCGAGTATAGTTAACCTTAGTTCTTCAGGAGTTAAGTCAAACATCTTAACGTATTCTTCCATCGAACGTCCCCAAGGAATGACATCTTTAAGTTTAAAACCCATTATTCTATGTTCCTACAACTTCAACCATCCAAATAGTTGCCCTACAGTTAACTGAAAACTGCTAACTAAATCGGGAACTGGTAATATTTCTTGTTCTTCTTGTAAAAGTTCTGGTTGCTGCTTTGGCGGATAAACTAAAACAGAACGCTCATCTGGATCAATCAGCCAACCAAAGCGACTACCATGTTTTAAACAATGTAGAATATTTCCCGTTACTTTAGTCTGGCTTTGATCCGGCGAAAGAATCTCAATCGTCCAGTCTGGATATGTCTTGAAGACATTAGCGACATCTCCACGCTCATCTATAGGAATCCGTTCCCAAGCAAACACAGCTACATCAGGAACAATTGAGCGTTCGCCAAAAGTACACCTCAGTTCTGGAAAAGCTAGGGCAATCTTTCGACTTTCAACTACTTCATTTATACCTGTGACTAACTTACCCTGTAATTTGCTATGTTTTCCTTGTGGCATTGGCTTTTGAATAATTTGACCGTTGATGTATTCTGAGCTAGGTTTTGTTTCTGATAGTTTCAAAAACTCTTCTAAAGTTAGGGGTTTAGTTGGTGATTTTACCATCTGCTTGTACTTCCTAATTTTTTACATACAACAATCATTATCGTTTAAAATTTTAACTAGGTATATTTGACAAACGGCGTTGGCTATGGACACCGTTCGCGTAGTGTCTCGTAGAGAAGGTATCGCTACTAATAAACCACAGGAAAATATGGGTATTTAGTAGTAGTTTTATTTACCCTGAAACTCACTTATAATATTCTCTGGCAGTGGTTCATCAAAATCATCGGGTACAATAAACTCTCCTGTACAGAGTCCGAATGGTCTAGAGATATTAGGTGTTTTTAACGTCGGTTTAATTTCAGCAATTGGCTTTCCACCACGTATAATTATAAGAGTTTCCCCAGCTTCAACGCGCTGAAGATAGCCTAATAAATCACGTTTTATTTCATCGACACTAATCCAGGTCATAAGAAATCTATTGGATTATTACTCTACTATAATCATCACCCTAAATAAGCTTTTTTAACCCGCTCATCACTAATCAATTCTGATGCTGCACCTGTTAAAGTTATAGAACCAGCCTCTAGAACGTAACCGCGATCGGCAATTTGTAGCGCCAAATTCGCGTTTTGTTCAACTAACAAAATAGTCACGCCTGTAGCTCGGAGATTTTCAATAATTGAGAAGATTTCCCGGACGATCGCAGGTGCTAAACCTAAGCTAGGCTCGTCTAAAAGTAAGAGTTGTGGTTTACTCATGACAGCACGTGCGATCGCTAACATTTGTTGTTCACCACCGCTAAGAGTTCCTGCTAGTTGATTGCGTCTTTGTGATAAACGGGGAAATAGCTCAAATTGGCGCTGAATATCTGCTTTGATCTCGGCTTGATTAGAGCGAATATAAGCACCCAAAAGTAAATTATCAAATACTGTTTGCCGCGCTAACACTCTGCGTCCTTCAGGACAATGGGCAATACCAAGTTGTACAACCTCATGAGTTTGGCGGCGGGTAATATTATGTCCATTATAGATAATTACACCACTCTTAGGATTAACTACTTTACTTATGGCGCGGAGTGTAGTACTTTTACCAGCACCATTAGCACCAATTAAAGTAACTACTTCGCCTTTTTGAATAATTAAATTAATCTTTTTGAGAGCTTGGATACCGCCATAATTTACATCAAGTTCTTGAACTTCTAAAATTGTATAATTTGGTTTACTATCGGCTTTCATCGGCAGTTTACATCCAGAAATGTTGATTCAAAACCTAACATACATCAATCATACATTTCTTAAAACAGTGCGTAGACATTGCTTCAACTTAAAAACCAACGCCAGAATACTGCCATCTTTATGATGTACCATTGATTACTGATAAAGATATTAAGCGTTCTGTGGCAAAAGTAGCAGATATTGGTAGCAAGCGACTAATTAATTTAGCTCCAGATGCATGGGTACAATGGGTGACACAGCGTCCTGAAGTCGTGGCAAAAGAAATTCTCGGTTCTGAATTTCAGTGGATTAGTCGAGAAACAGATGTGTTGGTGAAAGCATACAGTGCCACTCACGGCGATTTTCTCGTACTCAACGAACTACAACTGCGTTACACTGCACAGATGCCTCTACGGATGAGAGCTTATGCTGCCTTGGCACAAGAACGGTATCGATTGCCAACTTACCCAGTACTGATCAACATTTTACCGCCTCCACCTACGTTAACTATTGTTAATAGTTACGAGCAGGAATTTTTAGGATTACGTGCCATTCAAGATTATCGCGTGATTAATTTATGGGAAATCGATGCTGAAATAGTCTTTCAGCAACCACTACCATCGTTGTTACCCTTTGTGCCAATCCTGCGAGGAGGGGGAGAAGTATCGGTTGTGCAACGCGCATTACAGGCGCTAAGAGCAGATGAACAGCTGAACCAATTAGAATCATTGCTGGCATTTTTTGCTAGCTTTGTGTTAGACACGCCTTTAGTGCAACAAATCATGAGGTGGGATATGGCAGTATTGCGAGAATCGCCTTGGTATCAGGAAATTGAGCAAAGAGGTATTCAGCTAGGCCTTCAGCAGGGTGTTCAACGGCAGTTAGTACGAGTATTGCGACGACGCTTTGGTGAAATTCCTCATGAAGTAGAAGCAAGGCTTGAGAGCGAAAGTGTGGAAAAATTAGAAAATTTAATGGATAGCGCGATCGCAGTGAATTCTTTAGACGAATTTGTGGTAATTTTGTCTAGATAAATTCAATCATTTCCCAAATAAGCTTCAATTACAGCCGGATCATTTCTAACTATAGATGGTTCACCCAAAGCAATTAATTGACCAAAATCTAACACCGCAATGCGATCGCACAAACCCATAACCAATGGTACATGGTGTTCTATAAGAATGATCGTCAAATTGAAGCGATCGCGCAGGCTACGGATAAATTCACTCAATTGCTGCTTTTCATTGGGGTTCATTCCCGCCGCAGGTTCATCGAGAAGTAAAATTTGCGGTTGTAATGCCAAAGCACGGGCAATTTCTAGCCGCCGCTGATCGCCATAGGCAAAGTTTTTGGCTTTTTCGTCAGCGCGATCGCTTAATCCCACCAAATCTAATAAGTCTAAAGCTTTTTGCTTAGTTTTCAATTCTTCACGAGGCGCTGGTGGTAATCCTAAAACTCCTGTAATCATATTACTTTTAGTGTGTAAATGTCGGGCAATTATCACATTTTCTAAAGCTGATAATTCCCCAAATAACCGGATATTTTGGAAGGTACGGGCAATACCTAAAGCCGCAATTTGATGAGGACGCAGTTGGGAAACTTCTGCACCTTGATAAATTAATTTACCGCTAGAAGGTGGAATAAAAGCAGTAATCAAATTAAACAGTGTTGTTTTGCCAGCACCATTAGGGCCAATCAGTCCAAAAATCTCATGTTTATTTACACCAAAAGATACATTATTTACTGCCACTAAACCACCAAAGCGGCGAGTTAATGCTCTTGATTCTAAGACAATACTGCTGTTATTTATTGGAAGACTATGTGACATTTTTGCATACTATTATGAATTATAAAACTTACGCAATAACTCTCTAAAAATCTTACTCTTTTGCGCCCTTTGCGGTTCGTTTTTTCCTTTGAAAAATATCTGGAGTAATTAGCCCTTGAGGAAAAAAGATTGTACCTATTACTATAAGTAAGCCAAAAATAATTAATCTCCCATCGCGCAAAAACTGCGCTAACCAATTAGGTAAACCACCAGTATCAGCAAGGCTTCGCAGAATCTCTGGTAAAGCTGTAAATACCATACCACCAACTACCGGCCCTAAAAAAGTTCTCGAACCACCAATTAAAACAAAAGTTAAATATATAATACTAGCGTCAAAAGTACCTTGACGAGCATTCCAAGTATTGAGAAAGTGGGCACTAATAGTACCTACAACCCCTGCAAGTATAGCCCCTAATGTAAACGCTAAAACTTTGTAATAAGTAGGATTGATTCCCATTGCACCCGCAGCTAATTCATCTTCGCGGATAGCGATAAAAGCCCTTCCTACGCGGATACGTTCTAAACGATAAAGCAGCACCATACTAATTAACAGTAATGGCAAAGCAATCCATAAATACTCAAGTTGTGTTTGGAAAGGTTGAGGAATGCCAAAAATTCCGACAGCGCCGCCTGTAATATCCAGATTGAGGGAGATAACGCGCAGAACTTCGACAAAAGCAATAGTTGCGATCGCTAAATAAATTCCTCGCAATCTCAACGCCGGAATTCCCACTATTACACCCAATACACCAGAAATTATACCCGCAATTAACATCTCTAATAACAACAATGGAATGGGAAATAAACCACTGCTAGGAGTTAAAACTTTTGTGGATAAAATTGCTGCAATATACCCACCTAAAGCATAAAATCCTGGACTAGCTAAAGACAATTGCCCTGTCATTAGCGGTAAGTAAAGTGACAGTCCTAATAGCGCCCCCAATACCATAGAAACAATTAAAGAAGCGTAAGTAGCGAAAAAATCAGCCATTTATTTTAAAGTATTTCCATATAAGCTCAATTAAACTATCACTTTTATCAATTATTAAGCTGTTAATATTTGCTCTGCTGTCAGCGCCAGTTCAGGAAAAGTTCGTGACACAATTTGTTCTGAACCTCTAAAATGTGTGCAGTTATATTTTCCCTCAGCATCTAATAGAAAAACAAATACAGCCGGAACTTTTGGATTTCCTAAATACTCTCTTAGCCCAATTGCTAAATAATCTACAATCCAATATTCTGTAATACCTAAACATTGATATTCATCTAACTTATCAATGTAGTCATCTTCCCAATTAGTTGATGTCACCTCCACAGCTAACTGGATAGGTTCTTCAAGTGCAGCATAAGCAGAACGATTTGAACGCCATTTATCTTTATCTATGACACTTACATCAGGCTTACGTCCTTGCTCTATGCCATTGGCAGTTATAGTTTTAAATACTGCTGTATTTTTTACTACGTAATTCAGATTTAGACGTTTAATTTCATCTTTGAAAGAGTCAGCCGTAAAGTCAGCTACATCATCATGATTTCTGGTTGCACGCACTTCTACAATTTCTCCATCTACAAGTTCATATAAACCTGACTCTGGACACTGTTCTAAAAATTGATCAAAAGTTAACTTTTGTTTTGTGTATGTTTTCATAACAATTCGTCTCTTTATACTTTCTGAATAAACCGCCGCCCTAGTAAACCTTGGGGTCTAACTAATAGCATAATAAACAAAATTCCAAAGGCTACTGCGTCTTTATATCCAGAGTAATCGGCGGGTACAAATGCTTCCACTAATCCAATTACCAAGCCTCCCACCACTGCACCAGGAATACTACCTAAACCACCTAAGACAATTACTGCTAAACCCCGCAAACCAAAAGCAATGCCGAAATATGGCCCTGCAATACTAACACTAGAAGCAACTAAAGTTCCTGCTAATCCTGCTAAAAAGCTGCTGATAAAGAATGTTAAGATGATAAAGCGATCGCTATTAATGCCTAACAAACTAGCTGTGGTTGGATCTTCTGCGATCGCCTGCATTGCCTTCCCATATTTAGTCCGATTGATGAAATAGGTAAGAATTGCCACAATTACCACAGATACAGTAAAAATTACCACCTGAACACTGCGAATCGGAATTGGGTTTTCTGGACTACCAAAGTTAATCGCAGGTGGCAAATTACCGTAAGTATTTGCAGGGTATGTATAACTTTCCGCACCTACCAAATACTGGATTAAATTCACAATTACCACTGCTACCCCCAAACTGGAAACAACAGTTAGTAAAGGATCAGATCCTTGACGGCGCAGAGGTTGAAAAGCAACCCGTTCCATCACTACCCCTACCAATCCCGCCAAGGTACTTCCTAAAATCAAGGCGATCGCAAATGGTAATTTTATCGGTAGGGCTGCATTAGCTAACAAGCCATTAAATCCAAAATTTCCACCCATAAGTGCGTAAGTGAAATATGCACCCAAGGTAAAAATCGCACCATGAGCTAAATTAATGATGCCCAAAATAGAATAAACCAAGGTATATCCTAAGGCAAAAATTGCATAGACGCTGCCGATGGATAACCCATTTAATAATTGCTGTAAAAATAGATTGATATTCATTTAGCAATTATTTTAAAAACGTAAATTTACCTTTGCTCCCGTCTTTTTCCATCTTGATTTGGGCAACATAGAAATCTTTTTGCACAACTTCACCTATGGGAGTAAAACCAATTTCACCCAGAGGTGTATTGTATGTTCCAGCAAGTATCTGTTTGTTTAATTCTGTCCGCAATTCTGCTAGCTGTAATTTGTTGACTTTGCTCTTTTTATCTAAAGTTTGGAGTGCTTCGACATAAACCTGTACTGCTGTAAAAGTTTGAGCGCTAAATTGGGGTGGTTCTTTTTTGTATTCGTCAGTATAGGCTTTACGAAACGCTGCGTTAATTTCACCTGGATGTTCTGGACTATAAGCTTGAGCAATCAACACACCATCACAAAGGGCTTTACAAACTGGTAATATATTGGATGTATTTAAACCATTTCCACCAACGATTAAGCCTTTATAACCAAGTTCTCGTAATTGTCTGACTAAATTTCCACCATCGGCAGCCAACCCAGAAATAATGACCAAATCTGGTTTGAGATTAATGGCATTGGTAGCTTGACTTTGAAAATCTGTATCACTAGTTTGGAACTTTTGGACTGTTATTAATTCCAGCCCTTGATCCTTAACTGTTTGTTGAAAAATTTCCGTTTCTGACTTGCTAAATGCATCATTTTGAGCATAGAAAACTGCGACTTTTTTCAGTTGGGGGTTTTGCTTAAGTGCAGCTTTCACTGAATTAGGTGCGACAACGGAAACTGGTGCGGAAACACGAGCAACGTAATCACCAATTTCGGGAATGCCTTTAGCAGTATTTGATGGGCCAATAATTGGTACTTTTGCACGTTCGCCAATGGGGTCAGCACTAAAGGCTTGCTGTGATAAAGTTGGGCCTACAATACCGATAACTTTATCTTTGTTAATGAGAGTTTGAAAAGCGTTAATTGCCCCAGCTTCATCACCACTAGTATCTTGAAAAACTAATTTAATTGGTGTGCCATTAACCCCACCTTTACTATTGAAATATTTCTCGGCAAGTTTGGCTCCAGCAACTTCCTCTTGTCCTAGTAATGCCACATTGCTAGTTTGTGCAACAGCAATACCGATGGGAATAGCACCTGACAATGTACCTGTTGTTCCCGTGGTATCGGTTGCAGTGTTATTTGGGGTACTTGAACTATTAGTTGGAGAACTTGTCACAGGGCTATTGCCACCACCATCACCACCACAGCCTGTTAGTAGTAAAGCACAAGTTGATAATAATGCTGTTGTCCGAGCGATCGCGTTGTTCATCGTTGAATAATCATGTAGTTATGAGATATTCGTGAAAAACTCATAATCTGCAAATAAAGTAACGCAGATTTACACTTTTGCACGAATTCTATTAAATCATTCTTATTTCACCATGCAAAGAGAAATATTCAAAGTGTTTGTAAATACAAATTATTATAATTAGTGATGATTTTATCATTCCTCCGTTGTAGTACAGCACGGCGTAAACAGATATACCAGTCTAAATCCCTGAAAACCTTACGCTGTATTAATTTTGAATTTTGAATTTTGTTAGCGCAGCGTTAGCGAGTCTTCTCCCTTGGCGTTAGCCTCTCCCTTTGGGAGAAGGGGAGACGCCAAGGGCGAACGAGCGTTACGAGCGTCATTTTGAATTCCGCCTTGCGGTACTAGTGCTATGAAGTCCCTGACAAAATCTCCAGGTTAGAGCGTCTGCGTTAACCAGGTAATTTTAGCTTGTTGAGTATTCAGTCAGAAATTTTAAGTCTTTTTTTCACTACCAGCTAATTCCTTTGGTTCGTAGTGACGGCAACCGTTACATGGACCATCGGGATTGATTGCACAGCGAATGTAGCCAGATCGAGCATTAAACTTGCAGCTGATATCGCCAATTAGATAACCCACCCCTTCTAAATAATAGCGATCGCCTGCAACCAATCTCACATTTTGCCGTTCCTGCACCACTGGAAAATTCGTCGCGGCTTGTCTCATCCGTAAGCGCGATCGCTGGGTTTTGCGGATTATCCACAGGGAAAATAGGGACGGTAAAAAACCAACGGCAATCACTAAAAGTGTCTTTAACACCTTCTTTTTACCTCTTTTGTGCGCTGATTGATTTTCCCTAATGTTGCACTCTAGTTTTACGGAAGTGCAAATATTAGGGCAGCTTTGCCTCTTTGCCCCCACCTATGGTTGCAATTAGCAGCAATGGCAGTGAAGTTCTTTCCACCACTTCAATCAGCATAACTGCTACAACCTCAAGGGTGAAATGCCGTTGAATGTCGATAATTTTAAGATTTGTTAACTAATACCTTTTTGAACAAGCATTTGGTTTCAGCCTTAGAGGATATTTTTGACTCTCACAAAAATAGCATGAACCGAAAATCACCAAATTTCATCAAAGTCAACACCCTAGTTGGAGAGCAACTAAATTTATTTATGGAACGAAATAAAAACATTGTTTGTGTAGTAGCTAATTCCATTCGCCCAATACCTTCCAAACTTTCAGTATAAAAAAAACTGCTAATAATCGATTACCAGTAAGGCTTTTAGTAATAAAAGTAAGCTAAAGTTTTATAGCCAAGTATTGCCTAAAAATATTTCATAATTAAAGGGAGAAAATCCCAATGGAGAAGATAAAAATGCTAGAACAATATCGTAAACACCTTGCCGAAAGAGCAGCACTCGATATTCCCCCCTTACCATTGGATGCGAAGCAAACCTCAGAATTATGTGAATTACTGAAAAATCCGCCCAAGGGTCAAGAGGAGATATTATTGCATTTATTGAGCGATCGCGTTTCTCCTGGTGTTGATCCAGCAGCTTATGTCAAAGCTGGATTTCTTACCGCCATTGCTAAGGAGGAAATTACCAGTCCGTTGATTGCGCCCATCGAAGCGGTGCAATTGCTGGGCACAATGATTGGTGGTTACAATGTGCAATCTTTAATTGATTTGCTGCAATTGCCCACTGTATCCCTCTCAGACTCTTCCGAAACACCTCTAGTAATGGGCGGACAAGGAAAGGAACCCATCGCCGCCTACGCCGCCAACGCCTTAAGCAAAATCCTCTTGGTGTATGACGCTTACCACGATGTTCTAGAGTTATCTAAAACTAATCCTTACGCCAAGCGGGTGATTGACTCTTGGGCGGAAGCTGAATGGTTTACCCTCCGCCCAACAGTTCCAGAAGCGATTACTGTCACAGTTTTTAAAGTTCCTGGTGAAACCAATACCGACGATTTATCCCCCGCCCAAAGTGCCACAACTCGCCCAGATATTCCCTTACACGCCCTAGTGATGCTAGAGTCACGGCAACCGGGAAGCTTGGCAACCATAGCCGAATTGAAGAAAAAAGGGCATCCCGTAGCTTACGTGGGAGATGTAGTTGGTACTGGTTCCTCGCGTAAATCTGCCATCAACTCAGTATTATGGCATACAGGAAATGATATACCTTTTGTGCCAAACAAACGCGCTGGGGGTTATATTTTAGGTGGTGCGATCGCGCCAATCTTCTTTAACACAGCAGAAGATGCCGGTGCTTTGCCTATTCAGTGCGATGTCACAAAACTAGAAACAGGTATGGTGATTACCATCCATCCCTACAAAGGTGAAATCACCAACGAAGCAGGCGAAGTTATTTCCACCTTTGACCTCAAACCTGATACTATCCTCGATGAAGTCCGCGCAGGTGGACGCATCCCCCTACTTATCGGACGTACCCTCACCGACAAAACTCGTCTTGCACTTGGTTTAGAACCTAGCACCGTTTTCACCCGTCCCCAGCAAGCCTTTGATACAGGGAAAGGCTACACCTTAGCACAGAAAATGGTAGGAAAAGCTTGCGGATTACCTGGTGTGCGTCCCGGTACATCCTGCGAACCAATCATTACTACCGTTGGTTCTCAGGATACCACAGGCCCCATGACCCGCGACGAATTGACAGAACTCGCCTGTCTTGGTTTCAGTGCAGACTTAGTGATCCAAAGTTTCTGCCATACTGTTGCTTATCCCAAACCAGTAGACATCAAAACCCATCACGAACTCCCCGATTTCTTTGCCTCTCGTGGCGGTGTCGCCCTCCGTCCCGGTGATGGTATCATCCACTCTTGGTTAAATCGGATGCTGCTACCCGACACCGTGGGAACTGGCGGCGACTCTCACACCCGCTTTCCCTTGGGTATTTCCTTCCCCGCCGGTTCTGGATTAGTCGCTTTTGCAGCCGCCTTGGGTGTCATGCCTTTAGATATGCCAGAGTCAGTTTTGGTAAGATTTAAAGGAGAATTGCAACCAGGTATTACCCTGCGCGATGTCGTAAATGCCATTCCCTACGTAGCAATTCAAAAAGGTTTGCTGACAGCAGAGAAGCAGAACAAGAAAAATGTCTTCTCTGGGCGAATTCTAGAAATAGAAGGTTTGCCAGATTTAAAAGTTGAACAAGCCTTTGAACTCACTGATGCAAGTGCCGAACGTTCTTGTGCCGGATGCACAATTAAGCTGAGTGTAGAGACAATTTCGGAATATCTGCGTTCTAACATAGCGCTGCTGAAAAATATGATCGCACGGGGTTATCACGATGCCCGTACCATGCTGCGCCGTGTGGCCAAGATGGAAGAATGGTTAGCAAATCCCGTCTTATTAGAAGGTGATGCCGATGCGGAGTATGCCGAAATAATTGAAATTGATTTGAACGAAATCAAAGAACCAATTGTTGCTGCTCCCAATGACCCCGATAATGTTAAGTTATTATCGGAAGTTGCTAACGATCCAGTACAAGAAGTATTCCTCGGTTCTTGTATGACAAATATCGGTCATTATCGCGCAACAGCCAAAGTTTTGGAAGGTGCAGGTGAAGTGAAAACCCGCCTGTGGATAGCACCACCAACCCGCATGGATGAACACCAATTAAAAGAAGAAGGTGTATATAGCATTTTTGGGGCTGCGGGTGCTAGAACAGAAATGCCAGGATGCAGTTTGTGCATGGGTAATCAGGCGCGAGTTGCTGATGGCACAACAGTATTTTCTACCTCTACCCGCAACTTCAATAATCGCATGGGTAAAGATGCGCGAGTGTATCTTGGTTCAGCAGAATTAGCCGCAGTTTGTGCGCTGCTGGGGCGACTTCCCACAGTACAGGAATATTTGGATATTGTGGCGAGTAAAATTGAGCCTTTTGCAGATGATTTATATCGGTATTTGAACTTCGATCAAATTGCTGGTTTTGAGGATGAAGGGCGCGTGATTCCGTTGGAAGATATGCCGAGGCTTGAGGATATTTTGGGTATGCCGACTGCTGCGAGGTACTAATAATTTCTCTTAAGTCGTCGCAGGTTCAAGCTTGAGGCTATACTGATTAAGCCCGTCCATACGGGCTTTTTTGCTGATTATTACAGATAAATATTTTTTAAGCAAAATTACGATTATTATTTTTAATATAGTTTAAATTATACTTAAGTTCAGAATGAAAGCCTCAGAAACGATTCTCCGTCACTTGCTAGAAGGTGGTAAACAGTTTCAAATACCTCTGTTTCAACGATCCTACTCTTGGAAACAGGAAAATTGGAAGACTCTTTGGGAAGATTTGATGAGTCTCTACAATGATGAAATACAGGGTTCTTATTTTCTTGGCCCCATAGTCACACAGGCAGAATTAGGAACAGCTGACGGCATCACTCCATATATTGTAATAGATGGGCAACAACGTCTTACCACCCTTAGTATTCTCCTAGCAGCATTACGAAATCATGTCAAAAAATCTGATAAACAAATGTCTGAACAGATATATGAATGTTATTTAATTAACAAATATCATAAAAATGACGATTACTTTAAAGTGCTACCTACCCAGAATGATCGTGAGGCATATAAAAGTATAGTTGAAGCTAAAACAGCTAAAACAGCTAAAACAAAAAATCCAGAATCGCAGTCAGGGCAAATAAATGAAGCTTATAGTTTTTTTGATAAACGCCTGAAAGAATCTGTCCCTAAGCAAGATATACCTCTTGATTTAACAAAATTGCAAAGAATTATATTAGAGCAATTAGTTATAGTAAATATCACTTCTGATGCAAACGATAACCCATATCTTATCTTTGAAAGTTTAAATAATAAGGGAGAAGAACTAACTCAGGTAGACTTGGTTCGTAACTATATATTTATGAGGTTACCGCATGGAGAGCAAGAAGAGGTATATGAGAACGAATGGTTACCTTTTGTAGAAACTTTTAAATCTAGTTTTAGCCAAAAATTCTATTCAGATGAATTAACAAATGCATTTTGGTTTTATCTACGTAAAGATGGTGAAGCAGTTAACCAAAAAGAAATTTACAAAAATATCAAAAAACGCTTTGATAAGTCAGAGATTGGTGTAAAGTCTGAGCTACAAAACCTTATACAGTTTGCCAAGTATTACCAGCGTCTGAATTTCTGTGAGCAAGAACCAGAGATTAAATTAAGATATTTCTTCCAGCGATTAAAAAGGCTTGACTTTACAACTTGTCATATATTCCTACTCAATGTTTATCACGAGTATGAAGAGGAACGCTTATCGCTTGATAAGTTTGAAGAAATTTTGCGTTATCTAGAGTCTTATTTTGTACGTCGTTTATTTGCTGGAATTTCCACCAAAACTTTAGGATCAGTTTTCAACGCTTTGTACTCTGAAGTCCAGAAAGTAAATCCTAGTGATGTGGTTGATGGATTACAACAAGTCTTGAAGGGTTATGATAAGAGCAAAGTTTGGCCTGATGATGATGCATTGCGTGATGGGATTATTAACAAGGGTGTATACACTACAAGTTTAAGTGATAGAGCGAAGCTTCTTTTAGAGAGTCTAGAGTCATCTCTTACTAAAGAAAAAGTTAAGTCAGAGAGTTTAACTGTTGAACATATCATGCCCCAGACATTAAATAAAGAATGGAAAACAATGTTAGGGGTAAATCATGCTTCTGTTCAGAAAAAATGGCTACATACGTTAGGTAACCTCACATTAACAGGATATAACTCTGAGATGGGTAATAAACCTTTTTCAGAAAAGCTAACATATTTCAATACTAGCAATTTGTCTTTAAACCATTATTTTAGACAAATAAATGTTTGGAATGAAGAAGCAATCAAAAAACGTGCAGAATATTTAGCTGATATAGCTATTAAAGTCTGGCCTAGATAAAAGAAGTATTTCATTCAAAGAATACCAATACTTGGTTGAGTCCTTTATAGACTTGCGATCGCACCCTCTCACTTCGCACACAGACCTAACCCCCCAACTCCCTTCCCTGCAAGGGAAGGGGGAGAAATCCGGCTCCCCTCTCCGCTTCGGAGAGGGGCTGGGGGAGAGGTCAATCATAATCTAAAAATAAACACCTATTTCATACTTCATAAATGAATAATCCAACACCCGAAGAACCCTACCCACTGACAAAAGAGGGAACTCGCAATATTGTAATCGGATACAAAGCAGACTTAGTTAAAGTGCAGCGTGCCAAAGAACTACGTCAGCAAATGACACCAGAAGAAAAAATTCTTTGGCAACATCTTCGTGCTAATCGCCTGAATGGTTTGCACTTTCGCCGTCAGCAGATTATCAATGGCTTTATTGCAGATTTCTACTGTCACGCAACTGCATTAGTGATAGAAGTAGATGGCAAAATTCATGAACAACAAGCTGAATATGATGCAGAACGGGACAAAGTTTTGTCAGCTAGGGGACTGCGTTTGTTGCGAATTAAAAATGAAGAAGTGAGACACAAACTTGATAAAGTTTTGATGCGTATTTCCCTAGCTTGTTCTCAACAGACCTAACCCCCCAAGTCCCTTCCCTACCAGAGAAGGGAGAGAAATCCGGCTCCCCTCTCCGCCTCGGAGAGGGGTTGGGGGAGAGGTCAATCCATGCGATCGCGATAAACTGTTAAAATCTAATTACCTGACACCAAAATTTTAACAGGTGAACACCAATGGATTTCTACACATAGGAGTTATTAAAAATGCTTGAAGTTCACAAGAACTATGTTCTCGACGAAAATCAAAAACCTATTGCCGTACAAATTCCTATCGCTGAATTTGAAAAGATTGAAGAAATTCTTGAAGATTACGGTTTAGCAAAACTCATGGAGGAAGTAGAGGAAGAAAAACCATTATCGAAAGATGAAGCACTACAATATTATCAATCACTAAAAGAAGAAAATGTGGCAAGTTGAATATACCAAAAGATTCTTGAAAGAACTTGCTGCTTTACCAGTTGAGATTCAAAGCCGCATAGAACCTATCGTGTTTCAAGAGCTTGAATCAGAGAATCCGTTTGAATTAGGATATATTGAAAAACTGAAAGGCTATAGTGATAAATATAAAATTCGAGTTGGTGATTATCGGATTGGTGTTACTCTTGATCAAGAAACAAAAACATTAATCTGCCAACGAGTTGCTCACCGCAAAGACATCTACAGAATTTTTCCTTGAAGCACTGAAAAGCTTTTTAATATTACTGTATACACACCCTAATACGATTTGAGCAAAAGCGCGATCGCACAATCATTAAATAAGTCGCTGAATAGCTGAAAATTTAGTGTTTTCAGTACTCGCAGTCTAGACAAAAATTCCTCTAAATCGCCTGATAAATTGGGAGATTTAGAGGATTTACAATAAGAGAAATCGAGCAATTTGACCGCTAAATTCTTCTTATTAACTACAAGTATTTGCTGAAGCAGAATTCACTGTTGTTAAATCGCCAGTGAAAATAACTGTGTATTGATAAGGTGATGAACCAGAACAATTCATGGAATTTGTATTAGCGCGACGGGGAGTCCACCATGATTTTGCTTGCACAGTCAAATTTGCGCCGTTCCATGAGAGAGCATTGACAACTAAAGAGTTAGTTTTGCCATCATCCGCCTTTTTAGCAGATAAGAATGTGGCATAATTAACATCGCCATTGTCTGGATTAATCCGGGCTATAACTGCGACTTTTGGCCCGCCTCCGCTACCATAGTTAGACAGCCAACGTCCAGTAGCAAAGCGGCGAAAATCATTACCTGGTTGAGTGCCGGTGGAAGAGTAAACGCCATATAAAACATTGCTCCCATTCCAATACAATCCATAACCTGTACCATCGTCCCCAGTTGTTTCATAATCATCACGACACCAGGCTTTTATCCCATTATTAAAGCGGATAGTTCTAGGATTTTTGTTATTAGATGAGACTTGCCGATAACCAATGTAAAAGCTTGTTGTTCCACTAACTACTCTGGGGCCATTTTTAGCTTTGATTGTTGCTTCACTATCACCGCAAGTGAATGTCACAGCATTACCAATAGATGAATTTACTATTTGGGCTAAAACTGGAGGAGCTTTTTGTGTGAGTAATAAATCAGATGCTAATACTACAGACAAAGACAAACATGCAAAATACTTTTGTAATTTGCGAGAATAATTCATGGTATGAACCTGCCGAGTAAGTGAAACGAGAAACACCGTATCACTATAAACTCTAATTAGTATTTAGACAAGTAAAATTGTTTCAACCCCCATTTTGCAGCATTTTCAACATTACAAAAAACGAAAATAGACTACAAGTGCATAACAGGATATGCATGAAAATGCTTGATAGTAGCTGTATATAATTGTGATTTCTTAAAGAACATCAGTGAATAAAAGAAATTCCCATGAGCTACGCTCTAGTGTAGGCGATCGCAGCAGTCACAACAATGGTTTCAATGAATAATGTAGCCTTTGTTGATTCTGTATACTCCTGGTGAGAAGCTTTCTTTTGCTCTGTTTTTTGCTTTGTTTCGTCTTTGATTAAGCGGTTTTAGCATTTTCATCTGATACTTCTCCTGTAACAGCTTTCAAGCGGCTCAATCGGCTTTTACGGATACGTTCGCTATCACGAACGCCACCCGCCATCTCATATTCGCTACTGTCTTTGCCATATTTAAAAGCAACCCCCATCACCATCTTATCTGTAAGATTACTTAAACTTTTTTCCATTGCATCAATTTTAGTTTTGGAAGAGTCAATTAAAACCAAAGCAGTGTTATAAGCATCAAGCATAGTTCGTAATTGCTCAATTGATTGAGCTAGGTTTTGCAAATCGCAATTATTACCAAAATCCAAATTTGAATCAATTGCTTTCAGTCCAGCGGATCTCAATTCAGCTTTTTCTAAAACACGAGATGTACGTTTTCTGCGGGACATAAATCTATTCCTTTGTGAAGGTTATAGGGCTAGTTTGCCTTACATCAGTTGTTTTCTGGTTCAGTAAAATTCATGAATAATTGTATTTCTGCAAAAAATACAAACCAATCTGCGTAATTTCTCTTAATTTTTGGTTTGCACCAATTTATCTTCACAGTTGCTTTAATGTTGATGAGGAATATTGCAATGTTGATGAGGAATATTGCAATGTTGGTGAGCAACATTACAATGTTGATGAGGAATGTTGCAATGTTAGTGAGGAATGTTGCAATATTTATGAAAAATATTGCAATGTTGATGCGGAACATTACAAGGTTGATGACGAACATTACAATGTTGATGAGAAATGTTGCAATGTTACAGCAGTTTTTAGGTGTTTAGACCATGAATTAGATGGAGAATGTGGAGTAGGCTTGCCGTAACTTGTACTGAGCGTAGTCAAAGTAGCGTAGTCAAACGGGAGGTCAGAGTGTATTCAATATACTCTGACCTCACTTCCATTCCTCTCTCCTAAAAGGAGAGAGGCTTTGAATTTTGCTCCCCAACGCTAGTAGGGAAGTGGCTGGGGTTCGGTTTGTATTGGACTCAACTGAGAAGCGCTATATAGCAATCCGATTTGATTTCTGAACTTATTTGCGTAGTAGACGTAGGTTGGGTTACGCAAAGCCTCCACCCAACCTAAAATTTTTTTGCTAATGACTTGGGGGATGTAGAAACCCCAATCTCAAGCGAAGCCAAATTGGGGTAGTTCATTACACTAAGATACTTATAGCGGTTCCCATTCAGATGAGGTACAACATTATACCGCAAGGTGTAGGGGTAGGGCACTGCCCATTGGTGTCAACTTAAGCTGGAAATAGCTTATCTGTTGGCTTCCATGCCCGCCCGGAAATTTATTTCCGGGCTAATAGCTTAAGTCTACTGAAGTAGACTGGAGATTTTTAGCGATATTTAGTCATCTTCAGATGACTTTAGCTATTATACGGGAATTTCAATTCCCGGCGGACGAGCGGTTTCACGTTAAGTTGACACCAATGGGCAGTGCCGTGCCCTTACGGGTGTACCTTACTGGGTCGGGAAATGCTATATTTTCTCATCAATATTTCAATAAGTGGTCAGACAAAAATATTTACAGTTATTGCGATTGCTTTATTCTGCAACTCTTGGAGATGCTACCGCGAACGCGACCTTCGCAATAACATTGTGTAATTAATTCTGTCTGACTACTTACTGCTTCACTCATGCCATTTATATTCCCAATACAAAGCTTTCAGAACGAAGACAAAGTAATACTTAGGTACTATCATAGGGCGATCTCAGTGTGCTAGTTGCGTAAGTCCTGTCTAAGTATAAAGACCTCTCCCAACACATCCCCACTTATTCTTCATTTATTTCTGGAGGTTCTTCTAAAAAGCCAGCAATTGGGAGAGGGAATTCACCGCTATTGAGTAGTATTTCAAAGCATTCATCTTCTGAAATTCCGTGTTTTTTAGCTTTGTAGGCTAGTAGCTCTTTAAAGGCTCCGATATTTCTTCTTATATAGAATGAAGTTATTGAGGCTAAGTTAGCTCTTAGAGATCGCTCCATTAGCTTTGAGGCTACCAAAAACCAATCTTTATCAAAATCTGATAAATCTATTGATCCGACATTTAATTTAGCCATTTTTTACTTCTTTATTTTTCCTATATTACACTTATTTGATACTGGTACACCATGTAGTATACTAGTGATATAAGTTACTTACACGAACTTTTTAATATTTTTTAATACGATGTTAAATCTATATAACATTGGTATATTAAAAAGGTGGATAAATATATAACATCTGACCAGACAGGTATACGCTACAAGATTAGACAGAGGATAGTAACTTGTCTTGTAGCTACTTGGACATGTCTAAGACTGTCGGTTTCTTGTCCGTTCTTTGTCTTGTCCACACTTTGACCTGCTACTAATAGAGACAATGTTAGCCACTGACCAAGACACGACCACTAACGATTCACTTGATGAGCCTGAATATACCCGAACGATTGTTGCTGGGAAATTAAAGATTTCAGCAAAAACTCTTGTTCGTTATTTAGCATTTGGTACTGATTATATTCCTGCCTTGAAAGCTTATGTATTGGATGACCGCCCTTTGAACGGTAAACGAATTTTGGAGTCCTATATCAAATATTTAGAAGAAATTCAATATCTAAAGTTAGATTATTTGCCTTTGCGAGTAACTGAGATTTTGAATCATAAATATACACTACTGGAGAGTGATTGATTATGAGTATTTCAGAACTTGTGACATTTTTAAACGGTGTTTCTTATATTCTGGACTCTGTACAAGATTCACCGGAATTAAAAAGATTGATCGAATCAAGATATTACTTGACAAGTAATAATCTAGTTTTCGCTGACATTCTGCTAGTAATCGAAGAAGTATCTAAGGGATTAGCCCAAGCAAATAAATTTGAATTAGATCAAAAACTATTATTGGAAGAATAAATCATACAACTAAAAAATTATGCTCTCAAACATCAGATTTCCGTTATCGATGCCATTGAGATTATATCTTCCAAATTTACCAAAATTGCTCTTAGAGGTTGTTTGAAAAGTAGTTACCTGTGATTTTAGGCACTTGTTGATCCCCCCTAACCCACGCCAGTCGCTCCACTTGGGGAGACCCCAGATGCTCGCGTCGCTAACGCTGTGCTATCGCCCTTGGCGTCTCCCCTTCTCTACGAGACGCTACGCAAAGGGAGAAGACCGCGCTGGCTCCCCTTAAAAATGGGGGAATCGGAATTAAAGTCCCCCTTTTTAACGTGAGTTCGACAAGTCTTATTTGACCTCTCCCCCAGCCTCTCTCCGTGTCGGAGAGGGAGCAAAAGGCTGAATTTTTCGTTGCTCCTCCCTTTCCGTTTCGGAGAGGGAAGTTGGGAGGGAGAGGTTCATCGACCTCACGTCTTTTTAAGGGGAGGCACTGCGTTGGGCGGGTTCCCCGACTTGAAGCACGTGGCGTGGATTTAGGGGAATCTAAAACGTTTTGCTACCAACAAAAGGACTTTTCAAACATTCTTTTACCATAAAATCATTATTTTCGGCTATTGTTTGCGTAAGTCTTAAGATGATTACAATAGAGAATTATCTGGTAAATCCACTTGCACATAAAAGGCTATGCTTTTTTGAGGTGGAATTATTAAGGTTTAACTATAGCGTTTCTTGTTCGGATGCAATATACTTTGACCTCACTTCCATTCCTCTCTCCTAAAAGGAGAGAGGCTTTGAATTTTACTCCCCAACGCTAGAAGGGAAGGGGCTGGGGGTTAGGTCTGTATTCTATGCAACTGAGAACCGCTATAAGTAATTAATGGGAGCAAAAATGATATGATTGGGATTGCGATCGCAGGCACCGGCTTTGGTCAAAAAGTCCACATCCCTGGATTCCAAGCGCATCCTGGCACTGAGGTAGTTGCTGTTTATCACCGAGATATAAATAAAGCCAAAGCTATAGCAGAATCCCATAATATCCCCCACGCTTCCGACTCACTTACAGATATTGTGGCATTACCAGAAGTGCAAGCAGTCAGCATCTCTACACCGCCTTTTTTGCACTATGAAATGGCAAAAACTGTATTGCAAGCTGGGAAACATTTATTACTAGAAAAACCGACAACTTTAAATGTAGGTGAAGCTAAAGAACTTTATCAGTTAGCTAAAGCAAAAGGCGTGATTGCGACTGTAGATTTTGAATTTCGCTTTGTACCAGCATGGCAGCTGTTTGCAGAATTATTGTCAGAAAACTATGTGGGTAAGTTACGTCTAATTAAAATTGATTGGTTAGGTTCTTCTCGTGCTGATACTTCACGCCCTTGGAATTGGTACTCTGACAAAGATAAAGGAGGCGGTGCATTAGGATCTTTGGGTTCTCACGCCTTTGATTATATTCACTGGTTATTTGGGCCAGTCCGTAGATTAAACGCCCATTTAACTACTGCGATTCCCACACGAGTTGACCCTGTGAGTGGGGAATCTAAGTCAGTGGATACAGATGACAACTGTATATTAACCCTGGAATTGGCAGATGGCACACCTTGTCAACTTTCTATCAGCGCGGTTGTTCATGCACCAAGAACCCATTGGGTAGAAGTATATGGCGATCGCGGTACATTAATAATGGGCAGTGAAAATCAAAAAGATTATATACACGGTTTTCGAGTTTGGGGTTCCCAGGTAGGTAAACCTCTAACGGAAATAGAAATACCGAATCGGTTAATTTTTCCCAAAAATCATGCTGATGGGCGCATTTCGGCATTTATCCGCGTCGTAGACCAATGGCTACAGGGAATTGAACGCAATCAGGAAATTACACCGTCACTACGAGAAGGAATTTATTCTCAGTTGTTGATGGATTTATCCCATGAATCTCATCAAAAAGCAAGCTGGGTAGATGTTCCCAGCTTGGAAGGATTTATTAGTAATTAGAAATCAAATGAGCAAAACTCCCCGCATTCGTATTCCGCCGGAAGTAAAGAAATATGTTTTTCAACGTGACCAATACCAATGCCGAAGTTGTGGTAAAACTACTGTAGAAACTAACCTCAGCATTGACCATATCATTCCTCTTGCCCGTGGCGGTCAAAATGATATCAGCAATCTGCAAACTCTTTGCTTGAACTGCAATCAGCAGAAAACAGACAATATTGATCCCCGTTTCCGGCGGCATTTTGATTTATGACGGTTCTCAATCAAGACGCGATTTATCGCCTCTCTACAATTAGAGAACTCCACAGAATGATTGATCCAAAAGCTGTCATTGCGTTCGCCCTTGGCGTTCCCGCAGGGTACGAAACGGAGTGTAGCAAAGCAATCCCAAGATTTTGCGGTTGCTTCATTTCGCTTCTCTACGAGACGCTACCGCGAACGCTCCATTCGCAATGACAATTGGGCATTTCTTTTTGTGGAGGTCTCTTAGGGTTTTGGATACATTAGACATCTCCAGAAAAGAAAAAAGACCCCTCTCCAAACCTCTCCGCGAAACGGAGAGAGGCTTTAAAACCCCACTTCCCTTGTAGGGAAGGGGGGTTAGGTCTGCGTGCAAATTTGTGGTCTCTAAATCTTTTCCGGAGATGTCTATTACGCACTTATCCCAATTGATTTGAGATCATACTGACATCAACAGCTAACTTTTTGCCCAACTTAAGCAACTGAAGACACTGATTATTTCCTTCATTATCAAGGTTAGTAATACAGACTGGCGCTATCTGACTGTGCAAACAACTAAAGTATAGTTCTTGCGATCGCTGTAGGGAAACATCAATATTTAGTTGATCCCCGACATCAATCAATCGCTCTAACAGTTGGATATCTGCATTAAAACTACCATTGGCATCGTGTAACAATTGCCAGAGCGATCGCGCGATTAATTGTTCTAACATCTGCTTACCGTCGGGAATATTTAGCCGACAACGCAGATGTTTTGCTTCAGTTGCGATCGCTTCTAATTCTAAAATGTGACTCCAACTCTTTTGGGGATCAGCGATATCTTGCTCAAGCGATCGCAATGTCATCAGACAGCGATGCCCCAAAGCAATATCGGCTGCTACCTGCAATTCTTGGGGTACTGCGATTTCATCTCGGTGAAACGCCATCAGCACACCGTAATTATCACGGTAGGCTTGAGTATATAACTGTCCTAAACGTGTCAGTGTTTCCTGACTCAGCAGCCGCATAATCCGGTGGCGTTCTTCAGCAAATAGATTTTGCAAGCTGAAAGCTTCTTCCCCAAATAGCTGCGTCATCGCCAAGATCGTATGAGCCGCACTAGCTTGTTTTAGTGCCCCAAACAGCTTTTCTTTTAATTGGCTATAGTCACGCCGCCCGGTAAATTGTTGAATACCGCAGTGGAAATCCCAGCCTCCCAAATGCAGCACCGCAAATACCAAATGCTCACTTTCCCAAGTAATCTCTGATACTAGCTTTAAATTTCCCACAGCCAGAGTTAGCGATCCCATGCGTTGCAGTTGGTAATCCAACTCATTGGCAGCGTAGCAATAAACCTTTTTGTGGTAACGCTGAGACTGTTTGTCAGCAGCATCTTTTCTCGGTAGGGAATTGTGTGTCTCTGCTGGTTTCTGACTGGTAAATAGGGAAGTAATGGCGTAATGGGCTGCGACTTGCTTAAATCCAAGTTGGGCAGTTAACACAAGTTGCCGATAAATTTCTGCACCGTGTTTGAACTGATCCACATTACTAGGAGCTAAACCAAGGCGTTTGACGAAACCTTTTTCTAACTGCACACCTGCCACATCCCCTGCCAATTCTAAAGCACGGGCAGCATAGCGGAGAATTTGCGTCCCCTCTGGACGAGAAATTTCTTCAAAAAACCAACCGCAACTCGTGAACATTAACAAAGCGTGACGCTGCATTTCTAATAGGCGCAGAGCGTCTACTTGTTCGGCTGCTGTTAGTTTGTGGGTTTGATGACGGGCTAAGAAACGGTTGACATTACTAGCAGAGCGATCGCGCATTACTTGGATATATTCATCTCGTGCTAACCAGGGATCGCGAAATAACTGTCTACCATGTTCTGTATACACTTCAGTTAGCTGATCCCGCAGCCAATTTAGAGCATCCCGCAAAGGACGACGCCATTTCTGATGCCAAACACCTCCCTCTCCACCACAACCACAATCATCTTCCCATCTGCCGACACCGTGGGCGCAACTCCAGGCTGTGACTGACTTCAATTCCACTTCCCAACCAGGAGAATTTAAGCTGAGGTAGTGGGCAAAGTTCGTCACCGTCCAACCATGTTGAGCAAACTCTTTGGTAAAGGCGTAGGCTAAAGTTTTCTCAGTTCCCTTTTTGTGGTGTCCGAAGGTTTCCCCATCTGTCGCTACTGAAATTAACTGTGCTGGGCGATGATCCCCACGTACTGCTGAACCGATACGTCCGGTAAAGCGACTCGAATTATAAACGACATCACTAAAACCCATATCCCGCGATATCGGGCCATCGTAGAAGAAAATATCAATGTAAGGGGGGGAGTGGGGAGTGGGGAGTGGGGAGTGGTTACTATCTCCATTCCCTTCCTTGATCGCACTCAGAGGTGAAGATGAAGTGTCTAATGTGGGCTGCAAATAACAACGATAGGGACGAGTAGAATCAATCTGACTACCGCCGACTTCAATCCATTCAGGATGAGGATGCTCTGGAGTAGGGAGGGGACGGCAACGCAATGCTTGAGATGGTGCAAGGATAATGAAGCGAATACCCTCAGCAACAAGAGCTTCTAGGGTTGCGTAGTCTACAGCCGTTTCTGCTAACCACATCCCTTCGGGATCGCGGCCAAAGCGGGAGCGGAAGTCTTCTTTACCCCAGCGAATTTGGGTATATTTGTCGCGCTCATTGGCCAGAGGCATGATGATGTGATTGTATACTTGCGCGATCGCATTGCCATGACCATCCAGGCGATCGCTACTCTTGGCATCTGCCTCTAAAATCCGCTGATAAACCTCCACATCGTAGCGTTCTAGCCACGACATCAGCGTTGGTCCAATATTAAAACTGAAATATTCGTAATTGTTGACGATCCCCACCACTTCGCCTTGATCATTTAAGACTCTGGCAAAGGCATTCGGACGATAGCATTCCCAATGAATCCGCTCATTCCAATCATGGAAAGGTGCAGCGCTCGGTTGGCGTTCAATTGCGTCCAGATAAGGGTTTTCCCTTGGTGGCTGGTAAAAATGACCATGCACCGTCACGTAAACACCATTAGCCTTTCTCAGGGGATCAGTTTCTTTGGTGTTATTGGGATCTGAATGTAATGTTAACGTTGAGCCAGAGCTAGCTGGCATTTGGGCAGCAGAAGTCATGTATATTCATCCAAAACAAAAAATTTGCAGTTGCACCGAAAATATTGTGCGTAAACCTTTCTCCAATAGTTTGAACACAAAATCCGGTATAAACAACAACTATGGAATCTAACTAAATTTTTGACAAAGCGGTTTCATTGTAGTGGGAAATCTGCGTTATCGCACAGCCCTTTCCCTGAAGGCTCAAAATCATTAGCCATTGAATAAAGCCTCAGTTAGGGGTTTTCTTTTCTTGGGTGCTAATCAAAATTTTAATTGTCTTTTAATATATTAAACCTTATTGCTGGTGTAATATCTTGGCTTAAATTCATACTTTTGCAACAAAAGATGACAAAAACTCCTTAAATCGCAATCTTATTTTACACAATATCCGCAGTGGCGAACGGAAAACAGTACAATCTCTGAATTGGTCTAGAGGCGGTTGAGAGTATCCTATGGGAGTAGTAAGTGCTGAGTGCTGAGTAGTGAGTGCTGAGTAGGGAGTAGGAAAGCAAAGAGATGCTCCCGATGGACAAGAATAATAACTTTTAACTCCTAACTCCTAACTCAGCACTCAGCACTCAGTACTCATAACTCAGCACTCCGATAAGATACCCTCAACCCAAAACAAGAAATGTCAACCAAAAACATTATTCTTTTCGCTTTACTACTGTTCATCCCGGTTTCTGTCGCAGCCCACTTTCTGGAGTGGGGAGAATTGATAGTTTTCATTACAGCTGGATTAGCAATTTTGCCCTTAGCAGCTTGGATGGGTACAGCCACAGAAGAAATTGCTGTCGTAGTCGGGCCATCATTGGGGGGCTTGTTAAATGCCACTTTTGGGAATGCTACAGAACTAATCATCGCCCTAGTGGCATTGAACGCTGGGTTAATCGATGTAGTCAAAGCCAGTATCACGGGATCGATTATTAGCAACTTACTACTGGTGATGGGTTTTTCCATGCTTTTGGGAGGACTGCGCTATAAAGAACAGACGTTTCAGCCAATTGTGGCGCGGGTAAATGCTGCTTCGATGAATTTGGCGGTGATTGCCATTTTGATGCCAACGGCGATGAATTACACTTCTCAAGGAATTAACGAAGAAACACTGCAAAATCTTTCTATTGCTGTTGCTGTAGTATTAATCCTGGTTTACGCCCTAACGCTGCTATTTTCGATGAAAACCCACTCTTATTTATATGATGTGGGTGTAGCGGAGACAGAAGAAGAGGAAACACCACACGCGAAACCAAATATGATGTTGTGGATTGGCGTGTTGCTAGTATGTACCTTGCTAGTGGCAATTGAGTCAGAAATGCTAGTAGATTCTCTGGAAGTGGCTACATCTCAGCTAGGTTTGACGGCGCTGTTTACAGGGGTGATATTGGTTCCCATCGTCGGTAACGCGGCTGAACACGCCACAGCAGTCACCGTGGCGATGAAAGATAAGATGGATCTTTCCCTTTCGGTAGCTGTGGGATCAAGTATGCAGATTGCCCTATTTGTCGCACCCGTGTTAGTTATAGCAGGGCGGATATTAGGTCAACCAATGGATTTGGATTTCAAACCCTTTGAATTAGTAGCTGTGGTTGTGTCAGTGTTGATTGCCAACAGTATTAGTTCTGATGGTAAGTCCAATTGGCTAGAAGGCACTTTGTTATTAGCTGCCTATACAGTATTGGGGTTTGCTTTCTACTTCCATCCAGTTATAGAAAGTATAGGGTAGTTAACAGTGCGTAGGCGTAGCCTGTCGTAGACATCGCGAGTCAATTTTAGATTTTAGATTCTTTTGGTTCTAAGCCTCTTTTTCAACCCTTCTGGGTGACACAAATCCAAAATCCAAAATCCAAAATTTAAAATCTGTTAATTACCCCCTTTTGCCTGGGACAGTGGAAAATAAAGAGATATAAGAGCGATCGCCTGTATGAGCTACTGCCTTAATCCCCATTGTCCCAAGCCTGAAAATCCCGATCATGTCAATTTTTGTGTGACTTGCGGTTCTAAGTTACTCCTCAAAGAACGTTACCGTGCTATCAAACCAATCGGACAAGGTGGTTTTGGCAAAACTTTCTTAGCTGTGGATGAAGATAAACCCTCCAAACCACGCTGCGTAATTAAGCAATTTTATCCCCAATCCCAAGGCACGAACACTCTTGCAAAAGCTGTAGAGTTATTTAATCAAGAAGCGGTGCAGTTAGATGAATTGGGCAAACATCCCCAAATTCCTGAACTACTGGCATATTTTACCCAAGAAGCCCGACAGTATCTTGTACAAGAATTTATTGATGGGCAAAACTTAGCCCAGGAATTAGCACATAAAGGGGCTTTTAGTGAAACGCAAATCTGGCAACTATTAAATGATTTATTGTCAGTTTTGCAATTTTGTCACGCCAGACACGTAATTCACCGTGATATTAAGCCAGAAAATATTATTTTACGTAGCAGTGATAGCAAACTAGTATTGGTAGATTTTGGTGCGGCTAAATCTGCCACTGGTACTGCTTTAAATAGAACGGGTACTAGTATTGGTAGTCCAGAATATGTTGCACCTGAACAGATGAGAGGTAGGGCTGTTTTCGCTAGCGATATTTACAGTTTGGGTGCTACTTGTGTGAATTTATTAACCCAGCGATCGCCTTTCGATTCTTATGATACTCAAAACGATACATGGGTTTGGCAGCAATACTTGCAAACTCCGATTAGTAATCCGTTGAGTCGTATTCTGAACAAGATGCTAGAAAGTATTCCAGTTCGGCGTTATCAAACAGTCGATGAAGTTCTCAAAAACTTAAATCAATACTCACAAGTTGCAGCCATACCAGCGATTGCGGCAAAGCCTATCCCTCAACCGCCACCCAATTCTCCACCCGCTTTTTTATCGAAATCTCCTAGTCAACTTGAGAAGGAATTAGAAGAAATGAAAACCCAATTTATGGGTAGCAGTAAACCTCAAGCAAATAAAGTACAGCCACCAAAGCCCACATCTCAGCCTCCTAGTACAAATAAAATAGATCAAGAATTAGAAGAATTAAAAGCTAAATTTCTTGGTAATAACAACCCCTAAAATACACTATGACTTATCTCCTAAACCTTATTTATGTTAAAACTTAGAGTTTTTTAAAAGATATATTTATGTAGGTTGGGTGGAGTGAAACGCAACCCAACATTACCACCAAATTTTATGTTGGGTTACGCTATTGCTGCACCCAACCTCCAAAACTACGGTTCTCAAGGTAGACGAGGTTTAACAGACTATGGTGTATATACATCTCCGTGTAAAACAAAAATCGTTATAGTAAGTTCTAATATAGGTAATTTTTTTAAATGCTAAAAAAATATGAAGATTTATAAACTTTTAATTATCTTGGTAGGAGCGATCGCACTCCTTACCAGCGCTGGTTATTATTATGTATTCATCTTAGGCGCGCCCCAACTAGACCCACCCCAAGAAGAGGCCAATACTGGGCTAAAGTTTCAATTAACTAGCTTCAACTCCCAAGCGATGGGTGCAATCCGTAATTACGGCGTGATTTTGCCCCCTGGTTATAGCAAAAATCCGCAAAAGCGATACCCTGTAATCTTCTTGCTACACGGTGGTCATGATGATGCCCGTGCTTATGTTGATAAATATGCACTCTTAGACGTACTGCATGAACTTTATCAAAGTCAAAAATTACCACCATCGATTGTGATTACACCCGATGGTAATGATAATCGCGGTTCCAGTCCTTTATATGACCCCGATTACTTTGATGGGGCAAATGGTAAAGTGGGAACTTTAATTGGGTCAGAATTAGTGCAAGTTGTCAAGTCGCGCTACCGCACTTTAGAAAAACCCCAGTCTTGGGCGCTGGGAGGTTTGTCTTCTGGAGGATGGGGGGCTTTTAATATTGGGTTACGGCATCTTAACAACTTCCAGATATTGTTTAGCCATAGCGGTTATTTTACCGATAACAGTGGTTCACAAAATAGTCCCCAACAAATTGTGCAGCAGCTATCACCCCAAGATCGGAAGCAATTGCGTGTTTACCTGGATGCGGGTATGAACGATAGTAATTTACTAGCTTCTACCAAAGCTTTTAACGAAACCTTGAATCAGTTAGGCATTGCTCACGTATTTTATGCGTTTCCTGGAGGTCATGGTTTGTCTGGTGCAGATATCGGCTGGAACTACTTTCACAAACATCTTAAAGATTCGCTATCGTATGTAGGTGAACAGTTTAAAAAAAGTTAGGAGTTAGGAGTTAGGAGTTAAGAGTTTTAACGCCAAAACAAATGACCAATGACCAATGACCAATGACCAATGACCAATGACCAATGACTAATGACTAATGACCAATAATTTAAAAACTCAGATTGGACTTTGGAGTGCGGCATTCCTTACAGGTTTAGTCGGAGTAGTAAATTTGTTATCAGCAGTGACACCTAATCTGTATGGTAGAAATCACTGGTTGAAGGAATTTTTGCCATTTGATATCCGGGCCAGTGGTCATGTATTTACAGCCCTAACTGGGTTTATTTTACTAACACTTGCTACTAACTTATTACGCCGAAAAAAAATAGCCTGGTTGCTTACCATTGGTTTACTAGTAATTTCCATTTTCAGCCATTTGCTGAAGGGATTGGACTATGAAGAAAGTCTACTCTCTGGAGTTTTACTGGGACAATTAATCTTGATGCGTCATTATTTCACGGCGCAGTCAGACCGTCCTTCTATCGCACGGGGAGTCAGAGTACTTATAGGCGCTTTATTATTTACTCTGGCATATGGAACTATTGGATTTTATTTGTTAGACGGCAAATTTTCCGAGAATTTTAATTGGCGTGAAGCGATAATTCAGACTTTGGCGATGTTCTTCACTGCGGATAATTGGGGACTGCAACCAAAGAGTCGATTTGGAGAATTTTTTGCTAACTCCATTTATATTATTGCAGGAGTTACTATTGCTTATGCAATGCTAATGTTATTGCAACCTGTGTTTTGGGGGAATCTAGCAACTACAAATGAGCGAAAAAGAGCTAAAGAAATTGTTGAGCAATATGGATGTTCTTCTTTAGCAGCGATCGCACTCTTAAATGATAAGAGTTATTATTTCAGTCCTTCTGGTAACAGTGTAATTGCTTATGTTCCCAAGGGACGGGGTGCGATCGCTTTAGGAGATCCCATTGGCCCTGTTGAAGACCGCAAAGAGACAATTGTTGCTTTCCGAGAGTTTTGCCAGCGTAATGACTGGTATCCTGGCTTTTATCAAACTTTGCCCGATGATATTGAGCTTTACCAGTCATTGGGGTTTAGAGTACTCAAGATTGGAGAAGAAGCGATCGTTGATCTGAAAAGTTTTACGTTACAAGGTAAAGCCGGCAAAAACTTTAGACCATCAATCAGTCGTTTAACTAAACTAGGATACAGAATCGACTTTTACCAACCACCTATCGCCAATGATTTATTGCACCTCCTCAAACCTGTCAGTGATGAATGGCTAAAGATGGTACAAGGTTCGGAAAAACAATTTTCTTTGGGTTGGTTTGATGAAGCCTACCTGCGAGAGTGCGAGATTGCTGTAGTGCATAATCCTGAAGGTCAGATCAGCGCCTTTGCGAACATTCTCCGGGAGTACCAACTCAACGAAGCCACTATTGACATGATGCGACATCGCTCATCTCTTGAAAATGGCACAATGGACTTTTTATTTATTTCCCTACTCCAACATTTTAAAGAGGGTGGCTACGACAGCTTTAATTTTGGTCTTTCTGCCCTTGCGGGAGTTGGAGACAACCCAGAATCACGCCGCTTAGAAAAAGTATTGCACTATCTTTATGGGCACTTGAATCGCTTCTACAACTTCAAGGGATTGCACGCTTACAAAGAGAAGTTCCGCCCCCGTTGGGAACCGCGTTATTTGGTTTACCCCAGTTTAACCGCCTTACCGGATGTAGTTGTGGCATTGATTCGCGCAGATTCAGGCGATCGCCTCTTCGATTATTTCAAACCCGGAGCATGAACTACTCATACTGCTACGAGCTACATCTACACAACTTGGCATTTTTGTGATACAATTGTACTATAAAAGTATGAATGTCCGGTGAGTATGCAGCGCGAAATTTACCAGACATGCCCAAAACTTGTAGTAAATGAACGCCCATAGTAGCTAGTAGTCTGTCCCATTAATTTTGTTGGGCTGCTAGATCCCCGACTTCTTCAAGAAGTCGGGGATCTGAACACCACTAACCTCTCAAAACTTTTGGGAGGTTAGAGAGACGCGATAAATCGCCGTCTCTACAGGGAATTGAATTTTGAATTGTTAATGACCTTTATGTAGAAGGTAGCAATATGACGAATAATCAAATTTCTCTGGTAGAATTAATCCAAATTTTTACACAGTACCGCAACAATATTATCGTCAATATCAAGCACCTAGAAGAACATTATCAAAGAACAGGTATCAAGCGTGTTAAAGGTGTTAGAAACGAAAATGGGGAACTGCTTAAACCTTGGTTAAGAACAGAATATATTGATAATGCTGAGTATGTAAGTATGGGCGATTTTCAGTTTAATCGCAATACTGCTACTCTCAATATGCTTATCAAACGTAAAGTCAAACTTGCCAAATTTGAAGACAAAACCCCTACTATTGAGGTAGCAGGTTTGCTAGTGACTGACCTCAATACCTTTAATAACTATACAATTGTCAGTGACGGCAAAATTAATGTAAAGTCTTTAGTAGTCAAAATCAGCAGTAAAAAAGCCTTTGACTTACTCAAAGAAAAAGGAATACTGGATGCAGAAGAATTTGACTTCCGTGCTGAACATACCATTCAGTTAGATGACTTGCCCCTTGTAGCTGCTAATAGTTATTACAGCAGCATTGATGGACTATTCAATGAACTAGCAGAAATTAAAGTACTTGTTAGTATTATTTCTGCTCACTTAAGAAAGGAGTCAGATGTATTTGTAGCAGGACAGTTAGATGAGTTTAAAAAGCACTATCTGTCTAAAAATGTTTACATTAACTTCCCTACAACTAATGAATACACAGATATTCATGAAGCTTTAGTTAATGGTACTATTGAGTCAAGATTGAGCTATAAAATTGATGTCGGTAGTCAAGATATTCTTAACCTCAGTAAGTTTCATTCTGCTAACAAGTTTCTGAATAAAATGTATCGTCTTTATGATAGAATAACTGGAGAAATTTTCATCAAGCCTAGTTTTGAGATGGCATTGAATGAAAATCTTGCTTTTCGGCACAGGCTATTATCATCACGCACCAAGATTACAAAAGTTGACGAATTGATGAAACCAATTTTTGATGATTTTCTTGGACTTGAGCAAAATGGTATTGTTGGAGGTATTCTTAAGAAAGTTGGTGCTGATAGTTTGGCGCAGTTATTTCAGGAGAAACAAACTGGTAAGCAGATCAACAAAGAGGAAATGGTTGCAGCTTTAACAGTGGCAAATAAAAAGTTAGAACAATATGCAGAAAATATCTACCAAGATAAAATATCTCCCTTGGTATTTTACATAGGTTCTACTGGTTTATTGCCAGATCAAATGCAAGCAATAGCTATGACGGCTGAGGAAGCTGCTGCTAAATACCCAAATTTGCAATTTTCTAAAGATGAGCAAGAAGGTACTTTTTTTGCAGTTGACGATAGTATTATCAGCATCTATGTAAAAACTGAATATTACAGCAAACTTATTTCTGTAGGTGTAGACAATTAGATTGGATATACTAATCTAATTTGATTTGTGAGAATGCAAATATTAGAATCCCGACTTATTTGATAAGTCGGGATTCAATACGCTTAGTTTAAGGTTTTTTGATGAAAATTATAGATCACAAAGGCGCAATTCATCGCGTCTCTTCTTTTAACCGAACTTGAAGGATTTTAAAACCTGGTAGCAACTACGTATTTATTTTAAGTTTTAGTATATAAAAATTTAATACTTGAGTTTAGTAGAAAGAATACTGTATAATAGACTACTTAAGGTACTGGGTTGGAAACCACAGATATAGCAATCTGATTTGATTTTTGAACTTATTGGCGTAAGTAAGAGTAGGGAATTTCTTACAACTCAGATAGGATTGCCATATAGTTTTATGTTTTTGTGACTCAAGACAGAGCCGCTATTGTCTTGTTATTTTGATATATCACTTTGCAAAGTTAATTTTATTACCTGATATAGCAATAGATTTACTAATAATCTTTAAGAAAATTACGCAGAAATCAACTTCAATGAGACAATCTGACCTAATCTTCTCAAGCGAAAGGAAGACATGAACGATCGCACAAAGGCTCTTCAGGCTCTCGCCGCTGAACGTTGGCGGATATCCCTGATTCTCAGTGGAGCCATGATGTTTATTTACTTCGGCTTTATCCTATTAATCGCGTTCAATAAGCCCCTGCTGGGGTCATTAGTATTTCCTGGCCTTAGCCTGGGAATTTTACTAGGGGCGCTGGTAATTGTCTCAGCATGGGTATTAATTTTTATCTACGTGCGTTGGGCAAATAGCAGTTACGATGACCAAATCGCAAGGCTGACACGCAAGTGAAAATTGGGCATGGGGATGAGCGAGTAGGGAAGAAGCAAGGGAGCAGGGGGAGAAATCAATTCAAAATTCAAAATGACGCTCTCTACGAGACGCTAAAAGCGTAGCTTGCTTCTCTGAAAGAGTACGCAGACTCGCTCTAAGCGTTCGCGCAGCGTCTCGTAGAGAAGCCATGCCGTTGGCGGAGCCTCTCGTAGAGAAGGCTTTACGCTGCGCTAACAAAATTCAAAATTAAAGAACTTCTGCCTCCTCTTTCCCAATGCTCAATGCCCAATAGCAATTTCTAGTCCCAAATTCAAAAATACTAAACCTACTAAACCAAAAAAGCATGAATAGTGTGTGGTTCAATCTGCCACTGGCGGCTGATATTACCAGTCTTGGTCACTTTAACCCGTTAGCGATCGCTTTCTTCTTTCTATTTGTTATCAGTTCTTTAGGCATTACCTATTGGGCGGCAAAGCTCACCAAAAATACAGCACAGTTTTATACAGCTGGCGGTAAAATTAGCGGTTTCCAAAATGGGCTGGCCCTAGCAGGAGACTTCATGAGTGCAGCTAGCTTTTTAGGTATCGCTGGGCTGGTGGCACTCAACGGCTTTGATGGCTTGATTTATTCTATCGGCTTCCTGGTGGGCTGGCCGATTGTTATGTTCTTAATTGCCGAACCACTACGTAACTTAGGTAAATATACTTTTGCCGATGTAGTGGCTTATCGCTTGCAGCAAAAGCCTGTACGTATCGCCTCTGCGATTGGAACGCTGGTAGTAATTAGCTTTTACTTAATTGCCCAAATGGTAGGTGCTGGAGAGCTAATTAAACTGTTGTTTGGCTTTGATTATGAATTAGCTGTGGTCATTGTCGGTTGTGTGATGATGGCTTATGTGATTTTTGGTGGGATGATTGCCACCACCTGGGTACAAATTATCAAAGCAGTTCTGTTGCTCGGCGGAACTATCTTACTAGCTATTTTGGTACTGGCACAATTTGGCTTTAACCCACTTGCTCTTTTCGCTGCTGCATCTGAGAAGTATACAGGTGTATTAGCTCCGGGCAAACTGGTTTCTAACCCCTTGGATGCTATCTCTTTGGGACTATCCTTGATGTTCGGCACTGCTGGATTACCTCACATCCTAATGCGTTTCTACACAGTACCCGATGCCAAAGCAGCGCGGCTCTCTGTTACTTATGCCACAGCTATTATTGGCGTTTTTTATCTCCTTACCTTCATTCTGGGCTTTGGAGCAATGGTATTGGTAGGTAAAGATGCGATCGAGAAAATTGGTACTGGTGGTAACATGGCTGCGCCGATGTTGGCAGAATTTCTCGGTGGTGATGCTTTCTTAGGTTTTATTGCGGCTGTTTCCTTTGCAACAATTTTGGCGGTTGTCGCTGGGTTGACACTCTCAGGTGCAGCTGCACTGTCTCATGATTTGTGGGTAAACGTGGTGCGTTCGGGTCATGCTGACGAGTCAGAACAACTGAAAGTAGCTCGCGGTGCGACAATGCTTTTGGGGTTAGTGGCCATATTCCTGGGTATTTTATTTAAAGGTCAAAACGTCGCTTATATGGTAGGTTTAGCATTTGCGATCGCTGCTAGTGCAAACTTCCCAGCATTGCTTTTATCAATGCTTTGGCGACGCTTCACTACCAACGGTGCGGTTGCAAGTATGTTAGTAGGTACTGTCTCCTCTTTAGTACTGATTTATTTGTCGCCTACGATTCAAGTAACGATTCTTAAGCACGCTTCTGCACCCTTTCCGCTAAAAAATCCTGGATTAATCAGTATCCCACTAGCGTTTATTGTGGCGATTGTGGTTTCCCTATTGAGTACTGAACAGCAGGCACAGGAAAAATTTGCGGAAGTTGAGGATCGGATTCATATTGGTTCTGGGATGTGATTTTGTTAACGGACAAATAAGGCGAATAGAATTGCCTGCGGCACACTGCGTGAACGCGGCTACACAAACATAGACGCTTTGCGGCTTCCCGCAGGGTAGTCCGCCTGCGCGGACTAAGAAAGAAAATTGAGGATTTTTAACCCACGGAGGTGGGTTTTGCCTGTGTAGTCGCGGTTTCTAACCGCCCTTTTAATGTTAAATTGACTTGGCTTTTCCCTACTGCCCAAGTTCTTTGATGTTATTCATCACTTGTTGGTATAAGTCGTTGTTACCCTGACTTTGAAAAATGTTTGCTGCTTGTTGTAAGTCTTTGAGTGCCCCTTGTTTGTCTCCGTTAGTGGCGCGGGCGTTTCCCCGGTTATTGTAGGCAGGGGCAAAGTTAGGATTGAGGCGAATGGCTTGATTGTAATCTGCGATCGCACCCTTAGGATCTCCATTGGCAGCACGGGCATTTCCTCGGTTATTGTAGGCGATCGCATATCTGGGGTTGAGGAGAATTGCTTGACCAAGATCGTCTATTGCCCCTTTTTTATCTCCATTGGCGGCGCGGGCATTTCCTCGGTTATTGTAGGCTTCGGCATAGTTGGGATTGAGGCGAATCGCTTCACTGTAATCTTTGACTGCTTCTCTGTTACCTCCTAATGAGGCGCGGGCATTTCCTAAGTTATTGTAGGCTTCAGCGTCATTAGGGTTGATGCGGAGTGCTTGATTGTAATCTGCGATCGCTTTTTCCTTGTCTCCCAAATCGAAGTAGACTAATCCCCGTCCATTGTAGGCAGCGCCATATTGAGAATTTTGACTAATTGCCTTACTATATGATGCGATCGCAGCTTGCAAGTCGCCATTTAAATGCTGATTCTTTCCCTGAAGATAGAATTCTCCACCTTTAGAAGTTGTAGCTGAACGACGGTTAGGTTGACTGACTCCTATTTCTGTCACCAACACATTGTCATTCTTACTACAAGAAATACTGCTAGTTGCAGCCAATGTAGTAAAAATAGCTATGGTAAATAAAGTATTTACCCTTGTTCGGTTTTGCCCAAATAAACGCCGTCTCATAAGTTAATATAAACTGCCATATTACCTAAATCGAATTAATACCAAAACCTAGACTTTAATTCTTTAACTCAATAATTATTTTAACTTTTAATAGACCTTTAAAGTTAATTGACAAATTTCCCTAATATCTTATAGATTTATCAGGGAAGGTACGAGAAAATAATTATTAAATTTCCAGATTTATGCTTTACAATAACTCTATAAATTCCGACATTTGTAGCCTGATGAACAATTTACTCATCCTCCGCTTCAGTCTCTTGAGTTTTGGGAATTAGTCGCCAAGAGGTATTTTTGTCAATATCTACAGACAATTGTTCTAGATTTTGCCCTAAATCTTTTTGGAGTTTCTGAGTTAGTGTAATCGGAAAATCTAAATTAATACCTTGAGTTTGTGCTAGCCTTGCCAATTCGGTAAATGTAGCTTTGATTGTAGTGCGCTCATAACTAGTCAGCTTATAATCATAAGTTTCAGATATATTCTGAGCCTGCATAGCTTTTTTTATACGTTCTTGCAAATGCTCAAATTCTGAATTCAACAACTTCCATTGCTGCTCAACTTGCGAGTATCTGGTACTTAGTGATATTAAGTCTTCCGTTGCGGGTTCGGGGCTGGCTTGGGCTTGTAATCGTAACAAGTTTAAGTGGATTTGAGCAAGATAAATACAATCTAAGTAAGCATACTCTATCTGTTCTTCAGTCAGGGGGCGTTTTCCCCAATCGCTTGTTTGTTCTTGTTTATCGATATTATTAAAGCTACAAAGTGCTGTAGCTATAGTCTTAAGTTGGTAGTTGGGTAATGGTAAAAGATAGTAGGGAATTTTTTTTGCCATTTCCAAAGTGCAAGTAATATTTTTGGCTTTCTTGTTACCGAGAAGCTTTAGATCATAACTGGCGTTGTGAAAAACTTTTTCAATAGCAGAATTTATCATAATTTCTTCAATAAATTCAGCTATAATATTAGGCTGATCTAAGACATCTAAAAGATAGACGCGATCGCCACTCATATCTTGAGGATTATCTAATACCTGAATCAGTGACAGTCGGGGATTACGACTTTTATAGTCAGCGACTTCTGTATCTATCCACAGTGTTTTAGCACTGGTATATTCAGCAACAATGGCACGAATTTCGCTAGCGGAAGTAAGGTAGGGCATTGGCTAATATTTCCTGATATTTAGGGCATTGTCAGTAAGCCATAGTTTTCTAAAGTAACATTTTGTTGGTAAATTTGTTCGCACAGGATTGCAAAAACGCTGAAGTTTGGAATTCGTCATAGACATCGCCAAACTGACTCAAATCTGATAATATCGAGTCACGACTGTAAAGCGGTACAGTCTCAGCTTAATAAAGCTTCTTAGCATCTGCCTTAAATTGACAGATAACCACAGACTGTATGCAGACTATACTGGTCAGCAACCGTTAGGAAAATTGAATTGGTGCTTTTCAAAAGTGGCTGCAAAATCTTAGCCTCAAGAAATCGTCCAAGTTTCAATTTTAAGTAACCTGGGTGCTTGCTTGGGTACTTTTACTGCCTCAGATTTAATTGCTTTTTAACATCTGCTCCTCACCATGACACACACATTAATTAATTGCTTCAAGTACTCAATTCGGAGATGATAATGAAAAAGCTAATTCCATTACTAGTTAGTAGCATTTTGGTAGTTGGTACTTTTGGCTGTCAAGACGCTCCTAAAACTGGTTCGGAAACTCCTAGCACTACAAATGAAGCCGCTCAAGCACCAGCAAAACCAGCTTCTCAGACAAATCAAACCACGGAGAAAACTACTTCCAAAATTCCAGCAACACAAACCACTCCTTTAGTAGCTAGCGCAGGTACTAAAGTTAAAACCAATACTGAGAAAACCGCAGCAACAAAAGCTAAGGGCGACTTAAAAACCGAAGTTAGTCAAAAATTGAACAAAGGCTTACCAGGTAATAAGTTACAAGTTGAAAATAAAGAGGGTGAAATTATCCTCAAAGGCACAGCGACTTCTGCTGAAGAACTCAAGAAAGCTGAAACCTTGGCTAAGGAAGTTCAAGGTGTGAAGACAGTGAAGGTAGAAGCAAAAGTTGAAACTGTGAAAAAACCATAACAGAATAACTGAAGCTATCAGTTAACAGTTAGATTCATCATCAAAGATAAACAGGATTTACGTCTGCGTAAGCCCTGTTTATTTTACTTAAATAAGAGTGAAAAATTGGTAAAATAAGATTGAACTACAACAGGCAAATCGATTTAAGAACTTGTAACAACTCGATTGAAGATGTAGAGCGAGTTATATCTAGTTTTGGCAATAATTGGTACACAGGAGGATTCCCTTGCTGCATATAGACAAACTGGTAATCCATACCGTTAGTAGTCACGCCCCAAACTGATGTTTGATTTTCTAGACTTTTGTAGGCATAAGTGAGCAACTGGGGTAATCCTTCCAAAGCATTAAAACTACTATTTTTAGATTCAATTACTAATATCAAAAAAGGCGTAGTTACTATTCTTTTTTGAGTCTTGCTAACAGCTAAAAGATCCATCCGTCCTTTGATATTTGCATCTTCATCTTCTATAGAGATGTCAGCTATATTTTCTTCTAATGTAATTTTAATGCTGGACTGATAGAAACCAGCTAATTTCAGTAATGGTGCAAGAAAGAGAAATTTTATTTGTCCTTCAGAGATTTTACCCTCTGAGTAGTATTCATGGTATATATTACGGATTACCTGTAATTCCTGATGCTCAAATTCTGTGAGATTTGTTAGCGATAGCAATGATGTAAATGAGTCATTTAACTGTTCTGTTAATTTTAGAAGGCTTTGAACATCTTTCAGACTAAGATTTCTTGCGTCTAAAGTAATTGTCATTGATTTACCTTTTCCTGGTTTAACTCAAATAAAATTGGAATCAGTTGATCTAGTTGCTGTTGATGGTGTGCAATTAAATCTCATGCTCGTGCTAACTCTAGTAGTATTGTAGTTTTCTCTGAACCACGATTCTCCTGACTTCCTCTGTCCTAGCCTGCGGCTTGCTGCTACGCGCGTCTACGATAATCCTAAATTTCCCCTCTACCCTCTTGCGAATTTTTAATTAGTTGATACACTTGTTCTTCATTAGCCCAGTGAACCAGCGCCTATGGTGCATATCAAGCGCGTGGAACTTACCAACTTCAAATCCTTCGGTGGCACTACCTCAGTCCCTTTGCTACCGGGGTGTACTGTCATATCTGGGCCAAATGGTTCGGGTAAGTCAAATATTTTAGATGCACTGCTATTTTGCCTCGGACTCTCCAGTTCTAAGGGAATGCGAGCCGATCGCTTGCCAGATTTAGTAAATAACACTCAAACAGCTAAAGGACGCGCTTCTATTGAGGCTAGCGTCACTGTGACATTTGATTTGTCGGATGAAATCTCACACAAAGATACAAAGCCGCAAAGGGAGGAAGTAGAGGAAGTAGGGGAAGTAGGGGAAGAAAATCCAAAATCTAAAATCCAAAATCCAAAATCGGCAGAGTGGAGCGTCACTAGAAGGCTAAGAGTCACTCACCAAGGGACTTACACCTCGAATTACTATATCAATGGTGAAGCTTGCACATTGACAGAACTGCATGGGGAATTAAGTAACCTGCGGGTTTATCCTGAAGGCTACAACGTGGTGCTACAAGGGGATGTCACCAGCATTATCTCGATGAATGCGCGAGAACGGCGGGAAATTATTGATGAATTGGCTGGGGTGGCGGCATTTGATCGCAAAATTGTCCAAGCCAAATCAACTTTAGATGAGGTGAAGGAAAAGGAAGATAGCTGTCGGATTATTGAAACTGAATTAACTGCACAGCGCGATCGCCTTTCCCAAGATCGGGCAAAAGCTGAGAAATATCAAAAACTCCGCACAGAATTTCTGGCGAAACAATCTTGGGAAGCTGTTTTATCATGGCGATCGCTACAAGCGCAACAAGAAAAGTTAGTTCACGAAATTCAAACAGGCGATCGCAATTTTACTGAACTCACTACCCAACTCACAAACCTAAATTCCCAAATCGTCCAAAAAACTGCTGAACTAGAACAACTCAACGCCCATGTCAAAGCCTTGGGAGAAGACGAACTTTTGGCGGTACAATCTACCCTTGCCACCCAAGAAGCAGAACGAAAACAACTCCAGCGTCAGCTAACCGAATTACAAACAGCTTCCCAAGAAACTGCCAAACGTCTAACTCAGACTCAGCAAGAAATTCAAAAACATCACCATTCCCTAGAAGAAATTGCCGAAACACACATTGTAGAGACGCGATTCATCGCGTCTTCCCAGCAGCAAAGAAATGAAGCACAGCAAGCTTTAGAAAGTTCCCGCGAAGCCGCCGCCGAAATCGCCTCAGCTTCCGAAGCATGGGTGCAGCAACAAACAGCATTCAACCGTCAAATTGAAGCTTTGCTGCACACCCTAGAACCGCAACGCACCGAACAAGCACAACTGAGGGAACGCAATAATCAGTTACAGCAACTTATCCAAGAGCAAACTCAGTTAATTGAACGCGACGAACCGCTTTTAGCAGAAAAACAAACTGAGTGTTATCGAGTTGAAACAGAATTTAACGCCTCTAGCGAACCCATCCAAAATTTAGCTCAAAATCTCTCAGCCACCGAACAAGAACTGCAAATCCAACAGGAAACCCAAAAACGGTTACTTTCTGAACAACGAGAAAAACAACGCCAGTTGGATAAAATCGAGGCGCAAGCGCAAGCACAGCAAGAAGTCCAAGGAACCCAAGCGAGTAAAGTCATTTTACAATCGGGAATACCTGGACTTTGTGGTTTAGTTGTGCAGTTGGGAAAGGTGGAACCCCGCCATCAGCTAGCTTTGGAAATGGCTGCTGGGGGACGCTTGGGACATATTGTGGTGGAAGATGACAGCATCGCCGCAGCGGGTATTGAACTCCTCAAACAGAAACGTGCAGGGAGAGCGACTTTTTTACCGCTAAATAAAATTCACGCTCCCAAATTTACTCAAGATGCAACGCTGCGTTTTGCTAGCGGCTTCGTTAACTATGCTGTGAACTTAGTTGATTGCGATCGCCGTTACAAAGATGTCTTCAGTTATGTTTTTGGTAACACAGTAGTATTTGCCAGCCTTGAGGCGGCGCGGAAAAATTTAGGACTGTATCGCATTGTCACCTTAGACGGGGAATTGTTGGAAACCAGTGGTGCAATGACTGGTGGTAGTAACAGCAATCGTTCAGCGTTGCGGTTTGGTAATGCGGAAGCGGCGGAATCTGATGAAGCGATCGCTTTAAAAAGTCGTTTGGTGGATATTGAGCGGGTTTTAGAGCGTTGTACTGAAGCGATCGCAACTTTGTCAACCAGAACCAAAAAACTCACCCAGGAACTCACAGAATCGCGTCAGGCGCGGCGCGAACAGCAGTTGCAATTGGAACAGTTGCAGAAAGACATTAAGAGTTTAACAACGCAATTAGAGGGGACGCGATCGCAACTCGCCCAAAACAGCCAAAAGTTAGCCACTGCTCAATCCCGATTAGAAATTTTAGAGCGGGAATTACCGGGACAAGAAAATGAGTTGCAACAATTGCGACACGCCTTAGCAGAGTTGGAAGCGTCTCAAACTCCCAGTGAATGGCAACAAATCCAGGCAACCATTAAAATTCAAGAGCAACAATTACAACAACGCGAAACAGCGTTACGAGAAGCTGAACAAAGATTAAAAAATTTAGAAAATCAGCAACAACGTTTGCAAGAAAAAATTCAAGAAGGGGAGGAGCGAATTAGCCAATATCATCACGAACAAGAGGCGCAACAAAATCAACTAAATACCCTCAGCACTCAGCACTCAGCACTCAGCACTCTCATCACCCAAACCCGCGCCAATCTCAGCCTTATGGAGCAGAATTTGGGAGAAGAGAAACAAAAACGTGACGCTACAGAACTGGAAGTGCGATCGCATCTTTTACGCCAACAACAATTGGAATGGGAAATCCAAAAACTCCAAGAAACCCAAGAGAAGCGGCGAGAGGAACTAATTGCACTGCAAACTCAATTGCGGGATGTGGGAGCAGAATTGCCCAATCCGTTGCCTGAAGTTCCAGACAAGGTAGATTTAGAAGAATTGCAGAAAGAATTGCGATCGCTTACCAAACGCTTACAGGCAATGGAACCTGTTAATATGCTGGCGTTGGAAGAATACGAACGCACTCAAAACCGTCTCCAAGAACTCACCCAAAAATTAGAAACACTAGAAGGAGAACGCACCGAACTACTTTTGCGGATTGAAAACTTTACCACATTGCGGCAACTTGCCTTTAAAGAAGCTTTCGATGCCGTTAATGAAAACTTTCAATCAATTTTTGCCATTCTTTCCGACGGCGACGGCTTCTTACAACTCGAAAATCCCGAAGATCCCTTTAGCAGTGGATTGAATTTAGTCGCGCACCCCAAAGGCAAACCCGTACAGCGCCTAGCTTCCATGTCTGGGGGAGAAAAATCACTCACAGCCTTGAGCTTTATCTTTGCCCTGCAACGCTACCGTCCATCGCCATTTTACGCCTTTGACGAAGTAGATATGTTCCTAGATGGGGCAAACGTAGAACGATTAGCTAGAATGATTAAACAACAGTCACAACAAGCGCAATTTATAGTTGTGAGTTTGCGTCGTCCGATGATAGAATCAGCCGAACGCACAATTGGCGTTACTCAAGCACGAGGAGCTTACACTCAAGTTTTGGGGATTAAGTTACAATCATCCAATACATCTGCTTGAGTTTTTGTTAATAATAGTGTATAGATAAACCACGTAATGTCCGACTTTCTCTCAAACCTAACCCCCAACCTCTTCCCTACCAGCGAAAGAGAGCAAAAATCAAAGCCTCTCATCCACTGTGAGAGAGAAATTGAAGCGGGGTTCCAAGGAGAAGTCGCACATCGCGTTAAACCGGATTCGAGATCAGGACTCGGTATAGAATGACCTCCGAACAGATAATTAGGCGTTCCGACATATTAAATACCCAGGTGATTACCCGCGACAACGGCAAGCGGCTAGGCATCATCAGTCAAGTCTGGGTAGATATCGATCAAAGAGAGGTTGTGGCTCTTGGTTTGCGAGACAGCCTGATCTCCATTTCGGGCATACCGCGCTATATGTACCTCAACAACATCAGCCAGATTGGTGATGTCATCTTGGTTGATAACGAAGATGTCATTGAAGATATCGAAGTTGAATCTCTCAGTAATCTGATTAACTGGGAAGTAATCACAGAAACAGGTGAAGTATTAGGCAAAGTTCGGGGCTTCAAGTTCAACGGCGAAAACGGGAAGCTTGAATCTATAGTCATTGCTTCTTTAGGATTGCCCCAAATTCCCGATCAATTTGTCAGTACTTACGAGTTCTCAGTAGATGAAATTGTCAGCACTGGCCCCAATCGGTTAATTGTGTTTGAGGGAGCCGAAGAACGGGTAAACCAGTTGACAGTTGGTTTACTAGAGCGCTTGGGTATCGGTAAAGCGCCGTGGGAACGCGATGCAGAAGAAGAATACGGCTACACTCCACCACGTACAATTGCACCACCCAATCAACTACCTAGTGGAGTACCATTGCAACCACCCAGGCAAAAAGTTCGCGCCCCCGAACCCGTAGCGCGGGAAGAAGAATGGAATGAAGACTATGTGGAAGAGGAAAGGCCACAGCGTCAGGTAATGAAGGCGCGGCAGTATGAGTCTATTCAATACGAAGAAGACGAGGAAGAAGATAACTGGAGCGAAGCAACGGGCAACGACAGGTATCAACAACCGCAACCGCTAAAGTATGAAGCCCAGCCTTATAGCAAGCCTTATGTTGACGAATACGATGATTATGACGACGTAGATGGCGATGCTTGGGAAGATGCGCCGAAGCCTGTGAATATTCCCAAGAAAGTCAAGGAAAGGCAGCCAGAATACGAAGAAGAAGGCGGATATTAATTAATTCGTAATTCGTAGTTCGTAATTTTCGGCTTAAATTACAAATTATTTCTCTGGTAAATTCAGCCCTCTCTTTGCAAGCAAGGAGGGGGCTAATTTTTGAGGATAAGTGAGGGATTGGAGAATGTACTATCGGCTCAGAGGTAGATATTCAATTCGATCCTGGTATTCATCCTCAAACGAAGCTTCCACAATGATGATTAATTCTTCAACAGTTTGTCCAATGCTTCAGTTTGCATCAATGGTGAAAATTCCGGGAATATGACGACCTGAAGCTAAATGGTCAGTCAAATGTCCGGGCATAGACTTACGGTTATTCGTCACCAAAATAAATCCATTGGTTTCGCACCAAATCAAGATATCTGGATCTGGAGTGCCCTTGGGTGGCACATCTAAATCCCCAATGATTCGCACGACCAATTCAGGGTTGCGCCGCACAAGTTGGGAGCGATATGTAGGATTCAGATGTTCATCCAACAGATACCGGATTGCCATTAGCTTTCCTGTAAATGCTTTGGAGCTTTTTCTTCCTGCATCCGCCGAAACCTCATCCTGGCAGGAGATGGATTTTGCTGTTGCTCTTCGCGTATGGTTCGGGAAAATTCCAACCAATCTACCAGATACGCATCAACTTCTGAACGATGATGCAAGTAATACAAAATCGTGGCGTAAACCTGTTCCAACGTCACCGTATGAAATTGTTCGGCAATTTCTTCTGGTGTTTTGCAGTGATAGATATACTCGTAAAGAATGCTCTCAATCCCAATGCGGGTTCCTTGGAGTCGGATGTCATTTGGTGCAAGGGCGTTGAAATACTCTTCCAGTTTCATAAAGCAAGATTGCTCGAATGAACATTCCACTTCAATCATAGAAGAACACCGGGAAACTCTATGATGAATGCTAAAACAGTTTGTAACTAATTAGTTAAGTGTTTAGAAACTCACGAAAAACTGCTAGCGTCAAACAAAGTAAAATATCGTTGTGGACTTTCAAGCTTGAAAACCCGTTCTAATTACTGGCTACTACTGCCTTATATCCGACTCCAGTGGCAAACCATCGCCAAGGGACTTATTGGCATTTTGGGATACGTGCTAGCGACACTAGTATTGATCAATGTCGCTGGTAAATTGGCAATTCCCTTTGCCCAAGGTAATGTAGTAGCGATCGCTCAAATAACTGGTAGTTGTGCTTTAGTATTTCTTATCAGAGGCTTGTTTCAGTCTATACAAGATATGTATATGGCAAAAGCTGCTCTGAGAGTTGCTTTTCATCTCCGCCAACAAGTCTACGCCCATCTGCAAAAGCTAAATCTCAGCTATTTTGAAACTGCAAAAGCAGGTGATTTATCTTACCGCCTCACAGAAGATGTTGACCGAGTTGGCGAAGTGGTAAATAAAGTATTTCACGACTTTATCCCTTGCATTTTGCAGTTGGTAGCAATTCCGATTTACATGATTTACCTAAATTGGCAACTGACACTCGCAACAGTGATAGTTGCGCCACTGATGGGTATTTTAGTCGGCTGGTTTGGGGAACGGTTACGCAAGTATTCCTTAAAAAGTCAAAATCGGGTGTCGGGTTTATCAGCCATCCTCTCAGAAGTTTTCAACGGTATTCGTTTGGTACAGGCTTTTGCTGCCGAAAATTACGAAATCGCCCGCTTTGGCCATGAAGCAGAACGCAGCCTGAAAGCGAAATACTCAGCCGAACAGCTAAAAGCAATTCAGATTCCCATCATCGGATTTTTGGAAGCCTTAAGTGCGTTATCGTTACTGATTGTGGGAGCGTGGCAAATCTCCCAAGGTAACTTGACAGTGGCGAATTTTTTCAGTTATCTGGCGGCGGCGGCGCTGTTAATCGATCCCATTGGTCATACTACTAACAACTACAACGAATTTAAGCAGGGTGAAGCATCTGTTGACCGCGTTTTTGAATTGATGGCGATTCAACCGACGGTGATTGAAAAGACAAATGCGATCGCTCTCCCCCCAGTCAAAGGCAAGGTAGAATATCGTCATATTTCCTTCGCCTATAAGCCAGGTGAACCCGTATTAAAAGATATCAGCTTATTGGTATCGCCAGGTGAAGCGATCGCACTTGTGGGTGCTTCTGGTGCTGGTAAAACCACATTTGTCAATCTCCTCCCCCGTTTTTACGACCCCGAAGTTGGTCAAATCTTCATTGACGATGTTGATATTCGAGATGTCAAGCTACATAGTCTGCGGCGACAAATTGGGATTGTTCCTCAAGAAACCATCATGTTTTCAGGAACGATTGCCCAAAATATCGCCTTTGGACAAGATATTTTTGACATAAAAGCAGTTAAAGAGGCGGCAAAAATTGCTAATGCCCATCAATTTATTAGCCAACTACCAGAAGGTTATAAGACTTGGGTAGGCGAACGTGGGGTAAACTTGTCAGGTGGACAAAGACAAAGAATTGCGATCGCTCGTGCTGTTCTGCTCAATCCCCAAATCTTGATTCTTGATGAGGCGACATCAGCATTAGATTCCGAGTCAGAAGCATTGGTACAGGAAGCGCTGGAAAGATTGATGGAAAAACGCACAGTATTTATTATTGCTCACCGTTTATCGACAGTTAGAAGGTGCGATCGTATCTTAGTTCTCGAACAAGGGCAAATTGTCGAATCGGGAACCCATGAAGAATTATTAGCTCTAGAGCATCGCTATGCGCGGTTTTATGCCCAGCAGTTTAGCTAGTCAGAATTGCTTGACCAGGTTTTTTGAAAATTTTACTTTATCAATTTCTGTTCTGTTACGATAGAACAATCAACCTGCACAGACAGTCTGTACAGGTTAAGCAAGAATATACTTAATTCAACTTACAAGTGTAAAGGAAACTCTTGATACTTATGGTTTCTACTACTTATACTTACACACAAGCACGAGAAAAGCTGTCTGAACTGTGCCAGAAAGTTACTTCAGAACGCATAATGGAGCCATGTTGCGGCTGATGCCCAAAGAACCGGACGTACTAGGGTAATTGTGCAGGATAACGGGCCTATACACCGATGCAAAGAAGTACAAAAGCTGTAGTCAAAATGGGAACAGATGGGTTTGTACATCTTCTTTTTACCCGAATATTGCTCCGAAATGAACCCCATTGAATTGGAGTGGCAACACCTTAAGAAAAATGAACTATGTGGGCAAATATTCGATGATGAGCACCACCATTGCTTACGCTGTAATTGATGGTATTCAAGCTAGGGGAAAAAAAGGAAACTACAGTACAGAGCGTGTCAAATTTAACTCCAATTCTTCAGGTTAAATTTTTGTTACATACTTATAAATTTTCCCACCCACCTACTTACATCAAAGTGCAAACAACCCGAAAACCAAATCTACTATCAGTAACGCTTGCCATTTCAGAAAAGCGAGATGCAGAACGACAGCAATTTGGAGAAGAATCCCAAGAACCACCACGCAAAATTCGATATTCTTCATTGCCATCATTTAACCATACACTCCCATCTAAAGGTGCGCCTTGATAGTCTTCGTGTTCGTAATCAGCACACCACTCCCAAACTAGCCCGTGCATATCGCATAATCCAAAAGCATTAGCTGGAAAACTACCAACCTCTATTGTCTGCTGGTAATAAAAAGTATGAATATTTTCGTTATGTCCACAATAATTGGCTAAATTAGGCGTAATTATTTTGCCAAAATGAAATGGAGTTGATGTTTGAGCGCGACAAGCGTATTCCCATTCAGCTTCGCTAGGTAAACGATATTTTCTTCTTGTTTGTCGTGAAAGTCGCTCACAAAACTCTTGTGCATCATGCCAAGAAACTCTTTCTACAGGTAAGTTATCTCCCTTAAAACAAGATGGTTCCACTTTAAGACAGCGTTTAATTTTTGGAAGCTTTGCAATAACTCTCCACTGTGCTTGAGTAATAGGATACTTACCCATACAAAAGGGTTTTAAAGTGACTATGTGCTGGGGACGTTCATCTTCAAGTGATTCAGATTCATCTTGAGGTGCGCCCATTTGAAATTTACCACTACCAATAGAAACTATTTCCAATACAATGCCATCTGCTAGACTCTCTATAAAATACTCAGCTTGTTTAAAATAACGCTTCGTTTCTATTCCTTGAGTGTCTATAGTTACAACTTCAAACTCGAACTTTGTGATAGCTGGTATTGTTGGAGGAGGAAGCAGTGGTGTTTGTACATTAGTTATAACTACAAACTTTTCATTTGTATCTGTAGGAGAAATATTAGATATAAGAGAAATCGGGGAATTTGCTTGTGAAGCTGTTTCAATGCTGATTTTCTGGAGTATTTCTTGTATCTGTCGAAGGATTGCGGTCGTTTCTTCATTAATACCTTCGTTGATGATGCGATCGCCAATATGAATATTGTTGCTATCAGAGGTATTAACTATATATTTAGCTGACTGTACCAAATGCTGATTACTACTATTTTCTAGCCATCGTCGCAGTAGAGCAATATCCTTTTTATCTTTTTTACCATCTATGATGCGGTTAAGTATCGTGATTAACTCGTGAGGTGTAGTCATTCAATACCATCAAGTGTTATAAACATTTATTAAAAATAGTGTAACTTTCTCTATCTCACTCGATAGCTAAACTAAGTGATCGCAGACAAAAAATAGCACATCCTAAAGGATGGCTATTTGTAGAAATTGTCTAATTGTGATGTTAGTTAGCAAATTGAATACAGGCTCAACTACCAACTTTAGAACGGAATGTCATCTGGATCTGGTTCTTGCTCTTTCACTGCTGGATAAGTGGTTCGCTCATAATTTGTGGGTTGGGATACGGGTTCGTAACTTGGCGCTGGGGTAGGTGCTGGACGTGCTGACTCGTAAGTGGGAACCTCTTTCTGTGGAGGACGAGATGCTGAAGGTGTTTGTCGTGGAGCAGTTTCAGTGAATGATGGGGTTACGGTTGCAGAGGGTAATGGATCGGTATCAAAACTACCTCCAACAGATTGAATTTGCTGCACCGTCAATTCAGCGCGTTTTTCTTTAAAACCTTCTTGACGCTCAACAGTATTCATCGTTAAACGTCCTACCAAGATGACGCGATCGCCTTGGTGGTAGTTTTGCTGAATTTCTGTCGCTAAATTCCCCCAGCCGACAACTTTCAGCGTGGCTGGCGGATCTTCTGGTTTCTGAGAATTGGGAAACTGCACTAGCATTTCCGTGACTCCCAGATTATCCGCTGTATAGCGGAGTTGCGGCTCGTTAATAATTTCCGCCATCAAAACGCAGCTGTTCATTAAAATTACTCCTGACTGTAAAAAGTGCTAATTGAAAAAGAGAGGGTTTTTCTATGTAGTGCCAATTAATATCTAGATATGTTTAATTGTTTGCATTTTTTAATAATGCCTGAGTTTTTAGTTATTTCTAGCATAAAAGCCAAGCGATCGCTTTGAACAGCATTGAGTATACTGTTCGCCACCCTCGCTTGACTAAATTGAGCATTCAATTCTGCATGAGTAGTATAATTGTACCACCCATTTCAGAAATAGAAAAAATTATTGGCAAAAATTAAGTCTTGACGTGAACCGGAAAAACACCCAAGGCGATCAACCTGGCGGGAAGGTCGCGCAAGATGGGTAAGCGCAAAAACGCAGGTGGTACAAAGGTACGATTTGAATTGAGAACTGGGGCAAATACCCGCTTTTGGATAAAAGTTTGAAACGCCTGAATGATGCGTGTGGGCAACTCGCGTTGATGCTGTACTTTTGCTAGGTCGCTAGGTTGTACTTGGCGCTTCTTGAGTGGTTTGCTGAGTGCATTCGCCGTAATTACAGCATCTTGAATCGCGTAGTTAATCCCAACTCCACCAACGGGGGACATTATATGAGCTGCATCACCGATGAGTAGCAGCCCTGGACGATACCAGCGTTTGACGCGGCTGGACTCCACTGAGAGAAAAGCTATTTGTGACCAATCATGTAAATTTTGAATGCGTTGCTGGAATTCTGGCAACACTTCGACAACAGATTTTTTTAATTCCTCCAAACCCTCAGCCCGTAATTGTTGATAGCCTCCCTTAGGGATGACATAAGCAACTTGCCACTCATCACCACGGTCAAGCATGGCGATGATATTACCTTGACCAAAGCGCCCCATTCCCCCTTCAGGGTCTTCTGGCTGACGCAGTAGGCGAAACCAAAGGACATCCATTGGTGGCGAGGTTTCGATTGATTCAAACTCACCCAGGTGGCGTAAACGTGAGTGGCGACCATCTGCACCCACTGTCAGTATTGCCCGAATTTCATGCCAGCCACCCCCTCCCCGATAGCGGACACCTTGAATTACGCCATTTTCGGCAATTAATTCCTGTACATTCGCACCCATCACCAGATGGAAACTAGGATATTTTTGTGCTTCTTGGGTGATGAACTCCAGGAATTTCACCTGCGGAAGCATCGTAATGTAGGGGTAGCGGGTTTTCAGATGACTAAAATCTGCGAATGTGACAGTATCTTGAGCAGTTTGAATACTAATTTGGCGCATTTTGGTATGGGGAAGTTGTAACAAGCGATCGCTAAGTCCCAATTCCTCCATAATTTCCATCACCGATGGATGAATCGTATCGCCGCGAAAGTCGCGATCGAAGTCTTTGTGTGCTTCCAGCAACATCACAGAAATGCCTTGACGCGCTAACAACAGTGCTAATACTGCTCCTGCTGGGCCCCCACCCACAATGCAACAATCTGTGGTTTGTACGTCTACAATGTCATGGATAGGATTAATACTTGGGTCTTGGGAAAGATTTTTAGGTATATCGGTAGTCATCACAACACCTCCTGACAGCCCTAAAATTTAGGGTAGTTTGCTTTTGATGGTGCAAGCTATTTTTTTAACTTTTCGTATTTACTCTAAACGTGTATTATGATTGGCGCTAAACTGTCATTGGTCATTTGTCATTTGTCCAATGCCCCTTAAGAGTGCTGAGTGGGGAATCTCATTTCTTTACTCGGAACTCGGAACTGTTTTGCCCCATGCCCAATCCCCAAATTAGTTGTGTCCCAAGTTGTTTTAGAAAACGTTTATAAAAGTTTTTCCTCACGTAAAGGGGAAAGTGTTACCTCACAAACCCAATCTCCCCTCACATCTGGGGATAAAGCTGATGCAGGGCAAGATCGTGCCGGAAGTGTCAACGTCTTGCGGCGGATTAACCTGACGATCGCAGATGGCGAGTTTATGGTGCTGGTAGGCCCTTCTGGTTGTGGTAAAAGCACCTTGCTACGGTTAATCGCCGGCTTAGAGGTGATGACCGGCGGTAATATTTGGGTAGGCGATCGCTTGATCAATGACCTACCACCAAAGGAACGCGACATCGCAATGGTGTTTCAAAATTATGCCCTCTATCCGCACATGACGGTGTATGATAACATCGCGTTTGGGTTACGCCGTAGGGGAAGCAGGGGAGCAGAGGAGCAGAGGAGCAGAGGAGAAAATACTTCTTCGTCTCAATATCTTCAGGCGTGGACGGAAAATCTTTTTGTGGGGGCGACCAGAAAGTTACCTAAAGGATTACGCTACACTTCTGACAAAGAACGGGCGGTGAATGAACAGGTGCGTAGTGTTGCTCAATTGTTGCAAATCGAAACATTGCTGAATCGCTTACCCAAACAGCTATCTGGGGGACAAAGACAACGGGTTGCATTGGGAAGAGCGATCGCCCGTGACCCCCAAGTATTCTTAATGGATGAACCGCTTTCTAACTTAGATGCGAAACTGCGGGCGGAAACCCGCGCCCAAATTGTCAAATTGCAGCGCCAACTGGGGACAACGACGATTTACGTTACCCATGACCAAACCGAAGCGATGACAATGGGCGATCGCATTGCGATTATGTCTGAGGGTAAAATTCAGCAAGTCGCTTCTCCCTTAGAACTTTACAACCGTCCTGCCAACCTTTTTGTAGCAGAGTTCATTGGTTCCCCACCGATGAATTTTATTCCTGTAGAATTTCATGCGCCGCAGTTGATTACTCATCCCCAGTTGCGTTTCACCCTTCCAGAAGTTTGGGGAAAAGCTTTACAAAAATATGATGGGAAAACTCTAATTTTAGGTATTCGTCCAGAACATTTGAACTTGAGTATGCCTGCTACCAAAAATCTACCTGTACAAGTAGATTTGGTAGAAAATCTCGGTAACGATTCCTTTCTCGCCGTTAAGATTGCCGAACCAGGATCTCAACCTGCCACTACAGCCAATTACCTACAAGTGCGAATACCACCAGACCGATTTGTACAACCTGGTGAGCAACTTTGGTTATCGCTAACTCCAGAAAAAATTCACTTTTTTGACCCAGAAACCGAGTTAGCAATATTTCCCTAATACTATCCGCGCCTAATTGGTAGAATACGCACTCTGGATTGGGCTTGGTCAACAGTGACCAATGCGCCTGTCTCTAGTGAAGACTCAAACTGATTCAGGGCTGAAATAACTAGATTTTCTATACTTTTTGGCAAAACATCCTGGGTACGAACCTGAATAACACTAGGAGTATCGACACCTGTCGCAGCTAGCAGGGAACCAAAGTCTAAATCGTGAGTAAAGACGATATATCCATTAGTTCTTGCCCACTCCATAATTATTGAATCTTTCTCACGGGGATCGCCAACCGTAGACCAGTGGACAGCAGCAATATTGTACCTCTCAAAAACCGCAACCCAATCAGGAGAAAGGTTCATATCAATCAAAATTTTCATGCACTTCTAAGAGGAACTTCAATCTCTTCAGCCCGCCATGCAGCGTAGGCAAGTGCCTCATAGATGTCGGCTTCTTCGAGGTAGGGATACGCTTTGAGGATGTCGCTATTACTGTGACCAGATGCCATTAAGCCGACGACAGTTCCAACGGTGACACGCATTCCCCGAATGCAGGGTTTACCACCCATCACTTCAGGATTGCGAGTAATTCTAGTGAGATTTTGCATAATTTTTGTAGAGTAGGAGTAGGGTTATTGGATTGAGCATCCCAACTTTCACAAGTACGATCAAATTTCATTGGAAATCAATCTTCTTGAGAAAGAATTAAATTTAGAATATTCATTTCTTTAGACTGGAATATTTGATTTTCATTAAATAGGTTTTTACCTAATTTATCCATTGCACCACTATTGAAAACTACGTAAGGAATATTTTGATAATTAGAGTCAATAGGCAAAATATTATATGCTAAAGCAAGTGTAGAAACGTACCGAGCTAAAATATCCCGTAAAGACAGATTATCAATTTTTCTCTCATTTTCAAAATAATCTTCAAAAGCCTGAAAAGATAAAAATGTCTGTATAGGTAAAGCATAATAACGTTCTGACGAAAGAGAAGTTTGGGTTAATTTTTGTGAGCGTTCTAATTCACTAAAAATTGTTCTAGTCAAGTCTATTAAAGAATAAGCAGCACTAATAATTTGTTTTGGATATTTTCCTGACTTTACTAAAAGTTGAAGTTGTTTGATAAAATCTTCATTTCGCTTTTGATCGAGAATTTTTTCTAAGTCAATATAATTAGTTTCTTTAACTAGTTTCTCTGATAACGGTACAATGAGTAAACTACCTCTAACGTATGTTTTTTCAATTGGTGGTAGACTCAGTAAATTATCAAGGCTAGTCTCAATTTTTGATAAAAAATTAAATCCAATTGAAACATAGGATACTTCTTGAGTTTCAGAAAGTGATTTATTTTGAGAATAAGGGCTGATTTGAGTTTTTTGAATAGAAAGTAATTCAGATAAATTTTGCTCTATATTTTTCAAGATATTATCTCTAGGTTGTTTTTTTACCTCCTTTTGAATTTGCCGTAATAATGTAGCCAATGTACCAATAAATGTCTCCCCTGCTTGGCTAATTGCTTTACCACCAATAGGAATAATAACGTATCGTTTTCTACCAATTTCCCCTGATCCCATAATCCGGGTCATAATAGATGCTTTCAGGATAATCAGAATATTTAATACATTCAGACAAGCTTCTTTTAATGAAAGATTTGTAAGTTGTTCTGATTCAGCAGCACTTAAACTTTTTCCATTATCATCTACTTTTTTTGGGTAGTATATCGCTTTATCAGACAAGTAAAAATTTAAATATTTACTACCCTTGTCTAGTTCACCACCTCGCCCACGGTAAATTACTTGGATAATTTCCATCAAATTTTGCTCAATTTGAAAGCTAGGTATCTGCACAAGAATATATTTAGTTTGGGTAAAAGATAGACCGCGAGATGCAGAAGCAGTCATAAAAACTACTTTGACTGTATTTTGGTATTTCTGAATTTCAGCTTCTTCTTTATCTGATAAACTGGCATGTATTTCTAAATATTCTTGATGCAGAGTAAAGCTAGGTCTTAGCTGATAAATTTTAGTAATTAATTGCTTGAGAGTATCTTTATTTTGGATATAGACTATAATCTGCCCATCATTTTCATCTAGCAATTTTAAAATATCTTCTTCAATTTTTTTAGCTACCTTAGTATCTAAAGTAAAAGTTTCATCTGTAATGTCTTCTGAGCTTAGTGACTGGACAAATATGTGATAATTAAATATCAGCTTGTCAGCAGGGTAAGAATTTGCATTTATCAGACTTGCAGGCTTACTCAAAAATTGAAATTCATTAAAAGATAAACATTGACCAACTGAATCTGAAACTTGTCTAACAAATATTCTATCTCCCTGAATTTGATTTTGGGAAAGATGATTTTCAACTACGTCTTGTATTGTCAGTGACGCGTCAGCAGTAATCACTTTCAGATTAAAGCCGTATTCAGGATTTAACAAATCATATTCTTCAACAAAATCTAAAACGCCATGTAGAAAAGCAACTCCCTCTTGGGAACCTGTAATTTCGTCAATCATAATGAAAATATTTTTCATCCGACTGGCGATTTCTTTCATCTTCTTTGGAATAATCCCAGGAGGCTTTTTAGAAGAATTATAAGCACTACTAAATATTCTACCGAAATGCTTTAAAGTATTACCGTAGCGAGTTTCCTTTAAAGACTGCATTGAGGCTGTAGCAATAATATTATTAGGTAAATCAGGATTAATGATACAGGTGTGAATTGCTTCACACAAACTTGCTAAGACTCCAACCTCACGTGGTTTTTCTACTTGTACCAAGTTATCTGTACGTCTAACCAAGCGACTAGGAAAGTCAGATACTTTGTCTTTTAAATTTCTAGCATCTAAAAATTTTACTTGCCCTATTTGATGTTCGTCAGTCAGGTTATTATTATAGTACTCAATAACGTAACCTCCATTGGCATCATCAAGTATTCTTTTATTGGTATTAATACAAATTAAATTGTCCGAAACTAATTTTAAGCTATTTTCCTCTGTAAACTTGTCAATAATATCTCGGTTAACCTGAATTCGAGGACTGACGTATATTAGCATTGAACCCTCATGCAAGTGGTCAATAATTTGCTTTGCAACTGCTGTAGTTTTACCAATTCCAGGATTCCCCGTCAAAAACAGCAATGGTATTCTAGAATCTGCAAGGGTTCGATGTATCAACTCTGCATGAGCATTTCTAAATTCTGTTTCTTTTAGGTCTAGCGATCGCTTAATAGATTCAGGTACAATACCGGCCGTATTAAAAAAATCTTGCCCTGCTTCAAATACTTCAGTATTTTCGATATAATTTATTGTATCTTTTTTTGTTTCAACTATATCTTTGACAAACCTGTTGCCATCCTGAAAGTTTCTAGCTGCATTACTTTTAATGACTTCAAGTAACGTGTTCCGGCTGTCATTAATATCTTTGTCACTCTTATTTTTGTATATTTCATAACAATTTTTTAAGATTTCCAGGCTATTTTCAGCATTGTCTTTTTCTTTAGTCAAAGCAATGCCGTTAATCATTCTGTCACTATAGCCAAAGCAATTAAATTTAACTGCATCAGTTCGTGATATTTTACCTGATGACAGTAAAAATTTATAAAAACTCCAAGCATAACTAGAAGCTTGGATAACCTTCACGGCTTCCTTGTCTTTAGTCTTGAAAGCACAGAAGAAGCGAGTCAATTCTTTAGAATATATCTCGTTAAGTTTATTGTTATTGTCGCTACTATTTCCAGTATCGATACCGAGTCCACAAAAACTAGACTTGGAACGCACATAATTTAACTCAGTATTTAATGATTCTACCAAACTTTGAATGTTATTTAAATCAGTTATAGAATGAATAGCTGAAGTTGTAAAAGTGGATAAGTCTACAACTAAAATTCGATACTTACCCATGTACCGCAGCAATAAGAGAGTATCTGCTTTGAGAAATTCTCCACCATCCATATAACGGCTAATATCTACGTTTTCAAAGCCCTGAATTTCTAAAATTTCCTTGTAGCAGTCAGGAGGATATCTCTCTAAATTTTTGATACCAAAGGCATTTTCATTGTGGAAATCACACTGAAAATAGATAATTTCTATTTTGCTTTTAGTTAGCCAGCCAGATGCTTCTATATATTCTCGCACAAAGCTGTAGCCCGAAGTCCATCCTTTTTGAATAAATAATTTTACCCAGTCACCAATAATTTCTTGATGAGATTTATCTATGAAATTATTAGCTATAGACTTTTGGATATTATGCAAATATAACTTACTTAAAGGCTGAAGATAAACATCGCCGTAGTAATGTTTTAACTTGGAATGCTGAAAGTAAGTTAAAATGCCGATATTAAAACTTATTTCAAATACTCGACCTAAATTAATGCCTAAATCATTTACCATAAAGCGCACTCCTAATTTCGGTCAAAAAGGCTAAGTTATTAAACTTAACATTCTTCACCGAGTAAGTATAAGTAGATATTTTACCGATACCTTCGTCACCAATTAGTTTACTATAAGGGTTCAGCTTGAGAGCAATATTTCGATTTACTTCGTATGGAGAAAAATGAAATAAAGCAATGTATTGTAAAATCGTCTTTTGTAAAGGCGAATCTTTATTTAATAACCCTTCTATAATATCTTTCGTATCACCTAAGTTATAAATATTTAATAAAGTACTGTAACAAACTACACTATTAAATATAGTCCGCTCTTTATCTACAGAACGGCCTGTAAAGAGGTTGAGAAAAACTCTGGTTTGTTGGCTTTTATCCACAGATAACTTTTCCAATGATTAACAGGCTTATCAAGTAAATAACTTACTTCATAATCGGGATCATCTAAATCTGGATCGTTGATATAATTTATTAATAATCTCAGCCGCTTAATTAATGTTTCTAAACATGCAAAACCCTGTGCATTTGAATTATGTAGACTAGTTTTTGCACATTCTATTCTCAAATAATCCAAATAATCTATTTTGATATCTCGTAGTAGTCTCGGAAGAGATTCAGTGTCTACTATTTTTTGAAATTCAGTAAGTTCAGATTCTTTTTGCTCTGATATATTGTCTAAAATTTCTGTCAGCTGTTGCCAATCTTGTGAATCGGGTCTACTTATAGTATCTATGTAGCTTTTAAGGCTCTCTAAAAGCCTACTATTAAAATTAGATAATGGTGTGCAAAGATTGTCTAAGGAAGATTGAGTTTCGTTTTCTCCACAAGCAGTAACAAGTTGTCTTCTCAATTCATCTCTAATGGCTTGGATTTTAGAATAAAATTCTGTTTCCAACTTAAAAATTTACGGTTGCTGCTTTAATACCTATATTCTGTGTTAAAGGACTTTGTGGACGTTGATTGGTATTGGTAGCAATTTCATAAACTGAGATTCTGAGTTTATTTCCATCTGGAGAAAATTTAAATAGTGGTTTTTGTTTAATTAATTCTAAAATTTTGTCTAGTAATGGAATGTAATCTAATTTTGCTAATGGATTTCAGCTTTCCTCAATAGAATGTCTTGATGTTGATGTCATGATGCAACCACTGTTTAGAAAGATTTCAATTTTGTGACTTACCCTAAAAGATTGATGCACTTAAACAGCAGCCAACAGAGTAAGCTGGCAGAATGAATTCTGAGTTTGTAAGACTTATCTTATAACCCAAAAATTTTAATTCAGCCATATCGTTAGTTTTGAAGACTTACGCTTATCTGGTGAATATTATAGTATAAATGTACCAAAAAATTGCTTTTGAAAAAAAGTTTAAAATTCTTAATTTTTAGTAAAATAGTTTGTTAATCAATTTGGTAAAAAAGTGCTTTCAACTGTAAAGTAGTGATGCCTACGGCGGCAAGCTACGCACCTACACCCCAAATTTCACAAGTGCGTAGCCGTAAGGCTTGTCCTTAGACATCGCACTCTCAAAGTTATTAATTTGTAGAAGCACTAAAAGATAGTGCAGATGCTGCCAGTAAATGCGGATGGTGGTGTTGCCAAAAACTCAAAATCTGTTCACCAACCTGTTGAGGATAGAAGTAGTGAAAAAAATGATATCCTTCTGGGCATTCCCAGAGCTTATCTTCTGGTTTTAACCAATTTAACCAGTCATGCAATGCAGTTGGGTTGACTACCGGATCGCTCTTGCTACCACATACCATCATCGGCATAGAAACTCCACCCTTGGGTAAATAAACCAACTTAAACAAAGAGTGTGATGATGGAGATTGTTCTAAATCTTTATCTAAGGTAGCGACTAACTTCTTAGTAGTATGAGGTGGTTGATTTCCAAAAAGACTGCGGACATTGCTTGCCAAAACTAACTCACGGCTGATGTTAAAAAGTTGTCGTTGATAGTAATAATGAGCTTGCCAATTGTTTGCAGGTTGAGCTGCTACAGCCAGCAGAGTTAGCGATCGCACTTTTTGCGGAAATCGCCGCGCAAAGGTTAAGGCGATCGCACCACCTATAGCATGACCGGCTAAATGTACGGGGCGATCGCGCCATTCTAAAAAGTCATATAGCAACTCCACAGCTTGATCTATGGAACTAGCTTCATCTTTAGTTTGCTGATATTCCCACTGGGCGACACTCGTATACCCAGATAAATATTCAAGTAATGGTTTATCAAAACGCTGCAAAGCAGGACTAGCACTTAACCATAAAACATCAAATGGATCGGACATATAATACCTATAAATTCTAAATTATCAATTTCAATAAAGGCGCACAGCTAGCTGTGCGCCCCTATTAGTCTACAAACCAAATTCTGTCTTTAACTGAGTAACCCAAGTTTTAATTCGCTCATCTGTTAGATCAGATTGACTACCTTGATCGAGTGCCAATCCGACAAATTTGCCATTTCTCAAGGCTCTAGAATTCTCAAAGTCATATCCCTCAGTTGGCCAGTAACCGACAGTTTTACCGCCTCGTTGGGAAATTTTTTCTTCGATAATTCCAATTGCATCCTGGAAGTTATCGCTATAGCCATATTGGTCTCCATCACCAAAATAGGCAACCAGCTTTCCACTAAAATCTATTTCATCGAGATCGGGGAAAAAGCTATCCCAATCACTCTGAAGTTGACCAATATCCCAAGTGGGAGAGCCAATAATCAGCAAATCATACTCATTAAAAGTGCTAGTATCTGCCTCGTAAATGGGATGTAATGTTACAACATCACCACCGAACTCATCCCGAATTTTTTCAGCATCAGATTCAGTGTTACCAGTTTGAGTACCGTAAAACAAACCAATTTTTTTCGACATATTGTTTGTCACCTGATAAATAAATAGTTGTGTGAGCAAAAGGACTTAGGCAACAATAGCCACTCATCCTGTACGTAAATCTCACATAAGTTGATGCAACTTAGGTTGCTTAATCCAGCCTTCCCTGTTTACCAAGACATCGACTCCAGTGTTTGAATATAGCGTTATCTCCATCAGAAAGTTTGTAAATAGCTGAAATACACGAGCATCTTATTGAGTATATATCTCAATAAAACTGAAGATATACTACCAGATTTATTGAGATTATTTTTCATTTAAGATGAGTTAACTTTTGTTAAGTATTTCAGAAAACAAACCGAAAGCTAGACTAGGCAACAAGAATTCTCGTACCTTAATTGGTTAGAAGCCTTGCGCCGAATCTTAATAGAAGTAGTGGAACACCCTAACAAAAGAATTTCTCGCATACTGGAGTTTATGCTAAAAGCGATATAAGACTTGATTTTGGAGGAATTATGTGGTATGCCATTTGGACTAAACTCAAAGTACGATAACTCGATAAAGTTATCGTACTTTATATATTAAGAGTGAACAACGCACTCTGCAAGAGGATAATTTAAATCAAACGGAGATTGTCCCTTATGCCAAAAGACTGGTTTGAATGGCACGACCTCTACAATAGTGAACCGACATTGTAGCAGTGACTACAAATTAATTATTCGGAAGTATATTTCTCATAGCTTGGATGCATCTTTACCGGGAATCATTCGTGTCGTCAGTGTTTGTACGGGTGATGGGAGGGGATTTATTGAGAAGGCTATCCAAGCACTCCCGTGCAAAAGATGTGTGTGTACGCACGTTAGAAGCTGTGAATTTAGCATAACAAGTACAGTAGATGCATATATTTTGGCATTAAGTCAACGTGAGTTCGACAAGTCTTATTTAACCTCTCCCCCAGCCCCTCTCCGTGTCGGAGAGGGGAGCAAAAAGCTTAATTTTTCGTTGCTCCTCCCTTTCCGTTTCGGAGAGGGAGATTGGGAGGGAGAGGTTCTTGGAACTCACGTTAAGTCAAAGTATTTAATGTTGTGAAGATCGCTACATTTGTCAATCAGCCATCAGGAGTACACATTTTACAGCAGTTAATTTTATATTTGTAATCTTGTCAATCTAGCGATTTTCATACCCTGCGGGTTTATGGGTGTGCGCCCCTAGTTAAACAATCAAAAACTTCAATAATTAACTCTTATAGGTAAAAAACCACTTTTAACCTTTTCATAACCGAAGATTAATCAAAATTTATCCGGTATCATCTCTCGACTTTCTGAAGTAAACATTGTACAAAAAAGCTAGGCCGTAGAGGATGCAAATTACATGAGTCGAAAAGTCAGCAAAGTGTTTAAACAGTCTGGGGTGATTCCTTACAGAGTGAACAATGGTAAAATTGAAATCTTGCTAATTACCACCCGTGATTTTCAACACTGGGTAATTCCGAAAGGAGATATTCCTAATGGCATGAGTCCGCCTGCTTCAGCAGCTAAAGAGGCGTGGGAAGAAGCAGGAGTTATTGGGCATGTAGATGTGAAGGAACTGGGCACTTATAAATACCGCAAACAAGGCAAAAGTTACCGCGTCAAGATGTATTTATTACCAGTCGAGATGCTGAGTGAAGATTATCCAGAAGCAAGTAAAAGAAAACGGCAGTGGGTAGAAGTGAATAAAGCTATCAGGCGGGTTAAATTCAATTCACTAAAACGAATCCTTAAAGGTTTTTTCCAAGTCAAGTCTCACTTCTGTGCATTTCGATATTAGTTAGATATTGAAATACACATTATTTTGAGCCTATAAGACCAAAGTGAGGTTTTTTAGAATTAGCTATACTTAAGACCACACAAGGGGCTTAAGCCCCTGATTAAAAGTGTTCCTATAGCTGCCTGCGACTTCAGTTGTCGGGTATTTTAGACAAAGTAGAATGCACTCATTTGACAGTGAATATGCGTCTATTTATTGAGTGTAAAATCAGTTTTAAATCCATAGTAAAGTTACCCAAGTTTTTATACCGACAATTCCATCAGCCTGCAATTTCTTAGATGTTTGAAAACTAACAACTGCGTTTTTAACTAACTCAGAAAAATGCCCATCAATGGCATCAGTATATAATCCAATATCTTTTAGTTGCTGTTGTAATTGTTTTACTCTTAGTCCAGAATCTCCTAGCTGCAATCCATTGAATCTATTCAAATCGGCTCGACCACTAACACCACTAACACCAGATATATCACCTTCATATTGATGAATTAAGTATTGCCCCTGCCAAGCACTAGGAATACTTGGGTTTTTGGCTCCGTAGTGGGCAATCCATAACGGATAACTAGCAAAATCTGATGGATTACCTATTTCTGCCCAGAAACTAGGGAAGGTATAAATAATTGGTTTGATTGGTTTTTTTGTTTGTTGCAAAAGGGCTTTTTCTACCTCTGCTAACCACTGCTTCGCTGCACTAATTACTGCTTGGCTACTTACTTTATCAGTTATCTCTACATCCAGAACTGGTGGTAAGTCTCCTGGTTCTAATTTGCCCAATGTTTTTAAGAATTCCTTCGCTTGCTGAACTGGGTCAGATGTATGGGGGTGAAAGAAATGATAAGCACCCCGAATAATACCAGCAGCTTTCGTGGTCTGCCAGTGATGAGCAAAAGCAGAATCTTTTATGCTAACTCCTTCTGTAGCTTTGACAAAGGCAAAAGTTTTACCAGAGTTTTTTACTGCTGTCCAATCTACTCTGCCGTCTTGATCGGCAACATCAATTCCTTCCATAGAATTTCTTAACCTTTGTGATTAGTACAATAGTGAACTTATCAGAGGCTTTGATTAAATTTATGCTTTTTCTGGGTATTTGAGTAAATTACAGAAATCTATTAGGGTTGAGTAGCAACAGAACGTACTGGAGTCACTCTAACTTTGCCTGTACAAGGCTTGATTTCTTCTGCAAGGGTAAGGTTTTGGGAGGTATTCGGAGGCGTGATTTCGATTTTACTAGATATTGGGCAGCGTTCCTGTGGGGAACTAACATGGTTATATGCTATCTGAAATGATGCTTGTTTTCCAGGGGCTAGAGTTACTTGTTGTCGAGGTTGCCTACTCGAAAAGTAAGTGCCCTTGGAGCGAATAACTTTAATCCCCTGTAAGGGTTGATCTTTTGCATCCAGTAGTGCCAATCCCGGATAACCGTTGAGGTTACAAGGGGATGAGCCATTATTGGTGAAGGCGTAGGTGAGTGCAACATTCCCAACGCCAGCATCTTCGGAGACTCGGCGCACTGACAATTGGCTAGTTTCACAGCGCGTCGGATTCGTGGAAATAGTGGCTTCAGGGGTGGAATGCTCTATAGGTTTTGCAGTCGGTGTAGGTGTTGAAGACAACACAGCTTCTTTCGTTGGTTGTTCGGTGCTTGCTGGCAAGGCTTGCGGCTGTTTTGTAACAGAGGAAGAACCGACACAGCCAGTTGTCAACGCAGTTAGGAGCAACAACATACTGCTTTCCACAATTAGAATTCGCATATCTTCTTTTTTTGTAGTGAACTACTTACACTGATGGTTTACATACAGTGTAAGTTTCCAAAGTAACAAGAGTTAGCGTTGCTGTGTATATACTATCTTTTATAGTGCAATACGCTTGGGTTAAGGGCTACTGGCAAAAATTTTGGGTTTTCGAGACGCGATAAATCGCCGTCTCTACAAGTGTTTTGTTGCTCATTCTGAACTGTATTGTTTTAGAGGTTGTTTGAAAAGTCTAAATTAATACTAGCCCCAGCGATTAGAAATCGCGGCTACACGAGACTTTAACCCACCTTTCCTACGGAACGCTACGCGAACGTGGGTTGAAGACCTTGATTTTGTGTTAACGTGAGTTCGATGAACCTCTCCCTCCCAACCTCCCTCTCCGAAACGGAAAGGGAGGAGCAACGAAAAATTGAGCTTTTTGCTCCCCTCTCCGTGTCGGAGAGGGGCTGGGGGAGAGGTCAAATAAGACTTGTCGAACTCACGTTGTGTTAGTCCGCACAGACGGAGAATGCTAGTGTAGTAGCGAATTATATGAGACTGTTGGTCAATTCACGGTGGGTTTGATCCCTCACCCCTAAAACATTGGTTTGGCGTTGCTTTCCCGCCCTGAAATAAATTTCGGGCTAATAGCTCAAGTCCGTTTCAACGGACTGAAATTAGAGTAATGATGGGTTAGTTAGACCCCCTATTAATTCGCCAACAGTCTCATAAAATTCGCCCAAAACTTTTCAAATATACTCTTATATCTGTTAGTTAATTCAACCGAATTAAATATTATCTGTTGCTTCAATTAAAGCACTACGAATTCCTGGCTCACTCATCGAATGCCCAGCATCAGGAACCACTATAAATTCGGCTTCTGGCCAAGCACGATGTAATTCCCAAGCTGATATCATTGGGCAAACTACATCATAGCGTCCCTGAACAATTACAGCCGGAATATGGCGGTTACGGTCTACATTTAAGAGTAATTGATCTTCTGTTTCTAAAAATCCCTTATTCATAAAGTAATGGCATTCAATCCGTGCGAAAGCTGAAGCAAATTCACTTTCACCAAACTTTTGCATAAGTTCTGGGTCTAAAAACAGTCTACTGGTACTACCTTCCCAAATTGACCAAGCACGCGCTGCTGTTAATTGAATTTCTAAATCTGGACTAGTTAAGCGTTTGTAATATGCTGCGATCAGATCGTCACGTTCATCTACGGGAATTGGTTTGAGATATTCTTCCCAAGCATCAGGAAAAATATAGCTAGTACCCTCTTGGTAAAACCAGCGCAACTCTTTTTGCCTCAGCATGAAGATTCCACGCAGAATTAATGCCGTACAGCGAGAGGGATGGGTTTGACTGTAGGCTAATGATAAAGTGCTACCCCAGCTACCACCAAAAACCGCCCACTTTTCTATACCTAAATGTTGGCGCAGTTTTTCGATATCACTGACTAAATCCCAAGTGGTGTTTTCTCGTAATTCAGCATGGGGCCTACTTTGACCGCAACCGCGCTGGTCAAACATCACTAACCGCCATTTTTCGGGGTGGAAATATTGCCGATAAAAAGCTGGACATCCACCACCAGGGCCCCCATGCAGTAAAACGATGGGTTGACCTTGGGGGTTCCCTGACTCTTCAAAATGAATGGTATGAAGGTCGGAAACCTTTAAATAACCTTCTAAATAAGGCTCGATCGCTGGGTAAAGTTCTCGCATTTTGGATATTCTATCAGTAATGTTGTTGTTGCGATCGCTTGTCTTTGTGAAACAACTTCAGTCTTTTCACCTCAACACCTGGGTGCTTTCGGAAAAAGCTAGACTACCTCTGTTTTTGGCAAAGGTATGGGAATCTTAAGTGCAGGATTTAGATATTGATAGTATAGGACAGTAATTCAATGGCGTACTATTCTAATTCAGCCCCGTTCCGCTTGCGGATATATATGAAACAGAATCGTAATTCTCAAGTTTTTATTGGTTATCCTTTAGCAAACCCTACCGAATGGATACAAATTTTCAATTTTAATAACACAGAATTAATTTGTGGAAAACAGAGATTTGATATAAATGATGTCCGTTCGTTTATTATTGCCTATCCCAGTGGTGAAATATTAGATGGAGAACTAGTATTTTACCCACTTCCTCAAGGAATATATTATATTGAAAATGAAAAAAATATCAAATCAGAAATTCTTATTCCAGAAAATCTCAAGGAAGGAAACCAACTTTTAAAAGTAGTACATAAAAAAGCAGTAGATGAAAAAAGAAATAATTATTATTCAACTAAATTAATAAATATATCTCCAGAAAAAATTAGAGTCATCAAATTTGCTGGCTATACACAATACCACGGAATGTATATTCTTAATACTATTACTGGTGGTTATTTCAGCGAACAAAATTTTCGAGAGTGGTATGGTGTTGATGAAGACGGTTGGATAAAACCTGGACAAACAGTAATAGACCCAAATAATTATGGTGGCCGCAAGGGTTATTGGGTTTACTTTTGTGTAAATGAGAGCGGTAAAGAATTCATTGCAGGAGCGCAATTTCAAGGAGTAAGTCTTTGGTGGAAGCTATGGTAATTATAGCTATTTTCAATAAATAGATATCTGGTGAAAACAGAGTATTCTTGATTTTGAGATGCCTACAGCTAGTAATTTGTCCCATTAATTTTGACGGTTAGAGAGACGCGATAAATCGCCGTCTCTACAGGTAATTTGTCCATCAATTATTTATTGACAGACTACTAGCTACACCTACGCATTTTTGTAAAATTTTGAAGAGAGTATGTAGTTTTGCTGTAGTCTAGCATTCCAGCGATCAACTAAGGATACAATCACTATACAGATTTATTAATGCTATTGTTAGCACAAAATTGTTAATTTGTAAAGTATTTAACTCATAATACGAATTATTTAAGAGGAGTCGTTGATGAGTACACAACAGCTAGAGCAAGTAAAGCAATTGCAAGCCATTGTGAACAAGATGGAAGTAACGCTGGGTGCGATCGCTGATGCTGTAGTCTGGGTAGGAGAAGACCGACTCATTCAATGGTGCAATTCTAGCTTTGAGTCTCTGGTAAACCAACCTCACGATACTGTCTACGGTGCGAAGTTAACTGACTTACTACCCCTGACACAATTAGGACAACCAGTTGCTTTATCCTGTTATCCTGATGTGCAGGTACTCAATGGAGATTATGAAACAACAAATTATCAGTTGCAGCAAGATGGGCAGACTTTAACGCTGCAAATCTCCGGTAGCTGTATGGGATTGAGTGGCGATCGCTGTACAATACTAGTAATTCGGGATATCACGCTGACTCAACAAACTCAAGAATCCTTACAAGAGATTGAGGAGCGGTTGCAGACATTAATTAATGCCACACCCGATATTATCTGTTTAAAAGACGGCGAGGGAAAATGGCTGCTGTCAAACCAGGCTAACCTCGAATTTTTAGAGCTACAAGGCGTTGATTATCAAGGTAAAACAGACTCAGAATTAGCAGAATTTAGCAATTTTTATCATGATGCTTTGGTCAACTGCGACAAAACAGATGAAGAAGCTTGGCAATTGGGATGTGTGCATCGGGTAGAAGAGGCTATCCCTCGCCCTGATGGAACAATGAGCAGTTTAGATATGATTAAAGCTCCCCTATTTCACCAAGATGGTAAACGCAAAGCTTTGGTAGTTTTAGGGCGGGATCTGAGCGAACGTAAACAAACTCAAGTAGCTTTAGAAAATTCTCTATCTTTGTTAAGCGCGATCTTTGAATCGATTCAAGATGGTATCTTAGTAGTCGATAGCTCAAGTAATATCACTAGTTATAACCAAAAGTTCTTAGAAATGTGGTCAATTCCACCAGAACTTTTGACAGAACCAGATCATCCTCAGCGACTAGCATATCTGGCAAACCAGCTAAAAGACCCTGATGTTTTTTTGCAACGAGTCCGAGAATTATACTCACAGCCGGAATTAGTTAGTTACGACTGGTTAGAACTAGAAGATGGCAGAGTATTTGAGCGCTACTCTTGTCCTCAGCGCATCGGCGAACAGATTATTGGTAGAGTGTGGAGTTTCCGCGACATCACCCAGCGCCAAAGGGCAGAAGCAGCACTGCGACAAAGTGAATTACAATACCGCAGTATTTTTGAAGCAATTAATGATGGACTATTTATTATTGAGATGGAGACTGAAAAAGTCGCCGAAATTAATCCGGCGGCTTGTCAAATGCACGGTTATTCTTATGAAGAATTTCTCAGTTTACATCCATCTGTTTATATTCATCCAGACTCACATCCCGTCTTTCTAGAGTTTGTTGAAAAAACACGAGATGGTGACCAATTTTATGGGCAAGCAGTTGATATCTGCAAAGATGGCACTTTAATAAATGTGGAAGTCAAAGGAACGACCTGCATTTACAATGGCAAGCGACACATTTTAGCAATAGTGCGGGATATTACGGCTCGCAAACGCACCGAGGAAGCCTTACGCCAAAGCGAAGCCCAGTACCGCGATTTGGTGCAAACAGCCAACTGTATCATTCTGCGTTGGGATGGCAATGGTGACATCATATTTTTAAATGACTACGGTCAAAGGCTTTTTGGTTTTGATTTAGATGAAATTATCGGACGTAATGTTATTGGCACAATTGTTCCAGAAACCGAAACTTCCGGGCGCGACTTGCAGACATTAATGGTTGATATTTGTCAGCACCCAGAAAACTATCTATTTAACGAAAACGAAAATTTATGTAAAAATGGCGATCGCGTCTGGATAGTCTGGGCGAATAAACCCATTTTAGATGCCCAAGGAAACTTAATTGAAATTCTTTCAGTCGGCACTGATGCCACAGAACGCAAACGCGCCGAAGCAGCCCTCCAGGAAAATGAGTTAAAATTCCGTAGCATTGTTGAAAATGCCAACGATCTGATATTCATCCTCTCGCCAGAGGGAATTTTTACTTATCACTCGCCAAATGTAACTGCACTTATGGGCTACAGCCTAGAGGAAATCGAAGGTCATTCTGTGGTGGAGTTTACCAAACCGGAAGACTTAGCAACTAGCGCCGCCGCTTTACAAAGGGCGATAACTGGCGAAAAGCTGACTAATATTGAAGTGCGATTGCGACACCAGAATGGTAGCTGGCGATGGTTCAACTTTAATACTTCCACTATTAATACTCCCAACGGTGAAATTGCGATCGCCGGTGTGGGACGCGACATTACAGAACGCAAGCAAGCAGAAGAAGCCTTGCGTCGTAGTGAAATGAAATACCGCAACATCTTTGAAAATTCCCAAGTCGGGATTTTTCGTACCTGGCAAAAAGATGGATTGATTATCGATGCGAATCAACGTGGTGCTGAGATATTAGGTTTTACCTCTGCGGCTGACTTAATTGGCAAGTATTTCACAACTGATTTATATGTCAATCCAGAAGATCGCGTGCAAATGTTAGCAGAGTTAGAAGAGTCAGGTGAAGTTCGCAATTTTGAAGTAGCACTACGACGCTTGGATGGATCTGTTGTTTGGGTATTGTTGTCACTCCGTCTCAACGCAGACGAATCCTGTTTAGATTGCGTCTTTACAGATATTAGCGATCGCAAACAGCAAGAGCAAGCTTTACGCTTAATTGTTGAGGGTACAGCAGCGAAAACAGGCAATGAATTTTTCAATTCCTGCGTTCGTTACCTTGCTGAAGTATTACAAGTTCAATATGCTCTAGTGACTGAGTTTAATGATGACTCAAGAACGAAAGTCCGCACTTTGGCATTTTGGTCTTGTGGGGCTATTAACGAGAACTTGGAATATGAGTTGCAGGGTACTCCTTGCGAATACACCTTGCAAGGTAAAATGTGTCACTACCCTCAAGCAGTGCAAACAACTTTCCCAGAAGATGCCGATTTAGTGAGGATGAATGCCGAAAGCTTTTTTGGCGTTCCTCTCACCAGTTCATCCGGCGAAATCATTGGACATCTAGCAGTGATTGATGTCAAACCTATGAAGCCCGATCCGGGACGAGAACTGATTGTGAAAATTTTTGCCGCCCGTGCCGGTGCCGAATTAGAACGCAAACAAGCAGAAGCCGCCTTACAGCAAAGCGAGTTAAAGTTTCGCACCATCGTGGAAAAGGTCAACGATGTGCTATTTGTGATCACTCCTGACGGGGTTTTCAACTATATTTCTCCTAATATCTTGAATACCACCGGATTTGCCCCCAGCGAAATTGAGGGTAATTCCTTGGCATTCTTTACTCATCCCGATGATGTGCCAAAATGTCAAGAAGTTGCCCAAAGTATCCTGGCAACAGGTGAGGGAATTTCGGGGACTGAATACCGCGCGAAACATCGTAGTCAAGGATGGGTTTGGCTAACTAGTAACGCAGTCCGTACCCAAGATGCCCAAGGTAATTTTCAGATTGTCGGTGTAGCTCGTGATATTAGCGATCGCAAACAAGCAGAAGCAGCCTTGCAACGTCGGACTCAAGCCGAAAGTTTAATCAGCAGCATTTCTCGGCAATTTATTGACCAAGATTTAGCAACAGCAATTAATTTTACACTGCAAGCGATCGCTCAATTTATTGATGCTGAACACAGTTGCATTTTTGAATGCTCCCAGGATAAAAGTGAATTCAACCTGATCCATGAATGGTGTGGCGAAGATGTTGCACCATTGATTGATATTGCCAGAGGTTCGCCTGTGGAAGTTTTCCCCTATTTCTACGAGCCGATTCTCCGTGGTAAGCATCGACAAATCTCTTGTGTGGAAGATTTACCCCTGCATTTACCTGAGCGAATACTTTTTGAAAGTATGTCGTTTCAGTCTATACTCGCTGTGCCAATGGTTCATGCTGGCAGAGTAGTTGGGTTTGTTGGTGCAGCAATGATTCACTACTCAAAAACCTGGAACCAAGAAGATATTAATCTATTAAAACTGGTAGGTGAAATAATTGCGATCGGTCGAGCTAGACACCAGGCAGAAGAAGCGCTAAGAATTGCCAAAGAAGCAGCCGAAACTGCCAACCGAGCCAAAAGTGCTTTCCTCGCTAACATGAGCCACGAACTGCGTACCCCTTTAAATGCGATTCTGGGTTTTTCCCAATTAATGGAGCGAGACACTAGCCTTAACTCAAATCAGCGTGAATCATTAACTACCATTAACCGCAGTGGAGAACACTTACTCAACTTAATTAACGATGTCTTGGAAATGTCCAAAATTGAAGCTGGGCAAATCATTTTCAACCCCGAAGACTTTGACCTATATCTGCTGTTGCAAACACTACAAGAAATGTTCAAAGTGCGGACACAGGCAAAGCAATTGTTTCTCAAATTTGAAATGGCTCCCAACCTCCCCCGCTACATCCAAACAGATGAAGGTAAACTCCGCCAAGTCTTAATCAATCTTTTGGGTAACGCCGTCAAGTTTACTCAGACTGGCGGAGTAACGTTGCGGGTAAGCTTAGGGAGCGGCGAGCAGGGAGAAAATTCCTCTCCTCTGCCCCCCGCACCCTGCCCCTCTGCCTCTTCCCCATCCCTACACTTTGAAATCCAAGACACTGGACGGGGAATAGCAGCAGAAGAAATGAATAACCTGTTTCAGCCTTTTGTTCAGACAACAAGTGGTATTCAAACGAAGGAAGGAACTGGACTCGGACTGACTATCAGCCGTCAATTTGTGCGGTTACTGGGAGGCGATATTAACTTGACAAGTAGCCCTGGGCAAGGATCTACTTTTAGTTTTGATATCCAAGTGAATTTAGCCGCAGCTTTGAAAGCTGCACCCAAATTAAATAAGGGACGCGTACTCAAACTGGCAGCAAACCAGCCATCTTACCGTATTCTCGTAGTTGATGACCGTAAAGAAAACCGCGATCTCATAGTGCAACTTCTTGGTAGTATTGGTTTTGAAATTCAGGCTGCGAATAATGGACAAGAAGCGATCGCTATTTGGCATACCTGGCAACCTCACTTAATTTGGATGGATATGCGGATGCCTGTAATGAATGGCTACGATGCAACCAAAGAGATTAGAGCCAGGGAAAAAAATACAACTACAAATCTCCGCACTGTAATTATTGCCCTAACTGCCAGTGCTTTTGAAGAACAACAGGCAAGTATCTTAGCCGCAGGTTGCGACGATTTGGTTCGTAAGCCATTTCGTGAGCAAGTGATTTTTGAAAAAATCGCTGAATATTTGCAGGTACGTTATATATATGCAGAAGAGAACAGGCAAGATCCAACAAACAACAACCTAGAGAATATTCAATCTTCTATCTTGGATCTTCGCTCTGCAATTACCCTTATGCCTACCCAATGGCTAACAGAACTTAATCAAGCAGCTATTGAAGTCGATGCTGAAAGAATTTTCCAACTAATTGAGCAAATTCCACAAACTCATTCTGTTTTGGCAGAGAAATTGGCAAATTTAGTCCGTAGCTTCTGCTTTGATGAAATTATCGACCTAACCGAGGAAAATATCCAATTATGAACAGCAAAATTAAATTCTTGACTTTTGCCACCGTAATGCTAACAGTTTCTTCTCAAACTATCAGCATAGTTGTAGCACAGGCGAAACTAACAAACCAATCAAAGCTGTTTATCAACGGCATTGGTGCAGTACAAATTGGCATGACTGTTCCCCAAGCAACAAAGGCTGCTGGTACTAAACTAGTAGGTGATTCACCAAATAACAATTGCTATTATGTTAAGCCACAAAATGAACCGAAAAATCTTTCGTTCATGGTGACAAAAGGTCGTATTTCTAGAGTAGATGTGCGGCAAAATACTCAGATTACTACTCTCAAAGGCGCAAAAATTGGCGACACTGAAGCGCGAATCAAGTCCCTTTACCCAGGACAAATTAAAGTCACACCTCATAAATACGTCCAAAATGGACATTACCTAACTTTCATCCCCAAAGATCGCGCTGATCAGAACTACCGTGTAGTCTTTGAAACTGATGGTAAGCTTGTCACTCAGTTCAGAGCGGGTAAATTACCAGAAGTTGAATATGTTGAAGGCTGTTCTTAATTTAACTATTTCAGCTTTTTAAAGGCGATTAGACAATCTTGAATGCAAAATACCGACTCAGTTACCCAGTATTAACAATTGAACCCAACGTCTACATAAGATAAGCGGCTGCGCCCCATTCTCAGTAAATAATCTGGTAAATAAAATGGCAAAAGAAATAGAGCGGAAATATTTAGTGAGAGGAGATAGCTGGAGAGAATTAGCTGAAGGTAGTGTATATCGTCAAGGATATATTGCCACACAAGATAAAGCGACTGTACGTATACGTATAGTCGGGGAAAAAAGTTATTTGACCATTAAAGGCCCTAATATTAAATATTCAAGATTAGAGTTTGAGTATCCTATTCCTGTTGAAGATGCTCAAGAAATACTTGAAACATTATGCGAACGTCCTTTTATCGAAAAAATCAGATATAAAATAGAGTCGGGTGGTTTAATTTGGGAAATAGATGAGTTTGATGGTGTTAATAAAGGATTGATATTAGCAGAAGTTGAACTCAGTGATGAAAATCAACAAATTGAACTACCAACCTGGATTGGACAAGAAGTTTCTGATGATTCCAGATATTTCAACAGCAATTTAGTAAAACACCCTTTTTCACAATGGTAATGCCTGAAATATCGAGAACATCCCGATTTTATAAAAATATCTAACCAATAGAATGAGACTGTTGGCGAATTCATGTAAACCGCAATTTCTGGAGTGAGAAGCTACGACATCTCAAGCGTTGAGGATAGCGATCGCAATTCGCCAACAGAGTCATAAATTAGCCGCTACAGAAACGTAGGCAAAGCCTTTCCACAGAGGTATACTAAAAACGGATGATTGCTAGACTTTTGCCCAGGCAAAAATCTTTGTATATCAATACTTCTGGCGATTTTAAAACTAAAGCTGCAACCCGTCTTTAGTATACAATCTTAGAGGTTGTTTGAAAAGTATTTCGCTGTGACTTTAGACACTTTTAGATCCCCCCTAACCCCCCTTAAAAAGGGGGGAACCGGAGTTAAAGTCCCCCTTTTTAACGGGGATTTAGGGGGATCTAGAACGTTTTGCTACCAAGAAGAGGACTTTTCAAACATCCTATTATATCGCAAGGTGTAAGAGGATGTTTGAAAAGTCTAATTTATTACTAGTCCTGGCGATTAGAAATCGCGGCTACACGAGACTTTACCCACCTTTCCTACGGAACGCTACGCGAACGTGGGTTAAAGACTAGATACAAAATCAAATATTCCAGCAGAATTGAGCCTTTGGCTTTATCTGCTGGAGACTCTAAATGTGAAATTTTCAGGAACCGACTTTAGTAGCGATTATTGTTGCGGCGGGCATTATTACCGCCACCCCAGCTACCACGAGAAGAGTTACTTCTTTCCTCACGAGGTTTAGCTTTGTTGACTTTCAAATCACGTCCCATCCACTCAGCACCATCAAGTGCATCAATGGCAGCTTGTTCTTGGGTGTCTGATTCCATTTCTACAAAAGCGAACCCACGCGGCCGGCCTGTTTCCCGATCTGTGGGTAGTTGAACACGACTTACTTTTCCGTATTCTGCAAAAGCCTGCTTGAGGTCATCCTCTGTAACCTGATAGGACAGGTTTCCGACGTAAATTGACATAGAAATCTCCGAATTCAGGGAGTGTAGAGAGTTAAATTCGGAGAGACGGTTTTTAGAAATCAAAACTAGTTACTCAACCGAAAATAATCTTTATGTCCATGAGTGTAGCACAGCCTCTAGCCTTTGAATATCGTCCGATCGTGAATTTTATTGACAAATAGAACCTTTAGGACAGGTTCGCAAACCTTCCAACGACAGGCTTTTGTTGTTTGTACTATAAAAGTTACACTTTTAACAGGAAATCGATATTTAGTTAGCGATCGCTCAGATATGTAGTGTTTTGAAAATGGCGATATGGACTAAGGGCGAAGATTATTAGTAGTTCTGGTGAATATACCATGACTAACTGTTTTAAAAACAAAATTAAAAAATATTCATCTTCAAATATCCCATTAGCTCTGGTCAAAGTGCGCTAAAATCCTTTCTGCTTCCTGACACAGCAATTCGTGATATTCACCATTACTAGCCAGCAAACCTCCCCATTGATTAATATCACCAGTGTTATACTGCAACGGAGTACCATCGAAGTGAGTAAATTTACCACCAGCTTCCGTTAAAATCAATTCTGGGGCTGCTATGTCCCAATCTTTGGGCGCAGACTTACCAGAAAGAGAAATGTAGATATCTGCATCTTGCTCGACAATGGTGGCGATTTTACAGCCTACACTACCCACAGATTTCTGATTTTGAGAGGGTAAGTTTTGTAATAAGTGATCTAAGCGTTGGTTGCGGTGGGAGCGACTAACAACTAAGGTTAAATCTTCAATTCCTTTGCCTGACGAAACTTGTAAAGGAACAGATCCATCAGGGGTTTCTACAAATGTACCTCCACCTTTGGTAGCGTAATATAACTTTTGAGTCTCTGGTACTGCCACCACTGCTAATACTGGGCGTGTTTCCTTGACTAAAGCAATGTGAACTGCATAATCCCCGGTTTTTTCGATAAAGTCTCGTGTACCATCCAAAGGATCAATGATCCATACCCAAGGGGTGGAATGCGTATCAATATTTGACGATTGATAAGTTTCTTCACTGATGTAAGCAAAATCTTCGTTACCTAAAGTTGCTTGTAGCCTCTGCAAAATGTATTGACTTACGGCAACATCGGCAACGGTAACAGGCTCATTCTCCTTGTACTGTACTTCTAGGTTTGGGTCTTTTGCAGTGCCGTGATAATACGATCGCAGTATTTCTGCTGCACCCCAACCTACCTCACGAGCGATCGCTAATATTTCTTGTAAGTCTTTCATTAATTTAATTCCATCCAGCGCCGTGTACCAAACAATTTACAAGAATCAGCAGCAATATTAGCTGCTAGTCCTAGTGCATCAGTAAAACTTTCCCTTAAAATGTAATGACAGAAAGCACCGTGGAAAATATCTCCAGCCCCTAAGGTATCAACCGCTTGAATCTGCGGCACATCTACGATACCAGTTTTAGTGCAACTCAAGTATTCAATTGGGTTTTGTCCGTGGGTAATGGCGATGTGAGGAATATCAAATCCACTGAGATAAGCAAAAACATCTTCTCTAGTCTGGCAGTTGGGGGGATAAAAATTAGCTGAACAGATGGCATAATCTACAAATGGCAGAATTTGCTCAAATCCAGGCTTCCAACTACCAGCATCAATTACTATTGGAATATTCTTGGCTTTAGCCATTTGGGCTAGAGCATAACTAACCGCCATCTGATGCCCATCAATCAGTAATATATTGACATTTTGCAAAATATCTGCTGGTATAGATGCGCTGCTGACTTGAATTTTAACAGCATTAATGGAAACCACAGATCGTTCACCTGTGGATTGGGTGACAATAATTGAAGATACAGGCGGTGCTAAATCAGTGGTAGGCTCAAGGTCTGCGATCGCAACTTTATAATTTGCCAAATCACCTCGAATTAGCTGCGTCATCGGGTGAGAACCCACTACACCCAAGACTGTAGCTTGATTACCTAAATAGCTAAAAGTCACAGCCGCGTTGGTAGCTGGCCCCCCTGCCGCTACAGTATAGTCAGTAGCGACAATCTTCTGGTTACTCTTAGGTGCAGACTCAGCCAGGTAAATCAAATCCAAGGTTACTAAACCTACAAATAACCCACGATCCGATTTTGGATTTTGGATTTTGGATTTTGGATTATCCATTTCTCATATATGTTCTTAATTATTTTTAACTCTTGTACAAACGCGATTTATCGCGTCTCTCCTGTCTCTCCGGCACAGACGCGATGAATAGCGTCTCTACAAACTCCTAACTCTTGCTCATGCAAACCGATCCAAAACCAGGAACACTTTACGTTGTCGGCACACCAATTGGCAACCTGGAAGATATAACCTTTCGGGCGGTGCGAATTTTACAGACTGTGGATATCATTGCTGCCGAAGACACACGTCATACAGGGAAACTGCTACAGCATTTTCAAGTTAAGACACCCCAGGTAAGTTACCATGAACACAATCGTACTAGCCGCATCCCAGAATTATTAGAGCATTTAGTTAATCATAAAGCGATCGCTCTGGTGAGTGATGCTGGGATGCCAGGTATTTCTGATCCTGGATATGAACTGGTGAAAGCCTGTATTGAGGCGGGAATTCCAGTAGTTCCCATTCCTGGCGCTAGTGCAGCAATTACCGCTTTGAGTGCAGCTGGATTACCAACGGATCGGTTTGTCTTTGAAGGCTTCCTCCCGTCTAAAAGTCAACAGAGACAGGAACATTTAGAATCTCTGCAAACAGAATCTCGCACATTGATTTTCTATGAATCGCCCCACCGCTTGCGAGATACTTTACAAGACTTAGCTCTTGTTTGGGGAAGCGATCGCCAAATTGTGCTAGGACGGGAGCTAACTAAATTGTATGAAGAATTTTGGCGGGGGACAATTGCCGAGGCGATCGCTCACTACACCCAACGAGAACCCCAAGGTGAATATACATTAGTAGTGGCAGGAGTTCCACTCAGTCAGCCCCAGCTGACAGAAGAGGAGTTGATAGCCGAATTGAAACAGTTAATTAGTCAGGGAATATCGCGATCGCAAGCTAGTCGTCAGTTAGCAAAAGCTACTTTTCTTCCCCGTCGCCAACTCTACCAACTAGCTCTTTCTATAGTTTTTAGTCCTGAGTCTTGAAGAAGAATTCAGAATTCCGGAGTCAGAATAGTTAAAGAATCAGAAAAACATTTGATGAATAAATATACTAATTATTCTAGATTTCTTATAAATTCTGTTAGCGGATAGCTAAGGTTTAGCCCATTCTGACTCCTGAATTCTGTTTTGTTAACTTCCTCAAAATAAACGCACAGGCTTTATTTGCAGCTTAGAGCTAATCGAGCTTACCCGATCAACAACAGAAATCATGTATTTGTAATCTGGTACTTGTCCATTGGTTACATACCCCACTTCTTGAGCTAAACCTGAAGGTGAATCACTCATCACTTTGCGGATAAACTCTTGACGGTTAAGTTCTATATTAGGCCCAATCAAGACCACGCCTAATGGTACATAGTGCGGATCTTTAAATAGTATGCGAAATTCAGTCGGGGCCAACTGCGAACTGTATAGACTTAATTCCGCCTCCGAAACGGCACAGGCGATCGCTTTTCCTTGAGCGACGAATTCCAGCGCAGCTTTGGGTGTGGGTGCAAATAGTATGTCAGCTAGTGTTGTACCATAAAGATTGTAAAGAGGGAAATAATATCCTGTTGCTGAACCTAACTGTCCTAAAGCCACTGTTTGACCTTGTAGTTGTTTCAACTCAGTTATCGGATTGTCTTTGCGAACAACGAAGATAGAACGCAAATTACTAATACCTATTAAAGGAAATAAGGGAACATATTGGTAGCGTGCGATCGCGATCGCAGCTAAACCCGGTGGAGCAAATACTAATGACCAAGCACGAGCCTCAAGGCGCTCAACCGCTCTATTTTCATTAAAAACAGGCTCTAGCTGAATATAGGCATTTGTCTTTTCACCCAAGTAAGTATTGAATTTAGCATATTGGTTAATTATCTGTTCGCCTCCACCATAGTTGATCGCACCAATAGTTAACGTACCTTCAAATTCTTTTTTGGCTTGGCAGGCAGCAAATGTCAAACCTAGCAGATTAAACAGAAATAAACGACGAGGAAATCGCAAAAACATCACTAATTATGGTTGAGAAAAAGTAACTTGGTCTTCAGGATTAATGTTAGATAAGTTTGACTACCGCCTAAATAATTTGTATTGTAGTCAAAAATAAATATTTATTAATATTTATTTAGATGTTGTTGAGATGCTTTCTAACAGGTTTAAATAAATAAATATTAAAATTAAACAAACTCAATTATCACCTTCATTGCTGAGATTATGTTAAACAAAATTACGTTAAATAACTTAAAAATAGGTGCTAAATTTAACTTACTTTTAATATTAGTTTTCATCATCAGTATTTTGGGAAGTGGCATTGCCTTATCCAGTGTACTTCAAGGGAGAGCGCAAAATGAAGTAACTTCTCAAGCGCAGATTCTCATCCAAATGGTGAATGCAGTTAGAGACTATACACAAAATCGCATAGATCCTCTATTAGAACCTAGACTAGATACTAATCCAACGTTCATGCCTGAAGTAGTACCAACTTTTTCATCTAAAGAGGTTTTTGAGAATTTTCGTAAAAAGCCTGAATTTAAAAACTTTTTTCATAAAGATGCAACACTTAATCCAACTAATTTAGCGGATAAAGCTGATAATTTTGAAACTCAACTTGTAGAACGTTTTCGCAACGAACCCAATACTCTAGAAATTACAGGCTTTCGTAAATTGTCAGAAGGCGAAGTATTTTACATTGCACGACCACTAAAGATTACACAAGAGAAATGCTTGCGATGTCATTCTACACCAGATCAGGCTCCTAAGAGTCAGTTGGTAAATTATGGCTCAGAAAATGGTTTTGGCTGGCAACTCAATCAGATTGTTTCTGCCCAAATAATCTCTGTTCCTTCTCAAGAGATTTTTGCTAATGCCAAACGGACTTGGATATTGATCATGGGACTTTTAATTACGATCTTTGCGATCGTAATTTTCTTAATTAACTTCTTAATCAAAAAATATGTAATTCAGCGGATCAGAAAAATAGAGAAAATCGCCCAAAAAGTTAGTGTCGGTGATATGAGCGCTGATTTTGAAGAAAGCTCTAATGATGAAATTGCTGGATTAGCAGAAGCATTTAATCGAATGAAAGCTAGCTTGAAAATAGCTCTGGAAATGCTCAATAGCGAAAGCTGATACTATTTTGGATTATGAAAGAGTCACGTCGCTTCTCTACGAAACGCCAAGGGCGAACGCTCGAATTCAAAATGACGCTCGATGACTCGCTAACGCTGCGCTAACAAAATTCAAAATTAATGATCCCCATAAATAAGTCCTAACTTTTTAAGTTGGGCGAGTAATTTCATACAAATCCTGGGTGCGGGTGTACCAGTTACCCGAAAGACGACCGATCGCGTGCAATTTTGCCGCATCGATTGTATTTTGTGGTGTCAGTAAATCATCCCGGATATGCCACAGCACCGCCTCAGCAATAATTAATCCCGATTGGCTACCTTCATTCCCTACATAAACTACCTGCTTCAGCACACACTCAATATTAATGGGTGATTCTGCAACTCGTGGTGGGCGCACCAGTTTTGAGGGAGCAGGAGTTAGTCCCGCTACTTGAAATTCGTCCACATCTGGCGGAAAGTCGCCAGATGTAGTGTTCATCTGTTCCCCCAATTCTTCAACAACTATGTTGACTACCAGTTCACCCGACTGCTCTACATTCAATAAAGTATCTTTTTTAACACCGCGCCGTAGTCCTGTGGAAATGGCTAGAGTCGGTGGGTTAGCTGTCACACCCATAAAAAAACTGAAAGGTGCGACATTCGGCGTACCATCGCTAGCGATCGTTGACACCCAAGCGATCGGTCGAGGAACCACTGAACCAACCAGTAATTGATAGGTATTTCGTGGGTCGTTCTGGGAGGGATCGATAATCATTGAGATTTTCCTCGCTAAAAATTACAGTTTTTCAAAACTCGATCTTGCCGAAGAGAAGCTTTCCGCCTTAATTGTGCGTAATTTTCATTGCCGCATCTTGCTTTTTCTCGCTATCTGTGAGATGTTCGTACTCAGTCCTAAACTACGGTTAGTCTATCAAATTAGTGTAGTTTTTATATGTTCATTAATCCCAATGCTCACCTATTGAGTCTCATTTATATGTTAGAGCTACCAGCACAAGGGTGAAGCCAGTTATGTCAGAAAAACGTTGGAAAAAAGACAGGAGCTTTCAAGATGAGACAAATACATCTAGCAGGTTTCTTACTTGCTTCACAAGTTGTTCACTCTCATGCAGTTTGGCGTCACCCTAGAACTGAACTAGGCTTTCTCGAACCTGAATATTATCAGAATATTGCCCGTGTTCTGGAACGTGGCAAGTTTGATTTGGTGTTTTTCGCTGACTCTTTAACGATGCCCGATACATACGGTGGTAGTTTTGTCGAGAGTCTGAAATATGGCGCTCAAGGGGCACTCAGGCTAGATCCACTAGTGCTGGCGACTGCGATGGCAGTTGTTACCAAGCATATTGGTATTGGTATTACCCGTTCCACTACTTACTATCAACCCTACGATCTAGCGCGGGGATTTGCCACCCTCGACCACATTAGCCGGGGGCGGGCTGCTTGGAATGTGGTGACATCCAGTAGGGCTAGCGAAGCAGGGAATTTTGGCTTCGATGAGCATCTAGAACACGATCTTCGCTACGATCGCGCCGATGAATTTCTCGAAGTTGCCTCCAAACTTTGGGGTAGCTGGGAAGAAGGGGCATTAGTTCTAGATAAAGAAAACGGCATCTTTGCTGACCCCTCAAAGGTGAATTATGTCCATCATGTGGGGAAATGGTTAAAGTCACGGGGGCCGTTGACAGTGCCTCGCTCTCCCCAAGGTCGTCCGGTGATTATTCAAGCCGGTGCTTCTAATAAAGGTAGAGAGTTTGCTGCCAAATGGGCAGAATTAATTTTTGAAATTAGTCCCAATCCCACACTCATGAAATCTTACTACCAAGATATTAAAACCCGTATGGCTAAATATGGGCGTAACCCAGATACATGTAAAATTCTACCTGCGGTGATGCCTTTTGTTGGTGAGACAGAAACTATTGCCAAAGAAAAGCAAGTTTTTCACAACGAATTAGTGCATCCGATGGCTGGTTTATTAACTATGTCCAATCATTTAAATGTTGATTTATCGCAATATTCTTTAGATGAATATGTAGAAAAAGTTGAAGCTCAAGATTATCAAAAACTGTTATCTGTGCTTCAAAGACTGAGTTTAGATAAAACTATAACACTCAAAGAATTAGGCAAAATTTATGGCAGAAGTCTAGCTGTACCGCAACTGGTTGGGACTCCCATTCAAATTGCTGACAAACTAGAAACCCTATTTCGTGAAGAGGCTGGAGATGGTTTTGTGATTTCACCTGCTTATCTTCCCGGTTCTTTTGATGAGTTTGTCGATTTAGTGATACCAGAATTACAAAAACGTGGATTATTCCGTAAAGAATATACGGGCAATACTTTAAAGGATTCTTTAGGACTTAATTAAGTAATTCGTAATTCGTAATTGGGATTTAGACTCCCAGAACTAGTTAATAGTTAGAGCGGAATTTGTAACTAACTTTTTTTATTTTACTAGGAGGTAATTATGACAGAACCACGTTATGGGATTTGGGCACCTGTCGGAGGCAATTTTGGCCCTCTCAATACACCTGAAGAACCTGTGGATGCAAGTTATGAGCGCACGCGATCGCTTATTTTAGAAGCAGAGCGTTTGGGATACGCCAGCACTTTGGTAGCACAGCACATCGCCAACCCCCGCAGTCTGGAACTGGAGCAGCTAGAAACCTGGACGGCATCTGCGGCCTTGGCTGAAGCCACAGAACGAATTGAGATTATCGCCGCCATTAAGCCTCTGCTGTTCCATCCGGCAGTTTTGGCGAAAATGGCGCTGGGCATTGATGCCATTAGTAATGGACGTTTTGCCATAAATTTAATCAGTGCTTGGTTCCGCCCAGAGATGGAACGGACTAATATTCCCTTCCCGCCCCACGATGAACGTTACCGCTATTCGGGTGAGTGGCTACGGGTTGTTAAGTCCCTCTGGAGTGGCGAGAGGGTTAACTTCCAAGGTCAATACTTCAAAATAGAGGATTTGAGTTTTCGACCCACTCCCATTGCCCAACCGCACCCTCCTATCTACCTTGGTGGGGCATCTGATCCGGCGCAAATACTAGTTGCAGAACAGGGAGATATTTACTTCATCAACGGTCAACCCATTGAGGATGTCCGCAAGGTAATTAAACAAGTTTTAAGTAGACCGAGAACCCTACCCAAACCAGTGCGCTTTGGTTTATCAGCCTTTGTAATTGCTCGTTCCACCGATGCCGAAGCCCAAGCAGAACTTGAGCGACTTTTGGTACTCCAGAAGCAAGAAGAACACTTGAAATTAAGTGTTGCCAAAGGAGTTGATCCAGAAGCAGTGATGTTTCAACTCTTCGCCAAAAATCCTGCTGTTGGCGGCAATGGTGGCACAGCAGCCGGTCTAGTTGGTAGTTACGACACTGTGGCTACACGAGTTGCAGATTTTGTTGATGCCGGAATCGAGACTTTCATGCTGCAATTCAATCCCTTTGCCCCGGAAATGACACGCTTTGCCCAAGAAATTATGCCGCGAGTGCGCTCTTTGCAACTTGTGGCTTAAAATTACAGCGCCTTTCAAGTTAGGAGACGCGATAAATCGCCGTCTCCCTCTCCCTTGCTCCCTGCACCCTGCTCCCCTGCCGCCTCAATGTGCAAACTATAATCACAACAGCTTACTATTCCCCACTCCTGCTTGTTCAATCAAAAGGTAATTCTGGGAAACCTTAATTAGTGAGAGCGAGAGGCTTTTGCCAGAAGGAACTAGAATTAGGAAACACCTAGCTGGGTTCTTCTGACTTTTGAAATTAGGAGTGCATGTGTGCCAAAATCCCCTAAATATTTGCTGATTGGATCGACCGAGACTTACAGCGGTAAATCTGCAACTGTTCTGGGTTTGTCTCATCAGCTACAGCAAAAAGGTCTGGATATTACCTACGGTAAACCACTCGGTACGTGTTTTAATTCGTCTAGTGGAACCGTAATTGAAGAAGATGTCCAGTTCATCGCTCTTAGCCTCAATTTGCCGGAAAACCGCGTTGCACCTACAATGCTGGCTTTGGATGAACCAAATGTGCAAAAGCGCTTGCGAGGGGAAGACAAAACCGATTATCAGCAGTCCCTAATACAGCAATATTTACATAAATCTCAAGGAGATTTGGTGTTATTGGAGGGGCCTGGTGATTTATCCGAAGGCAATTTGTTTGACTTGTCTTTACTGCAAATGGCTGAAGTATTGGATGCTGCTGTGCTGTTAGTAACCCGCTATAAATCGTTGCTTTCGGTTGAGTCCCTATTGGCTGCAAAACAGCGTGTAGGCGATCGCTTGATTGGAGTTGTGATCAATGATATCCCTGTCACCCAACTAGAAGCGGTTGACACTCTCGTGCGCCCATTTTTGGAACAGCAGGGGATTCCGGTACTAGCAACGCTGCCAAACAGCGATTTGCTCCGTAGTGTGAGTGTTGGCGAACTAGTCAAGCAGTTAAAGGCTGATGTTCTCTGTCGCAACGATCGCATGGATTTGTTGGTAGAAAGTCTGGCAATTGGAGCGATGAATGTCAATTCAGCTGTGAAATATTTCCGCAAACGTCGGAATATGGCAGTGGTGACAGGAGGCGATCGGGTGGAAATTCAGCAAGCGGCTTTGGAAACTTCTACCCAATGTTTAATTCTCACCGGGCAACTACCACCCCCACCGTTCATTCTCAGTCGCGCTGAAGAACTAGAAATACCCATTTTGTCTGTTGACTTAGATACCCTAACTACTGTCGGAATTGTTGACCGCACTTTTGGTCAAGTCCGTGTCCACGAGCCGATTAAAGTTCAGTATATTCGTCAGTTGATGTCCGAGCATTTTGACATTGACCGCTTGTTATCCAAACTAGGTTTAACTCCCGCAGCGGCATTGTCTTAGATTCATCAACTCAAATTATTAAGAGCATCAATGCTCAGTTATCAGTTAGGAGGCTGTATTGCTAGGATACAGTTGGTTCGCCGTCACCTCCCAAGGGACGGCGTACTGTTTCCTTCCGTCCCATAACTGGGACGTGCTTAGTTGCAGCAGCTAATCCAAAGACAGGCATATTCCCATAAATCGCCTTATACAGCACTTCCAGCTATTATGCAATACAGACCGCTAGGGAATAGAATTCCCTGTCTAATGGTGCAAGTCCTCTAGAAGAGGACTAGAAAAACTTGGGTTAAAGCACTGACAGCTATTATGCAATACAATACAGTTTTTCTTCTTGCCCTTTCCTCTCATAGCTTTCAGCTTTGAGGATGTACCTCATAGCTGCCGGAAGCGCTGTATTTTCCCGGTTCGATTAAATAAGTTTCGTGCCAAATGCCAACACTGCCATCTGACTTTTCACGGCATTTGGAAAACCTCTCTTCTATTTCTCTCTCCTTTTAGGAGAGAGACTTTGAATTTTCCCCCTTCCCGCGACGAGTTGGGGGTTAGGGGGTTAGGTTTTTGGTGGACTTTTCCACATAACCTGAATTGTCAGCACTGCCGCACCAATACCTTGATTAAACGTTTCCCAAGCTTTTAGATGTGCATCAGATGGATTTCTGGCAAAACGCACCAAAAAGCCCATCAAAAAAAATTGTCTACGTACCATAACTTAGAACAACATTACTTTCAGAATCCGCAAGAACTGCCATAATCAGGCAAATTTCAGTATTTAACTCTCCTAAATGGCATTAGTTATGAAACACATTGGCTAGCCTGGTGTAACCAAGTAATGGAGTTACTGAACCAAAGAATCGAAAATTAGTTGCAATGTCTAACTTAAGTTTTCTTCGCATCTACACGCTGTTTGGTAAAATATCTGGGTCGTTTAGTCTGATTATCTCCATCTTTGAGCCAATCAACAGACCTTATTAACCTCGATACATTAGCCCAAGAACTGGCGACAATCCAGCAAACAGGTTCTAAAAGAATTGCCTTGCTAGGTTCTCGTCACGTCCCGATTACGCATCAGAATCTTATTGAAATGATGACTTATGCCCTAGTTTTATCGGGTAATCGAATCATTACTTCTGGTGCTACAGGTACAAATTCTGCGGCCATCAAGGGAGCAACCCGGGCTGATGCAAATTTGTTGACGGTGATTCTACCCCAAAGCCTGGAACGCCAGCCTTTAGAATCGCGCCAGCAACTAGAACAGGTGATGCATCTAGTCGAAAATCCCAGTAATGATAATTTGTCTCTGGCGGAAGCTAGTTATTTGTGCAACAAAGAGATTGTCTCCCGTTGCCAGCAACTAATCTGCTTTGCATTTCACGACAGTCGCACCCTGTTACAAACTTGTCAGGATGCAGAAGAACAAAGAAAAGTGGTGACGCTTTTCTACTTTGATTAGTCATTCGTCATTTGTCTTTTGTCATTTGTATTTGACTCATGACTAATGACTGATGACTGATGACTAATAACCAATGACTAATAAGTAATGATAATTTTTTTGTACTCGATCGCGGCTGCTGCCGTTCTCATTTATGTGCCATTTTTGCTAGTAGCTTATGCCCGTGTGCGTGTTGGGTCTGAAATGTTTTCTACTCCTCACGCCCTGTTTGATAAATTGCCACCTTATGCACAACGAGCTACTTGGGCACATCAGAACACCTTTGAAGCCTTTATGATATTTGCCGCAGCCGCATTGATGGCTTATGTAACTGGTGTAAATTCTTTTACAGCCCAAATAGCTGCGATCGCCTTTGTGGTAGCCCGTTTGCTATACTCGATTTTTTATATTTTGAATATACCCCTTTTGCGTTAGCGTAGCTCCTCTGAAAGAGGCTCGCTGATGTTTGGCATTGGCTCCATCGCCTCTGCCACTCTCATGTTTTTCAGCATCATCCAAGCTACTAGTTAATTGGGGCATGGGGAGTGGAGACTGGGGAAGAGTTTTCCCGATACTCAATACCCAATCCAAAATAGTTCGACTGAGCGAAGTCGAAGTCCAAAATCTAAAATCTAAAATGTTTTATGGCTTCTACTTTTTCCTTTGACATTGTGAGCGACTTTGACCGACAAGAGTTGGTTAACGCTGTCGATCAAGTTATACGAGACATCAAAGGTCGTTACGACCTCAAAGACACTGAAACTACTGTCGAGTTAGTGGAAGAAAGCATTAACGTTAGCACTGACAGTGAGTTTACCTTAGATTCTGTACACACCATTCTGCGAGAAAAAGCCGCCAAGCGTAACCTCTCCCAGAAAATCTTTGATTTTGGCAAGGTTGAATCAGCCAGTGGTAATCGCGTGCGTCAAGAAATCAAACTCAAAAAAGGCATCAGTCAGGAAATCGCCAAACAAATTTCCAAATTGATTCGGGACGAATTCAAAAAGGTACAAGCTTCAATTCAAGGTGATGCTGTGCGGGTTTCTGCCAAATCTAAAGATGACTTGCAAGTTGTCATGCAGCGACTAAAACAAGAAGACTACCCAGTTGCTTTACAATTTACAAATTATCGTTAACAGATTCGTAATTCGTAGTTACGCATTCAATTACGAATTACGAATTACGAATTATTTTAAGCCCGTCCGCCAATACTTCTTTGAAATGCCGGACGCTCAGATAACTGCTTCATATAGTTCAACACGGCTGGGTAGGGGCTGAGGTCTAGCTTCAGTATCATAGGAATATAATTCAGAATAGACCCCACTGCCACATCAGCAACAGTAAACTCATTGCCAAGTAAAAAAGGTTGCTTACCGAAAATTTCATTTAACGGAGTCAATAAGCGGGGCATTTCCCGTTCCCGATTCTCCTCTCCAAAAATTCCTGGAGCAAGGGTAGCATTAGCAAACAACACCCATTGAGAAAGTACAGCGCGTTCCTCTGGTGAAAGTGGAGTTTTACTGTACTTATCAGCAAGATACAACAAAATTGCCCCAGATTCCCAAAGCTGAAAATTTCCATCCACAATGGCTGGAACTTTACCAAATGGGTTAATTGCCAAATATTCAGGCTTGAGGTGTTCACCCGCCTGCATATCAAGCTTGATGAATTCGTAAGGAATTCCTAATTCTTCTAAATACCAGTGAACAATTGATGCTCGACTACGAGCGCCACCGTAAAGTTTTACCATAATTAATTAAAGAACTTTGTGAGTGTGAGAATGCTGTTTAACGTTATCTTCTTTGGTGACAACTCTAGCAGCGTTTAATACCCGCTTGCGCTCAATGGAATACTTGAAATCAGTGTAGTTTGTACCTAAGGGAATCAGAGATTTTGCGGATTCACGACGCTTGTAGGTACGAGCTGCTGCAAATGCTCGTGGCACAAATTCCTCTCCAAACTGAGCCGACTCTGGGAAACCATCTGGCAGCAGTTGTGAATCGCCATCCAGCACAGATCCCAAAGTTGTGGCATGAGCCAGCTTATAGGAGGTAGGAATGCCCTTTAACAATGCTTCTAAAGCCGCAGAAGGTATTGGTTCTATAACTTCGATTTGATAAACTTCTCCATCTTCTTTGACGAAGCAGGTTGCCAAACCGATAACAATGTAATCATCGGTTGCTAAATCAGGGGCATTGGAATAAAAAGTTGTGGTTGTCATCGGGAAATTTCTCAAAAAAATTGAATATGGGGATTATGGGATTAGGGATTGGGGATTGGGTATGGAGAGAGGGGGTAGTGAATTCTTTGCAGTTCCCAGTTCCCAGTCCCCAGTCCCCTCTTTAACGAACAGCTTGTTGGCATTCTACCAATTTGTCGCTCTCACTACTTGACTAGTCTTTGAGATTCACGTCTGCTATTTCTGGAATTCACCTTCGGGATCGAGTATCCATAATTAGGTTTGAGGAGCAATTGTTTATTTAGGGCGTAGATTTCTACTAGTGTGAGTAGTTAAGTTCAGTCTTGAGATGGCTTCCAAGTAACCATAAATACCTTAAGAATAGAGACAGTGGTAAAACCACTAGCAAGTAAAAATTAGACTTTTATTTCAAAAAGCAGGGCTTTAATGTAGGTAAAGATGAATATTCACTCATTTTTAGCTGACGATAACCAGCAAAGTAAGCAATATAAGTATGTTTTAGATACTACAAACAAACTTCAAGACCGGGAGACAAGCGATCGCAGCGAATCAATTTTTGAAGATAGCGATTTACGCTCTTGTGCTTTGAGGTTGGCTCAACAAGGAGATTATACCGAAGCGATCGCACTTTTAACCCAACTAATCTGCCGCCACCCTGAAAATGCCGTTGATTACAACAATCGGGGGCTGATTTATTTTCAAAGTGGCGAAAGGCAAAAAGCGCTTTACGACTATAACACCGCCCTTAAACTCGATCCCCATTTGGCTAGTGCTTATAATAACCGAGCAAATTACTATGCGACTTGTGGAGAATTAGCAGTAGCACTTGCCGACTACGATCAAGCGATTAATTTGAATCCTACCTATGTCCGAGCGCGGATTAACCGAGGCATTACCTGGCGTGATTTGGGGCAATACGAGGAGGCAATTGAGAATTTTGAGGTAGCACTGCTTTTCGGTCAACTAGAAAGTCATATCTGGGCTGAACGCGGCAAGACTTACCATCTTTGGGGCGACTGGAATTGTGCGATCGCAGATTATCGTCGCGCCCTCACTCAACTGCCCTCTCTCGACAGTAGTAAAGATATTACTGGTTATCGCTTGCGTTTACAACTCGAAAATCGGCTCAACGAGTTACTATCTGAATCAGCGTCCTAATTGGTAGATTAATCCTTCTGGGGGATTTAAAATTCAAAATAATTGATTAAATTTTGAATTAGAGTTTAGTGACGCTGTATCGCTAATGACTAATAGATGATAACTACATAGCTATTCAAAAATTAGCTATTAACCATTATTTATTAGCAATAATATAAATTAACACCCGGTTTATACATAGCCAGAATCAAAAGAAACCTAAATAATTCTAAATTCGCTATTTGTATTAGGGTGACGACTCTGTTTGTTCATATTCTTGGCGATCTTGATTCATCAACACCACCTGACGCTGGCTGGGATCAAATCGGTATCCTTGTTGCTGTCTAATACTTTTAGCTTGTTGCGGATCGAAGTTACGGCTAAATTCCACCTGTAAACTATTGACATGCCCTTCCATCTGCTTGACTTCAGTACTGATTTCTCGCAACTTTTCTTGCTGTGACCAATGATAAGGCAAAAGTTGTGCTAACGCAGATGCGGCAACGGCTGTAATGACGAAATTAACTGCTATTTTGGCTGTGCTTTCCAGTGCCATCACCTGGTAAGAACGTTGACGAAGATGCCGCTTTGGTCGAGGATTGACCCGGCGTTTTTGTATCGGTTGTGACGGTGGTCTGGACGGTTGAATTGCGTTCATGATGCTAAAAGATAACCTCGCTTAGTGAAGGGAAGCACTATGAAGAGTGCTGAGTTGTGAGTGCTGAGTGTTGAGTGAGATTTACAACTCAGCACGGGCTAAACGCCCCGCTACCGCTAACAGCACTCAGAGATCAGCACTCCTGAATGCTTGATTTAACGTGAGTTCGATAAACCTCTCCCTGCCTTGAACTAAAGTTCAAGTCTGTCCCTCTCCGAGTCGGAGAGGGACGGTTTTGCATAGTAAAACCTTCTTAGAGGTCTTTTTTACGGCTAATTTAGATGGACACTATTATGATTCGTCGAACTCACGTTGATTTAGCTGTCATATTACTTCATTTTTTTGAAATAGCTACAAGTGTCGCACTAGTTAAAAAATAACCTGGCTTACGTAAGTGCAAGGTTTCTAGGTACTTATGACATAAAGCCATAAAGTCTGGAAATTGCACCCCGTACTGCCAGGATTATTAGCTTTTTAACTGTGTCACATCGGAGCGTTATTTGTAAAGTTCTGTGGCTAATCGCCAAGCAAGAACTCCTGGAATCAGCGCCACAACTAGAGCGATGTAGACTTGAGTATCTGAGAGAGAAGATATCTGAGCAATGTACAGAGTATCTAAGATAGGCATGGCTAAAAACCTCCTAACCTGAATAGATTTTGAACAGTTCGTTTACTACTTTTCCTTGTTTTGCCAAGATTGTGGAATATCTTGTTACAAGATGCAACAAAAGCAGTTATTAGTCAGTAGTCCTTATTTATTTTCCATTAAAAAAATTTATAAAAATATGAATTTATATTTGGGTATCGACTTCGGCACATCTGGCGCGCGCGGCGTGGTGATTGACGAGGAAGCTTCTTGTATTCAAGCTGAGGTGCGATATCCTTTCCAGGACTCACCAGCCGCCGTTACGCCAAAAATTTGGCAAGAGGCTTTGTTTGTGCTGGTGGAACAAATACCTGACCAATTGCGGCGAAAAATTAAAGCGATCGCAATTAATGGTACTTCTTCCACTGTCTTGCTAGTCGATGCTGTTGGCAACCCTGTAGATGCACCACTTTTGTACAACGATGCACGGGGATCATTGGTGCTAGAGCATTTGAGGAGTATCGCACCCCCCAATCATACAGTGTTGAGTGCCACCTCCAGCCTCGCTAAACTTTTGTGGATGAGGCAACAACCCTCTTTTAGTGAAGCTAAATATTTCCTGCATCAAGCAGATTGGCTGGCGTTTCTCTTACATGGACAGTTGGGTATTAGCGATTACCATAATGCTTTAAAGCTGGGTTATGACGTAGAAGAGTTGAAATACCCAGAATGGCTAGAAAATTTGCAAATATCGATTCAGCTACCCAAAGTTTTACCACCTGGTACTCCCATTGGAGAATTGCGCCCTGAAATTGCGGATAAGTTCGGTTTCCGCCGTGATTGTCTGGTGTGTGCTGGTACAACCGATAGTATTGCCGCTTTTCTCGCCAGTGGGGCAAAATTACCTGGTGAAGGCGTGACTTCCCTTGGTTCAACATTGGTACTAAAGTTGTTAAGTCGTACCCGTGTAGAAGATGCCAGATATGGGATTTACAGCCATCGATTGGGTGATTTGTGGCTGACTGGGGGTGCTTCTAATACTGGAGGTGCAGTACTTAAGCAATTTTTCACAAACGCTGAGTTAGAAAGCCTTAGCGGTGAGATTGATGCTTCAATTGCCAGCGAGTTAGATTATTATCCATTGTTGAAGGTAGGCGATCGCTTTCCGATTAACGATCCTAATCTACCCCCACGCTTGGAACCACGCCCAGATAATCCAGTGGAATTTCTGCATGGGTTGTTAGAAAGCATTGCCCGCATAGAAGCGCGAGGGTATGAATTATTACAGACAATGGGAGCAAACAAATTGAGCCGTGTTTATACTGCTGGTGGTGGCGCAGCGAATCATACTTGGACTGCAATTAGAGCGCGTAATTTGCAGATTCCTGTAGTAGCGTCAGTTTATACAGAAGCAGCTTACGGGACAGCGCTGTTGGCGATGGGAGAGAGAAAAAGGGGTTAATCAACAGTGCATCTTTTGGTAGATATCTTTTAAATCAGTATCTATCCCAGTGACAATCGACATATCTCGGACGATACTTGGATGATTAGATACCGGACTATAGATTCCAGGTTCATCATCTGGGCAGCTATTCGGGGATGGGTGCTTCGCAGCAAGCGAATGTCATCTATCCCCTTTACTAATTATTGGTGTGGGTTCTGAAGGGATTAGGAGAAAAAGGTTTTTTAAGAAGGTTTGACCTGCGCGATCGAGATTATCATCTAGGGAAAAGGTGAGGCTGCGGACTTGGATTTGATCACTTTTAATATCTAGTGGCTGTGTCAAGTCTTTGGGGTATATCAAAAAGGCTTGCTTGCATTTTGTTGTGTTGGCGTAGCTGATCATTTGATGAATATCTGTATATCCTGCCAGTTCTGGGGCTTTATACTTTGTATCCAAAACTGCTATTGTTTTGCCAGTAGCAGCATCACACAGTAATATATCTATATTGAAGTGCCTATTTTGACTAATTTCTATTGGATGTTGCTGTTTGAAGAAATAGCTTTGTGGCGTGTTTTTCTTAAGCCATTCTGCAACAAAAAGTTCATATAAATGTGCCATATCGACGAGAAATGGTAGGGTTTTGTAATTTCCCCTCTCATGACTAGGGCTACTATTTTCTAAAAAGAATCGACATAAATTGTGTAATAGTTCATAGTCTGGATTGAGGCGATTGTAATGTCTGGCAATACAATCTTCTGCACTACAAGGTTGCAGCGTTACCAATCCTTGTAGAGCGTGATAAGCTTTTTGTACTTTTGTTGATACTCTTTCTGAACATAAACTGCTACGACCAATGATATAAAGTGTCCATGCTAAGATTTGATTTTCTTTAATATCAGCCGTATGTTCTTCATAATTGCATTTAAGTTTAACATTCCACGGCTTTTGAATTATCTGTTGCACATCTAGCCTTCCCCGCACATAAGAAAGCTGCTGTGTTTTAGGCAAGTAAGTACGATATAATCCTTTGCGGCATCGATCTAAAACTTTATGGGATAATATCTGAGCCAGATTATTATAAAATTCCTCTAGAGATTCACAGTCCATCATCCCTTCGAGAAAGCGAAAACCTTTGAAATTGTAGGCATATTCCAGCATTCCGAAGAGGTTTTGGATAGGCACTTTCGGATTTATTTTTAGATGCAATTCAGGAGTTACAGGAATGTAACCTACCCATCCTTTAGCTTTCAGTTTCCAATGTTCTCTCGTTTTATAGATAGGAAATTCTATATCTACTTGCGTTTTGTATTTTTCATATAACTCGACTGCGGCTGAATCAGGTATTTCATCACGCTGAAATGATTTATTTTCGTATTCTATAAGTTCAATAATTTTTGGTTGTACTGGGTTTATATCCATAGTTTATTTTTTATTTCATCCCAGCGAAACTGATCTACTTTTTCTAGCTGGTTAAAAAAGTATTCTTCTAAATATGGTTCAATTTCCATGCGCCAGATATCTTCTATATCTTCACGGAGGTTGTCTGTTAAAAAGAATGAAATACCAATTTCGTAGTTTTTATCTGCGATCGCCTGATTTAATTGCTGTAAAATCTTAATTAATTCCTCTACTGCGAAACCTGTTTTTAGGTGATAACTTCGCAGTACATCATAATTTGGGAGAAGTTCGATAAATGCAAAGCGGCGACATAGCGCATGATCTATATTGGCAATAGACCTATCTGCTGTATTCATTGTGCCAATAATGCGGACATTTTTTGGGATGCGAAACCTGTTACCGCCAGCTAATGGAATTTCTCTATCTCGGTACTCAAGTAAGTACATTAGTTCGCCAAAAACTTGAGCTAAATTTGCACGGTTTATTTCATCGATAATCAAAACACAAATATCTTTACGAGACTCAGCTTTTTTACAAAATTCTAAAAATCTTCCTGGAACAAGTGGATATGCTAATATTCCATTTTGGCTTTGAGGACGAATGCCTTGAATGAAATCTTCATAAGAGTATGCTGGATGAAATTGCACCAGTTCGGAAAAACCGTCACCACCAGCGATTAAGTGTTGAGCAAGTTTTTCAGCAAGATAGGTTTTTCCTGTTCCAGGTGAACCATATAAAACTGCTTGAAATTTACGATTAATCGTGCGTATCCAGTGTTCTATAACTAGTTGGGAAACTCCAGTATCTTCAGTACATTGGTCTAAGCTATATATAAATTGACTAACAGCAGCTATTGGCTTCTTAGATACTGCTTGTAAAAAGAAGGGAAGATAATATTGAAACCATTTTTTAAATTTATTAATTAGTTCTTCTTGGGAAGAATTTAATATTTCTTTTTGATTAAAATAACAACTATCACCATTATATGCAAAATCAAACGCTTTAACATTTTCCGCAATTATATTTGCTATCATTACAGGATTGTTTTCTCCAATATTTCTTGCTAAAAATTCCCCTGCACTATCTATAAATTTTATTCTTATACTTGTATCTATTAATTCTATATATAATAATGAAAATATATCTAAATACTTATGCAAACTGATTTTATAAGGGGATACTAATATAGTAAAATCTATCTCAATTAATTTATCTGATGTTATTTTATAAAAATTATTGGCAGCAATTTCACATGGGATTTCTTGATGTATAAAGTAACAAAAGTTAATAAAAGGCTGCTTTACTGTGTTTTGAAAATCTTTATATTCTTGAGAATTATAAATATTATTATCCTTACCCTTGTGCTTATTTTTGTATTGTTTAATTACTTCAAAGGGATTACAAGAAAAAATTGTCTTTAAATTTTGATTATTATTCATAAAAAATCCAAATATTAAAAATAAAAGTTTTTACCACTTTATCTCAGTAGTCATTTCATCGTACTGAGTTTGATAAATAAAATGCTAGTGTACAAACACGTAAAGATATGATATGTGGTTGCTTAGTAGTTAAAGGCGGGCAAAATACCCACCCTACAAGATTGAATAATTTATTTGTTAGAAGTCCTTTACTGTAGATGCAGCTTTTACTGGGTGTATTAAGGCGATCGCAACAAACTTTCACTGGGAAAAGAACGCCAAATTGTGGGTTGAAAGTAACCGGATGCTGCGGCGCTATAGTGTAGAAGCTAATGACAGCAAGCGTAACACGGAGACAAAAAAGTGCAAATCACTAAGCGCAATGTTGAATTAAGAGTAGATGGCAGCTTAATGCGTGTTTATGTTGCGGCTCCCAAAGCAGCAGGAAAATACCCTGGTATTATCTTCTACAGTGATATATATCAGTTAGGCGATCCAATGATTCGTCTAGCTAACTACTTAGCAGGATACGGCTATGTAGTAGCAGCACCAGAAATTTTTCACCGAATTGAGCCAGTTGGTTCAGTAATTGAGCCAGACGATCTGGGAAGGATGCGGGGTAATGACGATGCGCGTCGAACCTCCGTAGCTGATTATGATGCCGATTGCCTTGCTGTGATTGAATTTCTGAAAACAGAGAGTGCGGTTTCTCCAGATAAAATAGGCACTCTCGGCTTTTGTATTGGTGGACATTTAGCTTTTCGCGCCGCATTTCAAAGCGAAATTCGGGCTTGCGTTTGCTGTTACCCTACTGGTATTCCCAGTGGTAAACTTGGTAAAGAGGTAGCCGATACAATCCAGAGAGTAAGTGAAATCAAAGGTGAGATGCTAATGGTATTCGGTACTCTTGATCCTCATATACCAGATAGCGATCGCCAAACCATAATAAAAGCAATTGAAAATGCTAACATACCTCATCAAGTTTTCTTGTATGAAGCAGAACATACATTCATGCGCGACGACGGTTATCGTTATGATTCTAGTGCTACCACCGCAGCTTGGTCTGAAATAGTAACTTTTTTGGGGCGCATATTTGCAGATTGAAAACTTATATTATTGCTTTCTTCGCGTCAATTTTGAGTTGTCTGTAACGCTAACAAACCAGCACCATAAGCAGGCTCATACCTCGGAAAAATCACATTTACATTAGGAAACTTCTTAATAAGAGATGCAGAAAATCTCTCATGGATCTTGCATCTACCGCGCCACACACTTCCTGTTGTGACGACTTCTAAAGCTGAGTCAGCACTAAAAATTGCATCAATTACTGTAGATGTAGCTTTTACTAACTCTTTTACAGCATCATCAATTATGATATTCGCTACTATATCACCTGACGCTGCTGCAAAATCTACAACTAGTGCTAAAGCTGCTATCTGTTTAACTCTCCATTCTCCCCGATATATTACTTCTATTAAATCTTCTATATTTTCCAAACCAAGATGCTGTTTGAAAGCCTCTACTAAACTCGTTGACATTTCCCGTCCATCATAAGATTTTAATGCTGCGTTCATACCTGCGATCGCAATTTTATAGGCGCTACCTTCATCTCCTAAAATATACCCCCAGCCGCCGACTCGCTTAGTATCTCCCTGATGATTTCGTCCGAAAACTATCGAACCAGTACCGGCTGCAACCACAATTCCTACAGGCTGACCAATTCCACCAACTAAAGCAATAAAAGCGTCGTTACAAATGACAATATTCGCTGGCTGTAATGCCCAATTGATAAGCATATATTTGTTATTTTGTAACTTTTTTACTAAAACTTTTACTACTTCGATATCTGCGGCACGACCTACACCTGCTAAACCCATACATATCGCATCAATATTCACAGTATTTGTAATTATTGCTGCCTCAATCGCATTGTGAATTGCAGATTGAATAGATTGTAAAGTTGCTTCAATACCTATAGTCTGATAATTAGATGAGCCTGCTTCACCACGACCTAGCACTCGACGCAAATCATCCATCAAGACACAAACAGTCTTGCTACCACCGCCATCTATTCCCAAAACATAACTCATGAACTGTAATAATGTTAATTATTTTGAAGCTTAGGTTCTTCTTTTAAAGGTATAAAAAACAGAGCAATCATCCCAGGAATAGTTAACAAACAAACCAAGATAAAAAATAAAGGATAGCCAAAAGTTTTTTGCAGATAACCGCTAATTAAGCCTGGTAGCATCATCCCTAAAGCCATGATGCCAGTGGAGATAGCAAAATGAGAAGTTTTATATTCGCCCTGACAAATATACATTAAATAAACACTAAAAGCAGTAAATCCAAAACCATAGCCAAATTGCTCCAATGAAACTAAGGGATATACTAATGTTAGTGAAGGTTTAGTGTAAGCCATATATACATAGAATATATCAGGTAAATTCAAAGCCAAAGCCATAGGGAATAAACACTTTTTTAATCCATATTTGGAAATTAACAAACCTCCTAAAATTCCTCCGCAAATTAGGGAGATTACCCCAAATGTTCCGTAGACTAAGCCTACATCTGACGTTGATAGTCCCAAACCACCTACTTCTGGTTTATCCAATAAAAATAAAGAGGCTATTTTCACAAGCATTGCTTCGCCAAATCTGTAGAGTAAGATAAATGCTAAAATATTTATAATTTTATTCTGAGCAAAATATGAGCTAATAATTGACCAAAAGGGTATATTTCCCCTAGCTTGTATTTGTCGTTGATTATCTGATTCGGGTAAGGGTAAAATTAGGCGATGGTAAATAAATAAAATTGCTAAAATTAAAGCTGAGAAGCCAATAGCTATAGTCCAGCTTAAAGGAATATTATTGAGATATACTTCAAGCTGACCTGCTAAGACTACTAATATTCCAGAACCAAAAATGACAGCCATTCGATAAAATAGTGAACGAATGCCGACAAATAAGGCTTGTTGTTCTGGAGATAAAGCCAGCAGATAGAAGCCATCTGTGGCAATGTCATAAGTTGCAGAAATAAATGCTCCTATTGTTAATACTACAAGGGAGATGAAAAAGAAATTTGGCAGTTGTAACGAGAAGGCTATCAAACCCAAACAACCAAACATGGCAAATTGGGTATAAATTATCCATTTACGTTTGGTAGAGTAAATATCAACAATTGGGCCCCAAAACATTTTGATGACCCAAGGTAGATAGAGAAAGCTTGTCCAAAGGGCAATTTGGGTGTTATCGATTCCGAGTTTTTTGTAAAAGATTACGGAAACTGTGTTGATGATAATGTAAGGTATGCCGGAGGTGAAATATAGGGTGGGGATGAATGTCCAAGGGGAGGTTGTTTGGTGTTTCATGGGTTTAGGGGACGAACCGCAGAGGCGCAGAGGGCGCAGAGAGAGATTAAGAGAGGATGATGCGTTTGATGCCGTCTTTGAGGAGGGGGACGTTAAAGTTAATGAGAAGGGCTAAGGGGTAATTAGTCATTTTAAGGTATGAAAGGACTTGAGCTTCGTGGATTGGGGCTAAATTTTGGATAGCTTTTAATTCCACAATTAGACAATTGGCAACCAGAAAATCTAATCTACCCTTGCCTACTTCATGTCCTTTGTAATTTACTGTTACCCCCTTCTCAACCACATGAGGTATCCCACACCTGAAAAATTCTATAATTAGCGCTTCCTTATACACCTCCTCCAAAAATCCAGGCCCCAACACCCTATGCACCTCAATCGCCGCCCCAATCACCTCACCCGTAAGCCGATTCATATCCTCTCCTAACTCTCTTCCCTCCGCGTTCTCTGCGCCTCTGCGGTTCGTTTCCATCAATCCCTCTCCAACCCTATGGCAAAATTTATTAAAGTCCTTCCTTAGTTTTCCCGCATGACCGCAACCATTCCCAATCTCCCCAGTCTCTACGACCCCTTTTCCACTGAAGCCAAGTGGCAAAAATTCTGGGAAGACAACCAAGTTTACAAAGCTGACCCCAACAAAGGCGGCGAACCCTACTGCATCGTCATTCCCCCCCCCAATGTCACCGGTAACTTACACATAGGTCACGCCTTTGAAAGTGCCTTAATTGATACCCTCGTGCGCTACCACCGAATGCAGGGACGCAATACCCTATGGCTACCCGGAACTGACCACGCCAGCATCGCTGTGCATGGTATGCTGGAAAAGCAACTCAAAACAGAGGGTAAGACTCGCTACGAATTAGGGCGCGAGAAATTCCTAGAACGCGCTTGGCAATGGAAGGCGGAGTCTGAGGGAACGATTCTGAATCAGCTACGACGCTTAGGTGTCTCAGTGGACTGGTCACGGGAAAGGTTTACCCTCGATGAGGGTTTATCTAAAGCTGTTGTCGAGGCATTTACTCGCCTTTACGAGGAAGGTTTAATTTATCGTGGTGAATATTTAGTTAACTGGTGTCCCGCTTCTGGGTCGGCTGTGTCTGATGTGGAGGTGGAAAACCAAGAAGTGAATGGAAATCTCTGGCATTTCCGCTATCCCCTTACCGATGGTTCCGGTTTTGTGGAGGTGGCGACAACTCGACCAGAAACAATGCTGGGCGATACGGCTGTAGCAGTTAATCCCAATGACGATCGCTACAAACATCTCATTGGCAAAACTCTAACTCTGCCAATTCTACAACGAGAAATTCCCATCATTGGCGATGAATTCGTTGACCCCACTTTCGGCACAGGTTGCGTAAAGGTAACTCCAGCCCATGACCCGAACGATTTTGACATGGGTAAGCGTCACAATCTGCCGTTAATCAACATTATGAATAAAGACGGTACTCTCAACGCCAATGCTGGGGAGTTTCAAGGACAAGACCGCTTTGTTGCTAGAAAAAATGTGGTTTCTCGCCTAGAAGCAGATGGCTTTTTGGTGAAGATAGAAGATTATAAGCATACCGTTCCCTACAGCGATCGCGGTAAAGTACCTATTGAACCCCTCCTCTCAACTCAATGGTTTGTCAAAATTCGCCCTTTAGCTGACAACACTCTCGAATTCCTCGACCAGCAAACTTCCCCAGAATTTGTCCCCCAACGCTGGACAAAGGTCTATCGTGATTGGCTAGTAAAACTCACTGATTGGTGTATCTCTCGGCAATTATGGTGGGGACACCAAATTCCGGCTTGGTACGCTGTCAGTGAAACGGGTGGGCAAATTACCGATAACACGCCCTTTGTAGTGGCGAAATCGGAAACTGAAGCTTGGGAAAAAGCTAAATCACAATTTGGTGAAAATGTCAATCTAGAACAAGACCCAGATGTGCTAGATACTTGGTTTTCTTCTGGACTCTGGCCGTTTTCAACTTTGGGCTGGCCGGAACAAACTCAGGATTTAGCAACTTACTACCCGACTACTACTTTGGTGACAGGCTTTGACATCATCTTTTTCTGGGTAGCCAGAATGACTATGATGGCTGGGCATCTTACTGGGCAAATGCCTTTCCAAACAGTTTACATCCACGGATTGGTGCTGGATGAAAAAGGTCAGAAGATGTCTAAGACCAAAGGTAATGGCATTGACCCTCTGTTATTAATTGACAAATATGGTACTGATGCCCTGCGGTATACCCTAATTAGAGAAGTGGCTGGTGCGGGTCAAGATATCCGGTTGGAGTACGATCGCAAAAAAGATGAATCGGCATCAGTGGAAGCATCCCGCAACTTTGCAAACAAGTTGTGGAATGCTGCTCGGTTTGTGATGATGAATTTGGATGGACAAACGCCGCAACAATTGGGGAACCCAGTCGCAACCGAATTGAGCGATCGCTGGATCATCTCGCGGTATCATCAAGTTATCAAACAAACCACCAATTACATCGATAATTACGGTTTAGGGGAAGCAGCAAAAGGACTCTACGAATTTATCTGGGGTGATTTCTGCGATCAGTATATTGAACTGGTGAAATCCAGATTGCAAGCAGATGCCGATCCAGTATCGCGGCGGGTAGCACAGCAAACCCTCGGCTACATACTGGAAGGAATTTTAAAACTACTTCATCCCTTCATGCCTCATATTACCGAAGAAATTTGGCAAACTCTCACCCAACAACCAGCAGATTCCCCGCAAACTTTACCGTTACAAATATATCCCCAGATAGATGCAAATTTAATTGATTCAGCCTTAGAAGAACAGTTTGAATTGCTGATTGCTACTATCCGCACAATTCGGAATTTGCGCGCTGAAGCGGATATTAAGCCAGGGGTAAAAGTGACAGCGAATTTGCAAACTGAAAGTGAAAAGGAGCGGGAAATTCTCACTGCTGGACAGGATTATATTAAAGATTTGGCGAAGGTTGAGACTTTAACCATTACTGACAAACAAGAAAACCAAACTGTTGCAGCCAAAAAACCTCAAAGGGGTTTGAAGACAATTGGCTTAATTATTGTGGCCATTGTCTTTGGTAGATTGGGTTTAGCTGCGGGGTATGCGATTGATGACATTCCCATCATCGGAACTTTCTTTGAACTAGTTGGTTTTGGTTACACAGCTTGGTTTGTTAGCCAAAATTTACTAACTGCTCAAGCAAGACTTAGGTTATGGAGCCGATTTTTTCCGCAGAGAGAATTAGAACAATCACAAGAACCAGAAAATGCGATCGCAGGTGTAATTGGTACAATACAAGTGCTAATTCCTCTCAGCGGTGTGGTAGATATTGAAGTTGTGCGTGCCAAGCTAGAAAAAAGCTTGAGCAAAGCTGAAGCTGAAGTTCAATCCCTGAGTACCAGATTAAACAATCCTAGTTTCGTAGATAGAGCTAGGGCTGACGTGGTACAAGGAGCGCGGGAAGCCTTAGCAGAAGCACAAAAACAAGCAGAAATTTTGCGCATACGCCTGAAGGCGTTGCCGTAGCGATCGCCTGCATGACTTAGGATAACTGTAATGGGTAATATGAAGAGTTATTAATTCCCAATTACCCATTACCAATTAACAAAATCCAAATATAAATTCTGGCACTTATTTTTTATTAAATTTTTTTTAATTAATTTTGAATTTTGAATTTTGAATTGGAGCGAAGCGACTTCATGCTGTATCTAGCCCAGGTGCGTAAAAACGATTTTTTAGACCAGCACCAGTTACGCTTGTTGGCGCGTCAAGAAGCTGATAACTTGTGGGCGATAATTCCCGAAGAGGCTTTCATTCTTCTGGGAAAGGGAAAGATCATGAGTGAAAACTTGCTTGTCTTAGTGGAACTTTCCCCTACAGGCGATATTGAAAAAATAGAAGATGCCACGAACTGGGTACTCCATCTGGTACAAAGCTACCTCACCATCGGCATTACCCCGGAATTTTTGCAGCATGAAGCCGAGCGAGCAGAACACTGGCGACAATCCCTGACGTTGCAAAATCAAGACTTAGCGCGGCGTTCCTTGGAATTAGAAGCCAGACGTGAACAAATTCAAGCTTTAGAAGAAAGCCTCAAACGCGAGAAAAACGGTTATACCCAAGAGGAAAGTTAAAGGTTTGCAGTTGTGTTCCTTCCACAACACTTGTAGAGACGGCGATTTATCGCGTCTCAAAAACCCAAAATTGTTGCCAGTAGCCCTTAACCCAAACATATAGAGACGCGAAATTTCGCGTCTCTATATTAATGTGAGTTCGGCTGGTCATATCATCCACCCAAAAGACCTCTCCCTAGTTTTACTACGCAAAACCTATCCCTCTCCGACTCGGAGAGGGACAGACTTGAACTTTAGTTTAAGGCAGGGAGAGGTCTGTCGAACTCACGTTATATTAGGTTGATTCTAGGTTAATTGTCTGAGCTTTCGTTAGGCAATCACAGTAATATTTGCACTACTAAGCAGAGCATTATTCGAGAACTGGGCGATTTGAACTTGTGCAGCTTTACCAATCCCATCTGCATCAAAGAATAGGTTCCCCGTAGTTTGATTGTAGATAAAGCGATCGCCTGTTGTTGTGGCACTAGTACCAAGTCGGAACAAGCTAGGATTGAGCGTAGTATTTTGAGATTGGCCCAGTGCGAATTCTGTACTGGAAATGAAGATAGTATCTTCTCCAACAGTAAAATCAGTGATGATATCATAGCCTCCAGTGCGGCTACTAGCCAGGTTGAAGCTATCTTGCCCAGTTCCACCAGTCAATACGTCTCGACCAATTCCACCAATCAGTAGATCGTTACCTGCACCACCTAACAAGGTATCATTGCCTGAGTTACCATAGAGGGTATCGTTACCATCTCCTCCGCTCAAGGTATTAGCACCACCATTTCCTATCAGGGTGTTATTAAGGCTATTACCAGTACCATTGATTGCCCCGCTTCCAGTCAGGGTCAAGTTCTCTAGGTTATCTCCCAACACCCAACTCACCGAAGAGTTAACTAAATCTGTTCCTGCATTTAAGCCTTCAGTAATAATATCGCTAACGTTATCTACGGTGTAAATGTCATTGCCATCTCCACCAATGAGACTATCAATCCCTGTACCTCCATCTAAGGTATCATCGCCTGCACCACCCAACAATGTGTCATTACCTGAACTACCAAAGAGGCTGTCTTTGCCATCTCCTCCGCTCAAAAAGTTAGCGCCACCATTTCCTATCAGGATGTTATCAAGGCTATTACCAGTACCATTGATTGCCCCGCTTCCAGTCAGGGTCAAATTCTCCAGGTTATCTCCCAACACCCAACTCACCGAAGACTTGACTAAATCTATACCTGCATTTAAGCCTTCAGTAATAATATCGCTAACGTTGTCTACGGTGTAAATGTCATTGCCATCTCCACCAATGAGACTATCAATCCCTACACCTCCATCCAAGGTGTCATCGCCTGCACCGCCTAACAAAGTATCATTGCCTGTACCACCAATTAGGCTATCATTGCCATCTCCTCCGCTCAAAAAGTTAGCGCCAGTATTTCCTATCAGGATGTTATCAAGGCTGTTACCAGTACCATTGATTGCCCCGCTTCCAGTCAGGGTCAAATTCTCCAAGTTATCTGCCAACACAAAAGTCACCGAAGATTTGACTAAATCTATTCCTGCATTGGCAGATTCAGTAATAACATCGTTCGCGTTGTCTACGATGTAAGTGTCATTGCCGTCTCCACCAATGAGACTATCAATCCCTGCACCTCCATCCAAGGTGTCATTGCCGGAACCGCCCAACAAGGTGTCATTGCCGGAACCACCAATTAGGCTATCATTGCCATCTTCTCCGCTCAAGATGTTAGCGCCAGTATTTCCTGTCAGGATGTTCTTAAGGCTGTTACCAGTACCATTGATTGCGGCAGTTCCAGTCAGGGTCAAGTTCTCCAAGTTATCTGCCAACACGAAAGTTACTGAAGACTTAACTAAATCTGTGCCTGCGTTTAAGGCTTCGATAATAGTATCGTTTAGGTTGTCTACGATGTAAGTATCATTACCAAGTCCACCAATGAGACTGTCAGATCCTAAACCTCCATCTAAGGTGTCATTGCCGGAACCCCCCAACAAGGTGTCATTGCCGGAATCACCAAAGAGGTTATCGTTGCCACCTTCTCCACTCAAGCTGTTAGCGCCAGTATTCCCAATTAAGATGTTATTAAGGGTGTTACCAGTACCATTAATTGTGTCGCTTCCAGTCAGGGTTAAGTTTTCCAGGTTATTTCCCAACACCCAACTCACTGAAGACTTGACTAAATCTGTGCCTGCATTGGCGGCTTCAACAATAGTGTCACCAAGGCTGTCCACAACATAAGTGTCATTGCCTTTGCCACCGATAAGACTATCATCTCCTGTACCACCATCCAATAAATCATTCCCATCGCCGCCATTAAGGGTGTCATTATCACCTAATCCTTGGAGGGTGTCATTGCCCTGCAATCCTGAGATGATATCCATATTCACCGTACCAGTCAGGTTATCTGCACCTGAAGTGCCATTAATCGGAGGGGTGATTTGATTAATGGTCAAGTTTACGGTGGCAGTACTGCTGCCACCATGCCCATCATTTATAGTGTAAGTAAAGCTGTCGGAGCCATAATAGTTTTGGGAAGGGGTATAAGTGTAAGTACCGTTGCCATTGTCAATTACGCTTCCTTGACTAGGTTGAGTGAAGCCAGTAATGTTCAATACGTCATTTTCCGCATCTGTATCATTGCTCAACAGAGTAGTAGCGCTAATGATAATAGGTATGTTTTTGTTTGTGGTGATACTATCGTTAACACCAACAGGAGTATCATTCACCGCCGTAATATTAATATTGCGGGTAACGATAGTACTATTAGTACTCCCATCATTAACTACAAAGCTGACGGTGCGAGGTGTAGTAGTGGGATTATCACTACTGTTGGTATAAGTAACAGAACGCAGTACAGTTTGATAATTAGCAACGGTGGCACTGCCAGTTAAGGTTAAAACACCTGTGGTGCTGTTGTAGTTGCCCGTAATCCCATTCTGGCTAGTGAAGGCGAGGGTGTCTTGAGCCGAAATAAAGCCATTGCTAATTCTGATGGTGGCACTGGAGAGGTTAGCGGAGTCTACATCGCTGACTGTGATACCTGAATCGATGATTGTAGTAGCATTCTCGGTGTATGCCAGAGCAGTGTTAGTGGCAGTAACAATGGGCGCATTGTTTACTGCCGTAATATTGATATTACGGGTAACGGTAGTACTATTAGTACTCTCATCATTAACCACAAAGCTGATGGTACGAGGTGTAGTAGTGGGGTTATCACTACTGTTGGTATAAGTAACAGAACGCAGTACAGTTTGATAATTAGCAACGGTGGCACTGCCAGTTAAGGTTAAAACACCTGTGGTGCTGTTATAGCTGCCCGTAATTCCATTCTGGCTAGTGAAGGCGAGGATGTCTTGAGTAGAGGCGAAACCACTGGTAATGCTGACAGTAGCACTGGAGAGGTTAGCTGAGTCTACATCGCTGACTGTGATACCTGAGTCGATGATTGTAGTAGCATTCTCGGTGTATGCCAGAGCAGAGTTGGTAACAGTAGCAATGGGCGCATCATTAACCGCCGTAATATTAATATTGCGGGTAATGACGGTACTATTAGTACTCCCATCATTAACTATAAAGCTGATACTACGAGGTGTAGTACTGGGGTTGTCGCTACTGTTGGTATAAGTAATGGAACGCAGTGCGGCTTGATAATTCGCAACGGTGGAACTGCCAGTTAAGGTTAAAACACCTGTGCTGCTGTTGTAGCTGCCCGTAATCCCATTTTGAGTGTTGAAGGCGAGAGTGTCTTGAGCAGAAATAAAGCCACTGCTAATGCTGACAGTAGCACTAGCTAGGTTAGCGGAGTCTGCATCACTGACGGTGATGCCTGAATCGATGGCTGTAGTGGCATTCTCGATGTACGTCAGAGCAGAGGCAGAACCAGAGGTGACTATCGGGGGAGCCCCATTATTCTTGTATAGCTGGGCATATATCCCATTGTTATCCGTATCCTGGCCAAAGCTTTGCCAGGAAATGACAAAGTTCCCATCAGCAGCGATCGCTACTGATGGGTTATTTTGATTATCGGTGGTGGTGTCATTGACCAGAAATTCGCTCCCTTGAGCCACCCCAGAACTGTTGTAGCGTCGGGCATATATCCCATAGTTATCTCCGTCCTGACTATAGCTTTGCCATGAAATAACAAAATCCCCATTTGCATCCATCGCTACTGTGGGGTTCTTTTGATTGGATATGGTAGTGTTATTGACTTGGAATTCGTTCCCAATAGCCACCCCAGAACTGTTGTAGCGTCGAGCATATATTCCATAACCAGACCCATCCTGACCAAGGCTTTGCCAGGAAATAACAAAGTCCCCACTTGCATCCATCGCTATTGTGGGATTAAGTGGATAATTGCTGGTGGTGGTGGTGTTATTGACTTTAAATTCGCTCCCTTGAGCTACTCCAGCGCTGTTGTAGCGTTGGGCATATATCCCATAGTAATCCTCCCCATTCTGACCATAGCTAGTCCAGGAGATAACAAAGTCCCCATCTGCATCTACCGCTACTGTGGAGCTATTTTGATTACCGCCAGTGGTGCTATTGACTCTAAATTCGCTCCCTTGAGCTACCCCAGCACTGTTGTAGCGTTGGGCATATATCCCATTGCCATCCCCATCCTGACCAGTCCAGGAGATGACAAAATCCCCAACTGCATCTATGGCTATGGTGGAGTTATTTTGAGCGCCACTGGTGGTGCTATTGACTCTGAATTCGCTCCCTTGAGCTACTCCAGCGCTGTTGTAGCGTTGGGCATATATCCCATTGCCATCCCCATCCTGACCAGTCCAGGAGATGACAAAATCCCCATTTGCATCTATGGCTATTGTGGGGTTATTTTGATCGCCGCTAGTGGTGCTATTGACTCTGAATTCGCTCCCTTGAGCTACCCCAGTGCTGTTGTAGCGTTGGGCATATATCCCATTGACATCCCCATCCTGGCCAAAGCTTTGCCAGGAAATAACAAAATTCCCATTTGGATCTATCGCTACTGTGGAATTAGATTGACTATTGTTGATGTAACTATTGACTTTGAATTCAGTCATGAAAAAACCTCTCTTAAAAACTAAAAGTTTGATTTCAACAATTACGCACTGATTAAACAGATTCCCTAGTCATTAGGAATCACCGCACTCGGTCGCAACCAGTAGTTCAACTCTGGTGCTGTAAATGCTTGGCGGATTTCTTTTCGTTCCTGATTCAAAACCATCGGACGCTGTACACCAGCAAGAAACTGCACATCATAAAGTTCTTGACAACCAGTGGTGAACTTCAGCATCCCCACTTGCTGCCCATTTCGTAAATCTACGACTGCTACACCACAAAGTAACCGCTCAAACCGTTGGGTAATAGGCAACCCTCCGAAAATATGCCGTTCCCGAATTTGGCATAGTCCCACTAGGGCGTAATAGCCCACGCAGCACAACCCACGCAGAAATCCAGGCAGCACACAGACTACCTGTTTGTCTCCTGATTCTGGGTGAATACGCCATATTTCCCCTGCACCAGAGTTAAGCAGCCACAAAAATCCGTCATGCCAGATTGGGGAATGGGGCATTGATAATCCATCTACAATAATTTCATTACTCTCCACTTCCACCACGACCCCACCTTTGGCTTTACCTGGTCGCCACCCACCGACGCTATCTGTCGCACCAAGGGCAGTCACATATTTGGGTTTGCCATCCACCATCGCTAGCCCATTCAGGTGGCAACGGTCTTCTGGCACTACTTCAGAAATAAATTTGGGATGCCAGCGCGGTACAAAGCTAAAGTCTGGACTCAAGGTGGAAAGACACGAAAAACGGGTGTTGACAATCCACAGCCCTTCTCTGCCAAATTCCAGGTCGTGAATGTTCAGGTCGCCTGTAAAATATGTCATCCGTGGCAGATAAAGGGCATCATAGCGTCCGGGCTGGTCTTCTAAAAACTCATAAGCTAATGCGGGAGCATTGGCTAGTAAACAGACTTCATGCTGGCTAGCTAGTGCCAAACGTGAACCATGAACTGCTAACCCCATTGGTTTGGAAAATTGGCGTAACAGCATGGTTATCTGTTGACCATTCCAGCCCGCAACTGCCAGTTTTCCAGCTTGGTAGGTGGTGATGGCAACTGAGCCTCCAGCTTGACTCAGCCAGGAAATAAATCCCTGATCGGCATCACACTGAATTAAGTTATTCTCTTCTGGGGCAGTAGTGGTAGAGGTGGCTAACATAAATAAGTTGAATTAAATTTCAAATTTTGTTGGGGAAATTTGGACTTAGTTGAATACAAAAATAGTCAATGGCTTTAGCCTTGTTGAAATTGAACGATAAATCGCTCGCTACGAATCTCTCAGAATTAAGGACAAAGACGACCTGGCGTGCCATCATTGTCAATAAACAAACCTGCACCAGAGACAGAACCCAAAAGAGATCCTCCCTAGATAGCAGGTCATACCACGATAAAGCTGCACTGTATCTAACTTTGCAGACATTTTGAATTTAGTTTTTATAATTTCCTAGCCCTAAATTTGATTTTGTAAACTATTGTTATATTAAAAACTATTTATTCAAATAAAATCTGTATATATACTGAATATATGATTTGCTTAAAACTTTAATATTTTGCAAGCTGGATCAGTAGAATTTCTTTGCATAGAAGCGAATTTTGTCGTTACTTTTAAGAAAGTGCATAGGTGTGTAGCTCATCACAAACATTGCTGTTGAATGTATTAAATATTGAAGTAAAACAAAATGTAGTTACGTAGTTATTCACTTACAATGAGTCAAAGAGTGTTCCATGAAATAAATGATGTTGTGATTGCGAGCCAAGCCATTGATTTCAGGAGTGCTGAGTAACCCCATAGATAAATCTAGGGGATTGAAGTAAGGACGCATTAAATATGCGCCACGCATCTCGAAATAAATATCTATTTCTTTTTCCTTACCTAAAGGCAGGGGCTAGCCTTCGGCAACGCTGCGCGAACAGACCTTTTGTCCTGAGTGCGATTATTACTTTTTTTTACTCAGCACTCGTTACTCAGCACTGTTTCGGTCAACTTAATGTGAAAACAAGCCTAGAAACAGCTTTTAGATATTGTCTCGTTCCCAGTCTCCGACTGGGAATGCGATCTTAAAAGCTCCGCCTCCCTTGCTGGCAGCAGAACCGCCAGGAGCAGCATTTCCCGACTCTGGCTGGAAACGAGGTTTTAAAGGAGTTTCAACTTAAGTTGACACCATCTGTAAAGCAACGCCTGAAATTACTGCTAAAAAAGATTATAAAAATAAAATTGCTATCTGAATCTGAAAAATTACCTAAAAAGCTTTTTTGGGTGTGCCATTTTAAGTATAAAGCGGAGGTAAGATGATACAACAAGATTGTGGTGTGACGGTATGGTTCACTGGTTTGAGTGGTGCAGGTAAAACTACTATCTGTAAATTCGTGGAGAAGGAATTGCGGATACAGGGATACAGAGTTGAAGTTCTGGATGGCGATGCGGTACGTCAAAACCTATGCAAGGGGTTGGGTTTCAGTAAAGAGGATCGAGAGGAGAATATTCGGCGCATTGGCTTTGTAGCTCATCTTCTTACCAGAAATAATGTAATTGTATTGGTTTCGGCAATTTCACCGTACCGCGAAATTCGGGAAGAAGTGCGCCAAAGTATTCCATCTTTTGTTGAAGTTTACGTTAATGCATCATTAGAGGTTTGTGAACAGCGAGATGTAAAAGGGTTATATAAAAAAGCAAGAGCCGGGGAAATTAAGCACTTCACTGGTATAGATGATCCTTATGAAATACCGCTCTATCCTGAAGTCGAATGTCAAACTAACCAAGAAAGTGTTGTTGGAAGTGCAACTAAAGTATTAGAAAAGCTGCAAGAGTTGGGTTATGTAGTTGCTAAATGAAATGATTTATGAATTACAGCAGTTTTCATGTATTTGAACTACATCTGTCGTAAGGGCACAGCATTGCTCATTAGTGTCAACTTAAGCTAAAACCCTTTTCAAATCTCGTTTCTAGCCAGAGTCGGGAAATGCGGCTCCTAGCGGCTCTGCCGCCAGCAAGGGAGGCGGAGCCTCAACGACAGGCATTCCCAGTCGGAGACACAGTATTTCTGTGCCCCTACGGTATGGTCTATTTACCTGAAAATAGCTGTAAAGAAAGTTTTAACTCATAACTTTTACTACGATGCTAATAATTGTCGAATTAATCTAGCTACAGCCTTTTGCGTGAAGCGGTTGGCAATTTGTTGACCTAAACGTTGTACATCTGAATTTACCAATAACTGAGCAATTTGGGATGCTAGTTGAATTGGATCAAAGTCTTGTGTTTCTCGGAGAATACCTAATATACGTTTGATATGCTCTAAGGTTTGTTGTTGCTCAACTGTCGCTGCTGGAGTTTCATTAACTGCTGTCAACCCTACCCGTTCCCGCAACAAAGAGGTAAAGTTATGCAAAACATTTTTACTTAAAGCATCGAGTCCGTTAACAGATTCATCTACTAGTTTGTCACGAATGAAAGCACCGCGTTCAGATGACAGAAATTCTATCCCCTGATTCAGTACTAAGTTAAAGTCGTAGTCTTGACTGTTACGCGCATTTTTTAACAAGTTTTCTAAGCGATTCCAGCGAAATCTGCCATCTTTAAATAGCAAATCTTGCAATGATGCTCTTAATTGCGGTGCTGGATCTGTTAACAGGCGTTTAGAAACGTAGGGATAAGCTTCGCTGAGGACTTTAAAGTTAGGATCTATGAATATTGCAATACCTTCCAGCGTTACGAGGGAACGAATAATTAAGGCGTAGTAGGGTGGTACGCGGAAAGGATATTCGTACATCAAAGCCGATAGTTCATCGGTGATGCTTTTAATATTAAGATCGGCAACACTGGCTCCTTCGGCATCAGCAAAGACTCTCGCAAAAGCTGGGATAATTGGTGTTAAATCGGTTTCTGGTGATAAGAAATCTAATTTAACGTAGTCTTTTGCTAATCCTTCAAAGTCGCGGTTGACAACGTGGACGATCGCTTCAATTAAACCATAACGCTGTGGTGGCTTAATCTCGCTCATCATCCCAAAGTCGAGATAAGCTAGCTTACCATCTGGTGTTGCTAACAAATTACCAGGGTGGGGATCAGCATGAAAAAATCCGTGTTCTAGCAACTGACGCAGAGAACACTGCACTCCCACTTCAATGAGGTAACGAGCATTTATGCCTTGGGCACTAATTTCTGCTGTCTGGGTTAATTTTGTACCGTTAATCCACTCCATCGTCAAGACACGACGATTGGTATATTCCCAGTAAATTTTCGGTACGTATATGTCTTTTATGTGACCGTATAGCTCGAAGAATCGTTCAGCATTTTCACCTTCGTGGATGTAGTCCATCTCTTCAAAAATGCGATCGCCTAATTCATCGAGAATCCCAACTAAGTCACTTCTTACCCGTTTGACCTTTTTCTGCACCCAAGCAGCCAGGTTACGCAAAATATACAAGTCAATGGTGATTCGCTCTCTTAAATCGGGGCGTTGAATTTTAACGGCGACTTCTTCACCAGTTTTTAGCTTACCTTTATAGACTTGACCCAAGGAAGCCGCAGCAATTGGCTGGGCTGAGAGTTCGGCGTAAACATCTTCTGGAGGTGCGCCTAATTCTTCCTTGATAAACTGGTAGGCAATTTCGTTGGGAAAGGGTGGTAATTGGTCTTGTAGCTTAGTTAATTCTTCTAAGAAGACCGGAGGAACTAGATCCGGTCTGGTGGACAAAGCTTGCCCAATTTTGATGTAAGCAGGCCCCAATTGAGTCAGCAATACTCGTAGCTGAGTGGCTCGGCGGCGGTCATTTTTGACGACAATTCCCCGTTTACCATCCGACCACAACCCAAAAGCAAAGGATAGAGTCGGCCCCAACACAGCAAAAATTCGCTGTACAACTTGCAGCGGTCTGTTTTGGTAATGCGCCGCTATGGCCACGGGATCGTAAAGCGTCTCAGGTTCGGCTGTTGTCCTAACCTTTTGGGCACTTAAGAGTCTTGGTGATGTGCGCGACGAGTCTATCTGCGGCACAACCAAGCTTTGTCTACCATTTTTTTCTGGCACTATATCAATAACGTCCAGTTCACCCCGGCGATTGGTGCCGTTGTGACTGTCCTCCTGAATCGGTCGGGAACTAGGGGGAAGTGTCTTAACAATCATGAAAAAGGCCACCAGTCAGAACGATCACATTAAGTATTGTAACAATATGTTGGGGGAATGGGGAATTGGGGATTGGGGATTAGGTATTAAGGTTCAACTAATTTTTTTCTAGCCCCCAGTCCCCAGTCCCCAGTCCCCAGTCGTTTGTTACACTGAAATGGGCATACTAGTCCAATAGTAGTAGGTATTGCTAGTTGCTGAAAGATTATACTTATTGTCCTGTAAATTGGAAGTATCCGGCATCTGCCCTCATGGAGAATTTGGCTTGATGTTGCTCTGCCTACGAATTGAAAACTTTGCCCTAATTGACCAACTGGAATTAGAATTTGGCGCGGGACTAAATGTGTTGACAGGTGAAACCGGCGCGGGAAAATCGATTATCTTGGATGCCATTGATGCTGCTTTGGGCGGTAAAGTCTCTAGTCGAGTCATTCGCACGGGGACAAATCGGGCGATGGTAGAAGCGACTTTTACCTCAAATGCACCCCTAGCAGCTTGGTTGACTGAACAAGAAATAGATTTGCTTGATGAAAATTCCGTAGTCATTAGTCGAGAAATCACGGTGACTGCTAGTAATATCCGTAGTCGATCGCGGGTGAATGGTGTGTTGGTAAATCGGCAGATCATGGGAGGAATGCGCGATCGCTTGGTGGAAATCACAGCCCAAGGTCAAACTGTACAAGTGGGACAATCTGCCCAAGTCCGGGACTGGTTAGATTTATATGGCGGCGACTCCTTGATGCAGCAGCGTCATAAAGTCGCTACGAGTTTCAGTACTTATCAACAGGCGCATTTAGCCCTAGAAAAACGCCGGACATCAGAACGGGAAAGGTTGCAACAGCTAGATTTGCTGGCTTATCAAGTGCAAGAATTGGGAGCAGCTAATCTGGGCGAACCTAATGAATTGGAACAGTTGGGACAAGAACGGGAACGCCTGAATCATGTTGTCGAATTGCAGCAAATGAGTTACAAGGTTTATCAGGCTTTGTATCAAAACGATCATGAAACTCCCGCCGCCGGAGATTTATTGGGAGACAGTGAGGCGATATTAAATGACATGGTGGAATATGATACCCAACTACAACACCTGTTGGAATTGGTGCGAGACGCGCAAGCTGCGGTAATGGAAGTGGGAAGGCAAATTAATGCTTATGGAGACGGATTGGAAGCCGATCCGCAGCGGTTGGAAGAGGTGGAAGAACGGATTCAGGAATTAAAGCAAATTTGCCGCAAATATGGGCCGACACTGACAGAAGCGATCGCATATTACCAACGTATTCAAGGAGAATTAGCCCAACTTAACGATAGCGAACAATCTATCGAAAACTTGGAACAGCAAGAAAAGGCGTGTTTTGAAAAACTCACCCAAGCAACTAATCAGTTAACTCAATTGCGGAGTAAAGCGGCTGCTAATTTAGAGTCACGTTTGATCGCTGAACTCAAGCCCCTAGCGATGGAAAAGGTGAAGTTCTTGGTTGAAATATTACCAGCTTTCCCAACTGCGATGGGAGCAGATAAAATTACCTTTACATTTAGTTCTAACCCTGGAGAACCACTACAACCGTTAACGGAAGTTGCCTCTGGCGGGGAAATGAGTCGCTTTTTACTGGCGCTGAAAGCTTGTTTTTCTCAAGTTGATGTGGCTGGGACAATGGTTTTTGATGAAATTGATGTTGGGGTTTCGGGAAGGGTAGCCCAAGCGATCGCAGAAAAATTACACCAGCTAAGTCAACGCAATCAAGTATTATGTGTTACTCACCAACCTTTAGTTGCGGCAATGGCGGATCGACATTTCCGCGTAGATAAGCAAACTATTAATCAAGGCAAGGGTAAAAAAGCCAACAATATAAATGCTGAACAGCGTACCGTTGTCAGAGTTACTACTTTAGATAATTTAACCACACGCCGGGAAGAACTAGCGCAGTTAGCTGGTGGTAAATCTGCAAGTGACGCGATCGCTTTTGCCGAATCTCTGTTATTGCAAGCTGCTAACCACCGTCGTGGAGAGCATACTTGAGCAAAGAGCTAGGGGAGCAGAGGGATTCCCCAGCAATCAAGGGTTTCAGAACAACTAAATTTATGTATGGAGTTTACCTCCTGACTTGAAAGTGCTGAGTGCTGAGTAATGAGTGCTGAGTAATGAGTAATGAGTAATGAGTAATGAGTAATGAGTAATGAGTAATGAGTAAAAATACCAGTCCCCAGTCCCCAGTCCCCAGTTATTCTTTCATTCAAGGCTGTGAAACTTGTTTCATCGGGGATGCATTTATGGGTGGAGTAGCTGTTTCAAGCTTCCGCTTTGGAAAGGTAGCAGCTATTTAACGCTGTTTTTTTAGTTTTTAAAATTTTAAATAAAAGCTTTGACCGAACATGAAAAGGATACAGAGCAACTAAAATTTATTTATGGGGATTATTAATTTTGAATTTTTAATTTTGAATTCGGAGCGTTCGCCCTTGGCGTCTCGTAGAGAAGCGACGTGACTATTAACCCATTTGCGCCAGTTGTAGCACAACAGCAAGCTATAGAATTACTCACTCAAGCTGTCAAACAAAATCGGGTTCCTCCAGCTTACCTATTTGTGGGGCCAGATGGTGTAGGCAGGAGTTTAGCAGCCAGATGCTTTGTGGAATTGCTATTTTCTAGTGGGATGGAAGTTACTGCGTCTTTACAAAACCGTTTGCGTCAAGGCAATCACCCAGCTTTGTTGTGGGTGCAACCAACGTACCAACACCAAGGACAACGATTAACAGCAGCAGAAGCAGCCGAAAAAGGACTCAAGCGTAAAGCACCACCTATAATTCGACTAGAGCAAATTCGGGGAATTACTGAGTTTTTAGGTCGTCCGCCCTTAGAAGCGCCGAGGAATGTGGTAGTGCTAGAAGAAGCCCAAACAATGGCAGAAGCCGCAGCCAATGCTTTACTTAAAACCTTGGAAGAACCGGGACAGGCGACGTTAATTTTAATTGCACCTACACCTGAGTCTGTATTGCCGACTTTAGTATCACGCTGTCAACGCATTCCTTTTTATCGCTTAGATGCACAGTCTTTGGCTGTTGTACTCACACAAATAGGTCATCAGGAAATTTTGCAAAATCAGGCAGTATTGAGCATAGCAGCTGGTAGTGCGGGAAGTGCGATCGCATCTTATGAGCAATTACAAGCTATTCCTCCTGAGTTACTCGAAGACTTGAAAAAAGCGCCTAAATCTTACCGTAACGCCTTGGAGTTAGCCAAAAAAATTGATAAGGATTTAGATACAGAAGCACAACTGTGGTTAGTTGATTATCTTCAGCAGTTTTACTGGCAGCAGTGGCATCAACCTAGTATCATCAACCAACTAGAACAAGCTCGTAAACATTTACTTGCTTACGCTCAACCACGGCTAGTTTGGGAATGCCTGCTTTTATCTGTGTATCAAAAATCAAATTCCATTTATCCTACTCGGTGCTGAGAGCGAAATAAATTAAGCAAAACTCTGCGTTACTTTGCGTTTACTTTGCGTCCCTCTGCGTTTCAAAATATTACAATGTCTTGTTCATCCTCTAGCGTCAAGTTCATAGCGAGTGAAGGTATTGTAATAAAAGCGATTCCTGGATAAAACAAAAAGTTTATATGACCTCAGTTTCTCCTCACAAAAAAGCCAGAGCCTTAAAATCTACCAGCCGCCGCCCTGCGAAAGAACTGTGTAGCGAGTGCGGACTATGTGATACATACTATATTCATTATGTCAAGGAAGCCTGCGCTTTTATTAATCAGCAAATAGGCGAACTTGAAGAAGAAACGCACACGCGATCGCGCCATCTCGAAAATCCTGATGAACTCTACTTTGGTGTTCACCAAGATATGATAGCGGCACGGAAACAACAACCCATCGAAGGCGCACAATGGACGGGAATTGTGAGCAGCATTGCCATTGAAATGCTCAATCGCGGCTTAGTTGAAGGTGTCGTTTGTGTGCAAAACACCAAAGAAGACCGCTTTCAACCCATGCCCATCATCGCCCGGACTCCAGAAGAAATACTAGCAGCGCGGGTAAATAAACCAACTCTTTCCCCAAACCTTTCCGTATTGGAACAGATAGAAAAATCGGGGATGAAGCGGCTGTTAGTAATTGGTGTTGGTTGCCAAATCCAGGCATTACGAGCCGTAGAAAAACAACTTGGTTTAGAAAAGCTGTATGTTTTGGGTACACCCTGTGTAGATAATGTTAACCGCGCCGGACTGCAAAAATTCCTAGAAACCACCAGCCGCTCGCCTGATACAGTTGTGCATTACGAATTCATGCAAGACTTCCGGGTTCACTTCAAACATGAGGATGGCTCATCTGAAACTGTGCCTTTCTTTGGTTTGAAGACTAACAAACTCAAAGATGTCTTTGCCCCATCCTGTATGAGTTGCTTTGATTACGTCAACTCCCTAGCCGATTTAGTCGTTGGCTACATGGGCGCACCCTTCGGCTGGCAGTGGATTGTAGTGAGAAATGACACTGGTAAAGAAATGCTGGATTTGGTAAAAGACCAGTTAGATACTCAACCAGTGACATCTAAAGGCAACCGCAAGGAAGCTGTACAGCAAAGTATTCCCGCTTACGATAAAGGCGTTACCCTCCCCATGTGGGCAGCAAAACTGATGGGTGTAGTGATCGAAAAAATCGGCCCCAAGGGTCTAGAATATGCGCGGTTTTCCATTGATTCTCACTTTACTCGGAATTATTTGTATGTGAAGCGGAATCATCCAGAGAAATTAGAAGCGCACGTTCCAGAGTTTGCCAAGCGTATTGTGGGGCAATATAAGTTACCAGATTAACAATTCAAAATTCAAAATTAAAGAAATTTCAGACGGGGATTTAGCGAGAAACGCGGTCTTGGGCTTTGCCCAAGTGGAGCGATTTCTCAAGACAAACCCTGACTGAAATGGGTGCTACATGTAGATTGCATTTCAATGACTCTCGCCAAACCAGCCTCAGCGATCGCTTCGGTAATCGCGGCATCATCCTGCATTTTTGGTAAATTCCCAAAGGCAACATTTTCCCGTACAGTAGTCGGAAAAGGAGCGTAATCTTTCATAACTACATCAATCCGCGATCGCAATTCTTCTAAGGGTAGCGATCGTAATTCTTGCCCATTCCAAATAATCTGACCCGCCAGACATCAAATTATCCAAACTTCGACGCGTAAATTAACAGCAATCAGAAGCAAAACCTAACCTTAATTTGACTGTGACCGAATCATCCACACCAAGATACCTAATATTTGCTCTACTGGGGAAATTAAATATTCAGTTAAATCAATAGTTACAGTGCTATCCTCCAACTTGATGAATGTCCATAGGTTGCCACTAGTAACGCTACCGTAGATAGTAGCAATTGGTTTTTCGTATTTGGTATTAAACCTTTGGGCGGCGATCATTTCTGCGATACACTGTCCCAAACCACCTTTAAGATTTTCCTTTTTGGCTTCGACAATCACCACTGCTGGAGCTTCAATAAATAACTGTTCTGGCGAAATGCTAATTAGAAAGTCGCAAAATCCCGCCAGTCCAACTTCTGGTTCAACATTAAATTCTTCTCCCGAAAAAAAACTGATTTGTCTGTTGAGAATTTTTCGGACTTCAAACAATATTGGACTGATAATCAATTCTGATCTAGCTTTCTCAGAACCCATTGCAATTGCTAACTGGATACTTTCTGCTAAAAATTCAGCCAGTAGGGGACTAGGTGAAATTGGTTCTATCGGAGGTAAAAATCGCCCACCTTCTACTAAGGTGAGATTAAAGTCTTGTTTTACTTTTCTTAAAGAAAACTCTCTATAGGACATCAAGTGTCTCCTAGTACTCCATCAAGCCAACAATACTTGGTAACACAGATTTTTAGGAAGCATCCCAAATGTGTAAAAACATATTTTGTCATTGCGTACTCCTTCGGAGAACCCGTAGGGTACGTAATGAAATGGAGCGTTCGCAATGACAATCTGTTATCTTAGTCAATTTGCAAAATTGAGATGCTCCCGATTTTTATTTCTCTCTTTTCCTTCTTCCTTTGCGCTCTTTGCGTCCTTTGCGGTTCGTTTCCCAACCCCTCTTCGCAGTGCGAAGAGGGGCTAGGGGTAAAGTTACGCCGGATAAATCCGCAATCTTCTATTTGGTTCTTCGCCAAAACTATGCGACTTGAGGCGATAATGTTCTACCAACTCATGTTGCATTTTGCGGACTTGGGGAGAACGCGGCAATAACTCCACTGGCTGTCCTTTCGGAATCACAATTTGCTCAACAGCAAGTCTAGCTTCTTCCAAGGCATCCATCTCATCATCGCTACCATTGTGCAAAAATAATTGCAGTTCTAGATCATCGGCCATTTCCGGGTCATCGATGTTCAGCAGCCGCCGCAAACCACGGGTAATTTGGGGAATGGTGCTGGACTTAATCATGTGGATGGGTACATTACGCGCTTTGGCCATTTGGCGTAATTTGGCGTGGTTTTTGACGTGCGATCGCAGTGCTAAAATTGCATCTGCACTATCTATGTCTTTTGTCAATACCACGGGCAAAGTTAGCACGCTAATCACCTGTTCTAGTTGGTGACGGCTAACGCCATAAGGGTAAACGTGCAATGGTAAATCTTCACCATTGGGCCCTGGCTGTCTGGTAGCAGCATCTAAATCAATGCTTTCAGAATAATTGAAGGATTCATCCAGCAAACGGTCAAACTCACTGCGCCCAGTTACCCGCTCTACAGGCAATTGTGGCAGTGCTACCATTTGTCCAGATGAACGCCAGCCATTAGACGGCCGTGCTGGCGGGAAAGATTCTTCCACCGTCCCTAGCTGGGCACCGCGACCATTAACAACAGCTAACTGGCGGGTAACACCAATTTTGCCCTGGTCATCAACAGTTCTCGTTTGTGGGGTAGGTTGACGACCCCGCAACAGATTATCTACGGTGTCAGCAACACTTTCGTGTACTGTCCAGCGTTGGCGTTCCAACATTTCCACAGCAATTTCAAAGGTAGGCGGGGCTTTCCGCTCCAAAACAGTCTTTTGAGAGCCTCGCCGTCTAGCTTCATCGTCTCCCAGCGTCACAGCTTGGATACCCCCAACTAAATCAGCCAGGGTGGGGTTTTTAATCAGATTTTCAATCTGATTTCCGTGGGCAGTACCTACCAACTGTACACCCCGTTCCGCAATGGTACGAGCTGCTAAAGCTTCCAGTTCCGTGCCAATTTCATCAATAACAATGACTTCTGGCATGTGATTCTCCACTGCCTCAATCATCACCTGATGCTGTTGATTTGGATGAGCTACCTGCATCCGCCGAGCGCGACCAATGGCGGGGTGAGCAACATCACCATCCCCAGCGATTTCGTTGGAGGTGTCAATAATTACCACTCGCTTATTTAGATCATCTGCCAAAACACGGGCGATTTCCCGTAAGGCGGTAGTTTTGCCCACGCCTGGACGCCCCAGCATGAGAATCGATTTACCAGTTTCTACCAAATCGCGGATCATGCCAATGGTTCCGAATATCGCCCGACCAACGCGACAGGTTAAGCCAATAATCTTACCCGTGCGGTTGCGGATGGCACTGATCCGATGCAAAGTTTGCTCAATTCCTGCCCGATTATCTCCGCCAAAGATTCCGACTCGTTGAATGCAATCATCTATCTGTTCTTGAGTAACGGGTACTTCGCTCAAATACTCAGCTTGATTAGGAAAGCGAGCCTCTGGGCGACGACCCAAATCCAAGACCACTTCTACTAAACTATCTCGTTTGGGATGACTCTCTAGTACTTGTCGCAGGTCTTGGGGCAAAATGTCTAATAACTTTTGGAGATCGTCTGTAATCGTCATGCTTTCTATGGTGACGTTTTTAGAGATAGCGAGGACGTTTGCGTGCAGGAGTACCCGCCCTGGGTATTTTTCCGAACGAGCAATTAATGCTCCTGCTGTGACTTGATCTGGGAAACGAGAGAATGGGCAAGTTCTACAGCTTGCCAAAGTAATACCTCATCTTCTTCTAGGTGAAGATTCGCCTTCACATTAGTGTTACTTACCTCCTTATTCTCTAACTGTTCGAGAATTGGTGACAGCAGTACACGGGCGTAGCTACCGTAGGCGACCCCGGAAATAGAGTGCTGAGTGCTGAGTGCTGTTAGCGGTAGCGGGGCGTTTAGCCCGTACTGAGTAATACAGTCTTTCTCAGCACTCATAACTCGGAACTCAGCACTGTTTAACAGTCCCATTGCCTTTAACTTAGCAACGGTATAGCTATTTGTGCCGCCTGCTAACTGCACATATCCCGGTAACTTAGCTGCCAAAACTTTTTGCCCTAATTTCACCGTGGCTATTGTGGTGCCATCGCCAATATCACCACTCATAGAACGACCATCGGTTTGCCAAATTAAAGCACTCTTGAATGGGGCAATCAGGTCATAGATAGCTCTTAGGTAGTCAGTCATTCCCTCGCCATCGGGACAACTGATGGCTAGTAACTTTAGTTGATCGGCCCACGGTGAAATTGCTTGCCATAATTGTTCAAATTCTGCCAGCCGCCCGACTTTTGTATGGATTTCTACGGCATCTACTCCCGTTGACATTACCAATGGCGCGATCGCTCCCGGCGTTGACATATATGAACTTGTATAAATTATATCATAAGGACAAATTGGTATACAACGACCACAGCCATAACATTTTTCGGATACTACTCCCGAAAAGTCTTCTTTTGTACTGTTAAATACAATTGCTTGTGCTGGACAAATCCGTTCACATGGTCTAAGACAGTTTGTAGGACACTCAGTAGGATTAAATTCTGCTTTCCGAAAATGGGGGTCTTCTCCATCATTGAGGCTGACCATCAAAAAGGGGGAGTTGCCTTTGTAGTCAAACCCTCGTTTTTGGGCATCTTTAGCCAAAGATTTGGCAACTTGTAGACCTGCTTGCGCTGCGGCAATCACCGCTGGATCAGCTGCAACATCTATGCAGTCAGCGCCCGCCAAAGTATAGGCTAACGTTAAACTTCTGACTGCCGGTAAATGCTGGAAGCTGGCTCCGCAGATCAGCTTGAACCAGTCACCTTGTTTGAGAGATTGTAAAGGGGCGAACAGATCAGTCACACTTCTATTATGCGTTTATGCGAATAAAAATAGTAGTCTGTAATCAAGAAAAAGTCTGGATTTTCTGATTTTGGGGATTTTGGGACTGGGGAAGGTGGGGTCCCCTCTGGGGATAAGGGGTAATGGGGATTGGGGACTGGGGATTGGGGATTGGGTATTAGTTAAGCTGTTGCGCCTGCAAATTGCATCACAAGCATGATTAGGCAAAACCTGTAAATTCTCTCCCTTGCTCCCTGCACTCTGCTCCCCTACCGCCTCAATGTGCAAACTATAATCACAACAGCTTATTAATTATTCTCCTCTGCTCACCAATCCCGCAGTTGGGTTAGGAGGCCAAGATAGATGACAACTGTATTTTTTGTGGAAGACTCTGCTGAAGACAGAGTTGTATATCGACGCTTTCTGGAGCGGGATGAGCAGTACAGCTACGATATTTACGAATTTGAGTCTGGCAAGAAGGCACTGCAAGACTGTCAAGAGAAAACACCAGATGTAATTCTATTAGACTACCGATTGCCAGATATAGATGGGTTGGAATTTCTCAATCAGCTACAACGGCAAACCCAAGGTAGCCAGACATCTGTGATTATGTTAACTGGGCAGGGGGACGAAACGATCGCAGTCCAAGCGATCAAGAGTGGGGCGCAAGATTATCTAGTCAAGGGAAAATTGACCCCTGATAATTTACGTCGAGCGGTTCATGGGGCAATCAAGCATCAGCAGCTAATGCGGCAGCTAAAACAACAACAGGAACAACAAAAGTTAGTAGGAGCGATCGCTCTTGATATTCGCCAATCCTTGAAACTCCAAGATATCCTCGTAACGAGTGTTAAAAAAGTCCGCCAGTTACTAAGTGCTGATCGTGTACTGATATATCAATTTACGCCTCAGATGCAGGGTAGCGTCGTTGCAGAGTCGGTATTACCCCAATGGACACCAATCTTAGGACTGGAGATTGAAGATACCTGTTTTCAGGAAAATCAGGGGGAAGAATATCGCCAGGGGAAAATTTGGGCAGCGACGAACGTCTACGAAGCGGGTTTAAGTGCTTGCCATACTAATCTTTTAGAACAGTTTCAGGTGAAGGCGAATTTGGTTGTCCCCATTTTGTTAGAGAATAAGGGGAGTCCAGCAATTGAACTTTGGGGTCTATTTATCGTGCATCAATGTTCTGCCCCGCGACAATGGCAGACATTTGAGGTGGAATTGCTCAAGCAATTGACGGTGCAACTAGCGATCGCTATCCAACAAGCCCAACTTTACCAAAATCTTCAAACCCTCAATGCCGAGTTAGAAGCAAAAGTACAGGAGCGCACTGCCAAATTGCATCAAAGTGAGCGCCGTTTTTGCGCCATCTTCAATAACACTTTCCAGTTTACAGGACTGCTAACGCCAGATGGCATCTTACTAGAGGCAAATCAGACGGCGCTAAGTTTTGGCGGACTGAAATTGGAAGATGTGATTGATCGCCCTTTTTGGGAGGCACATTGGTGGACGATTTCACCGCAAACTCAAGAAGAATTACAACAAGCGATCGCTCATGCAGCTCAAGGAGAGTTTGTCCGTTATGAAGTTGATGTTCTCGGCGCAAATAACCGAGTAGCAACGATCGATTTTTCCCTGCGTCCGCTTCTAGACGAGACGGGTCAAGTTATTTTGTTGATTCCAGAAGGGCGAGATATCACTAAACAACAAATTGCGCTGCGCGATGTCTACGACGAGCTTCGCTTACGGCAAAAGGCAGAGGAAAAACTCCGACAAAGTGAAGCACTGCTAGCCACTACTCAACAAATCGCCCACGTAGGCAGTTGGGAATTAAATTTAGCAACGAAAAAGCGCTCTTGGTCAATGGAAACCTTTCGCATATCTGGTCTAAATCCCACTCAAAGCGAACCCGACCAAGGAGAATTTCTCCAAATAATTCATCCAGATGATCGCGCCTTAATCAAGGCCCAACTCGAAAAGACGATCGCCCAAATAACCCCTTTCAATCTTGAGTATCGAATTATCCGACCTGATAGTTCAGTGCGCTACGTTGAGTCGAAAGCAGAGATCGCCTATGACGCTCAAGGGCAGCCAGTTAAGCTATTGGGAGCGGTTATAGATATTACAGAACGCAAACAAACTGAGTTAGAAATCATTCGTAGTCGTGACCTCCTAGAAGCTATTTATAATGAATCCGCTGATGCACTTTTTTTGGTAGATGTCGAAACATTACTGATCACTGACTGTAACGATCGAGCAGTGAAGCTATTTGCAGCCTCTAGTAAAGCTGAATTAATTAACATTGAAGGCAACACTCTGCAAAAACAACCGTTTACTTCCGATGAGATTGCCACCTTTATGGAAGAAATTAACCAGCAAGGGTTTTGGAGTCGGGAAGTTGAATACATTACTAAGCAGGGCAAACCCTTTTGGGGAAACATCGCAGCCAAACAAATTAGAGTTGCTGGTACTGTGATGCAATTGGTACGAATCACGGATATTACTGCCCGGAAACATGGTGAAGAAGAACACCAACGGGCAGAAATAGCTCTTCGAGAAAGTGAGGAACGACTACAATTAGCCCTTGAGGCTTCTGGGGATGGTTTGTGGGACTGGAACATTCTCACGGGAGAGGTGTATTACAGCCCGCGCTATCTAGAAATGCTCGGATACAACTTTGATGAACTCCCACACGATTGTAGTACTTGGAAGCGATTAGTTCATCCAGAGGATTTACCTTGGGTTGAGAAAATCTTGGCAGCTCACCTCAAGGACAGTTCAGTATCCTACAAATTTGACTATCGACTTCAAACTAAGTCGGGTGAATACAAATGGATTGCTGACTACGGCAAAGTTGTCATGCGAGATGCACAGGGGAACCCTCTGCGAATGACTGGTACTCATCGGGATATCAGCGATGTTTACGACGAGCTTAACTTACGCAAACAAGCTGAAGCAGCCTTAGCCAAAAGTGAAGAACAACTAAGGCTGGCGTTGGAATTTAACCACATCGGTCTCTGGGATTGGGATGTTGAAACAGGTAAAGTTCTATGGAACGATAATGGTTATCGATTGTTAGGCTTAGAGCCAGAAATATCAGCAGCTAGTTATCAGCTATGGCGCAATTGTGTTCATCCAGAGGATGTTGAGCAAATTGAACAGGCTGTATTAAATGCACTGGCACAACATACCAATTTTCAAGGTGAATATCGAGTGATTTATCCTAATGGCAGGGTTCACTGGGTAACAGGGAAAGGGCGTGGCGTTTACAACGAAGCAGGCGAACCCATACGGATGCTGGGCATAATTATTGATACTAGTGAGCGTAGGCAGGCAGAAGCAGCGCTGCAAGAAAGTGAAGCCAGGTTCCAGGCATTTATGAACAACAGCCCAGTGTTAGCTTGGATAACTGATACCGATGGACGTGTACTTTATCTAAACCAAACATACCTGCGGACATTTAACTTACTACCCGAACAAGTTATTGGGCAATCGATTTTTGATCTTTATCCAGCGGAAATTGCTCGGCAACATTTCGATCACATTCAGATAGTCTCACAGACAAATCAGGTACTTGAGGTAATCGAAGTTGCTCCCCGTCCAGATAGCACCCTTGGAGAGTTCTTGGTATACAAGTTTCCGATTCTGGGATTGTCTGCACAAAAACTAGTGGGTAGAGTGGCGATTGACATCACAGAACGCAAGATTTTGGAGCGAGAACTGGCTCACAAGCAAAAGTTATTGGATACCTTTATCAATAGCGCACCCGTTGGTATATCCATTCTGGATTGGGAACTGCGTTATTCATTCATTAATGAAGCATTAGCAGAAATGAATGGCATTCCCGCAGCGTCCCATATTGGTAAGACACCGTGGGAGATTATCCCTAATTTGACATCCAATTTGGAGCAAGTCTTTCGACATGTCTTGACAACGGGTGAGCCGATTCTGGATTTGGAAATCAGTGGAGAAACCCCAAAACTTCCAGGTGTAATCAGGACTTGGTTAGCTTCTTATTTTCCAATTCAGTCTGAAGCCGATGAACCCATTAGCATGGGCATTGTGGTAGTTGAAATCAGCGATCGCAAACGAGCTGAACAGATGTTAGAGTTGCAAGCAGTCATCACCCGCAACATGGCAGAAGGAATTTGCCTAGTTCGTGCCACAGATGGTGTGTTTGTCTATGCCAATCCTAAATTCGAGCAAATGTTTGGCTATGAACCTGGTGAATTAATCGGTCAGTATGTGTCTATTGTCAACTACGGTGATGAAAATAATACACCTGAAGATGTTAATCAGGCTATTAGAACTGCTATTTGGGAACACGGTGAAGCAACCTATGAAGTCCATAATATTAAAAAAGATGGCACTCCATTCTGGTGTAGCGCTACCGCTTCCATTTTTGAACATCCTGAGTATGGAAGCGTGCTTGTCGCTATCCAACAAGATATCACCGAGCAAAAGCAAGCGGAGGAAAAAATTAAAGCCTCTCTGAAAGAAAAGGAGGTATTACTCAAAGAAATTCATCATCGTGTGAAAAATAATTTAGGAATTGTCAGTAGTTTGCTGCAAATGCAGTGCAGACGTACACAAGATTCTGTAGTGACAGCTATTTTACGCGATAGCCAAAACCGGATTGCTTCCATTGCTCTAGTTCATGAAAAACTTTACCGTTCTGAAGACCTCGCTGATATTGATTTTGCTCAATATATTCCAGATTTAACAACTCATTTATTTGATTCCTATAACGTCAGTTCCAGCAAAATCAAACTAAAAATTCAAGTTGATAATGCTAGCCTCGATATCGAAACCGCTATTCCTTGTGGCTTGATTATTAATGAACTAGTTTCTAATGCTTTGAAATACGCTTTTATTGGTAATCGTGGCGGCGAAATTCAGGTCAAATTTTTTCAAGAATCAGACCGCACTTTGACACTTATCATTAGAGATGATGGTGTTGGTTTACCTGAAAACTTTGATAGCAAGAAAGCTAAAACACTTGGTATAACCCTTGTCCAAGGTTTAGTCAAGCAGCTAAGGGGAAAGCTCGAAATTGACTCTCAGCAAGGAACGCAGTTTAAAATTACTTTTGCAAATAGCCGGATATAAACATGATTGATATCCCATCAGACACCGAGACAAAGGAGAAAATTAGAGTCCTTGTTGTTGAAGATGAGTATATTCTTGCGATAAATTTACAAGAAAGTTTAGAGTCTTTGGGATATGTTGTTTTAGATATAGCTGATTCTGCCGAAGGGGCAATTGCAAAAGCAACAGAATTACGACCAAACTTGGTTTTGATGGATATCAGATTACGGGGTGAAATGGACGGCATCCAGGCCGCAGAGCAAATTTGGCGTGATTTGCAAATTCCAGTTATCTATGTCACAGGTCACTCCGATCAAAGTACTGTGAAACGGGCAACCCTGACATCCCCCTTTGGATATATTCTCAAACCCATCAAGGAACAAGAACTTTACGTTGCCATTCAAACAGCTCTTAATCGTTACGATCGCGAGCAATTTTTGAGTTCTGTGCTTCGAGAAATGGGTGATGGAGTAATTGTAGTTGATACTGAATTAGATGTTAAGTACATTAATCCTGTAGCTGAAGCCCTAACAGGGTGGCGATGGAATGAAGCTAAGGACAAGATGTTAACTGAAGTTATCCAACTTATTGACGAACAAACCCAGCTTTCGGTAAAAAATCCAATTTTTGCAGCCCTCGAACAAGAAACTATTATCCATCTAGCTAGTGGCGTTTTACTCGTTGCCAAAGACGGAACAGTTACACCTGTAGCTGACAGCGCTACTCCCTTGAGAAATAGCAGTGGTGTAATTACAGGAGCCGTATTAGTTTTTCGGGACGATACGCAACGACGACTAACTGAAGAACGCAATCTCGCTGCTGAACGTGCTAGACAACTAGAAATTCAAGTGGCAGAACTTCAACGGCTGAACCAGTTGAAAGAAGATTTTTTGGCAACTACTTCTCATGAAATGCGAACACCATTGTCAAACATCAAAATGACAATCTCCGTGCTAGAAAATATTTTGGAAGGGCTGGGGGTTTTACATTTAAAAGCACTTTCTCCATCTGAATCTGTAGCCCGTTACTTAACTATCCTGCGCGATCAGTGCGAACGAGAGCTAGATTTAGTAGACAATTTGTTGCACATGCGAATGATTGATGCAAATGTCTATCCATTAGAATTAACTTCAATTCAACTCCAAAACTGGCTGCCTCACGTTGCCGAATATTTTCAAGAACGTGCCCAAGCCAGGCAACAGTCTTTTCAAGTTAGTGTTTCTCCAAATCTACCACCTTTAGTTTCAGACTTGGCTAGCCTGACCGAAATTGTCTCAGAGTTACTCAACAATGCTTGTAAATACACTCCGCCTGATGGACAGATTGCAGTGGATGTTCAGGTAATTGACACTGCAAAAAGTCTCATAAATGAGGATGTTGAATCTGGTATGTTAGACGATCTTCAAGTTCCTTACTTTCAAATTACAATTAGCAATTCTGGAGTAATCATCCCCAAACAAGAACAATCTCGAATCTTTGACGCGTTTTACCGAATTCCTCAAAGCGATCGCTGGCAACAGAGTGGCACAGGATTAGGTTTAACATTAGTTAAGAAGTTAGTTGAATATCTCCAAGGTACGATTAAAGTTACCAGTTATCAGGGCTGGACAAGGTTTACAGTTAAGCTACCATTGAGTTTGTAATTGCATTAGTCATTAGTCATTAGTCATTAGTCATTGGGGATTGGGGATTGGGCATTGAAAAGAGGCAGAGGGGCGGAGGAAAATTCTTCTCCCTGCCCCCTGCTCCCCCTACCTCCCTACTCCCTAAAAGAATGCAAACTAAGTCAAAATCTAAATAAACGCGATCGCATCTTACCGACAATGCAGATTAACCAAAGTCTCCATACAGCAATTCTTGTGACTGACTTAGAACGCTCCGAGCAATTTTATGGCAAAGTATTGGGATTATCTAAAATAGATCGTTCCCTAAACTACCCTGGTGCATGGTATCAAGTCGGCGACTACCAACTTCACCTGATAGTTGCAAGTGTTGTCCCCACAGAAAACCCAAACGAAAAATGGGGGCGCAATCCCCACATTGCTTTCTCCGTTACTGACTTAGACACCGCCAAACAGGAATTACTCAATCATAATTATCCCATTCAAGCCAGCGCCTCCGGTCGCCCTGCCCTGTTCACTCAAGATCCCGACGGGAATATTATCGAGTTGAGTCAGCAGTGAGGAGTGGGGATTGGGGACTGGGGATAAGGGGTAATGGGGACTAGGGATTGGGGAGATGAGGAGAATATAGCAATTCTCGTTTGTATGCGATACATTTTGACCTCTCTCCAAACCTCTCTCCTTTTAGGAGAGAGGCTTTGAATCTTACTCCCCTTTCCCTTGAAGGGAAGGGGCTGGGGGTTAGGTCTGTATTCCATTTGAGAACCGCTATAACCATACCCAATCCCCAATGACTAATGACTAATGACTAATGACTAATGACTAATGAAAATCATTGCCTACTCTTACACCGATCCGCTATTAGAATCTTCTCCCGATCAAGCCGATTGGGGATGGGAGGTGGATCGGGTTTACGAAGATTTGGGCAAGCCAGACTCTTCTGGACGATCGCAATTACAACAATTATTCACCGATTGCGAAACTGAACCAGCAGATTATCTCCTGATCCGTCGGTTGGAAGAATTGGGGGATACTGTAGAAGAAATTAGCGATCGCTTAAATCAACTCGAAGTTATGGGAATAGCTGTAATCGCCACCGAACAGCCCTACACTTCCGAAAATTACCCACTGGGCGCTGATTTGCTGAATCTGCTACACGCAATCCAACGTCAGCAACGTAGTCGTCGCATCCGCCAAGGACACGCCCGTAATCGTCTTGAGGTTGCACCACCACCCGGCAAAGTTCCCTACGGCTATCGCAGAGGTAAGGGAAAATATACCATTGACCGCAGTACTTCACCAGTAGTCAAAGATTTTTTTGAACACTTTTTACTCTATGGTTCCCTGCGGGGTTCAGTTCGTTATCTGGCGAAAAAATACGGCAAGAAAATCTCTGTCACCACCGGAAGACGCTGGCTAACTAATCCAGTCTATCGCGGCAATACAGCTTACCAAAATGGTGAAATTATCTCCAATACCCATATTGCGATCGTTTCTAAAGAAGAAGCTGCCCAAGTTGATCGACTTTTACGCCGTAACAGCCGTTTACCATCTCGAACTGCTAGCGCGCCTCGTTCTTTAGCTGGGTTGGTTGTCTGTGGTGAATGTCAGTCACATCTGACAATTACCCGTGTCACCCAACGCAACCAAGATAAAGAGTATCTTTATTTACGTTCTACTAGCTGCCCCCAAACCCCTAAGTGTAAGGCTATTCCTTACCAAGAGGTGTTGCAACATACTATTGAAACAGTTTGCCGTGATTTACCTCTAGCAGTAGCGGGGATGAATTTTCCCCAATTGGATGCAGTCAAGAATAGTTTAGGACAAGCGATCGCTCGTCAGCAAGAAATACTCGCTCAGTTACCCGCTTTAATTGAAACAGGAATTTTAGATGCCGAAACAGCAAAGTTAAGGGCTTACAAACTCCGCACAGAAATATCTGCACTCGAAGCAAAGTTGGCGACTCTCCCCCCGGTTAACTTGCGTTCTGTTGCTCAAGCTGTTTCCATACCACAATTTTGGTTAGATTTGTCGGAAACAGAGCGACGATTTTACTTTCGAGAATTTATCAGGCAAATTGAGATTGTTTTTCAAAATAAAGAATTAAAACTCCAAGTTATTTTTATTTTTTAAGCTAAGACCTGGCGAATTATATATTGCCTTAGTTCTAAGTTGGCACACTGTTGTAAAACACTATTTCTGAGACGGTTGATCCTTCGTATAGGCAGTAGGTTTTGGCCCCGCATTCCGCACATTAATAACTTTATTAAGGATATCAAACCAAAAAGGCGCACCCATTGCAATAGCTAAACCACTGATTAGCCAACCGCATATTAACCTAAAAACTTGCCAACTTCTAATTAATAAAACGTTTCCACTATTCTGCTCAAACTGTTGATTGATGTTTTGCCATCCAATGGGTATAGAAGCATTTACTAATAAGGTTTCAATTTCCTTTCTACCCTCTAAGTCTTTGATATAATCGATTCGTTGAGTTGCACTTTGAGCAATCGTAGAGCGGATAACCGAATCCTGCGACAGCCTATTAACGAGGTGGAATGTATCAGTATTGGTTAATATGGCAATTGATATTCCAATTAAAATAGCAACTCCTTTGGCATTACGCTTATAAACACCACTGGCTCGATCCATAGAGCGATCAAACCATGTTTCAACTTCATTTTTAAACTGATTCATTTCTTCTGTCAAATCGCCAACTTTTATCCTGCTACGTTGAGCGATCGCAGCAAGGCTCTTGATTAAATTATCAGGTACATTATCAGATAAGTCTTCATTAACGAATTTTCTAAAATCTTCGTCAATATCTCCATAAAGTTTTTTAATTGTTTTGTAACTTTCACTTTCTGGATTATTAATGCCTGCTTTAAGTTCTTTGTAAGATGCTAATATGATGTGCAGATTATTTTTAGATTCTTCATTAGTATTTTTCACATAATTAATTAGCTGGGGAATTTTTAAGGTATCTAACAAAGTAATTGCAAATGTTTCAGAAGGAAGATAGGAAGGGCCACTTTGTTTTTCTTCTAGTCTTTTATTGTCAATATTTTTAGCATTGTTCCGCAACTGTTCTACTTTTCTCTTAGCCTGTTGATTAAAGGTATTAATCAAAGGATCGTTATAAATAATCTCTACTAAATTTCTTGCCTTAGTAAAATCTGATTCTTCAGTTTCGCTACCACCTGCTAAAAGTAATTCAATTGAATTTTTTAAATGTTTAGCTCTCCATTGTAAAAAGGTGGCAATCAATTCTTGTATTTCAGAAGCTAGTAAGCTCAAAATCAAGTAAATAAAAACTAAACCTAGAGTAATATCGATAACTACAGGTAAGTTCATGGATCGGCTCCCATAATTTTCTAGCTGCTTATTTTTGTAATTTAAGTACTTTCAGTGAATTGTATAACACAGATGTTAAAATTAAATATTCACTTAATTAAATTTAAAATAGTACAATATTTGCCTATACTTCCTTTGATAAGCGTACTCAACTTTTTTGAATATTAATAAATCTGTGTTTTAGTAACTATATAAATTTTAAATTAGTTACAACCAAAAAGATCCCCGACTTCTTGAAGAAGTCGGGGATCTAGGGCGGCCGCATCATGTCAATAAGGCTAGACCATTCTCAACAGGCTCAAAAATAATCGCATTAAGCCATGCTTATTGACAAAGATTTTAGCGATCGCTTTGAGGTTTGGACAGTGCTTTAAATGATAAATGCTGATTTTTCCGTTGATTCTCAATTTCAGTAGTCACTAAGTATACTTTAGATGCGTTCGCCCTGGTCGGGGATCTGAGCCTCTCAATGTTCAGATGCCAAATAAGATTGGGATAAATGCTTATATATTATTCTGAAGATTATTATCCCATCAGGACATTCTTGAAGATTGTAACAATTATTTCTTGGTTTGCAGAATTTTACCAAAGTATAACTAAATAGATAAAAATTAAACTCAGGGTAAAACAAAAAATAGAATACAAGTTTATCTACGGACTAACAAATAGGTTATAAATAATTTATTGCCTGTATTATTTTTATCATTTATCTGGTGAAATGTTATTTAAATAACCAATATAAATTTTTCAAAAAATAGGGCTAATTATAAAAATTTGAGTTAATCTTGGAAACTAGCAATTGTTAAGAATATACGTTGTTACTGGGTGGCAACATTGGAGATTCGCTAGATGTCTCTATGTAATCAAACCAGCAAGTAAAATGATTACCAGAGAATATGCAAGAAGGAAGCTTTATTTGGAGTCATCTGGAAAAACAGCATCGCACGGTTGGCAAATGGATTGATTGGGTATGGCTAATAGTGTTGCTGTTGGCAGCAGTATTACTGTTTAGCATCAATCTAGGAGGATTGCCGTTGCGAGATTGGGATGAAGGTACTGTGGCTCAGGTTGCTCGTGAAATTTGGCACGCACCAGCAGGTTCAATGCGTTGGCTTTATCCAACACTAGGAGGCGAACCATATCATAACAAGCCGCCTTTGATGCATTTGTTAATTGCTTGGGCTTATTCTCTAGGAGGTGAAAATGAGTGGACAACGCGTCTACCTGGAGCAATTTTAACAGCGACATCTGTACCTTTACTGTATTGCATTGCTCGAGAAATATTTCGTCAGCGTTGGGCAGCGATTTATAGCGCTTTGATTTACCTAACAATGCTACCCGTGGTGCGTCATGGGCGGTTAGCAATGTTAGATGGAGCAATGGTAAGTTTTTTGATGGTGATGATGTTGTGCGTGTTGCGATCGCGCCGGGATTTACGTTATTGTCTTGGTGTTGGTGTTAGTTTCGGGTTGATTTGCCTGACTCAAGGATTGCTAGGCGTATTGCTAGGTGCGATCGCAATCATCTTTCTGTTTTGGGATACGCCACGACTGCTCACCTGTTACTATCTCTGGATCGCAATCTTAATTGGCATTCTACCTGTAGCTGGTTGGTATAGTGCCCAACTAATTCATTATGGTTACACTTTCGCTCAAGTTGGCCTTGCAAACCCCTCACTAGGCCGAGTTGGCTCATTTGTCGAAGCAAATCCTGAACCACCTTGGTACTATGTGATTGAGCTTCTTAAGTATACATGGCCGTGGTTATTATTCTTACCACAAACTATCCGCTTAACCTGGGAAAATCGCAACCTGAGTTGGGCAAAACTAGTAATGGCGTGGAGTGGTGTTTATCTGCTGGTAATTTCCTTCATGATTACCAAAGTTCCCTGGTATCTATTCCCGATTTATCCTAGTTTAGCCTTAGCTTTTGGTATCCAGTTATCAGATACAGAAAACTCGCCTTTACTCTCATCCTATCCCCGTGCTTGGGTTGCTGGTTTGGCAATACTTGCTGTAGTCGCTTCTGCTGGTAGTATTTATTTCAGTTCGGGTACAACACCCACAACAGACTTACAACTGATTTTTGCCGCAGTAGCCGTGACTATGACTTTAGCAGCTATTTTGGCAGAACGAGGCGACGGGCAATTTCTGAAAATTTTGTTCTGGGGAAGTTATGTTTCACTACTACTGTTAATGAAATCTAACTACTGGGTTTGGGAATTATCTGAAGCCTATCCAGTGAAACCAGTCGCCGCGATGATTGTGCGGGCAAATCCAGCTACCAAAAAGATTTACACATCTTTTGCTTACCATCGTCCCTCGCTGGATTACTATAGCGATCGCACCATCATTCCCGCTTCTGTTGGTGAACTGGAATATTATTGGCACTACAACGGACAACCTTACTTTCTACTTCATACATCTGCTTTCAACAATCTTGAACTAGAGTCGATGAAGCTAATTGACCAAGCTGAAGGTTGGAAGTTAGTTACAAAAGATACTGATAGGTTGTAGATGTGGTGCATTGGGCATTGAAAAGAAGCAGAGGTGCAGGGGCAGAGGGGAAAGAGTTTTTCCCTGCTATCTTATCTCTCTCATCTCCTTCATCTCCGCAATCCCCACTCCCCCTACCAAGGACGAACGCAATGACATAGTGATAAATTTTCTCACCCACCTACTTAGCTGTGATAGGGTTCAGCCAGAATACGGATACCGTGATCGGCAGCAAGAAGGCGATCGCTTTTCGCAAGTTGCGGTAAACACTACGTCCTTCCTCCACAGCCGCTTCTATTGAGGCGAGTTATCGTCAGTTAGAAGCATATCCGCCGATTCTTTGGCAACTTCTGCCCCAGCTATGCCCATCGCTACACCAATATCTGCCTGTTTGAGGGCGGGAGCATCGTTGACACCATCTCCAGTCATGGCCACAATTTCACCCTGAGACTGCAACGCTTTCACCAGATGCAATTTTTGTTCTGGGGCAACTCGCGCAAATACCATACCTTGTTTAGCTGCTTGGGCGAATTCTTTTTCATCCATCTGAATTAATTGCCGTCCGGTGAAAACTTGTGCTTCAGTCGAGCAAATTCCCATTTGGCGGGCGATCGCCGCTGCTGTTAGTGCGTGGTCGCCTGTAATCATTTTTACCTGAATCCCGGCAGATTGACAGGCTTTTACTGCGGCGATCGCTTCCTCACGCGGCGGATCGATTATGCCTTGAAGTCCCAGAAACACCAGTCCTCGATCGATATCATTACGATCCAACGATCGCTTAGTGGCAACTTCTTTGCTGGCAAAAGCTAGCACTCGTAACCCTTGGTTTGCCATGCTTGCAACTTCTTGTTCCACTGCGGCAGGATGGAGACGAGCGAGTTGTCCTTGAGCATCGAGCAGGCGATCGCATCGTTGGAGAATTGCCTCTACAGAACCTTTGAGATAAATCACATTCAGCGATCGCTTTGCATCTAATTCATGCAAAGTCGCCATGTATTGGAATTGAGACTCAAAGGGAATGGTGTCTATTCTGGGTAATTGCTCTAGATTCGCTTGCGTCATTCCCGCTTTATTGGCAGCCGCAATCAATGCTCCCTCAGTTGGGGTTCCTACTAAGTTCCACTGTCCGTCTCCCCATTCGATATGAGAATCATTGCACAGCAATCCTGCTTCCAGGGATTCCCAAAGAGCAATATGTCCATCTGCATTGAAATCAACAGGCTGTCCATTCATTAGGATTTCACCGTCTGGGGCATAACCAATACCGCTAACAGTGTAGTGTTGCCCACCTGCATAAATCTTTTGAACCGTCATCTGATTCTCAGTTAACGTCCCCGTTTTGTCAGAGCAAATAACAGTGGTACTTCCCAAAGTTTCCACAGCTGGTAGCTTGCGAATAATCGCCTTACGTCGTGCCATCCGGGAAACTCCGATCGCTAAAGTGACGGTAACGATCGCAGGTAATCCTTCGGGAATCGCGCTGACTACCAGAGCCACAGTCGCTTTGAAAACATCAATCCAAGATTCGCCTTGTCCTAATCCGACTGCAAATGTCAGGGCAGCTAAACCTAAAATGACATACAACAAGCTTTTGCTAAACTTGTCAATATTTCGCGTCAGTGGTGTTTTTAGATTGGTGCTGCTTTCAATTAACTCCGAGATGCGACCGGTTTCAGTGGCATCTGCGATCGCGACGACAATCCCTTCTGCCTGTCCAAAACTGACGAAACTTCCGGCATACACCATATTGCTGCGTTCGGCTAATGGTGTTTCGATAGGCACTGATGCTGTTGCTTTCTCCACCGGAACGGATTCGCCTGTTAAGGCAGACTCATCAACTTGCAACCCACGCACACTTAATAACCGCAAATCAGCAGGTACTTTATCCCCAGATGCCAGCAATACCAAATCACCCAGAACAAGTTCAGTCGAAGCCAGACGGGTTTTTTGACCATCGCGAATTATAGTTGCTTCGGTAGTGACAGCTTTGGATAGAGCAGCGATCGCACCTTCTGCTTTCGCTTCTTGAATGTAGCCAATGATGACATTAATTAGGGTGACACCAAAAATTACTCCCGCATCTAGCCAATCTTGCAGCAGCAGCGTCACCATTCCCGCCGTCAGCAAAATATATAGTAGTGGTTGATTAAATTGCTCTAAAAATCGTAGCCAAGAACTTTTTCCACTTTTAGCAGTCAGTTCATTTGCACCCATCTGCTGGTGTCGTTTGGTAGCTTCTTCATGGCTCAAACCTGCTTCTGGATGGCTGGCTAACGTTTGCACAACCTTTTGTTCGCTCAGAGTATGCCATTCATAGTTGAGTAAATCTTCTGTTGTCTGGGCAAAAGTATTTGTAGCGATCGTATTTGCTGTCATTTTTGTCTCCAAAAAATAATTAGTAATTAACAGATTTAATCTGAATTTCTCTGTTTGAATCTGTATCTTTCTTTTTTCAAATTGGTGTTATTACGAGAATCTTTTGCTAAGTTCATAAATATGCCATTCCCGCACACCCCAGTCACGGAGAATCGATTCTGCTTGCCAGATTTCATCTGTTGTTCCCTCTATTTTTCTTGACAGGTGGTTGGCTCAGAGAGTCTAGCTTGCATTTCGGGAGCAAACCAACCTTGAAATGCGCCATAAACACTGCCAAAAATCGCACTCGCACCACCCGCCAGCAGTGTACCCACCACAGATTCAACCGCTAATGCCGGGCCAAAACCGGGAATAACTAATACGCCAAGTCCGGCTGTTACTGCCAGAAAACCTCCGGTAGTTCCTCCTGTAATTGCGCCTGCTTTAGCACCTTCGATAGGAGTTATGGGATGTTTACCCGCATTAGTATCCTCGTGCAACTTTTCGTCTTCAGAGTCTAAAGTGAACACAGAAATTTTCTGCATGGGAAAGTCAATGGCTCTAAGTTCATCAAGCACCTGTGTTGCAGCCTGACGGGTAGAAATGATGCCGATCGCATTTTTAACTGGACTGAAATTCATCACAACATCTCCTATAAAAATCAGTAAGTTTAAAACGAAGCTTTATTAATCTCCAAATAGTAAAAAACTATAGTTTTATAGTGTGAGTATGAACCGTATTAGTTCGGATATTCATTTTAAGTGTCAGTTGGGTTAGTTTCGTTTCTCTGCTTCTTTCCCAGGATTACTGATGAATGTGAACGAAAAGTGAATAAATCGTTTATTTTACTTAATTTCACTTTTAAATCACATTTGTCCCTCAAGCTAAAAGACAACAAATGTGAATGAAGTAATTGATTATTGGAGCTAGATATGAGCTTTCAGAAGATTTTGGTAGCAGTCGATGATTCACCTGCTACTGCAACAGTGTTTGCAAAAGCGCTAGAGTTAGCCCAAAGAGATGCTGCTCAGTTAATGATTTGTCACAGCATTGAGCTAGCAACTTCTAGTCAACTCACTGTGAATTTAGTAGACCTAGAAATAGAAACACAACAGGCACAAAGTTTACTCCAGTTCTACTATCAGAAAGCGAAAACACAAAGCATTATGGCTGAATCCAGTTATCAAACAGGAGAACCTGGGACTAACATCTGTGATTTAGCCCGGAGTTGGGGAGCAGATTTGATTGTGCTTGGTCGTAGAGGATTTAAAGGATTTGCCGAACTTTTAGCAGGAAGTGTGAGCAATCACGTAGTTCATCACGCTCCATGTTCCGTCCTGGTTGTTCAAGGTCAGTAGTTCCTTCAAAACTGTCTACCAACCACCAGAATTTTGCTGTTCAAATGTGAGTTTTCTACGAATAGTATTTATTATGTTTTACAAGAAACAATCTAGTTTTCTTGTAGTCCACCAAAGAAACTTTGCATGGTTTATTTTATGGTAGGAAACTCAAGTTATTTTCTCCCACTGCTTTATCTAGCTTCACTCGTAATCTTTGGGTAACTCGATTACTAGGACTAGAATACATCGGGTTATTTTTAACAGAAACAACCGTTTTAATTCTGGTTTTTCTATCAACTCATATCCATGAAAATCTACACTGAAATTGAAATTCAGGCATCCGATGAGCAAGTCTGGAACCTACTTACTGATTTTGCCAGTTTTCCACATTGGAATCTGTTTATTCGTCAAATTAGTGGTTTGCCGAGTGAAGGGGCACAGCTAACCGTTCACTTTCAGCCTCCGGGTAGAGATATTGTCACCTTTCGACCTACGGTGATTACGGTAGAACCTAATCGCCAACTGCGCTGGTTATGGCACTTTTTGATACCAGGATTATTTGACGTTGAACATAGCTTTATTATTGAACCGTTAGCAAGCGATGTCTACGACAGGCTACGCGTCCGCTTCATTCAGCAAGAATCTTTCCACGGCTTACTAGTACCTCTGCTAGCCGGTAGATTAAATATCGACGTTCGCCAAGGGTTTGAAGCCATGAACCAAACATTGAAAACCAAGGCAGAACGCATTAATCAAACTACGACTACTTCATTAGATACACAAGTCTAGTCTGAATCCCAGATATGAATGATGAAGAATTTGACAAGGCATAGATTATAATTAATGCCTAAATAGTGTTAATCAGGGATTTGTTTATAAAATTGGGCGCAAATAAGAAACAAAAATAAGCCTTTGTAAACTGAATTTTTATTGTATAAATGATAACTAGTTAAAAATCTATTAAAATCCTGAAATAGCTGTATCAACTTCTGTATTAACAAATTATGGTTATAAATATATCGTTGATTCCAGGGAAAATATACAAAGTCACCACTACTGAAGGTGAACCATTAGGAGATTGGACATATAGTGAACATACTGGTGATACCTGGATTTTCTATTTAGCATCTATACCTGGTATAGCAAAGATAATAGTAGAAAACACATCAATAGAAGGATTGAGATTTAGTTAATCATTACCATAGGTTTTGTAATCTATTCTACTAATTCGAGAATATGGTAATCTACTTCTCAACAAGGAGGGGTAGATGGCTATTTAATCAATTACTAACATAGTGTTTGAGTGATTACGCTTTCCTTCTCTTATTAAGGATTTCCAGTAATTGAGATGCACATTTTTTAGCATTTTCAGGTGTGCTACATTCACTTGCTAATACCCGTTCTGAAATAGCTCCCTCGTGAGTGAACATGGTTAAACGAGTATGGGCTTCCGCGGGCGTTTCTCGATGAACAGTATCACCATCAACCTCGATAATCATTATTAGTCCATCTTTAATAATTACAAAATCTGGTTCAATACGGCGATAATCTTTACCTCCTCGAATAAATACTGGAAGCGGTGCAAAGGAAACACCAAGAGCCTTAAACGCCTGATACAAATATATTTCGGGTTGAGACCGGAATAACAATCCATCACATGACTTATTTGCAATGTTGTCTGAACGTACACGACCTTGATTAGTGATACCTTGCCCCTCTATCGATGCTTTTGCTTTTTCTCTCCATTGAGGCTCACTTGATAGCGTCGGTGATATACAGCGTCGATGGTGTCAAGGATGGTGAAACCGCTCAATGGCTTTTGGCTGAAAAAGAATATGACCTACTAATTTTGGATTGGATGTTACCTCGGATTAGTGGAGTGAGTTTGTGTCAACAGTATCGGGCGGCGGGAAAAACATCTCCCGTATTAATGATTACGGCAAAAGATACCACACCCGATAAAGTCATAGGATTAGATGCCGGAGCTGATGATTACCTCGTTAAACCGATTGATATCGTAGAGTTCATGGCACGGGTGCGGGCATTGAGGAGGCGATCGCCCCTCTGGCAAGGAGACACCCTCTGCTTGGCAGACCTCGAACTTCATCTCGATAGACTAATTTTGGAGCGACAAGGAGCGATCGTATCCCTTTCCAGCCAAGAATTTCAGTTGCTAGAGTACTTCATGCGTCATCCTAAGCAAGTCCTGACTCGTAAACATTCATGTGATGAGCAATGAGGGTAAAGGCTCGACGTTCCAGATAAAGTTACCGCTTATGAGCCTTTCCTAAATCACCTTTAAAAGATGATTCATAATGAAAATCTAAAGCAAACGACCCACTAACAGAGAAAACACTGTTAGCGAACTTAAGTTAAAGTAAGTAATTTTTCAGGTATTTTATTTTTATCTTATAACAGTTCATACTCAACTACTTCTTGTGAGTTAGCAGTCTCGCCTACCCCACAAGATTGGATAATTTATTTGTTGGATATCCTTTAAGTAGACGTAATATAAAACCGTGTCCTATTTTGGGAGAACAAGACACGGTTTTATCGGAGTATTTAGTTATAATATTACAAAAATCAAAGTAGAATTTGATTTATACCAAATTAATCCATTTACTGAGATTTGTTTCCTGGTTCATTAACTTTCTCTGTTGTGGGAAGTATTTGGGGATCGTAACTTATCCTTTCTTGAGTAAGAGCGATCGCACCAAAGAAAATCGCACTTCCTACAGCTAGTGCCACCATCGGGCGCTTGAGCAGGACAAAATCTCTGATAATCCTCGCTAAAGGTCGGCTTTGCCGACGTAGCGCCGAAGAAATCATCATTTGTCTCCAAGTAAACGGATCGCGGACATAATGACCACTTTGGCAAACTACTAGCCGTTCCTGGCAATAGGGACAGCAAAACAAGCCCATGCGGGTTTTAATTGGTTTGGGCGTAGCATTTCTTTGGCAAATTGGGCAAGTAACATAATGATTATCAAAAGTGTGTATATTCATTTACCTCGTCCGCCTAGTCCATTTACTCGCTCTATAACAATAGCTATACTGACTTGGGATCAATGTATGGTCTGAAATCAGGCATAAACCATACATACATTCTATTACTACCAAGGATGGCTCAATGGTCGCAACACGAGTATAGCTAGATTTAAGCAAGGATGACTCCTAGTTAATGTTTACGGGTGAGTCCACCCAGCCGACAGAAACTTTCTTGTCTCTAGAAAGAATAGTGTTGGCGTTGCCCAAACTGAGCATCGCTGACCCTCAAATAATAATTGTCTCCCATTTAACCATTCTCACCACAAAAATTTTGCACAATGACATTTTTAGCTAAAGCTTTGTAAATCAAGCAAATCAAGTCTACTTGTCCGGTTGCTAAATAATGGCTCACAATGAGAAGTAACAGATAAAAATTTAAATTTTTTCTTACATTTACCCCGCCTCTCAATGACTCTCTTGCCTGCCACTCAACTGAGGAAGGTAACGGAACAACCTGCCTTTCCTACACCTTCTACTCCTTTAGCTCACCTAATTAATCGTTTTCAACCATCTCCAGAAACCGTCGTATTATTTTTAGCCGTGCTGATTGGCGGTGGTACTGGTATGGGTGTAGTTACCTTTCACTATTTAATTCAGCTGATTCACCAGCTGATGCTAGAAAATTTAATGGGTCAAATTGGCGTCTGGGGTTCTTGGACTTTAGCCTGCGTTCCCACCCTTGGCGGATTAATTGTTGGCTTGATGCGTTGGCGCACTCAAGACTTTGGTCCTGGACTTTCATCTCTGATTGCCGCCTCTCAAGGAACGGAGATTAGGCGACCACTACGACCAGTTACAAAAATGCTGGCTGCATCTGTTTCTTTGGGGAGTGGCGCTTCTTTGGGGCCAGAGGGGCCGAGTGTCGAAATTGGGGCCAATTTTGGGATGTTGTTCTCTGTGATTCTCAAAGTATCTCAAGAACGACAACGTTTGCTATTAGGTGCTGGTGCGGCGGCTGGACTGGCAGCAGGATTTAATGCTCCCATCGCTGGAGTATTTTTTGCTCTAGAGGTGGTGATGGGAGCGACATCTTTTGCTACTTCTGCTGTCAGTGTGGTGCTACTAGCGGCAGTGGTAGCAGCATTGATTGCCCAAATTGGTTTGGGGACACAACCTGCTTTTGATTTACCTGTTTACCAAGTTCGCAGCCCCTTAGAATTACCCCTTTACCTTGGCTTGGGTTTAGGGGCTAGCCTAGTTTCTCTGGCTTATACTCAATCAATTCGGGGAGCAAAAGCCTGCTTTGCTGGGAAGGTTCCAGGTTTTGCTTTTTTGGGACGAATTCCTGAACCGATTCATCCAATTATTGGCGGTGTGATTATTGGCGCAGTTGCTTTGAAATTTCCGCAAATTCTGGGTGTCGGTTATGAAACTGTAGAAGCAATGCTTCAGGATGTAGAGTTTCCACTCTATCTGTTGGTCGTGCTGTTGGTGGTGAAGCTACTGATGACTGCAATTAGTACAGGTAGTGGTTTCGTCGGCGGTTTATTTGCACCAGCAATGTTTTTAGGTGCTTCTTTTGGATCGGCTTATGCCAAAATTTTGGCTGTGGCATTCCCGGCAATTTGCGATCAAATGGCGGCTCCCCCAGCTTACGCAATGGTGGGAATGGCAGCAGTGTTAGCTGCTAGTGTTAGAGCGCCGTTAACGGCTATTTTAATGCTATTTGAATTAACCCGTGACTATCGCATCGTTTTACCATTGATGGCAGCTGTGGGCTTGAGTGTTTGGCTAGTGGAAAGGATTAAACCAACTTTTAACTCTAACTCTAACTTACAACAAATTGGTCTTTCAGAATTGAAAGATGAACAAGCAGAAATTGTGCAGCAACTTTTGGTAGAAGATGCCATGTACCCCTGTCCAAAAAAGTTACCTGCAACTCTTGGGGTGCTAGATGCAGCTGTGGAGATGACACGCGATCGCGTCCGCAGTGCTTTAGTAATTGATGAAGCAGAGCAATTAGTTGGTATACTCTCTCTAGAAGATATTAACCGTGCCCTCGATCTTTGGCAAACATACCCAAATTCGCTAACTGAAATTCCAGATAATTTATCCAGTCAAACCCTCATAGACATTTGTACTACTGAAATTCTCTATGCCTGGCAAGATGAATTATTATCTGAAGCTTTAGACAGAATGAGTCTTCGAGGTTTGCATCAATTACCAGTGATAGCACGAGACAAACCCGATCTCATTTTGGGTTTACTAGAAAAAGAGCAAATTGCGTTAACCTGTAATTTAGCAGTTACGCGCAAGGCACTTCGCCACTATTTACCAGTCTTACCTACTACAGATATAGTCATTAGTCATTAGTCATTGGTCATTATTTTTCACAAAGGACAAATGGCACTTGACTAATGACTGTTTATAGTCATTGTTTTTCACAAAGGACAAATGACAAAGGACAAATGACAACGGAGTATTGACTAATGACAATTTATTAAGCTGTGGCTTCTATAGCTTCATCATCTTCCCGATCTTCTGGATCTACCTGTCTTAGACGAATGTGCTTTTTGCCTAAAGTGATCAGAAATTCATCTCCTGGTTTCAGATTCATCTGTTTTGTATAAGCTGAACCTATAAGTAAGTTACCATTCGATTGCACACTAATTCTATAGCTAGCACTACGTCCACCACGCCCATTAGCGCTGGGTGTACTGTCCAACTGAATGCCTTCAGCATCAATCAGGGCATTTAAGAACTTCATCATATTGACGCGCTCTATACCATTTTTGGTAACGGTATAGTAGCCGCACTTCTTGGCTTTATCTTCCTTGCTCTCGTTTTCTAGCTCTTTGACTTTTTTGAGCAGTTCTTCACCGAGTAGGGGTTCAATTTTTTTCAGTTTAGGCATCAACTTAGGTCGAAAATGAATGTTTGAAGTGTTTGAATCGATTTTATTTTAGCTGAGGTTGAGCTAATAGGAACATAATCCTTTAGTTTTTTATCTCAACCTAGCCAAGTATATTACACTCAGATGCACAATTGTTATGCTATTACCAAATATTGCCAAGACAATCTATTTTAGAGAATGCTGCCAATGCTGATAACTATATATATAGTTTGTGAATTACTGCTAGACTGTATAAGTTTTAAGTTTTCTAAACTAACGCTCAAAAGGTTGTCTAGTTGCTGAGGATGATAACTGAGTCACAGAATGATAAGCAAAACTGATCCTTAGTCATTAATCATTGGTCATTTGTAACTTTTACTGAGCGTTGCCGTTGACGCAGCTTCTCATAGAGAAGTATTAGTCATTGCCCAATGATTATTGGTTATTTACAAAGGATAAACAACAAAGCTTACCAAAATGAAACTAACTACCAGAGGACACTATAGTGTGAAGGCGTTGCTAGATTTAAGTTTACAGCCAAGATATGGACCTGCATCTGTGAGAGCGATCGCCAAACGCCAAGATATCCCAGCTCCTTATCTTGAAAAACTACTAATAGAAATGCGTCGTGCATCTTTAGTCAAATCAATTCGTGGTAGCATTGGCGGATACCAATTGGCAAGAGAGCCTGCACAAATATCTATAGGACAAATTTTAGAGGCAGTTGGTGAGACTAGCCATTTACCCCATCACACCCCAGCACCTACACAAGCTGAAGATTGGGTAACATTTAGCCTTTGGCAGAGACTCAACCAAAAGCTCAAAGAAGCTCTGTACAGTATTACTTTAGCAGACCTTTATTACGATGCTCGTAGTTGGCAAGCTTCCCTTGGAGAAGAGGCTAGTTTTGTGGTTTAGTCAAGAGTCAGTAGCCAAATGTTGACTACGAATTTTAGATTTTAGATTTTAGATTTTAGATTTTTTGGTTGATACCCTGCCCGTTAATCTGTTTCGCAACGCTTTTGCAGGCGGAACAAATCAAAAATCCTCAATTTCAAATCCGACGCTCAAGAGCCAAGTACCCAGACTTCGTAACCTACGTTAACGTGGTCGGGGTCAATCCAAAATCCAAAATCCAAAATCCAAAATTGGTTGATCCAAGACTTGTGACTTATGACTAATAATATCTATATCTTAATAATTGCTGCATTTTTAGATTATTTAATTGGCGATCCTTGGGATTGGCCTCATCCAGTGCAAGTTATGGGGTGGGTAATTTCTCGCCTGAGCAAATTTTCTCTCCAATTGTGTCAAAATTCTCTAACACAACGCCTAGCTGGAATTGTACTAGGTATTATCTTGATAATTGGTAGCGGGCTTGTTGGCTTTTTGATAATTCAAATTGCCCGATTGGTTCATCCACTGCTGGGAATTGCAGTAAATAGCATTCTTTTGGCTAGTTGTTTTGCTGGCAAAAGTTTGCACGCAGCAGCGGAGGCTGTTTTACAACCTTTAACAACAGGAGATTTGGAGAAGGCTCGGAAAATTTTAAGTAATTATGTTGGCCGAGATACACAAAACCTTTCACAAGCAGAAATTTCGCGAGCCGTTTTAGAAACGGTTGCAGAAAATGCCACTGATGGGGTCATGGCTCCACTTTTTTATGCAATTGTTGGTGTCTTTATACCAGTTGTTGGGCCGACTCCTTTGGCTTTAGCATACAAAGCTAGCAGTACCCTTGATTCAATGGTAGGCTACCGAGAAGCACCTTATACTTATTTGGGATGGTTCTGTGCGCGGTTAGAAGATTGTTTAACTTGGCTACCTTGTCGGTTAACAGTCGTGACTCTGGCATTGTTATCGGGTAAACCGATGTACCTTTGGCGAATTTGTCGTCGGGATGCAGTTAACGATCCTAGTCCCAATTCTGGCTGGAGTGAATGCGCCTATGCTGCTTTTTTGGGTGTGCAAATGGGGGGTACAAATTGGTATCGTGGGATAGCAAAGTACAAACCACTGCTAGGAGATGCTATTTATCCGATTACTATAACTTCTATTCAGAATGCTTTACAGCTAACTCGATATTGTTTTTTGCTATGGTTAGGGATAGCGATCGCTATATTCTTAATGCTCCCAAATCGGTAATGATAAATATAGGGAATAGGGCATAGGGCATTAAGCAATTATATTGAGCCTTGCTGTTGCCGCAGCCTCTCATAGAGAAGTATTAGTTATTCCTCAATCCCCAATCCCCAATCCCCAATCCCCAATCCCCATATCTTCAGTCTGTAGCTATGTCTGCCAAAGTAGTTGAAATTCTCTCATCTGAAGAAATCCGTCGTACCTTAACTCGACTGGCCTCTCAAATTATCGAAAGGACGCGTGATTTGTCTCAACTGGTGCTTATTGGTATTTATACCAGAGGTGTGTTATTAGCTGAATTGCTGGCGCGTCAAATTGAGACACTGGAAGGTGTAGCCGTGTCAGTCGGCGCTTTGGATATTACATTTTATCGAGATGACCTTGACAAAATTGGATTGCGGACTCCAACGAAAAGCGAAATTCCCTTTGACCTTACAGGCAAAACAGTTGTACTCGTGGATGATGTGATTTTCAAAGGACGGACAATTCGTGCTGCTTTGAATGCAGTTAACGATTACGGTAGACCAGAGGTGATTCGTTTAGCCGTATTAGTAGATAGGGGTCATCGAGAATTACCAATTCACCCAGATTTTATTGGCAAGAAGTTGCCTACTGCTAAAGAAGAAATTGTCAAAGTTTACTTACAAAATTTCGATGGACGAGATGCAGTGGAGTTGATTAGTTATTAGGCATTAGGGGTTGGGAGGCGGTACTATAGCGCTTCTGGTTTGGGTTTCGAGTTTTCTGCTCAAAAACTTAGCTGCGATGAATATAGACAGTTTCAAAATTTGATTAGTCGTTAGTCATTGGGCAAATTCCCAATCCCTTTGAGTGGATTGAGGTTTTTGGCTAACCTACAGCTTAATGTCATGAAAAATCTATATTATGGCGATGCTGCAATCTTAGACTCGCCAGTAATGTGATGAAAACATGACATTACGATCCCGGAAGGGCTGATAGATTCGTGAAACAGGCAAAAAACCTACTTCTTACCCCTTGATCCCTAGATATGCTTAGTGGTTAATATTGACTTAACAAACAGAACTCCTCACGATCCCAAAGAAATGCTAATTTTGGCACGATCAGGAATTGCAAGGATGTTACCTCAATTTAAAAACAGATTAAAAAACTTAAAAACTGGGCAAAACCAGGAGTCAGGATAAGAAATTCATCTGGAGTGGATGACATTTTATATAGCATTCTTTAACCAGGGGAAATCATTTACCGCTTAAACTACTGGAGGCCAAATTAATGGCAAAAGAACGCCCGCCACTAGAGGAGATGACCTTACGCCAACTACGCAAAGTTGCTAGCGAATATAGCATCTCTCGCTATAGCCGAATGCGTAAATCACAACTGCTGGCATCAATACAAGAAGTCCAGCGCAGCAAAAATTTACTCAGTCCATCTCGTTCATTGGAGGCACAAGAAACCGTGGAAGCTGCAAAGTTTGAATTAGGTCAGGAAGATCGTACTGGTGGATCTTTGGCTGATGTTGATGAAGGACTGGCAGATTTGCCATCTGGCTATGGTGACAGCCGGATTGTACTCTTACCGCGCGATCCTCAGTGGGCTTACACTTACTGGGATGTTCCCAATGAACACAAAGAGGAACTGCGCCGCCAAGGGGGACAACAACTCGCACTGCGGATTTATGATGTCACCGACATTAATATCGAATACCAAAGTCCCCACAGTATTCAAGAATATCCGGCTGATGAACTAGCTAGAGAATGGTATCTACCAGTTCCAGTTAGCGATCGCGATTATGTGATCGATATTGGCTATCGTGCTGCTGATGGTCGCTGGTTAGTACTAGCTCGTTCATCGAGAGTACACATCCCACCCGTCTATCCTTCTGACTGGATAGAGGATGTCTTCATCACTGTCAACTTTGAAGAAGAAGATTTGCGTGGCAAGACTCAGTACGAACTAGTTCCCCCTGCCAAGAAGGTTGCAGCTACCGCCACCGCCAATGGTAATACTGTTGTGAATAACGGCAACCTGAATAACGGCAACCCCATCTACGACCAAATCTTTGGTTTAGCCGAATCTGCCGAAGCGCTACGGGTTGCTGGTTCTATCTTTGGTTCTCAGCATCAAGTACCAGGTTTAGCGCGTCCCGAACAAGCTCTCAGTTCCTACATTTTCCCCTCTGGTGTTGGTCTGTGGGCGTCTGGCTTAACCGCTTCTGGTGCAGGAATATCAGGTGTTGGCTTCTCGGCTTCTGCTGTACCAGTGCGTCCACGCAAGTTCTGGTTAATTGCCGATGCTGAATTGATTGTCTACGGTGCAACCGAACCTGATGCCACTGTAACCATTGGTGGCCGTCCAATTAAGCTAAACCCAGATGGAACATTCCGTTTCCAGATGTCCTTCCAAGATGGTTTAATTGACTATCCGATTTTGGCTGTAGCTGCTGATGGTGAACAAACCCGATCAATTCAAATGAAGTTTAATCGTGAAACACCATCTCGCAATACTAACACCAAAGAAGAAGCTGTTTTAGAATGGTTTCCTTAAGTTTTGGCTTAGATTAACTCCAGACTGAAATTTTAAATTATTCCCCGCTATAGTAATTCTGTAGCGGTTTTTTGCATTATATGTCTACAAAAAAATTATTTTTGTTATTTATCTTGATAATCGGTGCAAGCTTATTATCAGGTTGTCAAGAAATTGAAGCAAATTCAGTCTCAAAAACATCTAAAATTTGTCCTGGCAAAGATGCCAAGTTCAGTATTGATTTTTTTAAAACCAATAATCAAGGTAAAAAAAATCCCAGAGGTATTAATAATGTGATTATTTTTAATCCCAAATCAGCAGAATTAGATTTCAAAGTTAATCTTGGTCTATCTCATAAACTCTACGCCAAAGATGCTAAGGGTAAATTGCGTAAAGAATATGTAGCAAAGCAGTTTCATGAACTCATCGCTGATGAAAATGCCAAATTAAACGGACAGCTACCCATTGCTGCGATTAATGCTGACTATATAGGTACTGATGATAAACCACAGGGCTTAAATGTTTCTCGTGGCGTAGAGTATTCAGGAGCATTTAAAAATAAGCGTTCTTCCTTTGGCATATCAGGAGGTATACCCAACCAGCGACAGGCTACTATCCAAACAGGCAGAAGAAAAAACGATATTCTCAATTATAATTTAGTGGGTGGTAATGGCAGATTTTATCGTCAGGGTAAATTTAAAGATATTTGTCAAGACTTGGGAGAATTTGCTTGTAAAAATGCTAAAAATCGTTCTCTGGCAGCGATTACTAATCAAGGTTATGTAATTCTATTAGTTAATGATTTGAAAGCTAATTCAGATATTGAGTTATCTCAAGTTAATCAAGAATTACTACCAGATATGTTTGATAATGTCTTAGAAGGTATAGCTAGCAATAACTGTTTAGGTCAGATTCAAGAAGGGATTTTATTTGATGGCGGTATGTCTCCAGGATTGTATTACAACCAGAAAACTTATGTAGAAAACCTTGGGCCGATTGGTTCAGTTTTTTTGATTTACAAAAAATAAAAGTTTTGTACCTATAGGAATCATATTTGATTTCTGAAAAAATCTAAGTATTTGTCGGGTGTGTTGTCGCCAAGCGCCGCACCATCAAAAATCTCAGGTGCGTTAGCCTACGGCATAACACACCCTACAGCTAATTTACATTTCTTCATATACATTGAATTTTTCTCATATTTTAGAATACCGACTCTTTCACTTTTTGCGACCTCTCAAGCTTGTTTGGATTTACCCAACGATTGACAAATTCGTTGTTATGTTTGTATACCTTAATTTGCACTTGCTTGGAACTTAACTTGACTATTTCGGCGGGAATTCTTTGGACATCGCTAGAATCTGCGCGAGGCTTGTAAAGCCAAATAACTTTTTGCCCAACTTCAAAGTAGTTAGAATTGCTAGTCAAAGAAGGCGTACTTTCTGCCCAAGAGGGGAAAGCAACTGCTAAGTTGATCAAAAGTACTAAGACCACTAAACTGATTTGGAAAAGTTTCATGATCATTGCACTTGTCTTAGGTCTGGTGGGGCAATCAATCTGCTGCTCTAGCATTTAAATATTATCCTGTTTATTATTTTTATTAATCGCAAACCAAGTTTGTATTTGTTCAAAGTTCAAATCTCTACTGATTTTAGGATAAAGCGACTTCGCAAATAAAATCAAATATTCTTTTTTCTTGAAACGATAAATTAATTTTATGATAAAATTTGTGATGTTCTAACTTAATCACAATCTCTATCTCAAGAATAATAGACGAAAAAGAACACTCTGTCGTAAAAATTGATAATATCTAGTGCTTTATAAACTTTTTTGAGCTATATGCCTCAGAGTATAAATTTACTTGCGGCAAAGCAACCTAATATTGACAAACTAGTTCATGCCCGACGGCAAGAGTTAAATCTGTCCAAAGAAAGTTTTGCTACTGAGTTTGGTATCACTTCTCAACAATTAATTAATTGGTGGAAAAATGGATATGTAACACCTTCTCTTTTAGCAATACTGCGAATTATGAGCCTACTCAATGAGTCAGGTGAACATAGTCAAATTATTCAGCCAACATACTTATAAGAATAGTTTTGTGAGTTCTGAATGAGAATCTGCCTTGGTAGCTGGGAATATTGATGATATAAAGGTGACAATAAAAATAGTCAAAACAGCAACTTGCCCCAAAAAGACTATTTCAATCCTTTGAAAAGTCACAACAGAGTTAGCATTTAACGCTGTATATACCCTTAGATATCCTCTAAAATGATTGTTTAGAAGCATAAACGTCTAATTTCTAGAGGATTTTCCTAAAAGACGATCGCAAATGTAGCTTGTAACCGACGCATGACCAATCGAGAGGAATTAATGAAGAACGAGTCAACGTCAGCCAGAAACGCCGACGTAAATTTACTTCTCGGCGGGGGTGAAATGGGTGCTAGGATGCGAGAACTGGATTGGTCAAAAACTTCCCTTGGTCCAACACAGCAGTGGCCACAGAGTTTGAAGACTGCCGTGCGGATTATGCTAACTTCCCGTCAAGCCATGTTTGTTTGGTGGGGCGAGAAACTGATTAACCTTTACAATGACGCTTACAAGGCTATTATTGGCGGCAAACATCCAGAAGCACTTGGGCAACCGGCTGCCTACGTGTGGCGGGAAATATGGGATCAGATCGGGCCTAGAGCCGAATCAGCGATGCTGAAGAACGAGGGCACTTACGACGAAGCGCTGCTGCTAATTATGGAGCGCAACGGCTACCCAGAGGAAACCTATTATACTTTTTCATATAGCCCAGTTCCTAATGACCAGGGCGATACAGGTGGGATTATCTGCGCTAACACAGACGACACGCAGCGAATTATCGGTGAGCGTCAGTTGGCACTTTTGCGCGAACTAGCGGCGAGGACGGCAGACGCGCGGACATTCGATGAAGCCTGTACGCTGAGTGCGAGTTGTTTGGAAAGCAACCCTTACGATCTCCCTTTCGCAATGATTTATCTGGTTGATCCAGATAAGCAGGAAGTTTTTTTGGCTGGAACGTGTCGCATCGAGCAAAATCATCTAGCAGTTCCAGAAACAGTAGCTCTCGATGCTGATGCGGTTTGGCCCTTTGCAGAAGTAATCAAAACCCATCGGGCAAAACTGATTTCCGATTTGGAAGTGTCTTTTAGTAGTTTACCTTGTGGTGTTTGGCAGCGATCGCCCCATCAAGCGATCGCAGTCCCCATTGCCCCATCCGGTCAAACGGGAAAAGCTGGTATACTAATTGCTGGTTTGAACCCCTTCCGGCTATTCGACGATAATTATCAAGGATTCATCGATTTAGTTGCGGCTCAAATTGCAGCCAGCATTGCTAACGCCCAAGCTTACGAAGAAGAACGCAAACGCGCTGAAGCCTTGGCAGAAATCGATCGCGCGAAAACCGTCTTTTTTAGTAACGTCAGCCATGAATTCCGTACCCCACTTACCCTGATGTTGGGGCCATTAGAAGACACCTTAACTAATTGTGCCACTCTGCTTCCAGCCAAAGAACTAGAGCAGTTAGAAATGGTGCAACGCAACGGACTCCGGCTGCTGAAACTGGTCAACAGCTTGCTAGACTTCTCGCGCATAGAAGCCGGACGGGTTCAAGCTTCTTATGAACCCACCAATCTTGCCACCTTCACCGCAGAACTAGCTAGTGTATTTCGTTCAGCAGTAGAACGGGCAGGAATGCAGTTATTAGTCAATTGTCCTTCCCTGCCAGAACCAGTATATATAGATCGGGAGATGTGGGAAAAGATTGTTCTTAACCTACTCTCGAATGCCTTTAAGTTCACGATGACTGGAGAAATTGCGGTCAGTTTGCAGTGGTCAAACGACCATATTGAGTTTGCAGTCAAAGATACAGGAATCGGCATCCCAGCAGAAGAAATCCCCCACCTTTTTGAACGATTCCACCGCGTCAAAGGGGCGCAAGGAAGGACTTTTGAAGGATCGGGAATTGGATTGTCACTGGTGCAAGAATTGGTGCAAATGCATGGTGGAAGAGTTGATGTCACTAGTGTTCTAGGTGCAGGCAGTTGCTTTACTGTGTCAATTCCCACAGGATATGCTCATTTGCCTCCAGACCGAATTAGTGCCCCTAGAACTTTAGCTTCAACCGCATTAGGTGCAACCCCATATTTAGAAGAAGCTATGCGTTGGCTACCGGAAGAGGGGAGTGGGGAATGGGGACTAGGGACTGGGGAAAGGAAACTGGGAAAATGGGAAACTGGGCAAGAGTTTTCCCAATCTCCAATCCCCAATCCCCATTACCCCTTATCCCCAGAGGGGGCCCCACCTTTCCCAATCCCCCGAATTCTCCTCGCTGATGACAATGCAGACATGCGCGATTATGTCAAACGGCTATTAAGTCAGCAGTATGAGGTGGAATCAGTGCCAGACGGTTTAGCGGCTTTGGATTCTGCTCGTGAGCGTGTCCCAGACTTGATACTGACAGATGTGATGATGCCTGGATTAGATGGCTTTGGACTGCTGCAAGAATTAAGAGCCGATCCGCAGACGCAAAAAGTTCCCATCATCCTGTTGTCGGCACGGGCGGGGGAAGAGGCACGGGTGGAAGGGTTAGAAGCGGGAGCCGATGATTATTTGATTAAACCCTTCTCTGCTCGTGAATTGTTGGCGCGGGTAGAGGCAGCCCTCAAAATGGCTCGTCTCCGCCAAGAGGCAATGGAACGCGAACAAGGATTGCGAATTGAAGCTGAGGTGGCGAAAGCACACCTAGAGACTGTCCTAGCTGGCATCAAAGATCAGTTTTATGTGTTGGATCGAGAGTGGCGTTATAGCTTTGTCAATGACCAGGTAGCAGCAGTTCTTGGTATCCAAAAGGAAGATTTGCTAGGTAGGATCATTTGGGAAGTTTTTCCAGATGTGGTCAACAGCGAGTTTTATACTCAGATTCATCAAGCGCTTGCACAACAAACTGTTGTTCAGTTTGAATACTTTTATCCTACTTGGCAGCGCTGGTTTGAGAATCGCGTCTACCCCTTTGCAGAAGGAGTAAGCATTTTTACTACAGATATTAGCGATCGCAAACAGGCAGAAAAATCCCTTCGGCAAAGCGAAGAAAAATTCCGCAACATGGCGGACAACGCCCCGTTCATGGTTTGGGTGACAGACACCGATAGCTACTGCACCTATCTCAGTCAAAGTTGGTACGACTTTACAGGTCAAAACGAGGAAACGGGTCTGGGATTTGGCTGGTTAAATGCTGTACATCCAGAGGATAGCAATGACGTTAGGAATATTTTTCTGGAAGCTAGTAGCAGTTATTCGGCTTTTCGTATGGAGTATCGCTTGCGGCGCAAAGACGGCGAATATCGCTCCTGCTTTGATGCCGCTAATCCGTGGTTTGGGGTGGATGGTGAGTTTAAAGGTTATATTGGCTCAGTAATTGACATTACAGAACGCAAAGTTGCAGAAGCCGAACGCGATCGCCTCCTAGAACTTGAGCAAGCTGCTAGAACTGAAGCCGAAAGAGCCAACCGGATTAAAGATGAGTTTCTAGCAGTGCTTTCTCATGAATTGCGATCGCCTCTCAATCCCATTCTTGGTTGGGCGAGACTTTTGCAGACTCGTGAATTTGACACCGCAGCCATGAAGAAAGCGATCGCAACCATCGAGCGGAATGCTAAATTACAAGCTCAACTAATTGAAGATTTGCTCGATGTCTCCCGAATATTACAAGGCAAACTCAACCTCAAGATGTTTCCTGTCAATCTAGTGCTTGTGATTGAGGGGGGATTGGAAACAGTGCGTTTGGCAGCAGAAGCTAAAAATATTCAAATTCAGACAATGTTAGATGCTTCATTCGGGCAAGTTTTAGGTGATTCTAGTCGTTTACAACAAGTTATCTGGAATCTCTTATCGAATGCTGTTAAATTCACTCCTGAAGGAGGGAAAATTGATATTCAACTAGAGCGCGTTGGCACTCAAGCTCAGATTACTGTTAGCGACACAGGTAAAGGAATTAGCCCTGACTTTCTCCCTTATGTGTTTGAATATTTTCGTCAGGCTGATGGCACAACAACCCGAAAATTTGGTGGTTTGGGGTTAGGGTTAGCAATTGTTCGTCATTTAATAGAATTACATGGTGGAACAATTTCAGCCGAAAGTTTAGGTGAAGGGCAAGGAGCGATTTTCCGAGTCAGGCTACCATTAATTAAGAAAGATTTACCCCCAAAACCAGACATAAATATTACTGCATTAAATCCTGCTTCTGCGACTGAAATTCTTGCAGGCATCCAAATCTTAGTTGTGGATGATGACGATGATACCCGTGACTTCCACACATTTGTGCTAGAGCAAGCTGGAGCAAGGGTAATTGCTGTGACATCAGCAAAACAAGCGTTGCAAGTATTGGCAGGGTCAGAACCAGATATGCTGCTCAGTGATATTGGGATGCCAGAGACAGATGGCTATATGCTGATGCAGCAAATTAAAGTATTGCAGGCAAAACAAGCCAGACAAATTCCCGCGATCGCTTTAACTGCTTATGCAGGCGAAATCAACCAGCAACAAGCACTCGCATCAGGCTTTAAAAAGCATCTATCCAAACCCGTCGAACCAGATGAGTTAGTCAAGGCAATTGCAAGCCTAATTGGCAGAAGTTGGAATAACTGAGTGTTTGGTTGCTTTGCATAAACCGCGTAAATGAATGACTATAGGTGAGTCATTTTTAACAATTTAACGTGAATTCTATTGCTCATATAATATCTACCCAATTTGCTCAATCAAACAACCTCTAAGAAGGTTTTACTACGCAAAACCATCCCTCTCCGAGTCGGAGAGGGACAGACTTGAACTAAAGTTCAAGGCAGGGAGAGGTTCGTCGAACTCACGTCAATTTAAAATTCAAAACATTTTCAGACTATTAATTATTTGAGAGTTTTTGTTGTTTACTGAGGCTAAATTGCTTCTTGATGAATATGTATTTACTCTTAATTAATCAAGATAAACATTATTTCGATTATGGCTTACTTATACCTTTAGTTTGTAACTTACATTATTGATCTAACTCATGATTATTTTGCTTGATTACGCAAAACATATCGGCAATTACTTGAGTATGTAGTATAAAATTTGGTAAGTGTTGGTAAGCTACCTACTCAGCTAAATTATTCAGTTTACTTAACTCATCAAATCTTTATGTATTTGAAGGGTAGTTTATCTTTTACAGTAACAATAGTGGGAATAATAAACTAAATTGGATTAAGCAAATTAGTTAGCTATGAGCCAAATATGTCCTATCTCCAAAACCTGCGCTTGTCGCAATGTTGCACGCTGCCGGACTCAGGAGGCAGGTAGGCTCTTTCTCTGGTTCCCTGTTCCACATACCCTGACAAAAGTCACCTCCTACTTAGAGCAGTTTGCCCTTGAGTATGAACTGATGCAAGAGCGGCCAGGTTTGAGTTTGAAGTGTAGAACCGGACAGTCTCTAGAAATTGCCCGTAACCTGGCCAAACTACTTGCACCAAGAGAATTAAAAGAAACACAAGTCCTTTTCATTCGAGGTACTACCCAACCTCAAATCCACGATTTTAGTGACATAGCCTCATTACAACGCTTCATTCAGTTGAACCAATCCGACTGGCTGGTTGAAATGTTAGCAGCAGAACGGTTCACCAGTTACTTCCAACCAATTGTTTCAATTAACGATACATCGCAGATTTTTGGATATGAATCGCTCTTACGGGGACTGGATGAACAAGGCAATTTAGTACTACCGACAGCAATTATAGAGTTAGCAACCGAAGCCGGACTGATACCACAACTCGACCAAGTTGCTCGCCTCAGCACAATCAATCAATTCAGCCGCCATCAAGTGAGTGGGCACATCTTCATCAATTTTTCACCAACGTCACTTTATGACCCAGTTTTTTGCCTACGTAGTACAGTAGAGGCAATTGATACTGCCGGAATTTCGCACGATCGCGTTGTTTTTGAAGTCGTGGAGTCAGATAGTCCTCAAGATTTAGCCCACCTCAAGGCAGTGCTACAATACTACCGGAATGCTGGGTTTTTAGTCGCCCTTGATGACCTTGGTTCTGGCTATTCCAGCCTAAACTTGCTGCATCAGTTACGCCCAGACTTTATCAAGCTGGATATGGAGTTAATTCGAGATGTACATAAAGACCTTTACAAAGCTTCGATTACTGAGAAGCTTCTAGAGATTACTCAAAAATTAAACATCCAAACCGTTGCTGAAGGAATTGAGTGCATTGAGGAATTGAACTGGCTGCGAGAACGAGGTGCAAATCTTGCTCAAGGCTATTTGATTGCTAAACCCAGTGCAGTGCCTATTACTACAACCCCTTACTTTGATCCGATCGCATTAACTATAGCATCGGCAAATTCTCAGGTAGTTGAGCAGGTTCAACACCAAAACGAGTCTGAGCGAATTGTGGCAGCAGTGACGCAGCGCATTCGCCAATCGTTGGAGTTGGACGAGATTTTGCAAACCACAGCAGCCGAAGTGCGACAATTGTTTGAAGTAGACCGAGTGCTAATTTACCAGTTTCAGACAGACTGGAGTGGGTTAGTTGCTGTAGAATCCTTAGCAGAAGGATGTATGTCCATTTTGGGATTTCACGTCATGGATACGTGCTTTAAATCCACACGTGCAGCTTACTTCCAAGAAGGTAACACCAGAGCGATGGAAAACATTGAAACTGCGGGACTATCGCCGTGTCATATTGACCTCCTCCGAAGTCTGCAAATCCGGGCCAATCTTGTGGTGCCAATTTTGCAGCAAGAGCGTTTGTGGGGATTATTGATTGCTCACCAATGCCATAACAGCAGACAATGGCAGCAATCGGAAATTAACTTATTTAACCAGTTAGCTAGTCAAGCTGCGATCGCTATTCAACAATCAGAACTTTACCACCAATTACAACAAGCCAACCAGGAATTACAGCGCCTTGCCTGTTTAGATGGTCTAACTCAGGTGGCAAATCGACGCTGCTTTGATGACACATTAAAGGCAGAGTGGCAACGATTGGCACGAGAACAAGGCGCGCTATCTTTGATTTTGTGTGATGTCGATTACTTTAAGCTCTACAACGATACGCATGGACATCTGGCAGGAGATGATGCACTTAGACAGGTTGCCAAGGCAATCTCTCAGACAGTGAAACACCCCGCAGATTTAGTTGCTCGTTATGGTGGAGAAGAGTTTGCAGTCATTTTGCCGAATACTGATATCGAAAGGGCTATTGCAGTTGCCAAAGATATTCAGACCAATATTAGTGCATTACAAATGCCTCATCCTCATTCTGATGTTAGTGAATTCATCACCCTAAGTCTTGGCGTGGCAACCATCATACCTCATAGCCAATTATCTCCTGAAACCTTAATTGCTGCTGCTGATCAAGGACTCTACCAAGCAAAAGCACAAGGAAGAAATTGTGTGGTGCAGATGGATTGTAAGGATGCTGACTGAATAATTACTAATTCATAATTAAAGGCATAGTACAGCTTGGAAGACCCCCTTTTCCAATACTGCCCGGTTAAGGATTTTTAACTCTTGGATTGCTGATACTCAAAGGAGTCGCTGCGATCGTTGATAGTCTAAATGCTCTCAGCATTAGATACTCCAACCCTGATAACCTTCTGAGATTCTACGATCGCCTCCGACACCTGATACCCTTTTTAAAGCGGTGTTTAGAATTTGTAATTTATGTCTGCATGGCAACATTGGTAATTTAGCAGGTGCAGTTAATTGCCAATATCGCAATTTTTGACCAGCGAATTATCAAAATCATCGGCATCATCTTCATTAGTCGTGTGTTGTTTGAGATTGTTTACTTACTGATTGAAGAGGTGCTGTTCAAAGAACAAAATCTGACTGAGATTCAAAGAAGTAGAAGTCTGACACTCGTTTCTCTGTTGCGTAGTTTTTTACAATACTTAATTTACCTCGGCACTACGGTTTTCATTTTGTATACTGTAGGCATTGATCCAGATCCGATACTTGTCGGTACTGGAATTGCTGGGATAGTTGTGGGTTTAGGGGCACAAACACTAATTAACGATTTTGTCTGCTGCTTCTTATTTAGTAAATCTCAAATTTGCAAAGTAACTTATTAGCAATACTTGAAGTAGACAACAATGAATTATACCCTCATCGCCCAAGCGGCTGAATCTGCATCAAAATCTTCCGTAGTACCACCACCTCAGACTTCACCAACAGACGCGCAAATTAGTTCTTTTTTCTATACATTCGGTGCATCCATAGTTGTTGCCTTTGTACTTTACATATTACTGTTTTATATATTACGCTCATTTTTTCGTCGTGCAGAAAAAGATACAGCCCTGTTTATTTTGGGGATCTTACAAATCCCTGCGATCGCTATTTTTATCATTGTCATTCTAAAACTCTCACTTAGTCAACTAGGATCGGGCAAAATTATTAATTGGATCGATCGAGGACTCACGGCTTTCCTAATTGCTGCTTTTACTTATGGCATAACTTTGTTGTTTACAGAAGCAGGAGTTTACTATTTAAAAGACTACGCCCGGAAAACGGAGGCTGTTTGGGATGACGTATTAATTCCACTACTACAAAATTTTATCCCAGTCATCACTTATATAATTGGAATATCTCTATTTTTCAGCACTCTTGGGATTGATTTAACAGGAATTGGGTTAGCAATAGGCAGTATTACTGTAGTCTTAGGATTGGCAGTAAAAGATATTTTAAGCGATTTTTTTAGTGGTCTAGTTTTATTAGTAGATACACCTTTTAGATTTGGAGATGTCATATCCATGCCAGATGGTTCAATTGCAATTATTAAACACATTGGCATCCGGGTGACAAAACTATATCTAATTAACGAGCATTGCGAAGTATATACACCAAACACAACTTTAGGAGGTCAAAATATAGTCAATCTCAGTCGTCCTACAACTCACTATGCTTATACAATTAAAGTTTCAGTTAGAGTTGACGCTGATGCAGTGGTAGCAACAAAAATTCTGCAACAAATTATTCTCGGTCATCCAGACACATTGGGTAATCTTGATGAAAAACTTGAACATTTAGATAGTTTTGCGGCATTGAGAGAAGCCGAGGGCGATCATCTATCAAAAAAAGAAGCCGGACGGCTGCGTTTATTAGTTGAAAAAGACGTAAACAGCCAACTGCAAAAAGTTGAACAAGCATTTGAAGATTTAGTTAAGGAAATTAAGAAATTAGAAAAAGGTGGATTGAATTCAGAAGAACTGAAAACTCTCCAGAAAAACTATCTAGAAATATTGAACACTATCGGGCTAGTAGTCATCACAGAACATAAAGGAAAACGTCTGCGATCGCACCTAGAAGAACAAGAACAGACTGAGAAAAAAACTTTGATTGGCTTGATTCGCCAATGGTATCAAGCTTGGTTAAAAGATCCTGATTTAGTAATTGAAGATCAACATCTTTTACCAGACGAATGGGAACAAAAAATTGAACTTCTAAAAATTAAACTGAATAAATTATTTCAGAAACTCTCAAATCCTGGAGTAGATGAAACCAGATTAGATGATTACTCTTTAAAATTGGTCGAATGGCTGCATGATAGTTTCAAAGAGTCTAATACTGCTTGGAAAGAACCACAAGTTCAGCTAACTGATATCCAAGGTGCTGCGATGCAATTTTCTGTGCGGTTCTATGTTGATAATATTCAGTTAGAACACTGGCGGCGTGGAAACCGCGTTCAAAATGAGGTGCGTCGAGAGATGGTACGGCGGTTGAGACAAGCTTATATCTATACACTAGGATAGAGGTATTATTCCTGACATTTTTTTGAAAGCTAGTAAAAATTGTGTCGATTCATACAACAAAACAGTAACAATTGTTATAGGCTTAAAAAGCCCTTTACTTTTATACTTTTGGCGAAACTTCACCGCCAAAAAAAACACCAGAGCGATAGGAAATTACTTATGACCAAATGCGATTGATACTTATCAAACGCCAACTTGGTTAAGTTGAACATATACCTGTCAGCAGCATAAGTGACTTCCTACGCCCTGGTTATCTCTTTTAATTATTTTAGGTCAACAGCTTCAGGCGATCGCACAAATAATCAGTCTAACCAATTAATTTTTGCCAGCTAGCAGGCCCAATAATGCCATCGGCATCTAAACCATTTTGCTTTTGAAAGTTCTTCACTATAACCTCTGTCTGTGGGCCATAGACACCATCATTATCAACACCTAAACGATATTGCAAGTATCTGACAACTGCACCACCAGCATGGTTTGGTCTGATAATTCGTTTTGCCAAAATTATATTTATGGCATTCCATGTAGCTGTGTCAGCAATTCCAGTCGGCTGAACTGCGATAATAGTCTGAAATTTTTCTACAGCAGATTTGGTGTTAGCCCCGGTGAAGCCATCCTCTACTAACGCCTTACCATTTTTATCAGTTATTTTGAGTTGATTTAAGGCTTTTTGCAATCTGAGGATAGTCTCATCTACATCATTTTCTTGATCTTGTACGGGCTTAACAGGAACACTTGATACTTTCCCAGTTAAGCCTTTGACGATTGCATTAGCCATTGCTTCAGGATCAAAAAGATTCACATCTTTTTGCGAATCGATGAAGCAACATTCTACAAGAATTGCAGGCATGTCTGTATTTTTCAGGACATACAAGTGGGAACCACTCTTAACCCCACGATTAAAAAATCCTAATTTGACGATTTCATCTAATACAGGTTTAGCGATTTTGTTACCTGTATCACTAGTTGCAAATACTTCTGTGCCGTTAGCTTGCCCGTTAAAGCAGTTAAAATGAATCGCGACGTAAATATCTACTCTACTCGAATTAGCTGTAGAACATCTTTTTGAGAGCGATTCTGTTACTGTACGAGCGCTACTTGGTCTACATACTACGACTTCGTTACCCAAAGCTCTTAACTTGGCTATAACTCTATTACCTACATCTAGAGTTAAATTATCCTCAAATTTAATCCCTCTGGCTCCTGTGTCTGGTGGACAATTGTGCCCGCTATCAATTCCAAATTTCATGATTTTATCCTCAACTTACTTATTTTTACACTAGTCCAAAACTCTTCTAATTATAGAGACAAAGTTTTGTTAATAAATCTGTTGAAGTACTTGTTAGCAATGACTGCATTATTTTAAGCATTACTACGGTGGTAAACAAAATAAGTTTTTGCGCGAACCTGAACAGCAAATTTTACGTCTAAAATCCACTAATTACAAGGTGTATTGTAAGCAAAAACAAAACTATTATAAGTTATCAAAATCGGAAATAACAAGTTAATTTTTGCAATAAATTGAAATGCGGCAATTGCCTCTGTTATTCAGATAATAACGCTTTGTAAAAGTAGAAAGCTATGACAGGTGTACCTAGTACCGCAAGGCAAAAGTCAAAAGAATTGTATTCCAAGCTCTTGCGTCATTTGAAATGGTATGTTTATAGCGGTTCTCGTTTACGTGAGGTACACCCGTAGGGGCACGGCCTACCCATTGGTGTCAACTTAAGGTGAAAACTAGCCTAGTACAAGCTTTTAGATATTGTCTCGTTCCCAGTCGGAGACTGGGAATGTTTGTCGTTGAGGCTGCCGCCTCCCTTAATGGTGGTAGAGCCACCAGGAGCAGCATTTCCAGCCTCCGGCTGGAAACGAGGTTTTATCGGACTTTAAATTTTGTGAAGCTACTAAAGAATTCCATGAATAAACCCTGTCTAGGGTGCGCTTATGCTGCAAGAAATCAAGAACGTAGAAGCTTGCCGCAGGCTACCACCAAGTACACCAAGTACGCCAAGAAATTCAGAGATTTGGCACAGCTTCACAAAGAAACGGTATAATTGCCTCAACATCAAAATCTGAGATTCTTGAAGAAAAGCTTGACTTGCCTTATCTAGCCTTGTAGGATGTTTCCTATCATCTCATTAACTCCCGTAAACCGATAGGCTTGCAGTATTTTGTAAACTATCTTAGCTTTGGGAGTTTCTTCAATGGCTGTTTAATCAACGAAAATAGTATGTAAGTAAAGCATACTTTTGTGTTTATAAACAGAATAAAGGCATATTTAATTATAGGGTTTTGTAGGCTCTTGAGAGTCTTTGCACTTAGTCTCAAGCAGCGATCGCGGATATTTTGAATAACTATTTTGTAACTTTTATCTTCTTGAAACGGAATCAATTATTTGTCGCTTTCAAGTTAAAGACTTTATCAATGCTAGCTGCAAGATTAGCATCGCGCTTGCGTTCTGGTATCGATTTTCAACGCCATATATTTCAGAGAGAAAAACAATGATCAAGATTGAGGAAAAAGTTCTAGACTCCACATTTCAGTTTTCGGCTCCTGTCACCGCGAACTCTCCAGAACTCCAAACCCTTTTCGATTTTATTGCTTTGGGAGCTGCCGAACGCGATCGCGATCGCATCCTTCCTTATGATGTGGTCGAACTGATCCGGCGTTCGGGATTGGGTGCATTGCGAATCCCTGTTGCTGAGGGTGGGGGAGGTAGCAGCGCGCGCGAACTGTTCGAGGTTGCCATTCGGCTGGGAGATGCTGACCCAAACGTTGCTCACATTGTACGGAATCATTTCTCTGTGACAGAGCGGATTTTGCGTTCAGAACGCACTCCTCGGAATCGTCGCTGGCTGAAAGCTGTTGTTGATGGTGCAATCATCGGCCTCGCTTCCACCGAACTGGAGGTGAAGCGAGCTGGTGGCGGCCAAGTTGCGAATACAAAATTAATACCTGACGACGATGGTTATCGTCTGAACGGGACGAAGTATTACAGCACTGGAAGCCTTTATGCAGATTTGATCTTTGTGCGTCTATTAACACCCAATGACACCGTAGCGACGGCGATTTTGCCAACCAAACGCGAGGGGATTGACCTTGTGGACGACTGGGATGGCTTTGGGCAAAGGCTGACTGGTACAGGAACGACTACATTCACAAATGTCCGCGTAGAGGCAGATGAAGTTATTCTTGAGACAGATACAGACAAGGACAACTTGCCGTACAATATCGTTCCCCAATTATTTTTGACTGCAATTAATGCTGGCATTATTCGCAGCGTTCTCCGCGATGCGACGGCACTGATTCACAAACGACCCAGAACCTTTTACCATGCTACAACCGAGCAAGCCGCAGACGACCCGATTTTGCAGCAGACTGTTGGTCAGATTGCCAGTAACGCTTTTGCCGCCGAAGCGATCGTTCTAGCCGCCGCCGAAGTTCTCGATCGCCTTCCGGCTGCTCAAGCTCAGGGTGAAGACTCTGAGACAGCTGTGGCGCTAGCAGCTTCTTTGAGTGCAGCCAAGGCAAAATTAATTGTTGATGAATTAGCGCTAAAATCAGCCACTTTGTTATTTGAGGTTGGCGGCGCTTCTACAACCAAGAAAAGCTCCAACTTTGATCGTCATTGGCGCAATGCACGCACCCTGGCATCTCATAATCCGGGTCACTTCAAGGCTCGTGCGATCGGGAACTACGAGATCAACGGTACACCACTGCCGACGCGAGGATTTTTCTAAAGCTAAGTTTTTAATGCAATACGGTTCGGTTAAAGCAAGAGACGCGATAAATCGCCGTCTCTACAATAATCAGGCTTGTCATCAAAAAACCTTATCCGAACCATATTGAGGGTTTTGTTGCTCATTCTGAAGTGTATTGCTTTACTGGGTACTGGGCAAGAAAATATGAGTAAGATTTTCTTGGGGTTTGAATCCCCAGTCCCCAGTCCCCAATCCCCAGTTCAATTACTTTGCTGATTCAACGGAATTACAATTACAAATTCTGTCCCTTCACCAGGAGCAGAAATACATTGTAATTTTCCCTGATGTTTTTGGGTGATAATTTGGTAACTAATAGATAAACCTAACCCAGTACCTTTACCAATTGGTTTAGTAGTAAAAAATGGTTCAAATAAATGTTTCTGTACCTTTTCTGGAATACCTGTACCATTATCAGCAATGCAAATAACTACCTGATTTTCGCTCGTGAGTTTAGTCTGAATGCGTATCTGGAGAGTCGGGAGCGCTTTTTCTCTTACTCTCCACTCAGTATTTTCTACCGACTCTTGCAAAGCATCGATCGCATTTGCGAGAAGATTCATAAATACTTGATTCAGTTGTCCAGCATAACATTCTACTAATGGCAGGTCGCCGTACTCTTTAATCACCTCAATGGTGAGATGGTTAGATTTAGGTTTGAGGCGATGTTCCAGAATCATTAAGGTATTATCTATACCCTCATGGATATTCACTGCTTTCATCTCTGCTTCGTCTAAGCGGGAAAAGTTTCGCAGAGATAAGACAATTTCGGTAATTCGTTCTGCGCCAACGGTCATCGAAGTTAGCAAGTTGGGCAAGTCTGCAATCAGGAAATTTAAATCAATGGCTTCTGTTTCTTTTTGAATTTCTGTGGCTGGATGAGGATAGTTTTGCTGATATAGTTGCAGCAGTCTCAATAAATCTTGGATATATTGATTTGCATAGCCGATATTGCCAGAGATAAAATTGACTGGGTTGTTGATTTCGTGCGCTACACCTGCGACTAACTGCCCTAAACTGGACATTTTTTCACTATGCACCAGTTGAGATGCTAACTGCTTGGCCTCTTGGCGCAATTGTGCTTCTGAGTATCGCAATACCTGCTCTGCTTGTTTGCGCTGGGTAATGTCGTGAAGAATAACAACGTATTCCTGAAAATCTTGATGAGGTCGGTCTGAGATGGAAACTTCCAGAGTTCTGTTTTTCCCATGACCAAGTAGGGGTTGTTCGCTACGCTTTGTCCACTGGTCTGGATAGTAGACTAATGCGGGTAGCCATTTGTTGAGGTGATTTCCCCGTAACTCAGATGGGTTGACACCAAAGAATGATTTGGTGGCTGGGTTAGCTTGCTGAATAATGCCTTGATCGTCTACGACTAAAATACCATCTTGGGCAACAGTAAACAGGTGTTCAGCAGATTCTCGAGCTTCTGCGATCGCTACCACTTGCGGTAAAGTTGTCCAACAAGCGATCGCTACGCCGACAAATGCCACGCTCATCAGCAACACCACAAATATATTCTCACCCCCCGCAGTTGCCACGTTATTAAGTTTAACGCCAAATAACCAGCCAACTGCCACTGCGCTACATAGTAAAAAAATCAGGATGCTCACCTGAAGAATTACTGAATCTTTAATGATTACCACAGAACGCGTGCGATATCGCTGCATCCACCAACTGGTATGGAAGGGAGCAAAATTCACACGGCGAATTACTGCATCAATTCCTAAGACACCAATGGGAAACAATAACCCAATCAGGAAGTTCAGCCAACCCCAGGCAAATCCGCCCACCAACAGCACTACAATTTCTAAGAGAAAAATGCCTAGAGATATGCGAGGGAACAAAACTTCGGGGCGATCGCGCCCAAGCCAAAGCCCTAGATGCAGTAACATAAAGGAGACAAACCAACCGACGTTACCAACAGCGACGATTCGCGCCACATCTCCCCAAATCAAATAGACTAAGCACAATAGCAGTGTCAATGTCAAAGCTGGGACAAACACACCCCGACGTGAGACAACTGAAAATACTGGTGAGAGATGGTTATCTAAAGACAATTGATACAGAATTCGCGGGCAATTAGAAACCACCGTTGCCGAACCTAAAAGACAAGCAGCTACTAACAAAAAAGAAACACTTAAACCAGCAAATCTTCCCCAAAAGGGCTGGGAAGCCGCTACAAGATTCAGAAAAGCATTATCTTTCAGGTTGGGATTTGTTGCTAACCGCATGACTACCCAAGACCCACCCAAAAAGATGGGTGGCATCATCCAAGCGGCAACGTCTAGAAAGCGTAGTGTCTGAGTGGGTTGGCGGCTATCAGCGACAAAAGAAGAAGCCGTTTCACAACTGTAGGTTGCATAAGTGACAAAAAAGAACCACTTTGCCCAATCTACAAAGCTTAAAGATGACCAATTATTAGGAAAAAACCCAGGACTAAGGGGAGAAAACGCTAACCAAGCCAGACCTTGCACACAGAAGGTTATTAGCAGTCCAAAGGCTGGAATTACAAAAAACAAATGTAAAATACTCAGGGCGCGAGTTCCACTAAACGCCACAATAAAAGGCAACAGTGTAAAACTCAGATCCAAAAATATATCTGGACAGGTAATACCCAGCGCCTCCAAATTTACCTTAATTAAATCTCTAAGTACAATTGTATTAACTGATAAATAAGAAACCCAGTTGAGAAGGTATCCAATTGCTGCATAACGAGCTAGTCCAGGGTAGCGTTGCAGTAGCTTAGTAGTATAGTTGGGTGTTCCTCCAGCCACATTAATAAAATGTATACCCAAGCGTTTTACTTGATAATTGAGTAGCATTCCGAAAATCACCGCAGGTATCCAAACAAAAATAGCTTGGAAACCGAGAGCAGCATGAATTGCTGGAACCAATGCTGTCCAAGAAATATGAGCCGTCAAACCAAAACCCCAACTTTCAACAGCACTCAGGCTTCTAGTTAAGCGAGGGTAAGAAGATTGGCCCAAAGTGGAATGAGCAAAATGGGACATGATTGGTAGTTTTGGGTGGGATACTGTATGTAATTAAGCTTATTAGCTAGAGTTCCCATCTGCTAAGTGGTATTAACAGAAATTTTCTGTATAGAGCGTGTTTTAAAATACTTTGATTCTCTCAGCGTTGCGGCAGTCGTAAGGGCACAGCATTGCTCATCGGTGTCAACTTAACGTGAAATGGGCGGTTAGAAACCGCGTCTACACAAACAAAAGCTACCGATCCTGAGTTTCAAACCCTTAATTTGACTTTATTTAGCAAAAGTAGACACCAATGAGCAATGCTGTCCTCTTAACTTTGCGCTCTTTGCGTGCTTCTCCCAAAGGGAGACGCTGCGCGAATGCGGTTCGTTCTTTTATCCCTCAAATCCTAGTGCAGTTAATTAACGTTTTGTTCTTTTGTCAGAAGTGGTATATTGGCACTTGACCCGACCGAGTACAAACTATGCATAAGCCCACAGGACAGCAAACTCGCGGTGTTGTACTCAGTACTACAAGACAGAAAGAGGGAGCAAGGGGAGTGGGCAGATGACCAAAAATACTGTTTTTTCCCTATTTAAAGGTGTACCTCTAAGCTTCATTCTGGTAGTGCTGTTTCTGCTACAAATCTTGCTAGCTGTGGGATTGACTGCGTATTTATCAATTCACAATGGGCAAAAAGCAGTCAATGAGGTGGCTAGTGAATTGCGTCATGAAGTCGCCAATCGAGTTGAGCAGAATTTACAAACTTATTTGTCAACTCCGCGTCAGGTACTACGCGGTAATCAAAATCTGATTAATATCGGGTTGCTAAAGATAGAAAATCTTGCAACCTGGGAGTCATACTTAGTAGAGCAGTTAAAGACTTTTCCTGATGCCTTGGCTTTAACGGTAAGTAATGAACAACAAGAACACCTAACGGTAGAGAAGCTCAACGATCGCCAATTCTTACTTAAAAAAGCCGGAAAGTCAACTGAGTACGACCTTTACACTTACAAAATTGACTCTCAAGGTCAACGTACTCAGCTACCAGAGGTGATTAAAAACTATGATGCGCGATCGCGTCCTGATTATCAAACAGCTGTTACTGCCAAAAAATTCAGCTTTAGTCAGATTTTTATACCCAGCAGTGAACCAAGACTCTTTATTAGTGCATCTCAACCCATCTATAATTCCCAAGGTCAGTTATTCGGAGTCAACAGCACTCTGATTCGTTTATCAGAAATTGGAGATTTGCTGCAAAATATCAAAGTTGGCAAGTCTGGGCAAATTTTTATTATCGAGCGTTCAGGGCTATTAGTTGCAAGTTCTACAGCCGAAGAACCATTCCGCTTACAAAATGGTAAACCTATTCGGTTGGCAGCTTCCCAAAGTGTGAATTCTTCGACTCAAGCAGCCGCTAAATATTTAACAACTAAATTTAATAACTTTGACCAAATTCAAAGTTTACAGCAACTAGATTTTTCTTTGGATGGCAAACGACAATTTTTAGAAGTTAAACCGTTACAGGGCAAATCAAATCTCAACTGGTTGATTGTGGTAAATGTCCCAGAAGCAGATTTTATGGGACAAATTAATCGCAATACTCAAACTACAATTTTTCTCTGTTTAGGAGCATTAGGATTAGCTACTATACTGGGGATTGTTACCGCCCGTTGGATAACTCAGCCAATTTTGGATTTCAGCACAGCGACAAAAGATTTAAGCGATTTTACTAATGACAAAGACTCAGTAGTGATAGTACAGGGCATTAAAGAAGTAGAAATATTGGGTGAATCTTTTAATGAGATGGCGCAACAGTTACGGAAAAATTTTACTGCGCTGACTATTAAAAATGCAGAGTTAGAACTGCAAATTAAGCAGCAAACTCAAGACTTACAGCAAGAGATTCAAGAACATATTAATAGTGAACAAAAACTGCGCCAACATCATCGGGTACTAGCAGAACTGGCAAATCACAAAGCGCTTTTTGAAGGAAATCTAGAAACAGCATTCAAAGTCATCACCGAAAAAGCCGCCAATGCCTTAGAAGTAGAGCGAGTAAGTGTATGGTTATTCAATGATCAGCGTACCAAACTACAATGTATAAGTCTCTATGAACATAGCAATCAAAAACATTCGGCAGGTTTAGAACGCAACCTTGCAGATTATTTAATTTACTATAAAGCCGTGGTGGCTTTGAGTACCATTGTCATTACCGACACTCGCAGTGATTTACGGGTACAGGAATTATGGGATAAATTACTAGAACCAAATAATATTGTATCCCTAATTGATACCTCTATTTGGGTTGGGGGTAAAATAGTGGGAACAGTATTGTATGAGCAGATTGACACTCCCCGGACATGGGAAATAAGCGAGGAAAATTTTGTTAGCTCAATTGCAGAATTTGTTGCTCTAACTTTAGAAGTATGCGAGCGCAAACAAGCAGAATCCGCTCTACGTGAGGCTGAAGAAGCTGCGGAAATGGCAAATCGTGCTAAAAGCACCTTTTTAGTAAACATCAATCACGATTTGAGAAATCCCTTAAACTCTATTTTGGAAATCACAGAAGCCCTCAAAGATGGAGTGTACGGCCCTGTGAGCGAAGAACAGCAGCAATCTTTAACTATACTTGAATCTAGCGGTAAGAACTTACTAGAATTAATTAGCCAAATCCTTGACTTTACCGATACCGAATCCAGCAAAATAGAACTGCAACTAGCTGCTACTTCAATTCAGGAATTATGTGATTACAGCTTAGATTTTGTCAAACATCTCGCATTCGAGAAAAACATTCAATTGCGGGCACAAGTACCTGAAGAACTCGAACCTATCCAAGTCGATGAACGTCGTATTCGCCAAGTATTTATCAACTTGTTGACTAACGCCATTAAGTTTACTAAAGAAGGAGGCGAAGTTTGGATAGAAGTGCAACCAACTGCTACCAATGAATATATCTTTTTCAGTGTGGTAGATACGGGTATTGGGATGCTTTCTGATGATCTTTTTAAATTATTTCAACCTTTTATGCAGGTTGAAAATGCCTCTACTCGTCGTTCTACGGGCAGTGGTTTAGGTTTAGTGATGGTGCAAAAAATTGTCGAGTTGCATGGTGGAACTGTTCACGCCGAAAGTCAGTTAGGCAAAGGCAGCCGATTTACGGTGAAGCTTCCGTGGAAAAAGGCGGAAAAATGGGAAGTTTAAGAGGATGTTTGAAAAGTATTTGACTGTGATTTTAGGCACTTGTTGATCCCCCCTAACCCCCCTTAAAAAAGGGGGAACCGGAATTAAAGTCCCCCTTTATAAGGGGGATTTAGGGGGATCTAGAACGTTTTGATACCTACAATAAGACTTTTCAAACAACCTTTAAGCTATATGCCGATAAGTAGTTAAGGGTAATCCAGTACGCTGCTTCACATCAATCAACGATTTATACTCACCTCGTCGTTGCCTTTCTGCTACAATTTGTTCTGCGATCGCTCCATCTAATCCACAAGCAATCAATTCTGGAGTTGAATATGTATTTAATCGTTTCCAAGAAAAATCAGCTTCCTTTTTGTGGTTGTAGCTAAAAGTAATTAGCGGTGTAATTCTAGCTACTTGCTTTTCGGGAACTCCGGCTATTTCTATCAACTCTTCTACATGAGTAAAAACATATCCCTCATTCATCAGAGATTCAATATTATTTGCATAGACTATAGGTAGCCCTAAATAGTTAACTAGTTCATTTTTAGAGCATTCATTAATATCTACTTTATCACGAGTACTGGCAACTAGATTTGCTAACTCTTGTTCTTCAGGAATTGGTAAATTCTTCGGATAAGTTTTAACTAAAAAAGATTTTTTCAGGTAGAATGCAATACCAATTTGAGTCATCCAAATTGCCAATGCAAAATTATTTGCCGAAAAAGCAAAAGCTAAAGCAGAGATGCTAATTCCTATGACAATCCAAGTCTTAGTCTTAGATTTGTAACCCCCGTAGGCAATAGCAAATCCCCCCAATGTTGGAATTAATGAGAACCACACCCAAGCCGGAGTTTGTTGAAACCAATATTTAGATTGTGACACAATAAATTGACTGATGATTTGGATTTACAAAAATTTCAGAAGATTTTGCCGCTTTTCTTCATACTCTTCTGCGGTAATTACACCAGAATCAAAAAGATTTTTTAAATCAGCTAACGCACTGGTGGCATCTTTAGCAGATACGGCTCCACTTGTGTTTGTTACACCTTGGTTATATTTTGTATTGAATTCGATATCTGACAAAGTAATTAGTACAAATAACTCAATAAAGGCTATTAATGCCGGGATAAAAGTCCAACAAAACAACAAGTACAAAACACCTGCAACATTTTGTCCTAAATAAAATTTGTGAATTCCCAGACACCCACCAAAAAAGCAAAGCAGAATTGCTGTAGATTTACTCCTCATGTTATTTCCTTCCTTAATTAACTCTAATAAATATCTATTGGCATACAATACAAGTAAAAATTTTGAATCTCCTTAATTACTTATGTGTTTTATTAGTGAATTTCCCTGTCATCAAAGAAATAATGATTATACATAGCTGAGATTCTATTAAGACTAAATATCCTTTAAATAGATAGTTTAATTCTAGGTTGGAATTGAAGTAGAAAATTAGAGAACCAATTACTATATATGGAAATAAACGTAACTGATAAAATTTAAGTTTTAGTCTTTGGTTCTTCAAGTTGCTCATTAGCAGATAAAATTATGTTGAACAATAATTGTTTCTCAACAATTAATTGGTTGCAACAAGTTTGTTTGCTTTAGGGACTTCCAAATAAAAAAATATGCAATTAACTCTTGTGGGGTGGGCGACACGAGAGCCTTATGGACTGGGCGGGCAAGATGCCCACCCCACAATATTGGATAATTTATTTCTTGGAGTTTTCTTAACAGATATTGACCATATACAAAGGTAATTTTATTTAATTTATATCTGTTAAACCTCATGAATTTTACCGAATTTACTTATAGCTACATCAACAAATTTACGTAAACTTCCTGAGGTGAGACGCTAAGGGCGAACAAGCGTCACGAGCATTTTGATTCTGACTTCTGAATTTTTATTCAAGCAGTTTTATTACTCTTAGTAGCTGCTTCCTCTGAAGTTGCTCTCAAGCGTGTTGCTGTGCTTTTACGGATGCGATCGCTTTTGCGAACAGCACCCGCCATTTCATATTCCCGGCTATCTTTACCGTATTTAAAAGCAACTCCAATCAGCATTTTTTCAGTTAGATCGCTTAAATTTTTATCCAATTCGCCCATCTCAGTTCTAGACGAATCAATCACAGCAAGAGCAGTATTATAAGCATCTATTTTGCTCCGGTACTGCTCAATTAGTTCTGTCATATTTTGTAGGTTGCGATCGTCCCCAAAATCCATACTGGGATCAATTGCTTTAAGTCCCGCCGCTCTTAATTCAGCTTTTTCTAAAACGCGATATGTACGTTGCTTCCCAGGCATAAATGTATCCCTTTTATTCTGCTTTAGAGCTAGTTTGCCTTACTAAAGCTGTATTTTAGTTCAGTAAAATCCTCACAAATTAGTATCTGATATAACTGGAGACTCAGTATTTATCACAAAAATTATGTTTTTGTTGATGAAAGACATGTTTTTGTTGATGAAAGACATGTTTTTGTTAATGAAAAAGATGTTTTTGTTAATGAAAGACATGTTCTTGTTGATGAAAAACATGTTTTTGTTGATGAAAGACATGTTTTTGTTAATGAAACAGTTGCACCAAGCGACTAGAAGTCGCGACTACATAGACAAAACTTCCCTACGCGAGTTTCAACAAGCCCTTAATTTTTTATTAGTCCGCGTAGGCGGACTTTGTTTGTATAGCCGTGATTTCTAATCACCAGGGCTAGATACTAAAATTAGGGAATTTAGAACAAAGGCGGTGTATTAATATTTAGATAGCATACACATAGTCAAAGCAAGATATGATACTGGAAACTGCTGCGATCGCAATTGGCACTATAATAGCCACCAAAGCTTTAGAAAAAACAACCGAAAAAGTAACAGAGTCTTTAGTGGATAAGACTGGCAAGTTTCTCGTCACGCTGAAAAAACAGTCTCCCCATACTGTAGTGGCTATAGAGAAAGCACCAGAGCAACCACTAGATTATGGTAAGGCTCTGCTAGAGGTGGAATCTGCGGCTAAAGCTAATCCTGAAGTGGCAGAAGCAATAAAAGAATTGGCAGAAGCAGCGAAAGCCGAACCAAATCCTAAATTTATTCAATCTATACAAGAATTTGCCGATACGCTGAAATCGCAGCCGCAACAGCCAAATAGTATTAACTATCAAAATTTGGCAAATGAGATAAAGAATGTTTTCCAAGGCAATACATTTAACGCCCCAGTCATTTTTAACTGACCAAAGTCGTCTGACGGGGAACGGACAAAGTTAAGCCCCACAAAATCTATTCCTTATCGCGGTTCTGTTAATTTCGTCGGTCGAGAAACAGAACTGACAATGGTGCATGAAGATTTGCAGCGCAGAGACTATGTAGCAATAGCGGGAATGGGTGGCGTGGGCAAAACTGAATTAGCCACCCAATACGCTAGACGATATGAACAAGATTATGGCGGGATTGCCTGGTTTAACAACAGAGAAACCAATCTCGCCGCCGAAGTTTTAGAGTTTTTCCGGTTGCAGTTCAGTTTGGAGATTCCCCAAGAGCTAGGAGGAAGCTTTTTAAGCCTTCAAGAACAAATCGCCTGGTGTTGGTCTAAATATCCTAACTCTAAGTTGCCAATTTTAATCGTCTTCGATGACGTAACTGATTTAAACAACCTCCGCAAAGTTGTTCCCAACAATAACCGCTTCCGAGTTTTAGTTACAACTCGACTGCGGCATTTAGACCCGAATTTTATTCAAGAGATTTCCTTAGATGTTCTCTCGCCCCAAAAAGAACCAGGCAAAGCCTTAGAACTGTTAAAACAACTGTTGGGAGAAAAAGATAGGCGAGTTGAAAACCAACCACAAGCCGCAGCAGCAATATGTAAATGTCTGGAATATTTGCCCTTGGGCATAGAGTTAGTTGGAGGTTATTTGGTACGCGACCCGGACATATCTTTAGATATCATGTTTGGGCGATTGCAAGAACGTAAATTAACAGAAGCAGCTTTACAAGACCGGGAAACTCTCAACTCAACTCAACTGGGAGTCAAAGCCGTATTTACTTTAACTTGGGAAGAACTCGACCCACTGGTGCAACAACTAGGAAAATTTTTGAGTTTATTTTCTCCTGTACAAATTCTTTGGGAATTAGTTATTTGGGTAGCGACAAAAAGTCAAAACATAGAACAAGTAGGAGATTCAAACACCTCTCAAGCTGAAGAAAACAGTCCCACCGGCTCCCCGCTCCCTGCTCCCTTGCCTCTTCTAACTTGGTCGGAAGATGAATTAAACGCAGCTAAAAAGCAACTCTACGGGCGCAACTTGCTGCAACTGGTACAAGAAAGAGAAGGATGTTATAAAATTCATGCCTTAGTGCGGTGGTTTTTGCAAGAGGAGTTAGCAAACTCTGGCGAAACCAAATCGGTTTTAGAAACAACCTTTGTCACCGCCATGATAACCCTTGCCCAAAGCCTTCCCAATTCACCCACTTCTAAAGATATTGAATTCTTCAAAGATGTTATTCTTCATCTTGAAGATATAGGAAAACGTTTAATTGCAGAGATAAAGGAAGCCACAGAAGCACAAACATTTTTCACAGCATCAATGCCTAAAGATCGAGTACTGTGGATATTTGTGGGTATAGGAAGATTTTATGATGGACAAGGATTATATAAATTAACAGAACCTTGGTATGAAGATTGCGTAAATGTTTGCAAAGCTCTGTTTGCTGGCGACCATCCCAATGTGGCTACTAGCTTGAACAATTTAGCAGGACTCTACGAAAGCCAAGGTAGGTACAGCGATGCCGAACCACTATACAGTGATGCTTTGGCAATGAGAAAGCGCCTGTTTGCTGGCGACCATCCCAATGTGGCTAGTAGCTTGAACAATTTAGCAGCACTCTACTATAGCCAAGGGAGGTACAGCGATGCCGAACCACTATACAGTGATGCTTTGGCAATGAGAAAGCGCCTGTTTGCTGGCGACCATCCTGATGTGGCTAGTAGCTTGAACAATTTAGCAGGACTCTACGAAAGCCAAGGTAGGTACAGCGATGCCGAACCACTATACAGTGATGCTTTGGCAATGAGAAAGCGCCTGTTTGCTGGCGACCATCCCAATGTGGCTAGTAGCTTGAACAATTTAGCAGCACTCTACTATAGCCAAGGGAGGTACAGCGATGCCGAACCACTATACAGTGATGCTTTGGCAATGAGAAAGCGCCTGTTTGCTGGCGACCATCCTGATGTGGCTACTAGCTTGAACAATTTAGCTTTACTCTACAAAAGCCAAGGGAGGTACAGCGATGCCGAACTACTATACAGTGATGCTTTGGTAATGACAAAGCGCCTGTTTGCTGGCGACCATCCTGATGTGGCTACTAGCTTGAACAATTTAGCTTTACTCTACAAAAGCCAAGGGAGGTACAGCGATGCCG